>JBGANP010000076.1:0-18606 GCA_044222255.1 Phycisphaerales bacterium
CATGGCCACGCTGCACGCGCGGGTGCCAGAGAACGGCGGCGATGCGGGCGAGCGCGTGATCTCTGTCAAGGGCGCTGTGGAACGCGTGCTGGAGATGTGCGACCGCGCGATGGATGCCACGGGCGAGGCGGTCGCGCTGGACCGGGATGCTGTGCGGTCGGCGGTGTCCGACCTGGCGCGGCGCGGTCTGCGCGTGCTGGCGTTTGCCCGCGCCGAGGCGGCCGCGAACGCGGGCGACCTGACGCACCCGATGGTGGAAGCGGGCCTCACGTTCCTGGGCGTGCAGGGGATGCTCGACCCGCCGCGGCCCGAGGCCATCGAGGCCGTCGCCGCCTGCCAACGCGCGGGCGTGAAGGTCAAGATGATCACGGGCGACCACGCCCTCACCGCCGCGACCATCGCGGGGATGATCGGGATCGACGGGGCCACGCCGCACGCGGACGCGAAGGGGGCCGCCTCGCCGCGTGTCCTCACGGGCGCGGAAATGGCCGCGATCCCCGACACCGATCTCCCGGCGCACGCCGAGGCCACCGCCGTCTTCGCCCGCATGACCCCCGAGCAGAAACTCCGGCTCGTCAAGGCCCTCCAGTCGCGCGGGCACATCGTCGCCATGACCGGCGACGGCGTGAACGACGCCCCCGCGCTGCGCCAGGCCGACATCGGCGTGGCGATGGGCATCGCCGGCACCGAGGTCGCCAAGGACGCGGCGGACATGGTGCTCGCCGACGACAACTTCGCCTCGATCGAAGCGGCGGTCGAGGAGGGCCGCAATGTCTACAGCAACCTCACCAAGTTCATCGTCTGGACGCTGCCCACCAACGGCGGCGAGGCGTTCATCATCCTCGCGGCCATCATGCTCGGCTGGCCGCTGCCGATCCTGCCCGTGCACGCGCTCTACATCAACATGATGACCGCGATCCTCTTGGGGATGCCGCTGATCTTCGAGGCCAAGGAGCCGGGCGTGATGGCCCGCCCGCCGCGCGATCCCTCGCGCCCGCTGCTGACGTTCGAGCTGTTCATGCGCACCGGGCTGGTCTCGCTGCTCCTGTGCACTGGGGCGATGGGCCTGTTCCACTGGGAACTGGGCCGCGGCCTGAGCGAGGCGGCGGCCCGCACCGCGGCGGTGTCGGTCATCGTCGTGGGCGAGATCTTCTACTTGTTCTCCAGCCGCGCGCTCCTGCGTCCGGCGTGGTCGGTGCCGCTCTTCTCGAACATGTGGCTGTGGGCGGGCATCGCCGCGATGCTGGCCGTGCAGTTCGCCTTTGCCCACGTGCCGATCGTCAACCGCCTGTTCCACTCGGCCCCGCTCGACGCCAGCGCCTGGGCCCGCGTCGTGCTCGCCGGCGCGGGCGTGCTGGTGGTTGTCGAGCTCGAAAAGGCAATCCGCAGGGCGACGGGCAAGGCGACTGTCGCTGATTCGGCGTAACACTTGGCAGTCAGAGTCGTCTTCCTACCCTACTACGGAAACACAGTTCTTGAATCCAGACCCCCAAAATACCACCCTACGCCTTTGGGCAGGTCTGGAGTATTTGCACCCCGCTGGCGGCCCAGAAAACACGGTTCCGCCCATCCCCGTTAACGACCCGTGCCGATCGCATACCCATCGGGCCACCCCGAGAGTGGCCCGCCAACCCTCCGAAACGGTCTTGTACAGGGAGCTTGAAGTAGGGCCGCGACTGGTTGCGTCACAACGCGACTGCTCGCGGCCTACTTGTTTGCCAGCAACGACTTGCGATCGGTTCATCCGGCCCCCCTGTGCGTCAGGTCGTGACACGAAGCGACCACTTGCGGCCCGCTCCGGAGTCAATTCCCGAATCCATGCTCCGGCATGGAACTTGGGCGGTTTCGGGCCCAAATCTCTGGCGGGAACGCTTCTCGGCAGCAGGCGGACCACCTCGGCCGTCGGTGGGTGACTCGGGTCGGTGTACACACCCTCGGTCAGGCGGGAATCGCTGTGGCGAGGAAACGTCTGAGCGACCGTTGGGCGCAGATCCGCCGCCTTCGCGTTTGTTATCGCGGCCACTCGGAGCGCGTGCAAGTTCCGGCGGCGTCTCAGCACGTGAACTGCCGGAATGCGGGCGGCAGCAGACCAAACGCACACTCCCTGCAGATCGCATCTGGCAGGGACAGTTCGTCTTCTACCCGCGGCTCTCCGGCTTTGCCGCCGCGGCGCACTTCTTTGAACAGTACTTCACGCGCTCCCAATCCCGCTCCCACTTCTTCCTCCAGGCGAACTCACGCTTGCAGTGGGCGCACGGCTTGGTGGGTAGGTGGTGGTTGGGCACGAACGATCCTTCGGTGGCGAATCCAAATGCGCGGCGGTATCGAACGAGACGCACGAATGCGCCGCATCTCCGCAGACTCCTCTCAACCCTCGCCGCGGAAACCCAGCGGGGCGCGTCTGGCCATTGTCTTCGGCGACCAGCTCGATCTGGATGCATCGCTCATTCGTGAGCTCGCGCCCGACGACACCGTCCTCATGATGGAGGTGGCGACCGAGTCGCTGCATGTCGCAAGTCACATTCAGCGCACCGCTCTGTTTCTTTCTGCGATGCGACACTTCGCGGCCGATCTCTCCCGGCGAAAGATCCGTGTCCGGTACATCACGCTTGACGACCCCGAGAACACGGGCGCGTTCGAATCCGAGATTGCCCGCGCCGTCGCCGCGATCAAGCCTTCCGAGATCGTCTGCACGCACCCCGGCGAATGGCGCGTGCTGGCGATGCTCGAGAGAGTTCGAGACTCGACCGGCATCCCGCTCACGCTGCTGCCCGATGACCACTTCCTCACGACCCGCGAGGAGTTCGCCACCTGGGCAGAGGGCCGGACCTCGCTCACGATGGAGTTCTTCTACCGCGAGCAGCGCCGAAAAACCGGCTATCTGATGGAAGGTGCGGGCAAGAGCGCCAAGCCCGCCGGTGGCGAATGGAACTTCGACAAGGAGAACCGCCTGCCCTTCGGCAAGAGCGGTCCTGTCCCAAAGCCACGTCCGCCGCTGACTTTCAAACCCGACCCGAACACTCGCGCCGTTCTCGCGGCGATGAAACGTGTACTCCCCGATCTGCCCGGCAACTCCGATTCCTTCGCATGGCCCGTCACACGCGAGCAGGCGCTCGCCGCGCTTGACGACTTCATCACGCACCGCCTCTCCCGGTTCGGCCCCTTTGAGGACGCGATGTGGTCCAGAGAGCCGACGCTCTACCACTCCACGCTCTCGTGTTCGCCCAACCGCAAGCTGCTCGATCCGCGTGAGTGCTGCGAGCGGGCCATCGATGCGTATCTCGCGGGACAAGCCCCGCTGCAATCCGTCGAGGCGTTTGTGCGGCAGATCATCGGCTGGCGCGAGTTCATCCGCGGCGTCTACTGGCTCGAAGGCCCGGCCTATGCCGATCGCAACGGGCTTGATCAGCACGGAGAGCTCCCGCCCTTCTACTGGACCGCCGACACCGACATGGCCTGCATGAAGGCGTGCGTCGGCCAGGTGCTCGACACCGGCTTCGGTCACCACATCCAGCGGCTCATGGTCACCGGCAACTTCGCTCTCATCAGCGGCGTCCACCCGCGTGCCGTCATCGACTGGTACCTTGGCATGTTTGTTGACGGCATCGACTGGGTCACGCTCCCCAACGCACTGGGCATGGTCATGCACGCCGATCGGCGCAATGGTGCGGCGAAGGGCGTCACCGGCCTCGTGGGCACCAAGCCCTACGCGGCTAGCGGCAAGTACATCGAGCGGATGAGCAACTACTGCGAGACATGCCGCTACGACCCCGCCGAGCGCAGCGGCCCATCGGCCTGCCCGGTCACGGTCTTCTACTGGGACTTCCTGATCCGCACCCGGGAGCAACTGGCGCAGAACCAGCGGATGACGATGATCCTGAAGAACGTGGACCGCATGACGCCTCGGGCCCGCACGCAGATTACGATCGACGCCGCCCTGCTCCGCAAGAAGCTCGGGATCGACAAAGAGGGGCGAGGCACATGATCGTGAACGACTGTGAGCCCGCAACCTCCTTTTATTCGCTAGCATGACTCTGCATGGACGCAGCAGCTTCATCCACGGTGTTTGTGACCGGCGCGACCGGCTACATCGGCGGACGGTTGGCCCCGCGGCTGGTCGAACGCGGCTATCGCGTGCGGTGTCTGGCCCGCAGCGCGGCCAAGGTGCGGTCCCGTCCGTGGGCGGGCCACCCGTGCGTTGAGATCGTCGAGGGCGATGCCTCCGACGAGGAGGGGCTGATCGCCTCCATGAAGGGCTGCATCGCCGCGTACTACCTTGTGCATTCGATGGATTCCGCCGGGGCTGAGTATCGCCGCCGCGATCTGACGCTCGCGGAGACGTTCGGGCGTGCCGCGGTGAGGGCCGGCGTGCCGCGAATCATCTATCTGGGCGGGCTTGGCGAGACCGGGCAGGGGCTCAGCGAGCATCTCTCGTCGCGGCGAGAGGTGGAGGTTGCGCTGGGTCGCGGTGGCGTGCCGGTCACGGTGCTCCGCGCGGCGATGATCATCGGGTCCGGGTCGGCTTCGTTTGAAATTCTCCGCTACCTTGTCGAGCGGCTGCCGATCATGATTACGCCGCGATGGGTGAGCACCGAGTCGCAGCCCATTGCCGTTCGCGATGTGTTGTTCTATCTCATCGCGTCGTTGGAAACGCCCGCGACGATCGGCAGGACGCTCGACATCGGGGGGCCCGAAGTGTGGTCCTATGAGCGGGTGATGCGTGAGATGGCCTCGGCCCTGCGACTGCGGCGGCGGCTGGTCATCCCGGTGCCGGTCCTGACGCCGCGGCTGAGTTCGCTGTGGATTCATTTAGTTACGCCACTGCACGCCAGCATCGCTCGTCCGCTTGCCGAGGGGCTCAAGAACCGGGTTGTGTGCCGCAGCGATGATGCGCTGCGTCTGATGCCGCACCAGTGCTTGACGATCCGAGAAGCGATGGATGCTGCGATTGCGAAGATTCACGCCGGCGCGGTCGAAACGGCCTGGTCGGATGCGGGGGTGATGCCCGGCGATCCATCGTGGGCCGGTGGAACGGTGTTTGTGGATCGCCGTGAGGTGGTTACGCCTGCGGTTCCGACCGCGGTGTGGGCGGCCGTGTCCGCTCTCGGCGGCGAGCACGGGTACTACGCGGTCGACTGGCTCTGGCGACTGCGTGGCATCATGGATCGGCTCACCGGCGGCCCCGGTCTTCGACGCGGCCGGCGCAGGTGTGGTGTAAAGCGGCGGGGCGGTGGACAGGATTTATTGCGGGTCACCGCGATCGACCCGCCTCGCCGTCTCGAACTGACGGCCGAGATGAAGCTCCCGGGTGTGGCCACCCTCAGCTTCGATGTCAATCCTGCGCTCGCGCCTGGCGCAGACACACGACTGGTCATGACGGCGAGGTTCCGCCCGCGCGGGTTGCTCGGCATCGCATATTGGTACTCGGTTCTTCCGCTCCATGGGATCGTGTTTCGAGGGATGCTCAGAGGGCTCGCCGGAGCTGCCCGCTCGCGGATACAGGGCCGATAGAAACACCACGCCCGCGAGATTCGGCTCGCGGGCGTTCGCATTGAAGTTTGAGGGAGAGAAAAGCAAGAGAATTTCTCTCGCAGAGCGTAGGAGATTGTGAGATCGGGACTTCGCATTTGCTGGTCTCAAAATGGGCCTAGGCTGGCACATGACCTCATGAATCTGTACACTCCCCCGCTCATGCACCCTGCCACCATCGGCCCGTATCAGATCCAGCGAGAACTCGGCCGCGGCGGCATGGGGGAGGTCTACCTCGCCCACGATTCGCGGCTGGACCGACAGGTCGCCATCAAGGCGCTCCCCGCCCATCTGGCCGCCGACCCCGATCGCCTCGCACGCTTCCAGCGCGAGGCCAAGGTCCTTGCCTCTCTCAACCACCCGGGCATCGGCGCCATCTACGGGCTTGAAGAAGTCTCGGGGCATCAGTATCTCATCCTGGAGTTCATCGAGGGCGAAACGCTCGCGGATCGCCTCGTCAGCGGCGCGATCCCCGTCGATGAGTCGCTCACCGTCGCCAAGCAGATCGCCGATGCGCTCGAAGTGGCGCACGAGAAGGGTGTCATCCACCGCGACCTCAAGCCCGCGAACGTCATGCTCACGCCCGACGGCGTGGTGAAAGTGCTGGACTTCGGTTTGGCTCGCACGGCCGAGGGCGCGCCGTCAACAACGAGCTCGCCCGCGGCGCCAGACTCACCGACCCTTCCAATCCGCTCTCCGACCATCCCGGGCGCGATCATGGGGACCGCCGGCTACATGTCCCCCGAGCAGGCCCGCGGCAAGCCCGTTGACAAACGCTCCGACATCTTTTCATTTGGTTGCGTGCTCTACGAGATGCTCACCGGCATCGGTCCGTTCCCGGGCGAGACCGTAACTGACTCACTCGGTGCGATCCTTCACCGCGAGCCGGAATGGGCGTTGCTCCCGGCCAAGACGCCACCGAGAGTGCGAGAGTTGCTCAGGAGTTGCCTCGCGAAAGACCGCCGGAATCGCCTGCACGACATCGGGGATGCCCGCCTCGAGATCGAACGCACGATCGCCGGGCACGAATGGACGGTGGCCGCAGCACCGGCGCCCTCGGGCAAGAGGACCTGGCTCGTTCCCGTCGGCGTGGCGTGTGCCGCCGTGTCTCTCGTCGCCGGATGGGGACTCTCGCAACTCTTCACTCGCCCCGCGCCCGTCGCGACGGCCCAGACGTTCCACGTCTCCACAACAGTCCAGGACAAACCGCCATTCAGCGAACTCGCGGGCATCTCGCCGGATGCAAAGTTCCTGGTGTACACGGCGTTGCCGGAACTCCCCCCGGACAGCGTAAAGCCCGACGGCCTGTTGATGGTGCGTCGAACTGACCGGGACGAAACTGTTGTCATCGAAGGCACCGAAGGCGCCATGCGTGCCGCATTGTCACCAGACGGTCGCTCGGTCGCATTCGCCTGCGCCAAGGATCGCACCAGAAGCAAATTGAGTCTGAAGAGAGTCGCCCTCGAGAATGGGCGACCATCCGGCAAACCAGAGACCGTGTGCGAACTCTCTCAGGGCGCATACCCCACACTCTGCTGGGCGTCGGACCGGGAGATCGTGTACTCCATGGCGTGGGAACCGACGCTCTACGCAGTCTCCGCATCGGGAGGCGAGCCGCGGGTGGTGCTCCGCGAAGACCTCCCCAAGGGCATCGAAAACTGGGGGGACTTCCGTCCGCTGATCCTGGGTCAATCCATCCTGGCTACACGTTGGTCGTTCGTTGGGCAAAAGATCAAGATGAATACCGAAGTGATCCAACTCGCTTCGGGAAAGCGGACGCTAGTGCTCCCGGATTCCGGCGTGCCACAATACGTTCCCGATAGCGGAACGGAGGGCGGGTATCTTCTGGCCGCGAGGAGCACGCAAACCAGTCTGGTGGCGGTCCGATTCGATCCCGCCACACTGCACACCTCCGGGGAACCCGCCACCGTCTGGAGCGGCAATCAGATCAACGCGTTCCAACTCTCGCCAAGCGGCACGCTCGCATTGGCAACACGATCGCTCGACGTGTCGGATCGGCGACTGGCTTGGATCGATGAGAAAGGTCAGCCACAACCCATTCCCGGCGCGATACGGGCCTATGGAGAGATCCGCGTCTCCTCTGACGGCGGGCGCGTGCTGGCGCAGCTGGAGACCTCGAATCCTGCCGACATGATCTCTGAAATATCGGTGCAGGACCTTGCGAGACGAACGTTCACGCGAATCCCCGTTCAGGGCGCGCTGATCGGAATGGCCTGGAGCAACGACGGGCAGCGGATCGCCTATGGCCTGGTGAGCGACGGCGCGTTCTCGATCTGGGAACGGCGGAGTGATAGCTCGGGTGAACCGCTCAAGCTGTACTCTGGTCCCGACAGCCGAACGCTGCTCTTCCCTTCGAGCTATTCGCCCGATGACAAAGTACTGTCGTTTGGTCAAGTCAATATGTCCACGGACGACGGCGATGCGTACCTTCTTGAGCAGGAAGCCGGATCCAAGAAGTGGATCGCAAAGCCGTATTTGAAGTCGCCCGCAAGCGAGAATCTGGCGGGATTCTCTCGGGACGGAAAGTGGGGGCTGATTGGGTCGAATCAGTCCGGGCGCTGGGAGTGGTATGTCCAGCGTTTCACGGGCGATGGCGATGCGGACGCAAAGGCGGGGCGCGTGCCAATCTCCACCAGCGGCGGCGACTCTGCCTGGTGGAGCCCCGACGGCAAGGAAATTCGGTACCTTGACCTGGACAGGCAGGTGTGGAGCGTGCAGGTTAAGACGGAGCCGACCTTCGCGGTGAGCGAACCCAAGCTCCTCTACAGCATCAAAGATCTGAAGACCAGAAGTCTCGTCTTTGCGCCCGATGGCCGTCTGATGGTTGTGCTCCAGGGCGAAAGCGAGAAGACCACGAAAAAGGTCGACCTCGTCGTGAACTTCCTCGATGAACTTCGTGCCAAGATGCCTCCGGCGAAGTGAAACCTGTATCCGTCGAATTTCGCATACCTCAGATGGTTCGGTCGTCTAATCCCTCTTCATCAGCGTCTCGCGCTTCCACTCGCCCTTCTTCTTGGCCGCGGCAAGCGCGGCCGGCGCATCCGCATGATCCGTGGCGAGGTACATCAGCGTGGTCTGCCCGATCCTGATTCGGTCCCCATCGTTGAGCGCGGTGTCGAGCACGATCTGCTTGTCGTTCACATAGACACCGTTGCCGCTGCGATAATCGCCCGCGACGTATTTCCCCAGGGTCGAATCCAATCGCACCTGCAGATGCTTGCGGGAAACGAACGAGTCCAACACCTGAAAGGTGCATGTGTCATCGCGCCCGACTGATATCAGCGGCTCGGTGAGTGGAAAATGAGTGCCCTGCCCGAGACCCTCGATGATAACCAAAGATGCCATGTCGCAGACCTCCGGTGTCAGTCTATCAAATCAACATCGTCCATGATTCTCCGCGGCATCACTTCCCGAGTTTCGCCGCTGCCGCCCGAGCCCGCTTCGTGAGCGCCTCCATGTCCTGCTCCATCTCCGCCAGATAGATCCCCAGCACCTCACCCTTGGGCCCGATCAGCGCGAACCACGATGGGTGCACGATGTTGTTCATCTTCTTCCCACCCCCGAGCTCGATCATGCGATCCGGGTTGGGATCATCGCCGACCGCGAACTTCATGCCGCCCTCAACGATCGCCCCGATCGTCTGCCGATCGCCGGTGGCGAATGTCCACCGCGCCGGGTCCGCCCCATGATCGCTCGCGTACTGCTTGATCACCTCGGTCGTGTCGTACTCCGGATCGACCGAGATGCTCAGGATTCGCACATCGGTCCCCTTCAGCGCCCGCTGCTGGTCCGCCATGTGCTGCGTCAGCACCGGGCAGATGAGCTTGCAGTGCGTGAAGAAAAAGTCCACGATCGTGATGCGCCCGGCAAAGACCGAGTTGTCGATCGTCTTTCCATCCTGATCGCGCAGCGTGAACGCGGGAATCTTTAGGTCCTTCACATTGTCGTCCGGGCTCAGCGGGTCCGCCGACCGCCGTGCGGTTTTTCCCCCGGACATCGCCCCCGCGCCATCCCCGTGCGCCCGCTTCAGCGCGAGCAGCATCCCCAGCGAAGCCGCAAACACCAGACCGACCACCGCAAACAGCACCATCGCCCATCGTCGCATTTCCAAGCATATCGCCGCCACCCCCGGTCTACCCCCATACTCCCGCCCTGCCGACGTTCGTGATATCATCCGGCATCATGGAAGAGACCCTCGGCTCGGAGAGCCCCGCCAACACCCAATCCGCCGCGCAGGAATCCGGCGCAACCGCCATCGCCGAGCCCAAGCCGCGTGCCAGGAAGCCGGCCCAACCCGCCGCGCTTCCCAAGCCCTCGGCGTTGCTCACCGCCACGCCCGAGTCCCTCGCACCGGCGATTGAGGCCCTCCTTCTCAGCGTGGACAAGGCGATCTCCGCCCCCCGCCTCGCCGAAGCGCTCGGCCTGATTGAGGATGCCTCCGATGTCGAAGCATCCGAGGAGCCCGAATCCGCTCCGGGCGAGACCGCCACAGGCGAAGCCGCTTCGAAAAAGAAACCCAAGAAGCCCGCCGCGAACTCCGCCCCGACGCCCACCGGCCTCGTTCGCCAAGCCGTTGAACTTCTCAACGCCCAGTACGAGCAGACCTCCCGATCTTTCCGCATACAGTCCATCGCCGGCGGCTTCCGCGTCATGACGCTCCCGAAGTTCGCCCCGGTCCTCGAGCAATACCACGGCAAGCGCGAGCGCCACGGCGTTAGCCGCGCCGCCCTCGAGACGCTCGCCATCATCGCATACAAGCAGCCGATGACCCGCGCCTCCCTGGAGGCCATCCGCGGCGTCGCCTGCGGCGAAGTTCTCCGCTCCCTCATCGAACGCCGCCTCGTCACCATCGTCGGCCGCGCCGAGGAACTCGGCCGCCCCATGCTCTACGGAACCACCAAGGCCTTCCTCGAAACCTTCGGCCTCGCCAACCTGAAAGACCTCCCGACCGCCGAAGATCTGCGGCTGGGAAGCACAAACGACGCGGAACAAGATGCCCCCTGACGCGTCTAACAGAGGCCCGGACGCAAGCCCGTGCATCCGCCGCTCCGGGAGCACGGGAAAAATCGGGATACGGGGCGGTTGATAGTGGGGGGGAACAGAGTGCAACTCAGGAGTCGCCCATGACGACCCAGCGCCGGTCCTTCGCCTCATCCGTCTCGCCGCTCGCCCTCGCTCTGTTGGGCGCGGCGATCCTCGCCCTCGCCCCTTCCACCGCGCTCGCCCAGCTCGGCAAGAAGGACAAGTCCAAGCCCTCGACGCCGACGACCACGACTCCGCAGACTCGGCCCGGCACTCCCGCCCCGCCTGCTGCCCCTCCCTCCATCCTCGATGATGTCATCAAGAAGGGCCGCACCCACGACTGGACGCTCAAGGTCTCCGTCCACGTGGATTCGTATCAGGACCAGAACATCTACACACTCGCGCCCGCGCGTCCCTCCGCTCCCGGCGTGCCCCCTCCAACGACGACGCGCCCCGCGAACCCGAACGATGTGGGTATCCCCAAGATCATCCCCTTCAAGTTCGATACCGCGGCCGTCGTCTTCCCCACGATCGCCTTCACCGCCACCAGCCAGCTCGTCGGAAAGCCCAGTGCGAAGCTCGCGATGGACAACCACGTCATCGGCGGCACGCCGACGTGGATCGAGGAGACTGGCTCCGGTTCGCGCTACGGCCGCTGGGACATGGTGAGCAAGAGCGGCTCCGGCCCGATCGAAGGCCGCGAGATCGATTTCGATCTGGATATCCCCGTCAGCACATGGGAAACAGTGTTCGATGAAGCCAAGGCCGCGAAGGCAATCTGGCCGCAGTCCGGCAAGTGGCCCAAGGACTGTGCTTCTTCTCTTGGCGCTTCGAACATCGGCGACCTCCCCGTCATCGATCCGAATGCCCCGGCCGTGCGCGAAGCGATCACCTCCTGGTGCGCCGGCAAGCCGCCGCAGAGCATCCCGCCCGTGCAACTCGCCAAGTTCATCGCGTCCAAGACGCTCGACCTGCTCCAGCCCAGCGGCGATGGCCTCGTGAGTTCCAAGACCGGCCTGTTGCAGGGCTTTTACTTCCAAGGCGCGGAGCGTGTGCTCCGCGATGCCAAGGGAAGCGAGCTCGAAATCGCCAACGTCCTCTGCTCGCTCTATCGCGCCGCCGGCCTGCCCGCCCGCGTCGTCATCGGCTATGACCTCACCGATAGCAAGGGCTCCGGCGTCGGCCTCAAGCGCAAGCCCGGCGGCTCCATCCGCACATGGGTCGAGTTCGCGCTCGTGGATGAGAACTGCATCCTCCCCGCGAATGCCCCCATCGGCGCGGGCGAGCCGAAGACCGTCTGGGTCCCCGTCGACATCGTCCACCAGCGCAAGAGCAGCAGCCGCGCCCCCTCGATCGACAAGCCCTGGAAGTTCTTCGGCAACAACGATGAGACCGACGATGTCATCCCGATCGCCTTCCACTACCACCCGCCTCTCAGCGGCGTGATCGCTCACGGCTCCCCATGCTTCTGGGGCTGGTTTACCACCCCTGAAATCCAGCAGGGCGAGCAGATGGTCCGTTTCAATGCGATCACCACACCGCGCACCATCGGCAGCGGCGGCCCCGCACCATACCGCTGACGCGCTCCTGCAAGAATGGGATGGGTGGCACGGGCATCTTGATGCCCGCGGTGTGGCCGTGAACATCTCGGCAACCGAAGATGTGATACCTTCACACACGATGAAGCCCCACCCGCGAATCCGCGAGACGATCAAGTGGGGAGGCGCGGCGGTGACGGTGCTGCTGGTGGTGGTGTGGTGGGTGACGTCGCAACGTCGGATCGTGCTGGGAGGGCACGATGGGCGCGTGGTAGCGATCTCTTCAGGGGCGGTCATGCTGGGGCCGGATGACCCGGACGCGAGTCTCTTCGGCTTTCCGATGGACTATCCGAGCGAGTTTGCGTTCACGTACTGGAGTCCGGGGTCGAAGCTAATTTGGCGGCCGATCAGGTCCGTGCGAGTCTGGGGGACAACGGGTTGTCTGCCGCTCTGGATGCTCGTCGCCCCCGTCTTCGTTTCCACCATGGCAGCTTGGCGCGTCGACACCCTCTCCCGCCGCCGCGCAATGCTGAATCTCTGCCCGAAGTGCCACTACGACCGCACCGGCCTCGCCCCATCCGCCACCTGCCCCGAGTGCGGCCACAGCGCACCTCTCCCCACGGCATAACCTCTCCATGATGTTGGAGCCAAAGGTACTCTCCCACGGCACCCTTCCAACACTCCCCGTTTGCTCAAAGGGATACACATGAACCGCACGCTTCAGATCGTGGTGACGATTATTCTCATCCTGCTTCTGATCGGCCTGCTCCCCACATGGGGATACAGCGCGAACTGGGGCTACTTCCCCAGCGGCGGCGTCGGCTTGCTGGTGATCATTCTCGTGATCGTGCTGCTCCTCGGCGGCGGCGGCGGTCGCAGGAACTGACTTCCGTCGGAGCGTCCCGCACGACCCCGAAGCACATGCCAGGGTTGGTCGCACGCTGCGCCCACGCCATTGCGTCGCAAGCATCCGATCTGGCACTTCTCAAAATCGAATGAACAGCCACGCCATCCCGATCACCGCGATGACCGCCGCGATCGCAATCACCACGCATCCCACCATTGAGACCGCCGCCCCGACCGGGTGTGTCGGCCGCGGCGGCGGCGCGATCTTCATCACCCGGCTTAGCTCCAGCAACTGACTGATGCTCGTCCCGCATTCCGGGCACCGATCCGTTCCCTCCAGCCCGCGCATGTCATATCCGCACACGAAGCAGCGCCGCGCCGAGTCCGCCGCGACCCGCGTAATCCGGTCCTCCGCCACCTCGTGCAGAATCGAGACCGCCTGTTCATAGCGTGATCGCGGAATCAGCACGCTTATCCCCATCGCCGTCCCCGCCGGGCCAAACGCCGCCGCCGCGTGCTCGCCGACGACCACCGCATGCACGCCTGAATCCCGCAGCACGCCCGCGACGATGTGGGCGAGAAACGCCGAAGGCAGAAACGCAATCGGCACCGCATCATCGCCGGGCACGAACTCCGCCGCGACCTCAGCGGAATCAATCGCGGGTTCGACGGGGTCGACGTGGTCAGTGGAATCATTGGGATCAATGGGGTCGGGCATGGAACCTCGACGTACAGACTACCCTGACTTCCCGTGACCGACACCCACAACCAGCCATCCCCAGACCGGCCCGCGAAGAAGCACATCCCCGTCCTCCTCCGCGAGGCGATCGACCTCCTCGATCCCCGTTCCGGCGAAACCGTCATCGACTGCACCGCTGGCCTCGGCGGCCACGCCGCGGCCATGGCCGCGCGGCTAGGCGAGACCGGCACCCTCATCCTCTTCGACCTCGATCCCATAAACCTGGAAGTCTCGAGTACCCGTATCTCCGCATTGCCTGTCGGCCCCAAGGTCATCACCCACCACGCCTCCTTCGCTGAGGTGGGACTGAGGATGAAACGGGCAATGGAGGCCGCTGCCGAGGGCGATGGGGGGGAGAGCGGGGGGGGCGGCCCTCTGCGGCCCGCCTCCGTGCTCCTCGCCGACCTCGGCTTCGCCTCCCCCCAAGTTGATGACCCGGCCCGCGGCTTCAGTTTCATGCGGGATGGCCCCTTGGACATGCGTCTGAACCCCCTGGCACCCATTTCGGCGGGTGAGCTTGTCAACAGCATGGCCGAGCAGGAACTCATGGAACTGATTCGGGACTTCGGGGAGGAGCCCCAAAACGTCGCCCGCCGGATCGCCGCGAAAGTTGTCCAAGAGCGCAAGGCGGGGCCGATACTCACAACGGTCCGGCTGGCGGAAATCGTTCGATCTGCCGTGCCGACCATGCTTGCCGCGGGGATGCGAATCCACCCCGCGACCAAGACGTTTCAGGCCCTGCGAATCGCCGTCAATGACGAGATCGGAAGCTTGGAGCGGCTGCTGGATTCGATCGGACGCGCGGCCACCGCCGTCGCGGCAGGCAAGCAATCGTGGCTCGCCCCAGGAGCCAGAATCGGAATCATCGCGTTTCACTCGCTGGAGGATCGGCCGGTGAAACAGTGCTTCGCGGATCTCGCGGAGCGGGGACTGGTGGAACCAGTGACGAAAAAGCCCGTGATCGCAGGCGAGGAGGAACTCGCCGCGAACCCTCGGTCCAGATCCGCCAAGCTCCGCGTTGTGCGGCTAGTGGGTCCGGCTACACGCTAAGGCACGCGGTTTGCGAAGGACTGTCGTGCGGCGGGAATCGCGCAGAATCGGCTCGTGCGGGAACGCCGGGCGGAAGGTTGATAGCATGTCTTGCCCGATGGCCGGTGGAACGGATATACGCACAGCCCTCGGGAACATTCGGGTCGTTTGCAGGGAAGCAATCGCCGTGACCAGAGAACACAAGCTCGCACTCATCGTCGGATTCGCACTCGTCCTCGTTTTGGGCGTGCTGATCAGCGATCACTTTTCCAAGGCCCGCCAGGTCGAAATGGCCGGAGCCACGGACATCAAGCCGCCCACGGCCCGCGAGATGGGCGCGGGCAGCAACGGTGCCCGACTGATCCCCGCGGGTATCGCGGGCAGCCAGCAGCCCCCGGTCGCCGGGCGCAATGACCTCGTCCAGTTGCCCGGCGTCATGCCGTTGCCGCAGGATCCCGCCACCTCGCGGCAACTCGCCATGGGCGGCGGGGGTGCTCCCTCCCCTCTGGTCTCAACTCGCGAGGTCGCTCCGTATCCCGCTCCGGATGGCTACCACAACGATCCCGGCACCAACAACGTGCCGCAGTCCACCCCCGCCGTCGCGCAAATCCCCCTCACCCGCTACGACGTGAAGGAAGGCGACACCCTCTACCGGATCGCCTCCAAGACCTACGGCGACGCCAAGCTCTGGGAAAAGATACGCGACTACAACAAGGAAAAGCTCGGCTCCGGCGGCGCACTCCGCCAAGGCGTGACGCTGCTGCTCCCCCCGAAGGATGTCCTGCTCGGCAAGCCCTACACCCCTCCGGTTGCACCTATTCAGCAGATCGGCCAGCAACCCGGCCAGTTCACCAGCCCTTCCACCCTTCGCGGCGACCAACCCCCGGCCCAGACGCCCATCGCCAAACCGACAGACTTCAAGGAATACGTCGTCAAGGAAGGCGACACCCTCACCGCCATCGCCCGCAAGCAGCTCAACTCCGGCAAGCGATTTGCCGAAATCATCGAAGCGAACAAGGGCACGCTGGACGACCCCGAGTCCCTCACCGTCGGGATGAAGCTCCGTATTCCCGCCAAGTGAGAATTTGCCATGGCATACAAGCTCGCCGCGCTCATCGTTGGGATGGGGCTCATCGCCTGCGTTCTGCTCGGAATCCGCCAGCTGCGCGTCCAGGCGGCCCACGAGATGGCGAATGTCCAGCGCCGCGTCTCCAACCACGATCGTGAACTCTGGAAGCTCCGCACGGAGATCGCCAAGCTCACGACCCCCGACAAGATCGAAACCCTCGCGCAGAAGTACGGCGTCCTCACGCCCATCAACGCCGAGCGGTTCACCATCCTCGCCCGCCTCGAAGCTCTCGACCTGACCGAGACAGCTTCGGTGGACTCCGCGGCCGACGATCGCCGATAAACCCGTCCGCGAGCGGGCGTCTCACGCCCCTTTCCCAAAGGCGATTCGCCGCCGCTCGCGCCGCCGGAGTTCGTGGTGACCACCATCCATCCCTCGACGTTCTCTCCTCTCGAAACCGCCCCACGCGTTCGCCCCGCGCAGCTTCGAGATGCCGCCGGCCTCGCCGCGCCCGCCGAGCCCACTCGCATTGATCGCATGGCCAAGCTCGCCGCGATCGGCGTCGTCTGCGTGCTCGGCGTCATGCTCGGCCGCGTCGCGCAGTTGCAGCTCGCTCCCGGTCAGAACCTTGTTCCCTTCATCAGCAACCGCATCACCTCCGTCCCCGAGCGTGCACCCGGCGGCGACATCACCGACCGCCGCGGCATCCCCGTCGCCACCTCCAAGTTCGGCTCCCGCGTCTTCATCGATCCCATCGACTTCCCCAAGCCCGCCGACGGCGGCGGCGAAGCGATGAAGCTCGTCGCCGATGCCGTCGGCATCCCAGTCACCGAGATCGCCAAGAAGGTCGTTCCTGCCATGCAGAACAACGATGAGGCGATCGAGGTCATGAGCGATCCCAACCCGCCCGAAGAGGCCACCAAGCTCAAGCGATACATCCCCATCGGCAAGACGCTCGATGACGGCCGCGTCGAACTGGTCAAAGGATTGCGCCTCAACGACAAACCCATCCCCGGCGTGCATCTCGAGACGCGCCCCGTCCGCGAATACACCGCCGCCGCGACTTCCGCCAACATCGTCGGCCTCGTCGGCGGCGAGATGAATCCCCTCTCCGGCGCGGAGCGTCTCTTCGCCCCGCTCATGCAGCCCGAGACCGGCTCGCTCAAGTACGTCCGCGACGCCCACGGCGAGCCCATGTGGATTTTCCCCGGCGGATACACCCCGCCCGAGCGCGGCCAGGATGTCCGACTCTCGCTCGATCTAGAAGTCCAGCACATCGTCGTCGAAGAACTCCGCCGCGCCGTGGAAGAAGCCGACGCCGCTGGCGGCCGCTGCGTCGTGATGGATCCGCATACCGGCGAGATCCTCGCCATGGCCGACATCGTCCGCGATTGCAAGGACGCAAAGGTCTACGACTGGAACACCCCTATCCCCAAGGGCGGCAACGGCACCCGCTACAAGATCATCCCGAAGGACACGCAAGCCGCGATCGACCCCGCGCTCGCCCGCAATCGCTGCATCGAGGATGTCTACGAGCCCGGCTCCACCTTCAAGCCCTTCATGTGGTCCGCCTGCCTGATGTACGGCGTGACACGGCCAAACGAAGTCTTTAACACCTACAACGGCGAGTGGCACACGCCCTACGGCCGCCTCGTCAAGGATGTCCACTCCAAGCCCTCGCTCCCGTGGACCGAAGTCCTCGTGCAATCCTCCAACATCGGCATGGCCCAGGGCGTCGCGCGGCTCACCTTCCCGCAAACCCGCAACACCATCATCTCGCTCGGCTTCGGACATCGGCCCGGCCTCGGCCTCCCCGGCGAAACGCCCGGCATGGTCACGACCGAGAAGGCCTGGAGCAAGTACACGCAGACCTCCGTCGCCTTCGGCTACGAAGTCGGCGTCACGCCCGTACAGATGTGCCGGGCGTTCAGCGCGTACTGCCGCACCGGCGATCTCGCCGGCACCATGCCCACCGCCCGTCTGACCGCCACTGATTACGACCGCGCACGCAGCGAGCCCAGCCCGCGCGTCTTCCCGTCTTCCGTCGCCACGCTCACGCGCGAGACCATGAAGGGTGTCACCGACATCCTCGACGGTCGCATGGCCAAGGCCAAGGGCAAGGAAGAGAACTTCCGCTTCATCTCCTTCGGCAAGTCCGGCACCGCCCAGGCCCCGCTGGGCAAACCGCCCGAGGGCAAGAAGAAGCCCAAGGGCTCCGACGGCTACTACGGCGGCCAGTACAACGTCAGCTTCATCGCCGGCGGCCCCTTCGAGGATCCCCGCATCGTCGTCCTCGTCGTCGTCGATGATCCGGGTCCGCAGCTCGTGCGCGAGAAGCGTTACTTCGGCGCGATTGTCGCCGGCCCCGCAAACCGCCGCATCATGGAGCGCACGCTCAACTATCTCGGCGTGCAGCCCTCCGTCCCCTTCGGCGAATCGCCCCCCGGTCTTGCGTCCGCAGAATGATCCGGCGAGTCATGTCAACGCCTTGATCAGCAGGACAATTCCCAGCGCGATCAGCAGGACGATCACAAAGTAGGCCACTCCCAGCGGCAGCCCGATCGCCAGCGCTCGGTCGAATCGTCGTCGCCGCCGCTCCGCCGAGCAGTACACCGCGATCGTTCCGCCCGCCCAGAGGCACGCGAACAGGAACAGCCCCCAGTCATACATCGCCCGCCGCACCAGCATGATCGGCAAGCCGCCGATGATCCCCACGCCGGGTGCGCCCAGCAGCGCGAGCCGAGCCGTCCGGCTTCTGGCGAGCCTCTTCGCCGCCGCCACCGCAAACGCCCGCGCCGAGAGCGCTCCTCCGC
>JBGANP010000077.1:0-17428 GCA_044222255.1 Phycisphaerales bacterium
TTCGCTCGGAGAAAGGGCCCGGGTTGCCGAGTGGGCGCAGAAGGTGCTCGACGCGGATCGGAACATGCGGCTCGATCCGCTCCGGCAGCTGGAGCCTTCGGAGCGCGCCCGACTGGAGAGCCTCGCCAAGGGTGCCGGCGGTCCTTGATCGGCGTGCGTCCGGCGCTATTATTTTTCTTCACTTTGGACGGGAGTTGTTTGCACCTTCGGCGGTGCTTGGCCGCTGGAGTGGCTGTTCCGCAAGTGTCGCACGGATCGCGGGCCCAACGCTCGCGCCGGCACGACGACGGAAGGGTCTGGGCCGATGCCTATGGACGAGGATGAGGACATCGAGCCTGACTGACGACTCAGCGGCATGACGCCGATGAAACTCCACGCGGGCCGTGCATCCAACCCGGCCGGCGAGTTCGACGAACCCAGCGTTTTTCCGAAACAGATTCACCCAGGGCGCCGCCCCGCGAAAGGGCGCGGTTTCCCGAGGCGATCGACAGCATCGCCCGACTGTTCAAGAGCAAAGCCATGGCCGACACGATGATCGTCACCGACCTCAAGCACGTCCGCAACATCGGCATCTGCGCCCACATCGACGCGGGCAAGACCACGGTGTCCGAGCGCATCCTCTTCTACACCGGAAAGAACTACAAGATCGGCGAAGTCCACGAGGGCACCGCCACCATGGACTTCCTCCAGGAAGAGCAGGAGCGCGGCATCACCATCCAGTCCGCCGCCACCACGTGCCCGTGGTCCAAGGACGGCGTTGAGTACAAGTGCAACCTGATCGACACCCCCGGCCACGTGGACTTCACCATCGAAGTGGAACGCTCCCTCCGCGTCCTCGACGGCGCGTGCGCCGTGTTTGACGGCAAGGAAGGCGTCGAAGCCCAGTCCGAAACCGTTTGGCGTCAGGCCGATCGGTACAAGGTGCCACGTCTCTGCTTCATCAACAAGATGGACAAGATCGGCGCCTCCTTCGACTTCTCCTTCGGCACTATCAAAAGCCGCCTCGGCGCCAACGGCATCCCGATCCAGTATCCCATCGGCCTCGGCCACGACCACAAGGGCATCATCGATCTCCTGACCATGCAGGCGTACTACTTCGAGGGAGACAAGGGCGAGACCGTCCGCGCGGCTCCCGTTCCCGACGACATGCTCGAGAACGTCCAGAAGTGGCGCACGCTCATGGTCGAGAAGATCTGCGAGCTCGACGACGATCTGGGCACCAAGTACCTCGAGGACCCCGAGTCCGTCAACGTCCCCGAGATGAAACTCGCGCTCCGCGCGGGAACCATTTCCCGGCGCTGCTATCCCGTGCTCTGCGGCGCGGCCCTCCGCAACATCGGCATCCAGCACCTCCTCGACTGCGTCGTGGACTATCTCCCCAATCCCAACGAGAAGCCCGAGGTCGAGGGCACCGATCCCCGCGACAAGGACGTGAAGATGACGCGCCCCCACTCCGTGGATGCGCCCTTCTCCGCCCTCGTCTTCAAGGTCGTCTCCGATCAGCACGGCGACCTCACCTACATGCGCGTCTATTCCGGTCGCCTCAAGAAGGGCGACCGCCTCGTCAACCCCGGCAACGGCAAGCGCGAAATCGCGTCCCGTATCTTCGAGATGCACGCCCAGAACCGCATCCCCCTCGACGAGGTCACGGCGGGCAACATCGTCGCCGTCGTCGGCATCAAGGACTCATACACCGGTGACACGCTCTGCGATCCGGACGAGCCGATCATGCTCGAGCGCATGTTCTTCCCCGAGCCCGTTATCGCCATGTCCATCGAGCCCAAGACTCAGGACGACAAGCGCAAGCTCTCCGAGGCCCTCGGCGTCATCCGCCGCGAGGACCCGAGCTTCCGCTCCAACTACAACGAAGAAACCGGCGAGACCATCATCGCGGGCATGGGCGAGCTCCACCTTGAGATCATCAAGAACAAGCTCGTCCGCGACATGAAGATCAACGTCAACGTCGGCAAGCCCAAGGTCTCCTATCGCGAAGCCATCAGCCGCAAGGTCGAGGACGTCCGCGGTCTCTTCAAGAAGCAGACCGGCGGCCGCGGCAAGTTCGGCGACTGCACCATCTCCCTCGAGCCCTTCACCGCCGCTCAGGCCGAAGAAGCCGAACTCGACTTCGAGAACCAGATTGCCTTCGAGAACGATGTGGTCGGTGGCTCCATCCCCAAGGAGTTCATCCCCTCCATCGAGTACGGCGTTCGCGAAACCGCCAAGAGCGGCGTCTTCGCCGGCTTCCCCCTCATCAACATCAAGGTCACCCTCACCGACGGCTCCTACCACGCCGTCGACTCGGACCAGCTCTCCTTCGAGCAGGCCGGCCGCATCGCCCTCCAGGAAGCCGTCCCCCGCGCCAACCCGACGCTCCTTGAGCCCATCATGAAGGTCGTCGTCACCGTCCCGAACGACTACCTCGGCAACGTCACCGGCGACATGATGTCTCGTCGCGGCATGATCATCGACACCGAGGATCGCGACCCCGTCAAGCTCGTCACCTGCGAAGTACCCCTCTCCGAGATGTTCGGCTACACCACCTCCCTCCGCGGCATGTCCCAGGGCCGCGCCTCCAACACCATGGAGTTCCTTGAGTACCGCCCCATGCCCGCCAACCTCGTCAAGCAGATCAAGGAAGGCGACGAGAAGACCGCCGGAGCCAAGAAGTAATCGTGGCAGGGGCTTGCCAGCCCCTGTTCGGGCCACCGCGGCCCGAGTCCTCGAACACTTCTCCATCTCATTCCGCATACCAAGGCCCGGGAACCTTCCCGGGCTTTTTCTTTTTCGTCCCAAAACTCAACTCCCACAGCCCATTCCCCGATCCTTGTGGTCCGCTCCCCTCGCCCTCCCTCCCCGACCTTTCCCCGGGTTGCTCTAGACCCCTCTACGGTTTATTCTCCGCCGGTCTCTCTTCCTCTCTCTTCTCAACCGCCCACGCCCGACTCACCACTCCCTCTCCACCATGTCCGCCCGCTACCAAACCATCCTCCTCTTCGGCGCGCCCGGCGCGGGCAAGGGCACCCAGGGCAAAATCCTCGGGCAGATCCCAGGCTTCTATCACGTCTCCTGCGGCGACATCTTCCGCTCGATGGATATGAACTCCAAGATCGGCAAGATCTTCCGTGAGTATTCCTCGCGCGGCGAGCTCGTCCCCAACGACGCCACCGTCCAGATGTGGGCCACCAACATCCAGGCCCAGACCATCCTCTCGATCTACAAGCCCAACGTCGACCTGCTCATCCTCGACGGCATCCCGCGCAACCCCGAGCAGGCCGTCATCATGAAGAAGCACATCAAGGTGCTCAAAGTCATCCACCTCGTCTGTCCGGACAAGGACAAGATGATCGAGCGTCTGCAACGCCGCGCGATCAAAGAGAATCGCGCCGACGATGCCAAGGTCGAGGTCATCCGCCGCCGCTGGGAGGTCTACGAGCGCGAGACCTTCCCCGTCCTCGAGTGCTACGACAAGAAGATCATCGCCGAAGTGGACGCCATGGGCTCCCCCGCCAACGTCCTCCAGCAGATCCTCACGCACATAGTTCCCGTGCAGGAAACGCACTTCCGCAACCCGATCGCCTGACCCGCCAACCCACCGTGGAAGGGGCTTTCCATGCCCTGTTTGGGCCAACGCGCCCCGACTGTACTCGCTTTTTGCCATACGCCCCAACCCTGCACTCCGGATCTGACACCGGCGGCTGCGCCGGTTCCGCACATCCACCTGAAGTTTCTTTCTCGCCGAGCGATGCGATCGGCCCACTATTCCACAGCGACCTCGATTTCTTGAACGTTCATCACGCCCGTTTCGTGACCGCTGATAGCCCGCGCAACGGCCAAGCCGCTTTCCCGGCGGGTCGCGCAAACTTCTCATCCTCCTCAAGGCCGGCACATTCTCATGTTGCCGCCACTTTGTGCATGACGCCACACCCTGAATCAACTTGAACAGCAGCACCGAACCTTGGTTGGTATCCCCCGATTGCCCGCTCCACTCCCTCTCCCCCTCCGTCGCACTACCGTTCTCCGTCCTTTCGCTCCCGGAGATGCTTCTCACATGACGACCCCTTCCGTTCCCCGCACCGTCCGCGAACTTCGTGACTCGGGCTGGAAGTCTCGCACCGTCAAGGATGAGCTGCAAGGCAACCTTGTCGCCGCGCTTCGCCAAGGCGACGAGCTCTTCCCCGGAATCCTCGGCTACGACGACACCGTCATTCCCGAGATCGTCAACGCCGTCCTCGCCGGCCACGACATGCTCTTCCTCGGAGAAAAAGGTCAGGGCAAGAGCAAGCTCATGCGCATGCTCGCTCGCTTCCTCGACCCTGCGCTGCCCTACTTGGATGTCCCCGGCTCCCCCGTCCACGAAGACCCGTATCGTCCGATCACCACCGCGGGCAAGCTGCTGCTGGCCGAGCGCGGCGACGACACGCCAATCGCCTGGTGGCCCCGACAGCAGCGATACGCCGAACGCCTCGCCCCCGGCACCAAGTTCGCCGATCTCATCGGCGAAATCGACCCCGCCAAGCTTCTCAGCGGCGCGAGCATGAGCGCCGAGGACGCCCTCCACTTTGGGCTGATCCCTCGCATGCACCGCGCCATCTTCGCTATGAACGAGCTTCCCGATCTGGATGACCTCGTCCAGACTGGGCTCTTCAACATTCTCGAGGAGCGCGATGTACAGATCCGCGGCTTTCCGATCAGCTTCGACATCGATGTCCTCGTCCTCTTCTCCGCCAACCCCGGCACGTACAACCGGTCCGGAAAGGTCATCCCGCAGCTCAAGGATCGCATCGGCGCGACCATCCAGACCCACTACCCGCGCACCCGCGATCTCGGCATCGAGATCATGGAGCGCGAGTCCGACATCCAGACCGGCGGCGATTTCCCCGTGCAGATCCCCCGTTTCATGAAAGAAGTCGTCGAGCAACTCTCCATCGCCGCCCGCAAGAGCAAGTTCATCGACCAGACCTCCGGCGTCTCCGCTCGCTTCTCCATCGCCAACTACAAGACGATGGTCGCCAACGCCCGCCGCCGCGCCATCCAGCTCAAGGAGCCGATCGCCGTACCTCGCATCAGCGACCTCGCCCATTTCCACGCCAGCGCGATCGGCAAGCTCGAGCTGGATCTCATGGGCTCCCACCAGCTCAGCGAGAAACAGGCCCTGGACGCCATCGCCGCTGAGGCCATCAAAACCGTCTTCGATGAGTACGTCAGCCGACACGGCCTCGCGGAAATCGGCGAGGTCTTCGCCAAGGGTGTGAAAATCGAAGTCGGCGACATGCTCCCCAGCAGCCACTACGAATCGCTGCTGAAGCGCGTCCCCGCCGTCTGGGAGAAGGCCTTCGAGCTCAACCCCGCCACCAGCCCCGCCGTGCGCGCCAGTTGCGTCGAGTTCGTCCTCGCGGGTCTCTACGCCAGCGACATCATCTCTCGCGCGATGAGACAGGGAAGGGTGACTTATGACATCAAATGACCCTGTGCGCGACGACGCCTCCGAGCACCCCACACCTCTCGGCGGCGTCATCCACACCTATCTCGGCTACGACCCCAAGAACTTTCCCTCCCCCACCGCGCCACCCCCCGACATCGCCGGCGCTGGCTTTGAGCACATGCTCGCCCACGGATCAATGCGGAACTTCACTCCCGAAGAACTCGCAAACGCCATCCGGCTCGACCCCTCCATGTTCCCCCGCCTGGGCCCGTCGCTCGAATCCTTGGCCGCCCTTCTTCGTGAACGCAAGGCCAAAATTCTCGCCACGTACGAAACCGCCGCCGCTCTGAAACAGGCACGCGCGAACGTTCGCGAAACCTCCCGCGACATCCAACCCCCCAAGCAGTTCCGCGATGACTTCCGCCGCGCCATCGATCAGGAACAGATTCGCGATCTCGAACGCCTCTGGTATGCGCAGAAGAAGGAGAACAGCGAATTCTCCCTCGCCCTGCTCCATCTCATCGAGCGTATGGGCGAGCAATACCAGATCGACGCAATGGCCGCCAAATACGAGTTTACCGGCCACACGCCGATGTCGGTCCCGCAAGCGATCGACATCAAAGCCGAACTCGAGCGCATCGACGAGCTGCTCGAACAACTCAAGAACGCCGCCGAAACCGCCCAACTGGCGATCATCGATATGGATGCTCTCTCGGAGTTCGCCGACGAAGGCGCCATGGAAGGCCTGAACGCCATCCAGCAGCAGATCGAAGACTATCTCCGCGAAGAAGCCGCGCGGCAGGGTCTCGAGCAATCCACCAAGGGCTATCAGCTCTCACCCCAGGCCTATCGCCTCTTCCAGCGGCGCCTGCTCAGCGAGATTTTCAGCGAGCTTCAGGCCGCTCGCTCCGGCCGTCACCGCGGCCCGATCCAGGGCGATGGCCCTGTCGAGATCCAGCGCACCAAGCAGTATGAGTTCGGCGATCCGGTCGCCGGGATCGATGTCGTTCAGTCCATCGCGAACGCCGCCGCGCGGCGCGGCCACGCTTCCGCCCGCTCCACTCGCTTCAACATCACACTCGACGATCTGGAAATCCACCGCACCCAGAACTCCCCCAAATGCGCCACAGCAGTCCTCATGGACATGTCCGGCTCCATGCGTTTCGGCGGCCAGTACATCAACTGCAAGCGCATGGCTCTCGCCCTCGATGGCCTGATTCGCACCGAATATCCCGGCGACTTCCTCGCCTTCTTCGAGATGTCCAGCTTCGCCAAACGCCGCACCCTCGCCGAAGTTCCCGCCCTGCTCCCCAAGCCCGTCACCATCCAGCAGCCCGTCGTCCGCCTCCGCGCCGACCTCAGCGATCCCGAGATCAGCGAGCTTCGCATACCGCAGCACTTCACGAACATCCAGCACGCCCTGCGACTCGCCCGTCAGACCCTCGCCGTGCAGGACACGCCCAACCGCCAGATCATCCTCATCACCGACGGCCTCCCCACGGCGCACTTCGAGGGCTCCGTTCTCTACCTCTTGTACCCACCGGACCCGCGTACCGAAACCCAGACCATGCGCGAAGCCGCCCTCTGCGCCCGCGAAGGCATCACCATCAACATCTTCCTCCTGCCCAACTGGAACCAGAGCAGCGAGGATGTCCAGTTCGCCCAGCGCATGGCCGAAGCCACCCGCGGCCGCGTCTTCTTCACCGGCGGCAAGGATCTCGACCGCTTCGTTCTCTGGGACTACGTCAGCCAGCGTCGCAAAATAATCGCCTGACCAGTCGCTCAGAAACCGCACGGCGCCCGAAGTCGCGCTGCGAACGAAAAAGGAGCGGCCCGAGGCCGCCCCCTGTTGCATTCTCCCGCCGAGTGACCGCTCAGAACGCGCTTCCCAACCCCTGACACCGCCGCCACGTGCTCACCTGTCCGAGATGGCTCATCGGGTGGCCGGTCATCAGGAAGTTCACCGCCGCGCCGACCGTCGGCGCCAGTTCCGACATGCGCCCGCCCATCGGATTCGCTTTGGCGAACACCGAGTCATCCACCTCCGGCAGTTTGCTGATCACGTGCTTGTACGCGTGCATGCAGAAACTGGTGACTTGCTCCATCTCCGGGTACTTCGTACCGGTCGCATCATCCTCACACGCGGTCCCGTTCTTGAAGAGTTCCTCCCACCCCGCCGGCACCACCGTCGGCCCCTGCGGAATGCCCGTCAGGTCGCACACCTTGATCATGTAGATCGCGATATGCCCATACACCCACGCCGGATGGTTGCAGTCGATCGTCTTGCCGTTCACAACCGGCTTGCGCGCAAACTGTTCGCGCTTCACATCCTTGAGCAGCGTCTCGCCGAACATCACGCTGAAGTTGGCCGCGCCCGCGATCGATTTTCCTGTGGTTCCCATGCTGTCATCCTTTTGTATTGATCCCCGTCAATACATTACGCCCGCGCGGCCACCGGTCAACTCCCCACGTATTTCGCGTAGATTCCCCGGGCCACCGCCGCATCCGTCGTCCCCTTCACGATCGCCCGCCCATCCCGAAACACCGTAAGCTCAATCCCGCCGCGCTCCCGCTCCAACCTTCCCCGCAGCAAATGCTCCGACGCCGCAAAATCGCCATGCGCCGCCAGCCGCTCTCGCAGCACGCCCAGATCAACGCCGCCCATCCCCACCATCGGCAACACCTGCACCGCGTTCGACCCGCACAGCGACGTCTCCCCGCTCTCACCGCGCCGCCCGTCGAGAAACTCAAACTCCCGCTTCCCGCAGCACGGGCATGCCGCGCGATCAATCCCGGCGAGTCCGATCTCCCGCCACACCCCATGCCAGATATCCATCTGCCGCAGACCGGATGACACAAGCTCCCACTTCCCCATCAGCACCTTGATCGCCTCTGCCACCTGCACGCTCCCCACGATCCCCACCATCGCGCCCAGCACCCCCGCCGTATCACACGTCGGCGCGTTCCCCGGCGCGGGCGGCTCCGGAAACACGCACCGCAAACACGGCGTGCCTTGGGTACCCCGGTTCTCCGAACCGGCTCTGCGCGGCACAATCACCATCCCCATCCCCACAGTTCCCACCACGCCCCCATACACCAGCGGCACCCCGAGCTTCACGCACGCATCATTCACCAGATACCGCGTCTGAAAGTTGTCCGTCCCATCCACAACCACATCCATCCCATCAACCAGCGACTCCACATTCCGCCCGCTCACATCCGCCACCACCGGCTCGATCACGATCCCCGAGTTCACCGCCCGCAGCCGCCGCGCCGCCGCCTCCACCTTCGGCACACCCTCTCTCGCATCCCGCTCATCAAACAACACCTGCCGCTGCAGGTTCGTCTCCTCCACCACATCCCGATCAACGATCACCACGCGCCCCACACCCGCGCGCACCAACCCATCCGCAATCGTGCATCCCAGCGCGCCACACCCCACCACCAGCGCGGCGGACTTCCCCAGCCGCTCCTGCCCCTCCACGCCAAACCCCGGCAGCAGCATCTGCCTGTGGTACCGTGCGAATCTGTCGTCAGAAGCGACATTCATGCCCATATCGTACGACCGCTCTCGCCATCACTCCGCCACCAGCGTGATCTCCACCACCTCCGGTGCCACACCGATCCGGATCGGCATCACCGACAATCCCACGCCCGAGGAGATCAGGACCTTGCACCGCGGCCCATTCACCAGCCCGTACCGGTACTTGTCCCCATATGCGCTCGGCACAAATACCGACCCCACCAGCGGAAGCCGCACCTGCCCGCCGTGCGTGTGCCCGCAGATCAGCAGGTCCACGCGCTGTCCTGCCTTGATCTTCTGCTCGGCGACATCCGGATTGTGAGCCAGCACCACACGCGGCATGGCATCATCCACTCCCGCGAGCGCCTCGGCGAGATTCGGTCTCGCTTCACTCAGATCCTGCACCCCCGCGATACACAGTCCGCGACAAACTTGAACGACCCGATCCTCCATGAGCCCGCGAGTTTCCGCATCGATCAACACACGCCCGTTGTCGATCATCCGCACGCCCACCGCTCGCAATGACGCATCAACGCGCCGCCAATCTCCAAAGTGATCGTGATTTCCCAGCACTCCCACCACGCCCAATCTCGCTCCACGCACCAGCGGCGCAAGCAATCCCCCGATCCGATCCGCATGCGCATCCACCCGCTCCACATAGTCGCCCGTCAGCACGCACAAATCCGCCCGCAATCCGCACGCAATCTCCACCGCGCTCTGAATCTCCGACTCCGGCACCCGCGCTCCAAGGTGCAGGTCTGTCAGTTGCACCAGCCGAAACCCATCGAGCTCGCGCGGCAGCCCTTGAATCCCGACTCGATACTTCGTCAGCCGCAAATCCAGCGGATTGACCACCGCACCCATCGCGGCAAACCCGGCAAATCCGCCGACTCCCGTCACCCCACACGCCATTGCCGCGTTCCCCACAAACATCCGTCGCGACTCGTTCACATTCACGTCTCCGCCTATGGAGACCCTTGGCCGCCTCAATCGAATGAGACGCACCATCATCAGCGCCAGCATCGCCCACAGCCCCCACCCGATCGTCGCCCCCACGATCGCCGCCGCAGGACGATCCATCCACAGCCGCAGCATCCGTGCCACCAGCCACCCCGGCAGCGTGGCAATCTGTGTTGCGTTCGCAATGTGCTTGAGCCAAGTCTCGACACCCACCCCGAACTCTCCCGGCGTCGCCCGCCACGCCAGCCGGTGCAACCCGACGGTCATCACAACCAGAACCGCCCACGCGATCGCGATCACCATCCACGGACGGACTCGCCGACGCCCCGCATGCTTGCTGCTTCCTTCCACGAGCACCTGCTACGTCCATCGGCTCAACCCTGGTTCGCAGAATACCCCGTTCACGCAACCCAAATAGAACAAGGCCCAAGCGTTATCGCCCGGGCCTTGAATCGATTCTTGCTTCGTATTCTCTGAGGATCACCTCGCGTAGTGCGAGAATGCCTTGTTCGCCTCGGCCATGCGGTGAACCTGATCCTTCGTCTGAATCGCCGCGCCCTCGTTGCGGGCGGCCATGAACAGCTCATCAGCGAGCTTCTGCCCCATCGGGCGGCCCTTCGCGCCGCGGGTGGAGTCGATGATCCAGCGGAACGCCAGCGACTGCTGACGCTTGCGGTTCACCGGAATCGGCACCTGGTAGTTGGCGCCGCCGACGCGCTTGGAGCGAACCTCGACCATCGGCTTGACATTCTCGATCGCCCGCTGGAAGACCTCAAGGGCCGTCTTCGGCGCGTTCGGGTCGGTTTCCTTCTCGAGCTTCTTCTGGATCGACTCCATCGCCTCGTACACCACGCGCTGCGCAACGGCCTTCTTGCCGTCGTACATCACGCAGTTGATGAAACGCGACAACACCAGATCCCCGTACTGCGGATCGGGTCGGAGCTGTGCTTCGCTTGCTGTGAATCGTCCGGCCATCGTCGAATCTCCTTTGGCTCATCTGCCGCAAAACGCGGCTCTCTGTTCACCGCGCCGCCGGCCAGGCGATCACGATTACTTGCCGATGTCTGCACCGCACTCGCGCCCATTGCCGAGTGACCGGTGCCTGAATATCTGATTACTTCTTGCTGCGCTTTGCGCCATACTTCGACCGGCCCTGCTTGCGCTTCTCAACGCCAAGGCAGTCCAGCGATCCGCGAACGATGTGGTAACGCACACCCGGAAGGTCACGCACGCGGCCGCCGCGCACCAGAACAATCGAGTGCTCCTGCAGATTGTGTCCCTCGCCACCGATGTACGCCGTGACTTCCTTGCCGTTGGACAAGCGAACGCGGGCCACCTTGCGCAAAGCCGAGTTCGGCTTCTTAGGCGTCACCGTCTTCACGATCAGGCAGACGCCGCGCCGCTGCGGCGACAGCGAGAGATCGCGCACGCGCGAGCGGTTCTCAATCTTCAGACGGGGCTTGCGGACGAGCTGATTAATCGTTGGCATGGCAGTTCGCAAATGTGGGCGGCTACAGAGTCCCCGGGATCAGCCCCGGTGCTCCAACCAACCCTGTGTCAGGGAATAGGACGGGAAGGATAGCGGGTGCCTGACGATTGGCAAGTGGCTGAATGTAGCCCAAATAGCGGAACGCCAGGATCAGGATTCATACCTTTGCCGAACGGATGACACGGGGAGTGGTTCCGGTCTGGGGCCACAAGTTTCCCGATGCCTGTCAGGGTTCTGATAGCTAGGAATGCTCTGTGAGTTCAAAGACAACCACTCTGGTGGGTGCAGCAACCCTGCGGATGGTCTTGGCCGAGTTCTGCGTCACCACTCCGTACTGCCTTCCCCGAGCCACGTTGGGACAGACCTATCCCGAGTGGGTGCAACGAAGCCCGCTTTCAACGCAGCCAGCGAATCGCATTTTCCATGCGATGGCGTACGACTCTGCACGCTCGGTATCAGTGTTGTTCGGTGGATATCTCTACAACACGACCCACTTGGAAACCGACGACACTTGGGAGTGGGACGGTCATTCATGGCTTCGTCGCACGTCGTCGGGCCCTTCGCCACGGCGACAACACTCCATGGCGTTCGATTCATTCCGAAACGTCACCGTGCTGTTTGGTGGCCTCTCCGGCAACTTCAACTCGAGGGAAACATGGGAATGGAATGGGGTGACTTGGACTCTCCGAGGACAGTCTGGGGGGCCTTCTGGACGCAGTGCTCACACTGCCTGCTACGACTCTCAGCGCAGGGTCATGATCGTTTTCGGTGGCATCTCGGGGGGATTGCCCCTTTCTGACACTTGGGAATGGAGTGGAACTTCCTGGGCGAATGTTCCAATTGCCGGGCCTACGGCTCGTAGCAACTCTGCCATGGCCTTCGATTCTGCACGCGGCGTGGCCGTTCTCTTCGGTGGAGTAGGCACTGGCCCGGAACTCGATGATACATGGGAGTATGACGGCACCGCGTGGACGCAGTTGCCTCAGTTCGGGCCATCGCCTCGAAAACACCACATGATGTGCTACGACACGGCCCGTGCAAAGACGGTTCTATTTGGCGGAGTCAGGGGCTGTTGCGGCTCACGCGACACATGGGAATGGGATGGCGTGGACTGGCACCGATTGCCGCCAATCACCGGCCTTGCAACAGACGCCTGGGCGGCAACCGCTTTCGTTTTCGACGAATCCCGTCACACAGGAGTGCTGTTCGGAGAGGGATCCACCTGGGAGTATCGTCTCCCGTGCGCATCGCCACAGCTTGAATCCCAGCCGGTTTCGTCGCAAGCATGCGGTGACCGTCGAGGCGTGTTCTCGTTTAGTGCGTCCACCTCCCCTGATAACACTTTTTCGTGGCGACGGCTGGTCGCGCCGAACACATGGTCAGCGTTGACCGATGGTCCAACGGCCACCGGCTCCCTGATCGCAGGAGCAGACACTCCAGTCTTGACAATCAGCCATGCGTCTTCCTTCGATGTAGCGACCTACTCCTGCGCAACGCTCAACCCCTGTGACCATGTCGTTACCGACTCCGTTCAACTCACCCTGTGCCTTGCTGACACGGACTGTTCAGGGAGCATCACGCCAACCGATTTGTTTTCCTTCATGCAGCAGTGGTTCAGCGGAACTTCACAGGCGGACTTCGACGACAGTGGAATCGTCGGTGTCGACGACATCTTCGCATACATCACGGCTTGGTTCGTGGGCTGCGACTGAAGTGGGTGTTGCCCCGTTTCAACACCCCGCAAACCACGCATTCAGATAGTCAAAAATATCCTGCACGCTCAACCCCCCACCATTGAAATCCGCCGCAGGTGCCCCCGCAAACCACCCCGCCAGAAAGTCGAAGATGTCCTGCACGCTCACGAGCCCATCCCCGTTGTAGTCCGCCGGACACACGCCCACGAACACCGCCGCGCTGTCCAGATTCACCCACCCAACATTCTCGCCCCACGCAAATCCGCGCACTCGGTGCGTCGCGTTGTCCAACCGCGCCGGCTGCGGCGGTGTCGCCAGCGCCCCGCCCCCAAAGTTAATCCACCCGACATTCTCTCCCCACGCATACCCAGTCAGGTTCCCCGTCCCCGCATCCCGATTCACTCCAAAGTCCGGCACCCCCACCACCATCCCGCTCGTCGGGTTCGCATAGCTCACACCGTTCCCCGGCGTCCCATCCCCGAAGTTGATCCACCCGATGTTCTCTCCCCACGCGTAGCCGCTCAGATACGTCGCCCCGATCCGCACACCCTGCGCCCCCACAGGCGAGCCGCCATCGCGCCAGTTGATGAACCCGACGTTCTCTCCCCAGCAATACTTGTTCGCCGCCGCGATGTTCGAGCTCTGCGCATTCGCACGCTCATCGCACACAACGATCGCGCAAAGAACTCCCACCAACACCGTCACTCGCCCCATTCCCCGATTCGCATTCGTCTTCACTTCGTCACTCCGTCACTCATTCACTCCGCCACTTCCCGCTACACATTGCCGCCGCCGTTCGTGCCCAGCAAATATCCCGACGCAAAGCCCACCACCGTGTTGTCTCGGTAGATGCCCACTCCCAGAATGGTGATCCCAACGCCCGTGAGCGTTGTCGCGTTGCTCACGGTGCATCGCGACACGACGCACCCTCCCGTGCCTCCCGCCTGAATTCCGCTGTAAGAGGGCGTTCCGGTTCCGTTGAACACCATCCCACCCACCGTGCACTCTTCCACGCGCACGTTGTTCCCACCCACGACAATCGCGATGAGCGACAGCGAAGCATCCGCGCCCGTCGTCGTACTCCCGCATCCATACACCGAGCACCGCCGCACCGCGACCCGATCGATCCCGCCACCAATGCTCAGCGAGATCCCGCGCGTCCTCGTGTTCCGAATCACCACATCCTCAAAGATCAAATCCGAGAATGGCAGCGCACCACCCACACTGATCCCGTGATTCCCGCCCACCAGCGTTCCATTCCGCACCGTCACGCGCGATGCCCCATTATTCAGGAAGAGCGGAAACCCCGCCGTCCCCGTACACGTCACCGTGTACCCGTTCAGGTCCACCGTGATGTCGTTCCCCGAGATCGTGAGCCCGCCCGTCGCCGAAGTGATGTTCCCCGTCAGCACATACGACCCCGGAAGCGCGATCCCGACCGCCGCTCCTCCGGGAATCAGTATCCGCCCATCCCCGCTCCCGTTCGCTCCTGGAATCTTGTTGTACACCTCGTCCAGCGTCCGTCCCGTCGGCGCCACCGGACCCGCAGGCGGGTTGATCGGCCCTGCCTTCGCAAGCGCGGCGATTGCCCCCGCGCCCAACGCGCCCAACAACACCCGCCGTTCCAGATCGCTCATCGTTCCACTCCAGTCAGAAGCCCCCACACCCATATCCGACATCAGAACTCGCACCCCGCCACCCGCGCAGTGCTTTCTGGTTTTCCGCTGTAAGTCCAGCATTCCTCGGATCTTATCAAAACCCGTACATTTCCCTTGACATACCAAACACAAGCAGTATATTTGTGGCATGGGCCTCCCGGCCATGTCCTTTGGATACCCCGGCTCTCCGAACCGGGTCTTTGCCGCCGCGGCCCGAGACCGTCGTTTTTCCCCTCTTCTCCTCCACCCCTCGACCCCCACCCGCAGCACTCCACAGGCATCACTTCCGCCCATGACTCCCTCTCCCGCCCCTATCCCCTTCACACCCCCAGACGCCAACGTCCCCAGCATCCTGCGCGCCCTCGCCTCTCCCGCCTACTCGCTCACACAAATCGCCGAGGCCTGCCACACCTCCCTCGAAGCGCTCACCCTCTGGATGACCACTCCCGCCATCCGCGAGCAACTCGAATCTTCAGATGCCATCGCCGCGTGGCGCACCTCCTACACCGCGCGGCAAAGTCTGAGCAAGTCCATCGCCTCCCTCGATGAGATTCTCAGCGAAAACCTCACCCAACGGCGTGAACACATCGCCCAATCCCTAGCTGCTAAGTCCACACCCGCCGAGTCCCTCCGCAACCAGATCATCGAAACCCGCCACACCGAGTCGATCCGCCGCTGCGCCTCTCTCATGCTGCGCCTCTCTCGCCTCCCCGCGCCCCCTCCGATTCCCACCGCTCCATCGGCCCAGCACACGCGCTCCGCGCACGCGCCCGACGCCACGCACACCCCGTCCGCTTCCCCCTCCGATTCCCGACTGCCCGCAGATCCTGTCGCCCAGGATTCCACCGACCTCCCCACTCCGTCTCCCACGCACTCCCCACGGCCGGCCGCGGAATCCCCCGAAACCCCACCCGAAACCCCACCCGATTCCCCGCCCGTCACCGCCCCTCCTCTCACTCCCGCACTCACTCCCGTCTCCGAGTTTCTCGGCTCGCCACATAATCCTCCCGACCCGTCCGAAGTGACGTGCGAAGCCCCGCGCGGCCCACCAATCTCCGAGCACTGGCCCTGATCGCCCCCTTGCGCGGGGTCGTCCCACCGTGCCACGGGTTCGCCCGGCGCTTCGCCCGGCAACCCGGCGGCGCCCCAACCACCGCAAACCCATCACATTCTCCCTCGAACGTCCCTCCTCACAATCCCGCCCCGCGGGCCGCTATCACTTGCGCTCAATTCCCCCTACCATCCCATCCAATGCGCCTCATCCTCACCAATCCCCGCGGCTTCTGCGCCGGTGTCCACATGGCCATCGACGTTGTTGACCAGGTTCTCGACCTCTACCCCGGACGCGCGATCTACGTCTTCCACGAGATCGTGCACAACAAGCACGTCGTGAACCGCTTCCGCGAGCGCGGCGTCGCCTTCGTCGAGGAAGTCTCCGAAGTCCCCGAGGGATCCATCATCATCTTCAGCGCGCACGGCATCTCCCCCGCCGTCCGCGCCGAGTCTAAGGCCCGCAATCTCACGATGGTCGATGCCACTTGCCCCCTCGTGACCAAGGTCCACAACGAAGCCATCCGCTACGCGCGCCAGGGCTACGACATCCTCCTCGTTGGCCACGCCGACCACCAGGAGGTCCAGGGAACGCGCGGCGAGGCTCCCGAGGCGATCCAGGTCGTCGAGTGCCCCGAGGACATCCCCAACCTCAAGATCCGCGACCCCAACCGCATCGCATACCTCACGCAGACCACGCTGAGCACCGACGACGCCACCGTCATCATCGATGCGCTGCGGAAGGCGTTTCCGAATATCAAAGACCCGCCCAGCAGCGACATCTGCTACGCGACCACCAATCGCCAGCACGCCGTCCGCGAGATCGCGCCCGAAGTCGATGTCGTCCTCGTCGTCGGCTCGCGCAACTCCTCGAACTCCGTCCGCCTCACCGAGATCAGCGCAAACGTCGGCACACCCGCGTATCTCCTCGATGATGCCAGCGAACTCAAAGACGAGTGGTTCGCCCACGTCCCCGGCGGCGCGCCGAACGCGACCATCCTGATCACGGCCGGCGCGAGCGCCCCCGAAGACCTCGTCGCCGGCCTCTGCCGCAAGCTCAAGGACCGCTACGCCAAAGACGGCGTGCAAACCACCATCGAGCAGCGCGACATCTTCCGCGAGGATGAGGAGTTCGGCCTCCCCGCCACCCTCAAACGCCTCATGCGCGAGGCGGGCAAAGGCGGCGACTCCGAGCATCGCAAAATCAAAGTCGGCTCCTACGACCTCACCGAAGAGCTCTACGGCGCAGTTCCCCTCACCGTCGGTGGCAAAGCCGTTCCGCACTAGTCCTGCTTCACAAGGGGTGGCACTGGCAGCGTGCTGCCAGTGATGAGCACCCCACGCATCAAGCGTCCTCTTTTCCACATCGTGGGAGTTCACTGTTGTCTATTACACGTCCGCTTGGTTTTCGAGCTTCCGCCACCACAGCCGGCATCAAGCCATCCGGCAAAAGCGATCTCGCGCTCATCACCTGCGATGAGCCCGCCGCGAAACCGGGCGTTCACTCCATCATCTCCCGTCGCACCGCCGCCGCCGTGTTCACACGCAACGCCGTCGTCGGCGCTCCCGTCGAGATCGGCCGCGCCTGGCGTGCCGCGATGCTGCGTGGCGGCCCCGCGCTCCGCGGCGTCC
>JBGANP010000078.1:0-17816 GCA_044222255.1 Phycisphaerales bacterium
CCGATGGAGAGTCCTGTCGGGCCGCCATTGATGGTGATGCGGACATCCACATGGCCGGGAAGCTCGGCGGGATTGGTAAGGGTGTTGCCGGTGGCGGTGCCGTCTATGCGGAGGAGCTGCGCGCCGGCCGCGGAGCCGAGCGTGAGGGATGCGCCGGTGGGCAACGTCACCGCGCCGCCGGCATCAAACCGCCACGTCGGTACCGGTGAGGTCACGAAGTCGTCCGCGTCCAGGGGGAAGATCTCGTCGGGGGGGCCCGTGTGGAATCCACGCGTGGCCCAGTAGCTGTACTCGCTGACGGGATCGCCCGAGTCGTCGCGGTGGCGCACTCGGAGGGTGTAATCCGTGTCATAGTCCATGATGGTGCGGCCCGCGTACGGACCCTCGAAGATGCCGTCTCCGAGGTGGACGTGGACCTTGAGCGCGCCGATCGAGGCGCACGTCGCATGCCAGACGCGCGTGCTGGTACCCGCGAGATACACCTCCCAGTCCGTGCACAAGTGCTGCGTCGGCACCGGGCTCGCGAAGTTGCCCGTCACCATGTGAACATCCGAGGCGTTCACCACCTGGCCCTCGTTGCCGGGCTCGAAGATTACTGGCGCGAGCGGGCGGCGTTCATCCCCGGGATTCGGGATCGTCGAGTTGAAGCCAATGCTGCCGCTGGCTGTGCGGGACTGCACATCCGTCACGACAAACGGAAGCGACTTCGCGCCCGCGGGTGTCGCGAACGGAAGCGTGACTGATGCGCTCCAGAGATGATCACCGGCAAGGGCATCGCCGCCTGTCCCGCTGTCATTGAGAGCGATTGCAGAAGAAAGTCCGACTGAGGATCCATTGACCACAACCGAAGAGATCGAGTTGGGAAGCGCGGTGCTGGGCGTGACAGCGACGCGAACAACGCCCACGGTGCCCGCCGTGAGCGGGCTGGGAACCATGTCGCCGGCGGCGACGGGATTCGCGCTAGGAAACGACGAGAACGACCAGCTCAGAATGTCGTGGCGCTCGTACGCGCCGCCCGTAGCGGCCGTGAAGCCCAGCCACGCGGAGATGCCGTCGGTCAGATTGAGCGTCGTCGAGAGGTTCAGCGGAGCAGTGATGACCGGGGTCGTCAGGTTGTCGTAGTACACGGTGAGCGTGCCAGGGACATACACGATCTGTACGGTGTGCGTGCCGCTGCCCTCAATATTGGCGGCGGGAGTGAAGATACCAAGCGACGCCGACTCCTTCACCGAGTTGCCCGCCGTGCCCATCGTGTGCACGCTGATGTGATTACCGTTCGGATCGTTCACGTTGCCGTTGCCGACGCACGCGCCGCCGGTCTGATAGGTATCAAACTCAATGGCAACGCTGTTGGGAATGCCGTCGTAGCCCATGGTGCAGCCGCCGCCGTTGCTGCCGATGGCCGCGGCCGCGGAGTTCTGGATCAGGAAAGCAAATCCGTCTCCGCCGTTGGGAGCGTTGCCGCTGGAGTTGGTCACCTGAAACTGAAACGTTGTTGTGAATCCCTGGGCCACCACCTGCGGCGTGGCGTACCACGCCGCGCCGATCTGGTTGGCCGTCGCGGGTGTGATGCGAAGCCGGTTGGTCGTCCCGCTGAGCGCGGCGTTGCCAACGAGGTTCAGCCCCGTGCTGTTCGGAAACGATGTCAGGTTGAACTGAGCCAGGCCCGCGCGGGTCGAGGCCAGCAGTGCGAGGGTCCCCGCCGAAGCGGCAAGGAACGGGCGAAGGGTTCGACGCGTCATGGCGGAGGGATTCCCGGGGTGAGAGCATTCGCATCGGCCCGAAACTCGGACCAATCGAGGAAGTATGGCACAGGCGGTGGTCAAGACCATGAAGGTTTGCTCAGCAGCCCCGTATCAGTGGGCTTCCGACGAAGAAAAACGCCCCGGAGTTCTGACTCCGGGGCGTTGAGTAGTCACGGTCGATGTCCCGATCAGCAGCCGACGAACCACGCGGCGAGGAAGTCGAAGATGTCCTGCACGCCGATGCCGCCGCCATTGATGTCGGCGCTCGGTGTGCCCGCAAACCAGGCGGCGAGGTAGTCGAAGATGTCCTGGACGCTGACGGTGTTGGAGCAGTTGAAGTCGGCGATACATGTGCCGAGTGTTGCAGGGCTGGAGGTCGCGCTCTGGCAACAGTTGCTCACGACACAGTCGTAGCTGCCCAGATCGCCGGCGGTGACGGGGCTGATGAGCAACGAGCTGCCGTTGGCGCCCGAGATCGGATTGCCACCCTTGCGCCACTGGTAGTTCAGAAAGTTGCCTGTCGCGGTGACCGAGAAGGACGCGGAACCGCCCGAGCAGGAGAGAACGCTGGTCGGGGACGCGGAGACGGAAACGGCAGAGCAGACGTTCAGCGCGGCAGTCACAGAGGTGTCGCTGCCACAGGTGCCGCCAACCACGCAGTCGTAGTTGCCGGAATCGCCAGAAACCGTGGTCGCGAAGGTGTAGGAAGCGAGCGTGGCGCCGCCGATGTTCACGCCCTCTTTCCGCCACTGATACGTGCGGCCAAAGCCGGTGGCGATGAGCGAGAGCGTAGCGGGCGAGCCCTCACAGACGGAGACGGGCACGGGCTGCGTGGTAATCGCGATCGGGGCGCGAACGGTCAGGTTCGCGGTATTGGAGAGGCGTGTCTGACAGGGGCTGGCGACGATGCAGTTGTACGCGCCAGCGTCCAAATCCGTCACGGGGTTGATGGTAATGGTGGAACTGGTCTCGCCCGGGATGTCCTCGCCGTCGTGCTGCCACTGGAAGTTGGCCGCCCCGCTGGAAACAACGGAGTAGACGACCGACGCGCCAGGACAGACCGTGGTGAAGGGCGTCGGCTGCACGGTGATGATGATCTGGCCAAAGGTCAGGTCCACCGGGGTGGTCGTCTGCGAGCCGCAGCCGTTGGAGACCACGCAGGTGTACGAGCCCGCATCGTTGGAAGTCGCGGAGTTGATGGTGTATGTCGGCGACATTGCGCCGCCGATGTTCACGGTGTTCTTCTTCCACTGATAGGTCGGGGACGAGCCCGTGGCTTGGACGGTGAAGGAGAAGGACCCGCCGGAGCACGCGCTGCCTCCGATCGGCTGCTGGGTAATGGTCGGCGCGACGCAGTTGGCGGTGATGTTGAAGAGATTCGAGCCCGTCGCGTTGCCGCTCGCCGTGCCGGAACCGTCGGAGTTGGTCACGATCACGTTATACAACCCGCCCGCCGCTCCGGCGGAGACGTTGAACACCAGACCGGTGATCTGCGTGCCCAGAGCGTTCACCACCGGAGTGCCCGATACGGTCACGCTGCTGCCCGAGAGGGTGATCTGCGAAGCGCTGGTCACGCCCTTGAGATTCACGCCCGTAATCGTGACGGGCACAACCTGGTTGGCTCCGGAGAAGCCCGGCGTCACGCCGGTGATCGAGGCCGTCGCCCCATACACCACTAGATTGATCGTGTCGGTGTTCTGCATCCCGTTGCTGTCGGTGAGCCGCAGCTTAATCGGGTACGTGCCGTTGGAGATGTACTGCTTGGCCGCGGGCTGGGCCGCGCTGGAATCGAACGTGCCGCCAAAGACACCGTCGCCATCAAGGTCCCAGGCATACGCGGAGATGCTCGCTCCGTCCTGGGCGTAGGAGTTGATGTTGCCCATGAAGTAGCAGTTCGTGTTCGCGGCGACGCGCTTGTGCAGGCCGGCGATGGACACCGGCCCGGCCTTCGACGTCCCCACGCGGAGCGTGAGGTCATAGGTCTGCACAAACTGGTCGGCCGCGGCGTTGGCCCCCAGATCAACGACGCGAACCCAATACGTTCCGGCGGCAAGGGCGTTCGCGGTGACCGTCTCCGCAGCCCCGGCGATCGCGGAACTGGCGGTCTGCACGATGGTGCCGCCGTTGACGCCGTTGCGCAGTTCCACCGCGAGGTTGCCCGCGCCGACGGCGTTGACGGCCGCCGTCGTGCCGTTGCATCCGCTGGACTGCTGACCCTGGGTGTAGTTGCCGCCGGTGGGCGTCGCCGTGATCACGAGGTTCTGCTGCGAATCGATTGTGAACTTGAACCAGTCCTCGTCGCTGGAGTTGAAGCCGGCGGTGCCGTTGGTAGAGAGGTTCTTCTCGATGACCGAGCGGACGACCGGCGTGGTCAGGTTGCCAAAGTCCGTCGCGGCCGAACCGGTGTTGTTCCCGGCGTACTTGTCGCCGTAGTTGCGAGCCGCCCCGCGGATCTCGTCGATCTGGACGGCCTCGAAGGCGGTGTTGGCGAACGGCTCCATGAGCTTGGTGGAGTTGCAGGGCACGGAGTGGATGAACGCAAGCCCGTGGCCGTGCTCGTGGGCGACAACGTTGCGGAAGTACCGATAGTTGCTGCCAGCGCCGCCCATGGCGCCGGTGCCGAACTGATCGGAGTTCAGCGTCATATCCGAGCCGCCGTTGGGAAAGTAGTTGTACGCGAGAACGCCGGAGGATGTGCCCTGCGGGATGCAACCGATGCGGATGTCTCCGCGCGCGTTCGAGTGCGAGGTTGATTGAGTGAACACGATGTTGTCGTCGGCGACCTCCGTGTACACAAGGCCGTTGTAGCGGCGCCACGACGCGAGCGCCTGGCGGACGTACTCGCGCCCGCGATCAACGTTCCCCGCGCCATACAACGTGTTGAACGTGGCGGTGAGGTTGTTCAGACTGCTCGTGCCGCCCCACGCGATCCCGTCATTCGGGAACGAGTACGTCAGGTTCGCCTTCACGGCCCGCCCCGAGGATCCCTGCTGGCCGTTGCCCGTCCACACGGTGGTGTCGACGAAGTATCGCGGCAGATTCCCGTCCAGCGTCGGTGGCAGGGCGTTGTACCGTGCCATGATCTCATCGAGCTGGGCCTGCGTCGGATTCGCCACGAAGCACATGGCCAGCCCGCGCTCCCGCGAGAGCCGCTCGATCTCCATCAGCGTCATGAACTTGGTCATCGTCGGAGTGCGACGGCCGGACTCAGCCACCGCCTGCGGCGCGGGCGCATCCGCCTCGGTCGACTGCGGCGCGACGCGATCGCACGGACCCGACGCGGGCGTGTTCACGCCGCGAGCAGTGCCACAAGCCAGAACGATCGTGCAAACCACCGCCGGCCCGATGAGCCGGTCAACGCTGAAGTTGCTGAGCATTTTCTTTTCCTACAGAGTCTCGAACGAGGGCAAACATGTCGTACGAAGGGTCGGAACGTATCGCTGCGAATGCTGAGATCGACCCGCCCGGACCCTTCACATCCGCTGAACAATCATGACTGGTTCCGAAGTTTGAGCAAGTCGACGGGAGGGCGTCCGAGAACATGTCGGATCGAGGAAGATTCCTTGCGAAAATGGCCAACTCTGGCCGCTCCCGCGGCTCTCCCGGGAATCAAAAACTCCTAGATCGCCATTCAGCATCCCGAGAACCACGCCGCTAGGAAGTCGAAAATGTCCTGCACGTTGGTCGTGCCCGAACGGTTGACATCCGCTCGCGGGCTCGAGTTGAAGAAGCCGGTAAGAAAATCGAAGATGTCCCACAGCGCGAGCGTGCCAGAGCAGTCGTAGTCGGCGAAACAGAACCGCACAAACACCGGGGTCGTCGCCGCTTGCCCGCATGGGTTTGTGATGACGCAGTCGTACATCCCGGAATCCCCCGCACCGCCATTCATAATGGAGAGTGAGGCGCTCGCTGCGCTCGAGAACGTCGTTCCAGACGGTGTCGCCCCATCCGCGATCGGCACACCGGAGCGCCGCCACTGGTACTTGAGCACATCGCCCAGTGCGCCCGCAGTCAAGACGACGTTCGCGCCCTGACAGTTCGTCCCTCCCACCGGCGGCGTCACCACGCTCGGAGCCGTGCACAGCAGGTTGAACTGCCGCATCATCTCGTGGTCCTCGTGTTCGAGAATGTGGCAGTGATACGGGAAGATTCCCGCGAAATCACTGAACCGCTGGATCACCCGCGTGATCTGTCCCGGCTGCGTCTGCACCGTGTCCTTCCAACCCTGCTCGTTCGGCGGCGGCGGAATCCGCGGCCCGGTGGGCGTCACCACACCATTCACCATCGCGAAGTCCTGCCGGTCCAGCACCTGAAACTGCACAAGGTGCACGTGCATCGCGTGAATGTCCGGCGAGCGGTTGATCCAAGACCAGATCTCCGTCGTCCCGATCCGCGGAGTCTCCGTGATGTCGTCCCACATCAGCCCGTTGATCAGCCACATCCCACCGTGCGCAGGGCACGTCGTGTCCTGCACCGGAATCAGCTCGAAGGGGCGCTCCATGATCGCCTCGGACTCCGGCGTGCGCGGCACGCTCGCCAGCGCCGCCGGCAGCGGCCCCGTTGAGCCCGACTGCGCCCCGACAATGAACTTCATGACATTCGGCACGATCGACGACGCCGGGCCGCCGGGAAACGGCGCCACCGCGCTGTTGGTCAAAACGATCTCCGTGCCCGCGGCGTACGGCGCGAAATCAATGACGATGTCCGCCCGCTCCCCTGGCGCGATCCGGAGCTGCGTCAGCGCCACCGGAGCCGCGAGCAACCCCTGGTCGGATCCGATCTGCTGGAACGTGGCCCCGTTCGAGAGCGCGAGCGTATACACGCGCGTCCCGCTGCCGTTCAGCACGCGGAAGCGATACTTCCCGCCCTTCACATTCAGATACGGCCAGATCTTTCCGTTCACGAGCACGAAGTCGCCCGCGAACTGATCCTGCCACGTGCTCGGATACTTCAGCGAGCCGTCGGGATTGAACGAGCGATCCTGAATCGCCAGCGGGATCTCGTACTCGCCGCTCGGCAGCCCGAGCGCATCCTCCGCCGCATCGCGGAGCAGATAGAACCCCGCAAGCCCCATGTACACATTCAATCGCGTCAGCCCCAGCGCATGGTCGTGATACCACAGCGTCGCCGCCTGCTGAATATTCGGATAGTGATACACCGCCGACTGCGACCCCGGCCCAAACGTCGCGTCCGGATCGCCGTCGCTCTCCGGTGCCACCCGAAGCCCGTGCAGGTGCACCACTGTCCGCGGCACAAGCCCCGTGACATCCGGCCCGTGCAAGCAGGTGTCCACCGCAAGGTAGTGTGCCGACCGTAGTTGCCCCGTCGTGATGTCGCGAAGGTCGTTGATCCACGAAACGCTGACGGGCTGGTCCCGCCGCGCCTCGATCGTCGGGCCGGGATACTGCCCGTCATATCCCCACACGATCGTGCTGGGCAGATCGCGATGCAGCTTGCGTGAGACCTCCACCATGTGGATGTCGTAGTGAGCCGCACCGCCAGAGGTGCCCGTCGTCGGCGTCGCAACCGACGGCAGCGGCAGCGCATCCACGAACGGCGTCAGCACAATCGGGCATGTCACGCCCGAGCAGACGCTGCCATATCCGTTGTACGTACCCGAAACGCTGGTGCACGCGGCCTGGGTCAGCGTCGAGCAGTTGCCCGACGGCAGGCAGCACGCCCCCGTCGGCACCGGGCAGGGATTCGGAGAGCAGACCGTTCCGTCGGACTGGTACACATTCCCCGCCGCGCCGCACGCGGCCTGCGCCATCACCAAGCACGCGCCCGTGGACAACGTGCAGCACGCACCAGTGGAGATCGGCAGCGTGTACGACACCACAAGCTGCGGCGATACCGTGCCCGAGCGCGAGTCGAACCCGAGAAGTGAGTTGTTGACGCCCTCCTCACCCCGAATCACCCACCCACTGTTCGAGGCCGGGCTTGCCATCCAGCCCTGCACATCCGAAACCAGACCTGCCCCTGAGTATTCCAGCGTGGCACCGACCGCCGCGACGACGCTCCCCGTCGCGCTCGGAGTACCGACAAAGTCACCGCCCGCCGTGGTCCACAGCTTGGTGTTGTACAGACGATGAATCCACGTCGCATCGGCAAGAGTCGGGGCCGCGCCTCCGGTCTCATCACCAGTCGCGTCGGAACTCCCCTCGCCCCAGTCCGCCAGCACGCGCGCCAGCGTGAGCGTTCGGGTTCCACCGCTGGCCCCGCCGGGAACATACCCCACGTTGAGTCGCAGCCGGACATCAACAACCGTCGCATTGGACGGAATACCCGACAGATCAAACCCGACCAGACCTCGCCGGATCGATGCAGCGGCGTTCAGCCCCGCGAACACAACCTGCCCGGACCCATTGCTGAGGTTCCCCGTCGCCGTCTGATACAGCGTGTTGTCACGCGTCGGCGACAGCGTGACCGCGCCGGACCCGCACAGCGCGCCCGTGCACGCCACGTTGTTGCCCATGTACGCGCCGTTCCCGGCTGAGCACGCCGCCAGCGTCGCCACCGCACACGAGCCCGACGTGCAGCACGCCCCCGAGGGCGGCGGACACGGGTTCGGCGTGCACACGCTCAGTGATCCCTGCGAAACCCCGCCGCCCGCGGTGCATATCGGGGCCGGACTCACCGTGCAGACGCCCGCCGAATCACAGCACGCCCGCGGCGGGGGGCACGGATTGGGAGAACACACCGTCCCGTCCGCCTGATACGCGCCACCCTGCACACCACACGCCGCAACGGTCGCGATCGAGCATGAGCCGGACGTCGAACAGCACGCGCCGAACGGAGCCGCCGGCGGCGTGTACGTGATCGAAAGCAGCGGGCGGTTGGCCACCGTGGTCACATGCCGCGAATCGAATCGCTTGGAGGTCTGCCCGCGCGTCTCATCGCCGCGCATCACCCATCCCAGGTTGTTCGCGGGCGCATTCACCCACGACTGAACGTCCGCAACCATCCCCGCGCCCGACCACGAGAACGTCGCACCTATGGACGAGGTCACCGTCGTCGACGCGCTGCTGGTAGCAGCAAAGTCCCCGCCCGGTGTCGTCCAGAACTGATTGTCGTAGAACCTGTGCAACCACGTCGCATCGCCCGGTTCCGCCAGCGTGCCCTGTCCCGTGGTGCTCGTGTCGATGCTCGCGCCCTCGCCCCACGGCGCGAGCGCTCGGTGCAGCGCGACCGTCGCGCTCCCGCCCGCCGCGGCCCGGTTCAACCGCATCGTCAGCGTCGCCGCCGTGATCGTCGAGCCCGCCGGAATCGTCGAGAGATCAAAGTGCAGCAGCGCTCGCCGGATGGAGTCCGACCCCTGATTCGTCCGCCCCGCGAACAGATCGTTGCCCTGCCCGTTGCTGATCACGCCCGAGGAAAGCTCGTACAGCGTGTTGTCCTTGTCCGGGTTGCGCGTCGTGGTGGTCTGCGCAAATGCAGGCCCCCCCGCGAGCGCAGCCCACCCGACCACGCCGACAGCCAGACACCGATTGATGGCGTTCCACATGAGAGAATCCTGATCGGGCGACGCCGAGGGGGCCTCGCCGCGTTTTTTGCAAAGTTCCAACCGATGGCCCCTGAGCAGGAGCGTCAGGACCAATACGTCGGTTGATGTTCAACGGATTCCAGGGGACGCCGTTCACGGGTTTCCCAGTATTTCCCGGGAATTTCATCCTTATTGGTCCGTGTCGGCCAGCAGAGGCCGCGGCGAGCTTCGAGGCAACAAAGCGGGCCCCGCCGGTGTGGCGAGGCCCGCGTGAAGTACCGAGTTATCGAACGTGCCCGCTGAGGCAGACCACTTACTTCGCCTTCCAGCTTCCCTTGAAGGCGCTGCACGCGTCCAGAAGCTTCTTCTCCAGATCCTTGTCGATCGCCTTCTTCGTCGCCAGCTCATCGCGGAGCGCCTTGCCGGTCGTGCTGAAGTAGTTCAGCAGGCCCTTCTCGAAGTCCGCGACATTCTTGGTCTCCACCTCGTCCATGAAGCCCTTGCTCGCGGAGAAGATGGAGAGCACCTGATCGATCACGTTCATGGGCACGTACTGCGGCTGCTTGAGCAGCTCGACCATGCGAGCGCCACGATCCAGCTGCTTCTGCGTCGCCTTGTCCAGTTCCGTTCCCAGCTGAGCAAACGCTTCCAGTTCGCGATACGCCGCGAGATCCAGACGCAGCGAGCCAGCGATCTGCTTCATGCCCTTGATCTGAGCATTACCACCCACGCGGCTCACCGAGATACCCACGTTGATGGCCGGACGCACGCCCGCGAAGAACAGTTCGGGCTCGAGATAGATCTGACCGTCGGTGATCGAGATCACGTTGGTCGGGATGTACGCCGAGACGTCGCCTTCCTGCGTTTCGATGATCGGCAGAGCCGTCAGCGAGCCGCCGCCGTTCTCCTTCGAGAGCTTCGTCGCGCGCTCCAGCAAGCGGCTGTGGAGATAGAACACGTCGCCGGGATACGCCTCGCGTCCGGGCGGACGACGCAGCAGCAGCGAGAGCTGACGATACGCCACGGCCTGCTTGGACAAGTCGTCGTAAATGCACAGCGCGTGCTTGGGCATCGGCATGCCGTTGGAGAGCTTCGCGCCCTCGTTCTTGCCCTGCCACATGAAGTACTCGCCCATCGTGCAACCGGTGTACGGCGCGACGTACTGCATCGGAGCGGGGTCCGAAGACGCCGCGTCCACGATGATCGTGTAATCCATCGCGCCGTTCTTGCGGAGCGTCTCCACCGTGGCCGCGACGGTCGATTCCTTCTGGCCGATCGCGACATAGATGCAGACCATCGCGTCCGGCGTTCCCCAGAACTGCTTCTGGTTGATGATCGCGTCGATCGCGACGGCCGTCTTGCCCGTCTTGCGGTCGCCGATGATCAGCTCGCGCTGCCCGCGGCCGATCGGGATCATGCTGTCCACGGCCTTGATGCCCGTCTGCATCGGCTCGGTCACCGGCTGACGCTCGGCGATGCCCGGAGCGATGATGTCCACCTTCGAGAACTGCGTCGCGTTCAGCGCGGGGCCGTTGTCCAAGGGCCGACCCAGCGGATCCACCACGCGTCCCAGCAGCGTCTCGCCCACCGGCACGCTCAGCAGCTTGCCTGTGCTCTTGACCAGATCGCCTTCCTTCACGGAGAGGTAGTCTCCGTAAATAACCGCGCCGACCGTGTCGAGTTCCAGGTTGAACACCTGCCCGATGACCGTCCCCTTGCCGGTCTGAAACTCCAGCATCTCACCGGCCATGGCCTTCGCCAGGCCATAGATGCGGGCGATGCCGTCACCGACCTCAACCACCCGTCCAACCTCGCTGATCTCCAGCTCGGCGGCGTACTGGGCGATCTCCTGCCTGATAACGGATGCGATCTCGTCGGTCTTGATCTTCATGGTCGTTCCTGCGTGCGGGTGTCGTGGGCCCCCCACTCCTCGAAACCAATCCGAAGACCGGCCTCAGCGGGGGGGAGGCAAGGGTAGGGCAACGCTTCGCCGGTTTCACGCGCTGCGGGCCTCAGGGTGCCCGATCAGATATCCAAACACAATACGAATATACTGAGAGTTTCGCTGCATCGCCTGTCGGATCGAGCTACTTGGTCTCCGGCGCGGCCCGCCCCGCATCATGCTCCGGCAACCCCTCGATCCGCACCTCCACCCACGCCTTCGTCGCCGCGTCCACCCGGATGATCCTGTGGTTGTTCGTGTCCGCGATGAAGACCCAGTCTCGAATCGACGACCCCACCTCGCGCAGCAACGACAGCCCGCCCGGCTCATCCAGCACCAGCGCATCCTTCTTCGTCTCCGGCGTCGCGCGGCCAACCCCGATCCACATCTCGCTCGACTCCCCGTTCACATCAATCAACTTGATCTTGTGGTTGTACGTATCCGCCACCAGCAGCCGGTCGCCCTTGTCCTCGCCCGGCACACGCGGCCAATACGCGACGCCGAGCGGATGCTGCAACCTCGCGTCCGGAAACTTCCCGTCGATGTCCCCGAACTCAAACAGCCCGACGCCGATCACCGTTCGCACCTGATTGTTCTTGAAGTTCAGATACCGAATCGCGGAAACCTCTGAATCCGCGAAGTAGAGCCGCGATCCATCCGCCGACATCGCAAGACCGGACGGCTGCGCCAGCCGCGCCACCCGCGCCGTCGCATCGATGATGTCCTCACCCGCGCCGCCCGCGAGCGCCGTCGCGGCGTGCGACGGCAGCGCGACCGTCCAGAGCTGGTGCGTCCCCGCCATCGCGATGTACAGCGTGCTCCCCTCGCTATTGAGCAGGAGATCCCACGGCGAACTGAGCTGCTGCTCGATGCCAAGCTTCCCGCCGTTGCGGTCGCGGCCCTGTTTGCCGTCACCGACGATCAGCTCGGTTTCCTTCGTCTTCAGATTGATCGCTCGGATCGCGTGGTTCTTCGTGTCCGCGACATACAGCATGTTCTTCGCGCGATCGAAGGCCAGCCCCTGCGGATCGCGGAATCTCGCCTTGCCCGGCGCACCATCCACCAGCCCCGGCTCGCGCCCGCCGAACACCGTGATCAGTTCGCTCCGCCCCTTCTCATCCGGCAGCGTCGCCTGCACGATGCGGTTGTTCGTCGAGTCGGAAATGAACAAGGATCCCAGCGAATCCGGCACCTTCGCGACCGCCAGCACCTTCCCCGGAAACGCCAGCCCCGTCGGCGCGGGCACGTTCGCATCCAGCTTCGGCTTGAACGGCACTTTCGCCAGCGTCCCCGCCGCGCGGCCATCCTTCAGCGCGTTCGCCACCGCCACCCGCAGCGCCTTCGCGGGCTGCTCGCCGCTGGCGACAAAGTCATCCCCCAACGGCCCGGGAATAGGCACCAGTTTCCCATCCGAGCCGATCACGACGAACGAGGGCCACCCCTTCGCGCCATACTTTCGCCAGATCGCAAAGAGCTTGTCCACCACCACCGGATGATGGATCGAGTACCGCTGCATCGCGGCGCGGATCGCCTTGCGATCGCCCTCGTTCTCAAACTTCGCCGAGTGCACCCCGATCACCACCACCGGATCGTTCTTGAACTCCACCTCCAGCGCGGCCAGATCCGGCAGAATGTGCATGCAGTTGATGCAGCAATACGTCCAGAAATCCAGCACCACGACATGGCCCTTGAGCTCTTCGGAAAGCCGCAGCGGCTTGTCGGTGTTCAACCATCCCAGATTGGGCTCAAGTTCCGGCGCAGTGCGCGGCGGTTCTGGGTCTGCATCGGGCTGATGCGCACGCACGCCGAACGCCAGCACAAGCGAACATACCGCCGCGAGCAACTGAAAACATCGAACCATGAGCACGACCCTCCGCGGCATTGAATGCCGCGAATGGTACCGATGGTTCACCTACCAGCTGCTTGCGCTCAGTCGGACGCCAGTCCCACGTCGATCACCGAACAATCAACACGCCGTGCGGCCCCTTGCCCACGCCGACGAAGAAGTTCGCGGGGATCAGCGTCGGTGCCGAACTGCTCCCCCCCTTCACACGCCAGAAGCCGACCTCGCCATCGACCGCGCCGGGGTCAAACGAGCGGAACTGGGTGACGCAGAGGTATTTGTCCTTCGCGTCAAAGCAGATGCCCGCGGGCATCGCGTTGATCGGATACTCACCGACGGTTGTCAGCGTGCCGTCCTTGGCGACCATGACCAGCGAGATCGAGCCGCCGCGGTTGGCCTGATCGACGCGCGGATCGTTGTCGGGCAGATAGGAGCGCTGCAGGTTGGACGTCGCGATCATCGTTCCCGCCGCGTTGATCGCCATGCCGATCGGGCTGACGCCGACGTTCACCGTCGAGATCACGATGTGCTGCGCCGGGCCACCCTCGGCCGAGTCCAGCCCGGCGGGCATGTCGCCGAGTCGAATCGAAACCAGCTTCCCCTCCGGCGCGCCGACGTTGTACCCCGCGACATCCGCGCCCCACTGCAAGTCATTGACAATGAAGTTGCGGCCATCGGGCGTGAACGCCCCCGCGAACGGCGCCTTGCCGACCTTTACGGGCGCACCCCACGGCGCGACCTGCAACTCTTCCTTATCTGTGCGGCGGAAGCGATAGAAGACCACCTCGCCTCGATCCTGCAGCGTGACCGCGAACGCCTGACCGCCGGGATGCCACGCGATGCTCGTGGGCTTGGCCTCATCGTTATCCAGCCCGAGCAGCGGCCACGCGGCGGGATCGCCGCTGAACGCGCCGTTCTTGAACGGCTGGATCACGATCTGCTTGCGGGCCTCCTGCGAGATCACGGCCACCAGGTCTCCGTCCGGATGCACGGCGACGGCGATCGGCTCCTTGCTCACCTCGGAAATGCCCGCGACCGTCGGCTTCAGCGGATCCGAAAGATCCAGCGCAGTCAGCTTGCTGCCGATCGGAAGATCGTCCACTGTTTTCGCATCCGGCCCCGCGGGACCGCGATACTCGACGACAAAGGCGTACCGGCCATCGCGCGTCACCGCCAGACACGTCGGCGGGCAGAGCGCGGAGTTGGAGACATCCGCCTGCGAGTATTGCGTCACCGGCTCGGTGATCGGCATCATCACCAGCGTCAGCGTGTCGTGCAGCGCGGGGTCGCGCTCGCCGAGTTCCTTGTTGGCCAGCGTCGACGCGGCCATGTCGGCATCACCAACCGTGAGCAGGAAGCGCCCGGAGACATCGCCCGGCTTGCCGGGGCCGCTGACCTCGCAACCGGCAAGACCGGCGGCGGCGAGCAGGCCGCAGATGAGCAGGCGCGCGGAGCGGTTCGTGAGAACGGTCGAGGGGCGCATCGTCCAGTGGCGCATGGGGTCGATCTCCAGATCGAAGAAGCGCGCGGGAGAAACCGGCGCGCGAGAAAGAAGCGCGGGTGCGTCCGTGCGTCCATGAGTACATCCCATCCGTGGGAACGGTTCATGCTATCAGGTCGGATCGATCATGTTCACCGTCGCGCCGGGCGGAGTGAGCACAACCGACAGCTTGTCCATCTCGCGGAGCGCAGCAATGGCCGAAGCGAGGTCCTTCGGCAGCGGCGCCTGAAAGGACATCTGTCGGCCGTCGGCGGGGTGCTTGAACGCGAGCGTCGCCGCGTGCAAGCCGACGCGTCCGAGGAGATACGGCGTTTTCCGCATGTCCGCACCCGGCGTGCGATCGACATCACTCGACACCCGGCATTCCTTCTCGATCCACGAGAGCGGGCGGCCGCCGTACATGTCGTCCCCCGCGATCGGATAGCCGCGGTGCGTCAGGTGGACGCGGATCTGGTGCGTGCGGCCGCTCTTGAGTTCCAGCTCGACCAGCGAATACCCCTCGCGAGCGCGGGCCTCGCTGACGGTGGCCGGCCCTCTCTCCGTGGCACGGGCTTCCCGCCCGTGTTCCTCTCCCGCGCCATCCGCATCGTGATCCCAACCAAGCTTGGGCTTCGTCGGCATCGATTCAACAACCGCCTGCGACGCCGGCGTGCGGAAGACCTGCCGCACCCGCGCGATGGTGAGCGACTGCTTGCCCAGCGCATCGTGGCGGACGACGAACTTCTCGCGGTAGCCGCGTTCCTTGGACTGGTGCGGGCCAAGCGGCAGATCGATGACATCAATCTGCGGCTCGTATTGGCCGTGAACCAGCGCGATATACCGCTTGTCCACCGTGCGTCGCTCGAACTGCTGGCCGATCCGCCAGTGCGCCTCATCGCTCTTTGCGAAGACGATCACGCCCGAGGTCTGCCGGTCCAGCCGATGGACAACACCCGGCCGCGCGAACTCCTTGCCCACGCCCGAGAGAGCGCCCCCGGAGCGGTTCTGAAAGTGGAACGCCAGCGCGTTGATCATCGTGCCGTAGTTGTGCGCTCGCGCGGGGTGGACGATGATGTCCGGAGTCTTGTTGATGACGATGAGGTGCTCATCCTCATACAGCACGTTCAGCGGGATGTCCTCGGGCTGGATCTCCGTCGGCGGCGGCGGCGGGACATAGACCTCGACCTTGTCACCGGCGCGGAGTTTCGTCGACGCCTTACACGGTTTCGCGTTGACGGTGACGCCGCCTTCATCGATCAGCCGCTGGAGCTGGGTGCGGCTCATGAAGGTGATGCGGTCGGTGAGGTACTTGTCGACCCGCTTGTTCAAGTCGCGCTGCAGCACGAACGCGACGCGATTCGGGGCATCATCATCCGGGCCAGCGGGAACGACCAGATCGCCCTCGGCGGCGGGCACGAGCGGCGCGGCGGAGTCATCGCCATCGTCGGAAGTTTGAGCCGATTGGGACTGCTGGATGCGTTTGAGCAGCGCATCGGGGTCGACCTTGCCGCCCAGCTGCATTACGGGCGAGGAGCGCGGCGTGTCCGCGCCGCTCTTGGAAGGATGCCGGATCCGGTCGTGACCGGCAGGATGACCTGGGTCACGCTCGGCCATGGTGCATCTCGGCAATCAGTGAAACGCTTGCGGAAGGGAAGGTTCAGGGAGTTGCGGGCTTCGCGGGGTCCGCGGCGGGCGCGGGAGTCGGAGCGGGCGTTGGCGTGGGGGCGGGAGTCGGCGTGAGATTCAGGGTGCCGCCGCCGGGAAGGGTGATCGGCGTGATGCCGGTTGGCGTGGCCGCGGGGCCGGGGGTGATCTTGCCGTCGCTGCCGATGGTGACGGTCTGGCCGTCGGCGGTCTTGGCGGTCATGCCGCCGAGGGGAGCAGTGACGGGATTGGCAACCGCGCCGGGAAGATCGGCCGCGGCGAAGAGCTTGGGGGCATCCTTCAATGAGTCCACGCTGTCGCAGCGCTTGATCATGGCCTCGAGCTTGTCGAGCTTGTGCTCGGTCGCCCTTGGCCATGGCCTGCTGGTAGTAGGTCTTGGCCTTGTCGAGTTCGGAACGATCCTCGGAGATGGAGGCGAGGCCGCTGAGCGCGCCGATGGCGAGGAGCGTCTGACCTTCGGACGAATCGGCCTGCGAGACGACGAGCTGGTAGAGACGCTCGGCCTCGGCGAGTTCTTCTTCTGCTCATCGGGTGTGAGGAAGGGCTTGTCGTCGGCGAGTTTGGTGGTGTCCTTCGGGGGCTGGCCGGGAGCGGCGGGTTCGTTGAACTTCGCGCCGATGGGAACGCCGGTGCGGGCCGCGCTCATGTGGAGGTCGGCGGCGTAGAGGTTTGCCTCGATGGCGACGGTGGTGCCGGAGTAGTCGCGGGCGACGGCCTCGAGGTTGCTGGGGCTGGCGGAGGTGGCGGCGGCGCTGAGCTCAACGAACGCGTTGTCGTTGGTCTTGGCGCAGTACTCCTCCCACTTGTAGCCGAAGTAGCCGAGCACGAGCACGGCGAGGCCGGTGGTGAGGTGCGGGCCCCACTTCTTCATCAGATCGATGAACTCGGTGTTGAGCCGACCCTCGGTCAGCCCGGCGCCTTCACGGATCTTTGTCTGACGGTCTTCCATCGCCATGGGGATTGCCTCGAAAACGCGACCGGACCGGGCGCGGGGGAAATGGTAGGGGCTTCCCGATCGCCGGGCGGCGGTCGGGATCGTCTTTCATCGGTTCGCCGGGGCTATCGGAATGCCCATGCGCGGCGGTCCGCCAGCAATCGGGGAGGGACGAGGGCGTCCCGGAGCGCGGCCGTGAGCAGGTCCAACCCCGTGTTATTCCGAACGCTGAGTGCGATCTCGGCCTCGGGATGAACGGGGCCGAGGTCGGAGCGGAGACAGGCGCGGAGGGTGGTCGAAACGCTGGGCGGGGTTGAGAGAAAGGCGGTCGTCGGGTCGGCGCAGAGGAGGAGCAGGTCGGCGGTGGCGGCGACTTCGAGGGCGAGGCGCTGGGCGTCGCGGTCGAGGGCATCCTGCTCGGGGGATGCGGTCGCGCGGAGGGGGCCGATGCCGGGGGTGTCGATGTAGTTCACGACCAGACCGGCGAGATTGAGGGAAACGCCGACGTGATCGCGGGTGGTGCCGGGGAGGTCGGCGACGATGGCGACGCCGCGGCCGGCGAGGGCGTTGAGCATGCTGGACTTGCCGATGTTGGGCGGGCCGAGGGCGACGATGCGGGGCGGAGTGATGAGGAAGTTCAGCCGCGCGCGGAGTCGTGGGGCGTGTGGCGGAGAGATTCATGTCGCGCGCGGTGCCAGAGCCCAGCGGTCGCGGCTGGTCGAGC
>JBGANP010000005.1:0-88487 GCA_044222255.1 Phycisphaerales bacterium
GCAAGCTCGGCGGGTTGTTTGTTTTTCGGGGCATTGGCTCATTCGTCGCTCATATGGACGGATGATGCTCTCAGGAGCGGGGGGCGATACCGCGCGCGGAAACCCTTATACGATCCGGGTGACGCGCGGCCCAGGGGTGATTCGGTCGCGACGGTCCACATCAAGTAGCACACGGGGTATTGCACATGACAAACAGCGACCGAGCCAAGCCGCGTTCCAAGGCGAAGAAGATCATCCTCATCGGGCTGGCGATCGTGTTGATCGCGGTCGTGGGGCTGGTGATCGCCGCGCCCACCATCGCGTCGAGCATCGCGCCCGGGAAGATCGAAGCCGCGGCGGCCCAGAGCATGAAGGGCACGGTGAAGGTGGCGAGCGTCTCCGTCGGATGGTTCAGCGCGACGGAGGTCGGTCCGGTGCAGGTCATCGATCCGGAGGGCAAGGTCGCCGCGACCGCGACGGTGAAGATGCCCGCGACACTCTGGAAGATCGTGAGCGAGAAGTGGTGGAGCGCGACCAAGCTGGATGTCGGCACGATTGAACTCAACGGCGCGCTGGATCTGATCCGCGACGAAGCGACCGGCAAGACGAACCTCGAGCGAGCGTTGGAGCCGAGGGCCACGGCGAGCAAACCCGGGGGCGGCGGTTCCAGCGGTGGTGGTTCCGGAAGCGGCGGTGGCGGGATCGAGAGCGTGAAGGCCGCGCTGAAGATCACGAAGCTGGATGCGACGGTGCGCGATCGCGATGAGAAGGGCGTCCTGAAGCCCGAAGTTGGCGTAAAGAGTTTGGCGGGCACGGTGGATGTGGACTATGCCGCCAAGCCGATGGCGATCGCGGCCAAGGCCGACCTGAGCGGTACGCCGGTCGGCGGCGCACATTCGGAGCCGATGAAGATCAAACTGGATGCGAACGTGAAGCCCAAGAGCGGCGGCGGATTTGATGTGCTCGCGGTCAAGCTCGATTCCACGAGCACGCCGATCGGGATCATCGATGCGGTTGCCAAGCAGGGCGGCATGCTCGTCAAGGCGATCGGCCCGAGCGCGAACGTGAATGTGGATGCGCAGATGACTGGCGACAAGGCGGGCGCGACGGTCAAGCTCGTCGGTTCGCAGGCGAACGCTGATCTGGACCTTTCGCTTGCGGGCGGCACGCTCGCGTTGCGTCAGCCCGGCGGCGGCGCGGCCGGACAGCCAGCGACGAATCACATCTCGCTCAAATCCACGGACTTCCTCGCCTCCATGCCCGCGCTGCGCGAGGTGCTCGCGAAGGCGAGCGAGCAAGTGAAGGTAATGAATGCTCCGGGCATCGAGATCACCATCGAGAAGTTGAGCTGGCCGCTGCCGCCGGACATGCTGGGGGGCGCGAGCGGAAAGACGGCAGCAACTCCCGACTATCGCGGCTCGGGAATGGAAATGAAAGTTCGTGTCGGCGCGATGTCGGGACAGGTCGCGATCGACCAGGGCGGCGTGGACAGTGCGGGGAAGAAGACCGCCCCGACGTTCAAGCCCTTCGCGGTTGAGCCGATCGATCTCGCCGTGAGCGCTTCGGACCTCTCCAAGCCGGTGACCATTACCGGTGGCACCAAGGCGACGATTGATGGCACACCCGCGGGCGATGTCAGCATTCGCGCGACCGCCGCGGGACTGCTCGACGGCGCGGGGCATCTGCGTGCGCTCGCGACCGGCGCTGGCATCGCGGACAACGTTGATGCGGACGTTCGCGTGCGCGGCATGTCCACCGCGCTCGTCCAGCCGCTGATCGCGGGGACGACGTTGCCGATCGATCTGAAGCAGGACGTCGGATCGACGCTTGATCTCGGCCTTCAGGCGAAAGCCGATGTGCAGGGCGTCACCACCGGCGGCGCGGCGGGCGCGAAGCTGCCCCCGATCGATTTCACGATCAGCGTGAACTCCACGAACATGAAGATCGACGGCACCGGCCGATACGCGGCGGATGTTGTTTCGCTCACTGGCAACGGGCTCAGGGCGACGATCGCGTCGGCCGCGCCACTGGCGCAGCGGATTCTCGCCAAGCCCGCTGCGAATGGTCAGCCGGGTGCTTTGGAACTCTCGGGCGTTGGTGCGGTCTCGCTTGAGATCAAGGAGTTCTCTGCACCGCTCGCGAAACTCAGCGGTGCGGATGCGCTCGCCGCCGTGAAGGCCCGTCTCGGCCTGAACATCTCGAATCTTGGCATCAAGCCCAGCGACATGGCCGGCGAGCAGCCGGTGCAGGTCTCGCGCGGCGTGCTGGATGTGAAGCTGGATGGGGCGAATCCGCCGCAGGTGGATGTGAACGCGTCGCTCAGCCACGAAGGATCGCCGTTTGATGTGACCGGCCAGCTCCGACTCGATGGAATCACCGGCGGCAAGGTTCCTCAAAGCGCGGCAGGAGCTGCCCAGATCATCGCCTTCAAGCCCAGCGGCAAGGTCGAAGTGAAGAACGCGCCGCGATCACTGGCGAATCTGGTTCCCGCCGCGGCGATGGCCGGAACGAAGAACGATCCGAGCGCGCCCAACTCGCCGGTGACGACCGCGCTGCGCGAATCCATCGGCCGGTCGGCATCGCTCACCCTGACCACCGAGCCACAGGCCGGGGCGCAGAACGTGGCGATCAAGCTCACGACGGAGGCGGGCGGTGTCGGCGCGGATATCGGCGCGAAGCTGACGGACAAGTCGCTCACGGTGGGAACGCTGGCCGCGTTTGTCGGGATGGACCCGCGCACCGTGAACCCGGTGCTCGCATCTGCGAACAAGCCAGCGGCCGGAGCCGCCGCGGCAGCGCCGATCCAGTTGGGTCAGCCCTTCAAGGTCTCGCTGACGAGTTCCGAACCGATCACGGTGCCGCTGAAGCCGGGCACGTTCGAGCCGGACTATGCGGGCGCGTCGGACGCGACGATCAAGATCACCGCGGACAACGACATCGCAATCGAGAATGTGCCCACTGGCGCGGATGCGAGCGGCAACGCGCGGACGACCAGTGTGCGGGTGCGTTCGCTCAAGGCGGATGTGAAGGCGCCGATCTCGGGCCTTGCGGAGTCCGGCAGGAGCAAGCGATTCAGCGCCACGTTCGGCGCGCTCGCCGTGCGCGGCAGCGCGGAGGGCGGCACGATCGCGGATATCTCCGGCAACGCATCGGCGACGATGGCCTATGAGAATCCGGATGCGACCATCAAGCTCTCGCAGATCGACTGCGCCGTGGTGGAGAACCTGATCGGCAAGCCGGGCTTGCTGACGGGGGCGCTGGGCGACAAGGCGGAAGCCAATCTCGTCGTGAAGCCCACGGGCAGCGGCGCGGCGGCGGGCACGAGCATCTCCGCGACGCTGACCGCACCGAATGTAACCGACGCGAAGTTCGATCTGGCGATGACGGCGGATCGCATGGCGATCACTAAGCCATCGACGATCACCTGGCGGCCCGATCCGGTTTTTCTGAACAAGACAGTGCTGGCTCCGGCACCCGGAACCGCGGTGGGCGCGAGCACGATAGCTGCCACGAAGATCTCGCCGCTGACGATCAACATCAGCAAGCTCTCGCTTGCCAGTTCCAAGATGGAGAACGGCGTGCAGACCGGCGGGCCGCTGAAGCCGGGTGTGTTTGAACTGGATGCGTCGGTGACCAGCGCGGGGCTGGAACTCGCAGCGACCTCCGCTGCTGCGGGGAATGTGCCCGCGAGCGTGACGCCGATCAAGCTGGATGGTCTTCGCGTCGGCATTCGCCAACAGGCGGCGACAGGCGCGAACGCCGCGGCGGGGGGCGAGATCGTCGCTGATCTGACGATCGATCGCGTGACCGGCGGCGGCACTCCCGGGGCGACCGGCGCGGCCGCGGCTCCGAAGAAGTCCACGGCGACGGTGCGGATCACGAACCTTGCGGATGCCCGCGGCGTGCTCACGACCAACGCCGCGATTCTGAATCTGGATGCGGATCTCGCCGCGTTTCCGACGCCGATCGTCGATCAGCTCGCCAAGCAGAAGGGTGTTCTGGTGGAACTGCTCGGGCCGACGATCGACGTGCAGGCGCAGGGCCGGAATCTCTCCGCGGGTGGCGGAGCGGACCTGAAGAACGCCTCGGGCTCGCTGCAGGTGAAGGCGAGCAGCGCTCGGGCCAGCGCGGAAATCAACGGGGACATCCAGCAGGGGGTGTTCAAGCAGACGGGGCCGATCACGGCCCGAATCACGCAGATCTCGCCGCAGCTCATCAAGACGATGGGCGGGGCCGTGCCACTGGTGGACACTGTGGAGAAGACGGCGCAGGATGAGCCGGGCAAGTTCGACGGCAAGGGATTGTCGGTGCCGCTGGATGGGGATATCTCCAAGCTCGCGGGCGACCTGGAGATTTCTCCCGGCGTGGCGAGATTTACAACCAAGAGCATCTTCAGCACGATCATCGAGTCCCTCGGCGGCAACTCCGGCGGGGCGATCGGGCAGCGGCTGGAGCCCTTCAAGGTGCACGCGGACAGGGGCGTGCTGACATACGAGCGATTCACGCTCCCTGTCGGCCAGTTTAACGTGGAGACCCGAGGCACGGTCGATCTCGTGCGACGTCAGATGGACGTGGTGACCTACGCGCCGCTCGGCGCGCTGACGGACAAGGCCCTCGGCCAGCTCAACACCGGCATCGCAGGAAAGCTCGGCCTCTTTGACAAGCTGACGATGGTTCCGATCACCACGAAGGGCCCGATTGATGGGGCCAAGACGGAGCTCGATCTTGGGCTGTTCGCCAAGGAGCAGGGCGACAAGCTCCTGAAGGAGCCGGGCAAACTCATCGAGAATGTGCTTGATTTGTTCGGCAAGAACAAAGGGGGCGGCGATCCCGCACCGACGCCTGCGCCGGCACCGGTTGCGCCGACCACGCCGAAGCAGCCGAGCTCGACTCCTCCGGCGACGAATCCCGCTCCGAAGCCCGCGACACCGCCGGCAACGTCACAGGCCAATCCATCGCCAGCTCCCACAAACCCGGCCCCCACCAACCCTGCACCGACCCCAAAGCCGAAGCCCAAGCCAAAGCCGGCACAACCGCCCGCGACCACACCCGCTCCGACGCCGACTCCCACACCTCCGCCGAAGCCCTGAGTGGTGCGGACCAGCGGCAGACTCGATACGCTCTGGGCCGCATGGGCGAATCGCCGCTGGACAATCTCTCGGTTTCGATCGTCTGCAAAGACAGCGCGGCCACGATCGGCCGCACGCTGGAGTCGGTGCGCGGGCTGGTGGGCGGCGTGGGCGAGATCGTCGCGGTGGATTCGGGATCGATAGATGACACGATTGCGATGCTCGAAGCAGCGGGCGCGCGGATCGTGCGTTCGGCGTGGATGGGGCACGTGAAGACCAAACAGTTCGCGATTGAGCAGTGCGAGCGCGAGTGGGTGCTGTGCATCGATAGTGATGAGAGCGTGGAGCCGGAGCTCGCGGGAGCGATTCGCGGCGCGATCGGGCGTGGTGCATCGCCATCCAGCGATGGTTTCGAGATCAATCGACGGACGTATTACAAGGATCGGCCGCTTCGATACGTCTGGCAGCCGGAGTGGCGTCTGCGGCTGGTGAGGCGGGGCAAGGCGAAGTGGGGGGGATTCGATCCGCACGATCAGTTGAATCTGACGACCGGCGCAGCCGCGCGGCTGCCGGGGATTCTGCGGCACGACTCGTTCCCGACCTTCGCCGAGCACATGCGCAAGCAGTGGTTCCATGCGACGACGATGGCAAGGTCGCTGCACGATTCGGGCGTGCGCGGCTCGTACCTGCGATTGCTCGGCTCGCCGACCGGCGCGATGGTCAAGCAGTTGGTCTTGAAGCGCGGCGTGCTGGATGGGTATCCCGGATGGCTCGCGGCGGCCAGCACGGCGGTGGCGGCGATGATCAAGCACGCGACGCTGATCGAGCTGGATCACGAACAAGGTGGGCCGCGTGAACGTCCGGAAACAAAGGGAACGACTCGCACCTAGTCCATCCGACCCGTCGCTGACGCTCCGATCTCGTCGCCAGAACCGATAGCATTTACGCCAATGTCCGAAACGCCTCTTCCATCCATGATCGGCCAATACCCAGTCGAGCGCGAGCTCGGGCGGGGCGGCATGGGCGTGGTGTATCTGGCCCGTGATCCTCGGCTGAACCGGCATGTGGCGATCAAGGTATTGCCCGCGGCGTTCGTCTCCGATCCGATGCGGTTGCAGCGCTTCGAGCGCGAGGCGCGAACGCTGGCGGTCATCAACCATCGCAACGTCGGGATGATCTTCGGGCTGGAAGATGCCGACGGCCAGAGGCTGCTGGTGCTGGAGTACATCCCGGGGCGGACGCTGACGGACATGCTGGCGCGGCCGCTGCCGCTGGATGAGACGCTGCGCATCGCGCAGCAGATCGCCGAAGGGTTGGAAGTTGCGCACGAGCGAGATGTTGTTCACCGTGATCTGAAACCGGACAATGTCCGTGTCACGCCCGACGGATTGGTGAAGCTGCTTGACTTCGGTCTCGCGACGCAGGCGAGCGCGGAGGCCGCAACGGGGAGCCAGCTCACGCAGGCGGGGATGGTGATGGGCACGCCGGGATACATGAGCCCGGAGCAGGCGCGGGGACTACCGACGGACAAGCGCACGGACATCTGGGCCTTCGGCTGCGTGCTCTTCGAGATGCTCAGCGGTTACAAGGCGTTCGGCGGCGAAACGGTGAGCGACTGCATCGCCGCGATTCTGGATCGCGAGCCGGACTACACGTTGTTGCCGGCGCGGACGCCGAACAGGTTGCGCGAGTTGCTGCACAAGCTCCTTGTGAAGGAGCCCCGGCGCCGGCTCCGAGATATCGGCGATGCCCGGATCGAGATCGAGGATGTGCTGAGCCAGCCGCAGAGTGGGTGGTATCAGGCGGCAGGCGCGGGCGGCGGATCGGCTCGCGCGGGAACGGTCGCGCGGCTGTCGATGTCGCTGGACTCAAACGGCACGAGCAGCGGCGGAGAGCTGTTTCTCACGAACTCTGTGCGCGGCGCGGTGGCGATCTCGCCGGATGGGACATCGGTGGTGTTCGTCGCGGGGCGAGCGCCGGCGACGATGCTGTACATGCGGCGCATGGATGGCGTGGAGTCGCGGCCGATTCCCGGGACAAGCGGCGCGGATGCGCCGTTCTTTTCGCCGGATGGCGCACGCGTCGGGTTCTTCGCGGATGGGAAGCTCAAGCGTGTGGCGCTCACCGGCGGCGCGCCGGCCACGCTCTGTGCCGCGCCGCGGCCGCAGGGCGGATGCTGGGATGCCTCCGACACGATCTACTTCATACCGGATTGGCAGAAGGGGCTGATGCGGATCGTGGGCGCAAGCGGCGTGGGCGGGGCATCAGGCCAGCCGGAACTGGTGGCCGATCCTGATCTTGGCTCGGGGGAACTCGCGCTGCTCGCGCCGGATGTGCTGCCCGGCTCGCGATATGTGCTGGTCACATCCTGGTCCGGCTCTGGCGGCGGGTACGACGAGGGGCTCATCAGCGCGATTGATCTGCGTTCGGCGGGAACGGGGCAGACGCTGACGCGCCGGCCGCTGATTCATGGCGGGTGCAATCCGAGATACCTGCCCAGCGGCCACCTGCTCTACTCGCGCGGCGGATCGGTGCTCGCGGTTGCGTTTGACTGCGAGAAGCTCGAGGTCTTCGGTCAGCCGATGGCGGTCGAGGACAAGGTGCTGGGCAACTCACTGGGCGGATCATCGCACTTCGCCGCGGCGGGCGATGGCACGTTCGTCTGCGCGACCGGCCCGGTCTGGGAGCCGCGTGCGACACTGCTGCACGCGGGGCGTGCGGGAGAGCCGACATCTCTCTTCCAGGAATCGCGGGCTTTTCTTGCGCCGGCGGTCTCGCCCGCGGGACGGCTGCTGTGCGTGCAGGTGCAGGGGGCGACGGATCATCTGTGGCTCTACGACCTGGAACGACCCGCCGCGGCGGGAACGCGCCTCACCTTCAACGCGGACAACACGTGCCCGGTCTTCACGCCCGATGGCAAGCGGCTCGCGTTCCGCTCCAACATGTCGGGGCGGCACGAGGTGTATTGGATGGGGGTGGATGGTTCGGGGATCGGCGGCGGCGGGCCGGAGTTGCTCTATTCGTCGGATCGCTCGCCTGCGCCCTGCTGCTTCGCGGATGATGGCAAGACGATCGTGTTTACGCAGCAGCGCGCGACCGGTGGCGCTGCGACGCAGACGCACGCCGCGGCGGGCGCCTCGGCGATCGAGATCTGGAGTGCGCCGGTAGACAACGCGGGCGCGGCGCGGCCGCTGGTGCAATCGCCGACGAGCGCGTGGGGCGCGGCCGTCAGCCCGGACAACAAGTTCATCGCGTATGTCTCCGACGAGACCGGGCGACCAGAGGTGTATGTGCAGCAGTACCCCGGCCCCGGCGCACGGCGGCAGGTTTCCACTGATGGGGGCGCGGCCCCGATCTGGTCGCGGGTTGGTGGAGAGTTGTTCTTTCGCGCGGGCGATCAGATCATCGGCGTGCGAATCGCGGTGGAGCCGACGTTCATGGTCGGGCGGCCGCGGGTGTTGTTCCAGGGGGCATCGACGCCGCCGACGCAACTGGCGCGGAACTACGACCTGCTGCCCTCGGGCGATTTCGTCGTGCTGCGAGGGCAGGAGGACGCGGCGCGAGTCTCGTCGCTGAACGTAACGCTGAACTGGTTCACGGAACTGCGCCGGCGTGTGCCGGTGCCGCAGACACCAACACTCGCGGGAACGCGGATGGGCTCTTCGAACTTTGTTTCGGGTGGCCTGACCGGCATGGGAACGCCGATGCCGACGCGCTCGAACCCAACGGCGACGCCCGCGGGGAGGCCTGCGTTTCCGAGTGATGCGAAGACGATTGGGTGATTGGCCTTGGGTACCCCGGTTCGGAGAACCCGGGTACGCGGAACGAACTACGCGGCCGCGCCGCCCATGCCAGTCGCTCGCACCGGTGCGTTCAGTCGCACGGGCGCGCCGACCGCCGCCTGCTCGCGTGCGGGTTCTGCCTGTATCGCCGTTCGATAAACGCGCTCCACGCGTGGAGAGATGCGGCAGAGCAGATCGTGGGTGATGGTTCCGGCGCAGTCCGCGGCGTGGGCGAGATAGTTCTTGGAGCCCGGGTCGCGCGAGTAGATCTCGACCTCGGGGAGGCAGGTGTCGGTGCCGCGCTGAGTGAACTTGAGATACTGCTCTGGCACGTCGGTGACATCCACTGTGATCTGGTCCATGCTGACGCGCCCGACGACGGGGGCGTAGACAGTGGGGAGGGCGTTCACCTCGCCGGCGATCTCGCCATCGCCCGCGGCCTTGCGCTCGTAGAGGCGGCCGGTGAAGCCGATGGTTCCGGGGCCGCCGCTGCCGCGCCCGCCGAGTGGGCGCGGGAAGCCGTCGGCGTATCCGACGGGGATCAGGGCGATTTTCGTCCGACGCCCATCTGCCCGGGCCGGGGCGCGCCACGTCGAGCCGTAGCCGACCGGCCAGCCCGCGGGGATTTCCTGCACATGCGCCACGCCCGAGACCCAGCGGACGCTCGGCTCAAGCGATTCCATTTCGTTTCGAAACTCGAAGCGCTCGCCGCGCGGCACATCATCGCCAACATAGCCGAGCACGCTCTGGCCCACGCGCACCATGGTTCCGTGATACGAGCGGCTGCGGAAGGTCGCGCACGAGTTGGCGGCGTGCACAACGAGTTCGTTCACGCGCGCGACCGCGCGTCCACCCTGATCGACGGCGGCTTTGATGGTCGGGCGGATGGTTTCGACGAAGTCGCGGAACGTGCGGGCTTGCTCGCGGGTGAAGCCGTCGTCGCAGCAGGGTGAGGAGAAGTGCGTCATCAGCCCGCCGAGGCGGACCTTGGGAGATGCGACGATGCGCTCCAGCAGCATCGCGGCTTCTTCGGGCATCGCGCCGCCGCGGGAGAGGCCGGTATCTACTTGCAAGTGCAGGGGAATCTGAGCGCCGATGCGTCCGGCCATTTCATGGACCGCCGCGAACTGATCCAGCCCGTGCATGGTGAGGTGGATGCGGCCGGAGGAGGCGTGGCGATAGAGCGGGTCGTGCCGGTCGATCCCGTGAACTGGCATGAAGACGAGGATGTTCACCCCGGGGACGCCCTCGGCGATGATGCGGGCCTCGTCGAGGGAGTACACCGCGATCATGTCTGTCCCGGCCGCGACCAGCCGCTTGGCGATCCGGAGGGCTCCCGTGCCGTAGCCATCCTGCTTTAGGACGGCACAGATGGCGACCTTGTGGGTTCCCGATCCGGAACCGGCGCGGCGGGGCGACTCCCCGTCCTGGGTGGGAAGGGGGGTAACAACGCGACGGATGACGCCGAGGTTGCGTTCGATCGCGCCGAGATCGACTTCTAAGCGGCTGCTGGCCACGGGTGCTCCAAGACTACCCCGCCGGGTGGGCATGGGGGAGCGGCGGCCCCGCCACTCCCTGCCCGAAGCCCGAATTCCGACGGATTTCCGTGTTTGTATCGACCCGGCGCGCCCACTACGATCAATCTCACCTTTGGCTCTCCATTTTGGGCAGCCCATCAACAGGATTCCCCCTTCGTATGACCCCCCGCCCCCGCGGCAAGCGCGACTCCCGTCCGTCCTCTGACAGCGCCCGCGCGCCGAAATCCACTGGCAAGCGAACCGGACGGAAGCCGTCCGGCAAGGCGACACAGCGCCCGCCGCGCGTCTCGCGCCCGCCGTCTCTTGATGAGGCGCCCAAGAAGCCCGCGCCGCGCGCCGCTCGCCCTGCGCCGGCGCCCAAGCCCGCTGCGCGTCTCGCGCCCGCTGCCAAGCCAGCGCCCGCGGCGAAGAAGCCCGCGCCGAGGAACACGCGTGGTCGCTCCGCGCCGGTCGCCCCGCCCGCACCGGCACCTGTTGCCGCGCCGAGTCCCGCTCCGCGCTCCGCGCCGGTGGCTCAGCCGCCGCGCGTGGCACCTCCGGTGGGTCGTTCGCCGCAAGGCGGCGCGCCCGGGAACCAGCGGCAGTCCGCGCCGCCGCAGCAATCTCAGCGTCCTCCCCAGCAGTTTCAGCAGCGTCCCTCGCAGCAGGATCAGCGTGCGCAGCAGGGGCGTCCGCAGGAGCCGCGCGGCGGGCAGCGTCCGCCGCAGAACTTTGGGCAGCAGCCACAACAGCAGCAACGCGCGCCGCAGTACGACGATCGTCCGCAACAGTCCCCGCAACAACAGCGTCCGATGAACCCGCAGCAGCAGCGTCCGATGAACCCGCAGCAGCAGCGGCCGCAGCAGGGATATGGCGCGCCGCCGGCGCAAGGCCAGCGTCCGCCGCAGCAACAGCAGCAGGGATATCAGGATCGGCAGCAGCGTCCGCCCCAGCAGGATCAGCGTTCGCAGCAGGGGCGTCCGCAGGATCAGCGTGGCGGCCAGCGTCCGCCGCAGAACTTTGCGCAGCAGCCGCAACAACAGCAGCACTATCAGGATCGTCCGCCGCAGTCGCGTCCGCCTCAGCAACAGAATCCGCAGGGTGGGCAGTACCAGCAGGGCGGTCAATATCAGCAGCCGCAGTCGCGTCCGCCGCAGCCGCCGCGCGATCAGCAGAGTCAGTATTCCCATCAGGGCCAATACTCGCAGCAGCCCCCGCAGGGCCAGCGTCCTCCGGCACCGCAGAATCGCGGCGGAAACTACGACCAGGGACAGGGTTCCCCGCGTCCTCATCAGAACAACAACTACGCCCCGGCCCCGAGCCAGCAGCAGCGTGCGCCACAACAGCCATCGCAGCATCGCGAGCAGCAGCAGAACCAGTATGAGCAGCCGCGCCCGCAGCAGGGCCATGCTCCAGCCCAGCCACCTGCGCCGCGTCAGCAGCAGCCCGCCCCTGAGCAGCGTCCGATTCCGCCGCAGCCGGTGCAGCAGATGCAACAACCCGCGCCGGTAGTGCCGCCGCGTTCGCCTGCGCCGGCTGGTCGTCCGCCGCAGCAAGCCGCGCCGCAGCCGCCGCGTCAGTCGCAGCCGCAGAACTACTACACGCCCTCGCCGCGTCCGGCTCCTGCGCCGGTCGCACCGGCTCGTCCGCAGCATGTTGCGCCCGCTCCTGCCCCGCGTCCCTCGGCACCGGTGGATCGCGCTCCGGATCGTGATTCTGATCGCAACTCCGATCGAACTCCGCCGCGTCCACCCGCTCATGCACCCGCGCCGCATGCAGCACCGGCGCAGGCAGCGCACGCGCCATCCTCGTCGATCCACGCCGAGCCCAAGTCCGACCCGAGCACGCACATGGCCGCCGAGTCCAAGCAGCAGCGCCCGGGCGTGACGTACAACCAGAAGGCGATCGACGAGATCTTCGACAAGAAGACGCGCTTCGCCGATCTGGGTCTGCTCCCGGAAGTGCTCCAGGGCGTGACCGATGCGGGCTTTGAGTTTCCCACGAGTATCCAGGCCAAGATCATTCCGCTGCTGCTCCAGGGCAAGGACATGCTCGGCCAGGCCAAGACGGGCACGGGCAAGACGGCCGCGTTCGGTCTGCCGCTGCTCACCAAAATCCAGAAGGGCGATGCCCTCAGTGCGATTGTGCTCGTCCCGACGCGCGAGCTGGCGATCCAGGTCGCGACGGATCTCTCCGAACTCGGCAAGCACACGGGGCTGACGGTCCTGCCCATTTACGGCGGGCAGAACATCTCCACGCAGGCGGATCGCCTCAAACGCGGCCCGGAAATCATCGTCGCCACCCCCGGCCGCCTGATGGACATGCACCAGCGCGGCTACCTCCACTACCGCAACATCAAGGTTGCGATTCTGGATGAGGTCGATCGGATGCTTGACATCGGCTTCCGCGACGACATCCGCCGCATCCTCGGCGCGTGCCCGGCTGGCCGTCAGACGGTCTTCGTCTCCGCAACGCTGCCGCCCGAGGTCGAATCCCTCGCCCGCTCCTTCGCCCGCGATGCGGAAAAAATCGTCGCCACCTCCGGCTCGCTCACCGCTTCGATGGTGAAGCAGTACCACCTCCCGGTGGAGCCGTGGGACAAGAAGCAGCTTCTGCTGCATCTGCTCACGCACGAGAGCCCCGCGCTCACGATCGTCTTCTGCCGCACCAAGAAGACGGTGGACAATCTTACCGAGTATCTGATGCGCAAGGGCATCGATGCCCACGCCATGCACGGTGATATGTATCAGGCCAAGCGCAACAAGGTCATCGAGCGGCTCAAGAGCGGCTCGCTCGGCGTGCTCATCGCCTCCGACCTCGCCTCGCGCGGTCTGGACGTCGAGGGCATCACGCACGTCATCAACTACGACCTGCCCGATGACCCGGACCTCTATATCCACCGCATCGGGCGCACCGCTCGCGCCGGGCGCGATGGCATCGCCTGGGCACTCGTCACTCCCGAGCAGGGCGGCCTGCTCACAGAGATCGAGATGCTCATCAACGCCGAGATCCCCAAGCTCGACTATCCGGACTTCAAACCCGGCCCGCTTCCGGCGGATGTGCAGATGGAACGCGAGCGAAACGCCAGCCGGCGTTCGGATGGGCCCAAGGCGATCAATCGCTATGCGATCACGCCCGTGGTCCCCGCGCCGGCAACGGCCGCGACGGCCACCACCGCCGCGGTGCCCGTGGATGCCTCGCGCTTCCCCGGCGGAATCGTGCCCTCCAAACTCCCGCCGCGGCGGCTTGGCGGCAAGGTGAAGTCGGCGCGATCGATGCGGAACGCTCCGCCTGCGCCGGCCCCACCACCCGCCAACGGCGTCGCGCCTGCGGTCCAACCCGCCTCAAGCCCTTCGGCGCGTGACGAACCAGCAGCCGACTAAGCCCGGCAAGACTTCCGCAATCATGCCCTCCTTCTTACCCATCTTCACTGGGCGAGATGATGTGGCGCGGTCGCATTTGGAACAGTTCTGGGACCAACCACCGCCCAACGGACGGAGTTGGGGTTTTTGGCCGATTTCACTTTGGCACACCGGGAGATGTGTGGTCCAATGAAGGTTCGTATTGCGTAGGATCCGAACGAAGGACGATCTCTGCGCGCCCGGTTCGCTCGGTTGTCCGAAAACCAAACTCGTTCTGTTCTGTGCGCGTCCCGTGCGTCTCCTGCCGGGCGTGTCCGATTATCGCCTTTCGAGGATGACCATGGTCAGGACACCCCACCGTTCCACATTTCTCGCCTCGGCTGTCGTGGCGATGGTCTCGCTCCTGCTTTGTACCGGGTCGGCATTCGCCCAATCCGGCGCGTGCTGCGCGACCGACGGCACGTGCGCGGCGGGAACATCGGGAGCATGCTCGTTCCCGAACTTCTTCGTCTCGGGGGGTGTGTGCACGCCAAGCCCATGCCCATTGACGGGCACGTGCTGCACGTCTCTGGGCGGGTGTGTCGTGGGGTTCCAGACATTCTGCGCCGCTCCGAACGTGTGGACGGCCAGCCGGACCTGCGGCCCGCCAAATCCGTGTCTTCCGCCGCAGGGCTCGTGCTGCACAGCGCTGGGTGCGTGCACGGTGACGAGCCAGGCCAACTGCGCAACCACCAGTGTGTGGACGGCCAACAACAACTGCTCGCCGAATATCTGCCCGATCCCGCCGCAGGGCACATGCTGCACGACGGCGACGGGCGCGTGCACGCTGAACGCGCAGATCCAGTGCACCGCGGCGGGCACGGTGTGGACGCAGGGCCAGACCTGCTCGCCCACCAATCCATGTCCCCAGCCGCCCAGTGGGTCGTGCTGCACGCAGTTGGGCGCCTGCTCAGCAACGATCCAGATCAGCTGCATCTCGCCGAGCATCTGGACGGCCGGGGCGATTTGCAACCCGAATCCCTGCTTCGTGCCGCCATCAGGCACCTGCTGCACCTCGACCACCGGGGCGTGCGCCCTGAACGCGCAGTTCCAGTGCACCGCGGCGAACACGACCTGGACGCAGGGCCAGACCTGCTCGCCGACCAATCCCTGTCCGCAGCCGCAGCAGGGCACCTGCTGCAACCCGACGACCGGCGCGTGTGCCAACGGGCTTCAGATCAACTGTGCCGCCGGATCAACCTGGAGCGTGGGCGGCGCATGCACGCCGACGAACCCCTGCCCGCAGCCGCCGATGGGCACCTGCTGCGTCGTTCAGACCGGCGCGTGCACATTCGGCATCCAGGGCGCGTGCCAGTCCGGTGGTGCGTGGACCAGCGGCGGCACCTGCACTCCGAACACATGTCCGCAGCCGGCGCAGGGCACCTGTTGTAATCAGGCGGGAACAACCTGCACGATGGCCCCGCAGGCGAGTTGCGCCGTGCCGAATGTGTGGGGAACAGCAACCTCCTGTACGCCCAGCCCCTGCCAGGTGCAGCAGACCGGCGCGTGCTGCGTGCTCAGCAGCGGCGCGTGTACGAGCACACTGCTCTCCAACTGCTCGGGCATCTCGCAGTGGATCGCTGGAGTTCCCTGCACACCGACACCGTGCCCGTCGACGGCGCAGGGTGCGTGCTGCCTGAGCGATGGCAGCTGCTTGGTGAGTGTGGAAGCGTTGTGCCCCGGCACGTGGAACAGCGCGAGCACGACATGCACGGGCGTGACATGCGTGCAGCCGACGGGCGCGTGCTGCGCGTCCAGCGGCGCGTGCACAGTGAGCACGCGGACCGCGTGCGTGAGCCCGAGCACGTTTCGAGGCCTGGGCGTGGGCTGCCTGCCCAACCCCTGCCCGATCACCACGGGCGCCTGCTGCCGGGGGTCCACGTGCGCGATCGTGGCCAATAGCGCGGCGTGCACGGGTGTCAATACACGGTTCGTGACCAGCCAGGCCATTTGCAACGCGGCGACCAGCAGCACGATCCCGTGCTGCAAGCCGGACTTCAACAAAGCCAACGGGATCACGGTGCAGGACATCTACGACTTCCTGAACGCGTGGCTGGCGCAGGATCCGACGGCGGATTATGTGAACAACGGCGCGGGCGCTCCCACCCAGCCCTCCATCAACGCCTTCATCAACGCCTGGTTTGCCGGCGGATGCTCCTGATCGCATCCGGATGGTTGTTTCGCACGAACAGTCGGGCGTTCCCGGGTGTTTGGAAAGGGTTCATCATGCACGCTCTCCGCATCGCGGCCGCCGCGCCGGCTTTGGCTCTTGCTCTCTTCCTCGGGGCCGCTGGCTCCGCACACGCCGCGCCTCCGAATGACTTCTGCGGCAGTGCGCAGGTGATTCTTGTCAATGCGATCAACACGCCGCAGACCATCACGGGCACGAATGTGAACGCCACGAGCGACTTGGCCGCGTCGGGCTGCTCGCTGGGCGACGATTTGGACGTCTGGTACGCGCTCACCGCCACCATCGCAGGCAACTACACCTTTGACACGCTCGATAGCTTGCTGGACGACACCTCGCTGGCAATCTATTCCGCCTGCGGCGGCACCCGGCTGGCCTGCAACGATGACATCGATGTTGGCGCCGGCATCTTCCTGTCTCGGATCACCATTCCGCTGACCGTCGGCCAGTCCATTCGCATTCGCGTCGCGGGGTATGACGATGCCTCGGGTCCGTTCAATCTCAATGTCGTCGCGACCGTTTCGCCGGCCAACGACGCCTGCGCCGCTGCCGAGACCATTCTGCAGGATCAGGTCAAAGCGGGCAACACGCTCGGTGCCGACACGAGTCTGATCCTGGATGATGCCTCCTGCGGGCTCAACATCGGCGCGGGAGGAGGCAAGGACGTGTTCTACGCCTTCACTCCGGCCGCTTCCGGTCCGTACACCCTCTCGCTGTGCGGCTCATCATTCGACACCGTGCTGGCCGTGCTTTCTGATTGCAGTGGCGACACGATGAGCATCGTGGCCTGCAACGATGATGCCGCGGCGTGCGCCACATCGGGCACCAACTCGATTCTTCCGGGCGTCGTGCTCAACTCGGCCACCACGTATCTCGTGCGTGTCGCGGGGTACGACGACGGCACCGGTGGAGCATCCGGGGATTACACGCTGGTGATCCGCTCGGATACACCCGCCTCGGGCGTCTGCTGCCGCGGGGCGACGTGCTCCACGACCGTCTCTCAGGCCTCATGCACAGCGTCGGGAATGGCCGGGGCGAGCTTTGTACCGGCATCCTCGAACTGCAACGCGGGCGGCTCAACGATCGCGCCCTGTTGCTATGCGGACTACAACAAGGTCAACAGCATCACCGTGCAGGATATTTTCGACTATCTCAACGATTGGTTTGCCGGCAGCAACTTCGCGATCGTCGCCGGCAACGGCGCCAGCGGGTCGCTGACGGTCCAGGCGATCTTTGATTATCTGAACGCGTGGTTTGCGGGCGGGTGTTGAGCGTGCGTGCGGGCCTTGGTTGGCCACAGCCAATCGATTCGCTCATGAAAGCCATATTTGTCCTCGGCGCGGGATGAAACGGCGCATAACCGGCCCTCCCAACAGCACTTCGGGGGAAACTCGGACATCATTCTCCTTGACAGTGGGGGAGTGGTCGGCCATATTTGCACAGTCGGCGAATCGCCCAATTTTCCGGAACCAGTTCCGGGCGGGCGGCTCGCCGGTTTCGTGTCCCGAGCGCGCTCCGGGTCGTTCCCGTCGCGATCGTGGGTGGTATGTACGGATATGGAGTTTCGCCGAGCAGGGAGTTTGTTGGGCTCCGGTCGGTGGAACTCATTTTTTGAGGTGGATCACATGCAGTGGAAGAATCGAATCGGCCGCGTCATCGCGGCCACGGCGTTGTGTACGGCCGCGGGGGCGGTCCAGGCCCAGGTCAGCGAGAACTTTGATACCACCCCGGTGGGTGCCCTGCCCGTCAGTTGGACATCCACGACCACCGGTGCCGGCGCCGTGTGGGCCGTGACGAACGCCCAGTCCAACTCCGCTCCAAACTCCGTCACGACTAACGACGTCGCGACCGTCTCGTCGCAGTTCCTCGAGCTCCCCCCGATCGTCGCGGCGGGCACCGTGCGGCTGGACTTCTGGAAGAGTTTCCAGACCGAAGCGACCTACGACGGCTTTGTCGTCGAGGTGCAGATCAATGGCGGCGGATACACCAACATCGGCACCGCCGCGTTCACGCTCAACGGCTACAACCAGGCCGCCATCAGCGCGAACTTCGCCAGCCCGATCGCGGGCCAGGCCGCGTTCTCCGGCGCCGGGCTCACGTGGACGAACTCCGTCGCGTTGATCTCTGCCACCGCCGGCGACAGCGTGCAGTTCCGATTCCACATGGCCTCCGACAGCTCGGTCGCCTCGACCGGCGTCTGGCTGGACAACATCATCACCTCGACCAGCAGCAACTTCGGCGCGTGCTGCGACACCTTCGCGGGTACCTGCACGCTGAATACGGCCGCTCTCTGCACCGGTCCTGGCTTCAGTTTCCAGGGCTCGGGCTCGGCTTGTCCAAGCGTTTGTCCTACATCGGGTGCGTGCTGCAACAACGCCACCGCCGTCTGCTCCATTCGCGGCGCGGCTGGCTGCGGAGCTGGCAATACCTACCAGGGCGATGGCTCCGTCTGCACTCCGCTGCCCTGTGCTACCGAGGCATGCTGCAACACGGTGACCAGCGCTTGCACGATCGTTGGCCCGGGCTCGTGCCCTTCCGGCACCGTCGGACAGGGTTCCGGCAGCGTCTGCACTCCCACGCCCTGCCCGGCCCCGAGCAACGACAACTGCGCTGATGTCGTGACCGCAAATGCGCCGCGCATTCCCGGCGCTGGCGGCACGGTGATGGGCTCCAACGCCACGGCGACCGACGACGGTGTGTCCCTGTGCACCGCTGGCCACAAGGATGTCTACTTCCTGTTCACTCCGGCGACGAACAACGCGTGGATCTTCCGCACGTGTGCGACTCTGCCGACGTTCGACACGATGATCTCGATCCACACCGGCTGTCCGGCGGATACCTCCACGCAGGTGGCTGGCGGCTGCAACGATGACAGCTGTGGTCTGCTCTCCAGCGTGACAGTGGCCGGGCTCTCCGCCGGTACGCAGTACATTGTTCGAGTCGGCAACTTTTCCGCCGCCGGTGCGGGCGGAACGTTCACGCTGGAAGTGGTCTCGGCCCAGCTCGGCGCGTGCTGCAGCACGACCACTGGTGCCTGCTCCTCTTCCACGACCGGTGCTCCCGGCTGTGCTGCGGGATCGACCTACCAGGGTGACAACACGACCTGCACGCCCAGCCCCTGCATGCAGGAGGCGTGCTGCAACGCCATCACTGGCGTGTGCACGCTCGCCGCGACCGGCACGTGCCCCTCGGGCACGACTGGTCAGGGCAACGCGACGACGTGCACGCCGAATCCGTGTCCGCAGCCGCCGGCTCCGGCGAATGATGAGTGCACCGCGGCGGTCGCGCTGACGGTGAACGTGGCGGTGACTGGGACGCTGGCGCAAGCCACGGGAACGGACATCTCGACGTGCTCTGGGTCGAACATTGATGTGTGGTACACGTTTACGGCTCCGGCGGCCGGCTCGTATGGCGCAACGGCGTCGCTGATCTCGGGCGGATTTGTGCCCGCGATCGCGATCTATGCTCCGACGCCGTGTCCGGTTGATCTGGACACCAATGACGCGGCTCCGGATGGGTGTCAGGCGCAGGGCGGCACGGGCTTTGTGAAGCGCGTGGGCATGGCCCAGGGCGAGACGATCCTGATCCGCGTGGCGGACTTCGGGGATGCGACGGCGTTCAGCGTCGTGGTGGCCCCCGTGCAGGCGGGCGCGTGCTGCAACGCTTCGACCGGAATCTGCACCAACTCCAACACCGGCGCGGCCGGGTGCGCTTCGGGCTCCACCTACCAGGGCGACGACACCGTCTGCAACCCCAATCCCTGCCCCCAGCCCCCGCCCCCCAGCAATGACAACTGCTCCGCCGCGATCGCGCTCTGCGATGGCGTCGCCGTCAGCGGCATCACCATCGGCGCGACCATCGACGGCACGGCGACGTGCGCCGGTGCGGCCGCTGTGGACGTGTGGTACTCCTACGCACCGGTTGTTTCCGGCAGCGTGACCATCAGTCTCTGCGGCTCCTCCTACGACACAGCGCTGGCCGTTCTCGATGGCTGCGGCGGCACCCAGGTCGGTTGCAACGACGACTCCTGCGGCTTGCAGTCGGTCGTCACCGCCAACCTCAACGCCGGCACCACCTACCTCATCCGCGTCGCCGGCTTCGGCACCGCGACCGGCGCGTTCACCATCACCGCCACCGGCGGCGGCGGCACCTGCGGCGGCCCGACGGGCGTCTGCTGCCGCGGCGCGACGTGCTCGACGACTCTGACCTCCTCGGCGGCGTGCACGGGCTCGCTCGTGGTCGGCCAGACGGCGGGCGCTTCGTTCCCGACCGGGGCCACCTGCAACAGCACCGGCGTGACCAACACGCCCTGCTGCTACGCGGACTACAACAAGGCCGGTGGCGTCACCGTCAACGACATCTTCGACTTCCTGAACGACTGGTTCGCGGGCAGCCCGTACGCCAATACCGGCGGCAACGGCTCCGGCGGCGTCCTGGCGGTTCAGAACATCTTCGACTTCCTCAACGCCTGGTTCGCCGGCGGCTGCTAAGCCCCGGTCCACCCGGTCTCACCCGGTTCATCTTCCCCAAGCCCCCGCCATCCGGCGGGGGTTTTTCATTGCGCTCCAAGATCGCGGCTATTCGAGACACGTTCAACAACGCTCGGGAGCCCGATCGCTGTCCACCACTGACGGGAAGTGCTTGACATGAGTGCGGCAACTCGTCATAGTGCAGTTTCTTGGTGGTTGCTCGTTTGATCGCGTGTCCATGTCCTTTCCTGCTCGCAGCTGCCGCGTTTCGCGGCGGGTTGCCGTTGTCGGAGCGGTGCGTCGTGGTCGGGATGGGGGAAACCGAGCCCGAGCCCGGGCGGCGAGAGGGAATAGTGGACCTCTCTGTGCGGGCTCCATTTGAGAGGTGGTCACCATGTTATTGAAGACTCGCAGTACCCGCACACTGGCGGCGTTGTGTACGCTGGCCGCGTCGTGTCTGGCGTCGCACGCCCAGGCACAGTGCATCGGATACACCGTGGCCCCCGGGCCCGGTACGTTCACTTCGGCGACCAACGATCTCGGGCTGTATGCCGACGATGGCACCACCGCGGTCTCGTTTCCCTTCACGGTGAACTTCTACGGCACGGCCTTCAGCAGCGCGACCGTGAGCAGCAATGGAACCCTCCAGTTCACCACAAATAGCGCCTCCTTCGGCAACAACTGCCTCCCCACGGCAACCTTCCCCGGTCCGACGATTCTGCCCTTCTGGGACGATCTGTACACGGCTTCCCAGGCCGACGGGCTGGGTATCTTCACCGAGGTTTCCGGCCCGTCCGGCTCACAGGTCTTCGTGATCGAATGGCGCACGACCTATTGCTGCACCGCCGGCGCGCCCATCAACGACTTCGAGCTCAAGTTCTACGAGGGTCAGGACCACTTTGACGTGGTCTACTCGACACCCATGGGCGATCGCGCCAGCGCGACCATCGGTTGCCAGGACGGCACGGGAACCTTTACGCAGTTCATCTGCAACACCGCCGGACCGGTCGCGGGCAACTCGCTCCGTTTCAGCTGTGTCACGGCCAGCACCGCCGGCGCCTGCTGCAACGTCGCCGCCGGCACCTGCAATGTCTCGACGCAGGCCGCGTGCGTTTCTCCGAACACCTTCGCGGGCATCGGGTCCTCGTGCCCTTCGACCTGCCCGCAGCCCGGCGCGTGCTGCAATGTGTCGACGGGTGTCTGCACGCAGACGGGTGTGGCGGGTTGTCTGGCGCCGAGCACATTCTCCGGCGTCGGAGTGGTGTGCACGCCGAATCCGTGCGTCGGCGCGTGCTGCAACCCGACCACCGGTGTTTGCAGTTCGACTGGCGCGGCGGGTTGTGCCTCTCCCAATACGTTCCAGGGGCTGGGGCTTGCGTGTCTCCCGAATCCATGCCCGCAGCCCCCACCACCGGCGAATGACAACTGCGCCGACGTGGTCACCGCAAATGCTCCGGCGATCCCCGGCATCGGCGGAATCGTCTTCGGCAACAACTCCACCGCGACGACCGATGGCAACGCCAGCTGCACGGCGGGGTTCAAGGATGTCTACTTCGTGTTCACCCCGGCCTCGGGCGGCGACTGGCAGTTTGATACGTGCGCGACGACGCCGTCGTTTGACACGATGATCTCGATCCACTCGGGTTGTCCGGCGGATGCGTCCACACAGCTGGCCTGCAACGACGACAACTGCGGGTTGCTCTCGCGGACGACGGCGATCGGGCTCTCCGCGGGCGTGCAGGTGGTTGTGCGCGTCGGCAACTTCTCGTCGGCGGGGACCGGCGGCGTCTTCACGCTGACCGTCGGCCAGCTCCAGAACGGCGCGTGCTGCAACGCCGGCACCGGCGCGTGCACGGCGACGGCGACCGGCGCGGCCGGGTGTCCTTCGGGAACGACGTATCAGGGCATCGGCACTTCGTGCGCCGTCAATCTCTGTCCGCAGCCGCCGACCGGGGCGTGCTGCCTGGCCAACACGCAGACCTGCTCGGAGATTCCCTCCGCGAGCTGCACCCAGCAGGGAGGCACCTATCAGGGAGACAACACCACGTGCGGGGCCGCGCCCTGTCCGTTCGGGGCCTGCTGCCTGAGCTGCGTCGGCTGCTTCGTGCAGACCTCCGCCGGATGCACCGGTGCGGGCGGCACGTATCAGGGCGATGGCACGGCGTGCGGCAGTGTGAACTGCCCGTCCACCGGCACCAATGTTGTGGCGAACGGCGACTTTGAGACCGCATCCTTCAGCGGCTGGACGCAGTTCGGCGATCTCGGCTTTACCGCCGTCACCACCGGTCCTTGGATCGCCATCGATCCCCACGGCGGCAGCAATCACGCCCACTTCGGCCCCACCGGCGGCATCGGCGGCATCCAGCAGTCGATCACCGCCAATCCCGGCGATCATGTCACGATCGCCTTCTGGTACGCCTGCACGGGAACCAACAACTCCTTCTCGGCGATCTTCGATGGCCAGACTCTTGTGAGCTTCGTCAACGACACGGCGCATCCCGGCTACACGCTGTTTGTCTTCCAGGCCACCGCCACGACGGCCAATCCCACACTCCGCTTCGAGTGCTTCAATCCGCCGCTGTATGTCTATCTTGATGACATCGTGGCCTGTGTCTCGGCGGGCGCTTCCGGCGTTTGCTGCCGCGGAGCGACCTGCTCGGCCACGGTCACTTCCGCCGCGGCCTGCTCCGGCTCGCTCATCGGCGGGCAGAACGCTGGCGCCTCCTTCCCGACCGGCGCGTCCTGCAACTCCGGCTCCACGACCGCGCCCTGCTGCTATGCGGACTACAACAAGCAGAGCAGCATCACGGTCAACGACATCTTCGACTTCCTCAACGACTGGTTCGCGGGCAGCCCATACGCCAATACCGGCGGCACAGGCGCCGCCGGCCCCCTCGCCGTTCAGAACATCTTCGACTTCCTGAACGCCTGGTTCGCGGGCGGCTGCTGAGCCAAACACGGGCCTGATCCGAGATGAATAACACAAGCCCCCGCCCCACGGCGGGGGCTTGTGATTCCATCGAACTCTGTAAATGTCTTGACTTTGCTTGGAACTGGAAGCACACTTCAACTCGCCTGCTCAACACACCGTTCTGGTTGTGTTTGTACTGACTGTTCATTGCGTGTTGTCCGTGGCGCACACGCGTTCGCGTCCGTTCGGATCGTCCGAATCGTTTCGGGTCGTCACGCTCGTGGCGGATCCATAGAAAGGTGGAACGAATGTCGATGTGTCTTCGTCGTTGGCTTCCGGCCCTTGCGCTGGCCGCCGGAGTCTGTAGCTCTCTGACCGCAATGGCCCAACCGGCCAACGACTCGTGCGCTGTGGTCAGCGGCGGCGGGTTTGATATCCCCGCGGCCGGTGGAACCGTGAACGGCACGACCGCCCTCGCGACAGTTGACGGCGACTGCAGCTGCGACGGCGGCACGGCCGGCCGCGACGTGTACTACCGCTTCACCCCCAGCGCCTCGGGCACCTGGCGCCTGAGTCTCTGCGGCGGCACAACGATCGACACGGTTGTGTCGGTCCACACCAGTTGCCCCGCCGATGCATCCACGCAGATCGCATGCGACGATGACTCCTGCGGCGGCATCGGCGTGCTCTCCCGCGTCAACGCCACGCTCAACGCCGGAACCACCTACATCGTCCGCGTCGGCATGTGGTCCGCCGCGGCCACCGGTGGCGCGTTCACGCTGGATGTCACGCTTCCGACCGCAATCAACAACGACAGTTGCGCAACCGTTGATGCCGCAGCGGCATCCATCCCCGGCGCGGGCGGTGTGATCGCGGGCACGACCGAGTCGGCGACCAGCGACGGCTTCTGCTCGTGCGATGACGGCGACGGCGGCGCAATCGATGTGTACTACAAGTTCATTCCGAACGCCAGCTCGACGTGGTCGTTCTCGCTCTGCGCGGGGTCCAATCTTGACTCGGCGATGTCGCTGCACAGCGGCTGCCCGGCCGACACCTTCAACGAGATCATCTGCAACGACGACGGCTGCGGCGGCATCGGTGTGCCCTCCAGCTTCACCGTCTCGCTCACGGCGGGGACGCCGTACATCCTGCGGGTGGGGATGTGGGATTCGTTCAACACGGCCGGCGATCCGTTCGTGCTGACGGTGGAGAACTTCTCCGCGGCGGGCGCCTGCTGCAACGCGACAACCGGTGTGTGCAGCATCTCGGCCAGCGGCGCCGGCGGATGCTCCTCTGGGACGACTTTCCAAGGTACCAACACGGTCTGCACGCCCAATCCGTGTCCGCAGCCCCCGCCTCCGGCCAATGACGAGTGCGCCGGCGCGTTCCCGCTGGTGGTTGGCGGTCCCGCGATCGCGGGGACGAACCTGCAGTCGACCGACTCGGGTGTGACGCACTCCTGCACGGGCTCGACGCTGGATGTGTGGTACACGTTCACGGCGGCTGCGGCGGGCAGCTTCATTGTGACCGTGGACTCGAACACCGCGGATCTGATCTCGATCGTGGCGTACAGCGGCTGCGGCGGGACGGAGATCGCCTGTCAGGCGGCTTTGGTGGATCCGGCCACGCTGCTGGTGGGCGTGGCGACTCCGGGAACGTACGCGATCCGCGTGGCGACGTTCACGCCGGCGACGACGTACACGATCTCGATTGCGACGACTGTTGCCGGGGCGTGCTGCAACAGCACATCCGGCGCGTGCACGATCTCCAGCACCGGCGCGGGCGGCTGCGGCGCGGGCACCGTGTATCAGGGCAACGATTCTGTGTGTGTTCCCAGCCCGTGCCCGCAGGAGGCCTGCTGCAACGCCTCGACCGGCGCGTGCACGATCGCGGCCGTTGGCCAGTGCGCTTCCGGCACGACCGGCCAGGGCACCGGTTCTTCCTGCTCGCCCATCAACCCCTGCCCGCAGCCCCCTCCCCCCGCCAACGACACCTGCGCGACGGCGCAGGCGCTCACGCTCAATGTCGCCTTTGCGGGCACGACTGTTCAGGCCACCGGTGATGGCACCGAGGGTCCCGGCGGCGCGTGCTACACCACGAGCACCACGAACTTTGGCCGTGCCGTCTGGTTCACCTTCACCGCCCCGGCCTCGGATGTCTTCGGCGTCACCGCCTGTGGCTCGGGGCACGACACCGTGCTCTCGGTCTTCGACGGCACCTGCGCCGCCTTCGGCTCCGAGCTCGGCTGCGACGATGACACCTGCGACGGCGTCACCCCCGCGGGCAGCGGCCTCGCGTCCATCATCGCTCCGATCAGCATGTCCGCTGGACAGACCTACATCATCCGCCTTGCCTCCTGGGGCGCGGCTCCGATCGGCGGCGCGTACACCATCACCGTCACCGGCACGGCACCCTCCGGCGTCTGCTGCCGCGGCGCGACGTGCTCGACGACCGTGACTTCCTCGGCCGCGTGCACGGGCTCGCTGGTGAGTGGTCAGGCGGCCGGCGCCTCCTTCCCGACCGGTGCGGCCTGCAACACCGGCGGTTCTACCAGTACGCCCTGCTGCTATGCGGACTACAACAAGGCCGGCGGAATCACCGTCGGTGATATCTTCGACTTCCTGAACGACTGGTTCGCGGGTAGCCCGTACGCCAACACCGGCGGCAACGGCTCCGGCGGTGCCTTGGCGGTTCAGAACATCTTCGACTTCCTCAGCGCCTGGTTCGCCGGCGGCTGCTGAGCCCCGGTCCAACCAGCTCATCTTCCCCAAGCCCCCGCCATCCGGCGGGGGCTTTTCATTTCTGCGGAATTCCCGGTTGATTTTCGGTTGACGTTTCCGAGGATTCATGTCAAACTAGGTCAAGTGGTGGTGGCCGACCCTTTCCGGGAAAGCCATCTTTCGTTCTGAAATGTTCGTGGTATTGAAGAAAGAAGGTGGCTTTATGGGTCTGTCTGCACTCTGCAGGTCGTCCGTCGTGGCGATCATGCGCTCGTGGACGTGTCGTTCTGTACTCGCATTGGCGGCGGCTGGCGCGGCGTCGTCCGTGGCCTCGGCCGGGCAGCTCGACACGATCTTTACCGGCGGCAACGGTCTTGGCACGGGCGCAAACGTGTACTTTGATCTCACCGTCAATCAGCCCCTCCGCATCGATTCCTTCAATGTGAATCTGAGCTCGGCGGCCGGCACCTCCTGCACGCTCACGATCTTTGTCACCGCCGCCGGCGGCACCTATGTCGGCAACACCGCCAACGCGGGCGCCTGGACGCAGGTCGCTACCGGAACCGGCACCTCCGCGGGCAACAACTTGCCCACTCCCGTCGACACCTCCGACTTCGTGCTCCCGGCGGGCACGTACGGTGTTGCCGTTCAGTACAACGGCGCGGGCATGAACTACACGAACGGTAACGGGACCACCGTTCCCGGTTCCGGTACGAATCAGACGTACTCGACTCCGGAACTCACGCTGCTGGCGGGTTGTTCGCAGGCCGCGCCCTTCACAGGCGCGCTCAACAACCCCCGCGTCTGGAACGGCTCGATTCTGTACACGAACGTCGGCGGTCTCGGTGCCTGCTGCGCACCCAACGGCACATGCTCGGTGGTCGATCTGGCGACCTGCGCATCGCCAAACGTCGGGCAGAACCCCGGCTCCACGTGCAGCGGCGCCGGCGGCACCTGCCCCGTCACGACCAGCGCCTGCTGCAACAACACAACCTTCGCGTGCGTGTACGTCAGCGGTACCACTTGCCCCGGCAACGCCACCAATCTCGGAGCCGGCTCCGTCTGCTCGCCCAGCGCGTGCGTGGGCGCTTGCTGCGCCAACAACGGCTCATGCACCGTGGGCAACCTGGCCAACTGTGCCTCCCCCAGCATCGCCCAGGCCTTCGGCAGCACTTGCTCCGGAGCTGGCGGCACATGCCCGAACGCGGGCATTGCCTGCTGCAACTTTGTCGGTGCGTGCGTCTACACCACATCCGGTTCCTGCCCCGCCGGTTCCACCCAGACCGGCACCGTCTGCTCGCCCACACCCTGCGCGACGCAGCCGAGCATCTGCGAAGGCCTTGAGAATGTCTCCGTCGGCTCGCTCCCGGCGGGCTGGACGAGCCTGGTCGCCACCGGCGCTGGCGCCGACTGGACCGTGGTCAACACCGGCGCCCACTCGGGCACCAACTCCGTGTTCACCAACGACATCGCAACGGTGTCGGATCAGATCCTCACGCTCCCCCCAGTGACGGCCGCGGGCGACCTGACCCTCGACCTTTGGAGCAGCTTCACCACCGAGAACACCTTCGATGGCTGGGTCGTCGAGGTCAGCACCGATGGCGGCGGCACCTGGAACGATGTCGGTCAGGCCGCGTGGGTTCTCAACGGCTACAACGCGACGATCAGCGCGAACTTCGCGAGCCCGATTCTCGGCCGCCCTGCCTTCTCCGGTACGTTCCCCGCCTGGACGGAGCGTGCCTGCACGATTCCGGCGACCGTGGGCCAGCAGGTCACCATCCGCTTCCGCATGGCGTCCGATTCCTCCGTGGCCTCCACGGGCGTCTCGCTGGATGACATCTGCATCTACAACATTCAGGTCGGCTCGGGCGCGTGCTGCGCCAGCGATGGTGCGTGCGCCGTCACCAGCAACACCACCTGCACCGGCCTCTTCCGCGGCGTTGGCACAGCGTGCGTCGGTAACGCCTGCCCCGGTGAGTTCGGCAAGTGCTGCAACAACTCCACGGGCGCCTGCGTCCTGGTCGGCGGTGCGGCCGCCTGCGGGGCCACCAGCACCTACGGCGGCAACAACACGACCTGCGCCACGGCGTGCGTCTCTTCCGCGACCTGCTGCAATCCCTCCACCGCTGCCTGCATCGCGATCTTCGGCGGCTCCTGCCCGGCCGGGCTTGATCTTGGCGGCGGCACGGCTTGCGGCCCGAACTCCTGCGAATACGGCGCGTGCTGCGGCGGCTGCGCCGGCTGCAACATCCGCCCCGCGGCCAGCTGCTCCGGCACCTACGCCGGCAACGGCACCGCGTGCGCTACGGCGTGCGTGAACGACGGCTACTCCGTCGCCGTCTCGCCCACCACCGTGACCTACATCCCCGCCACCAACGACATCGGCCTGTATCAGGACGATGCCACCCAAGCCATCACACTTCCGTTCGATGTTTCTTTCTACGGCACGACCTATTCCTCGGTCACGGCCAGCACCAACGGCAACCTCCAGTTCACCACCGCTGTCGCCGCCTTCGGCAACATCTGTCTCCCCGCGAACACCATCCTCGGCCCGGCCATCTTCACCTTCTGGGACGACATGTACACCGCCTCCCAGGCCGATGGCCTTGGCATCTTCACCGAGACCACCGGCGCCGCCCCCAACCGCACGTTCGTGATCGAGTGGCGAGCCGTCTACTGCTGCGCCGCCGGCGTGCCGATCAACGATCTGGAGATCCTCTTCTACGAAGGCCAGAACTTCTTCGATGTTGTCTACGCAACCCCCATGGGTGATCGCTCCAGTGCCACCATCGGCGTGCAGTCCAACGGCACCGCCGGAAGCCCCTTCACGCAGTTCATCTGCAACACCGCCGGCCCCGTCAGCGGCGACGCCATCCGCTTCGCCTGCGGCTCCGCCGCTACCAACGGCGCGTGCTGCAACAACACCACCGGCGCCTGCTCTTCCACCACGCAGGCCACCTGCCCCTCGGGCAGCACCTTCCAGGGTGCGGCCACGCTGTGCAACCCCAACCCCTGCCCGCAGCCCCCGTCCGGCGTCTGCTGCCGCGGCGCGACGTGCTCCACGACGGTCGCCTCTTCCGCGGCCTGCACCTCTTCGCTCATCGGCGGCCAGACGGCGGGCGCTTCGTTCCCGACCGGGGCGTCGTGCAACACGACCGGTGTGACCAACACGCCCTGCTGCTACGCGGACTACAACAAGGTTGGCGGCATCACCGTCAACGACATCTTCGACTTCCTGAACGACTGGTTCGCGGGCAGCCCGTACGCCAACACCGGCGGCAACGGCGCGGCCGGCCCTCTGGCGGTTCAGAACATCTTCGACTTCCTCAACGCCTGGTTCGCCGGCGGCTGCTAAGCCCCGGTTTACCCAGTTCATCTTCCCCAAGCCCCCGCCATCCGGCGGGGGTTTTTCATTCCAGAATCTCAGAAGTGGCCCTCTCCCCCTCGACCTTGGCGAGTGGGGGGACAGGTGAAGTGGGTTGCAGTCACGGCGCTGGCTGTGGCTGGCCGGGGTGGGGGCCTATTTGACACCGAGTCGCCATGTATTGTTTAGAACGATTCGATAGATGGTAAATCGCGTTCAATCCGGCATGAAAACAAGGGGTATTGACGATGGTGTGGATATCGGGCACACTAGTGATACTTGAGCCACGGTCGCTTGGCTGATTCGGTTTTCGCGACTGCGGCGCTTGCAACGAAAAACTCTCGAGTGGGTCTAGGAGATTTCCCATGGTGTTCTCGTCCCTTGCCCGTCTGATCGTCAAAGGCAGTGCTGCTGCGCTATGTTGCGCGGCCGCTCTCGGTTTCTCGAGTTCCGCTCTCGCCCAGCCCGGCACAACCAACGGCGCGTGTTGCGTCGCGAACCCCAATGGCGTTCCGACCTGCACGCTGACGACCGAGGCCGCGTGCGCCGACGCCAACGGCACGTGGCGCGGCGTGGGCACCGTCTGCACCACAACAAGTTGCACGACCAGCACTCCCACCGGCGCGTGCTGCATCAATGGCATCCTGGGCGTGACCTGCCTCCTCACCGGCGAGGCGGCGTGCGCAACGAATCAGGGCACATGGCGCGGCGCGGGAACGACCTGCAGCAGCACCTCCTGCCCCACTCCGGCCCCGACGGGCGCCTGCTGCCTGCCCTCGCCCACCGGCGCAGTGACCTGCGCCGTCACAACCCAGGCCCAGTGCAACGGTTCATGGCGCGGCGCTGGTACAAGCTGCTCGCCCAACCCCTGCCCAACCACCACGCCGACCGGCGCCTGCTGCGTGACGGCCAACGGCGCGGTCAGCTGCATCACTTCAACCGAGTCCGCCTGTGCGACCAACCACGGCGTGTGGCGTGGTGCAGGAGTCATCTGCACGACGACGCTGTGTGCTCCCGCGCCGGTGACCGGCGCGTGCTGTGTCCAGACCAACACCTCCGGCCCGCAGTGTCTGATCCGCACGCAGGTTGAGTGCACCACGCTCAATGGCACGTGGCTCGGCGCGAACACCGTCTGCACAGCCACCGCCTGCGGCGTCCGCGGCGCGTGCTGCCTCACCGCATCCGGCGCTCCGATCACGCCCTGCCTTGTTGAGACAGAGGCCAACTGCTTGGCGATTGCCGGCGGCGTCTGGCGCGGGGCCAACACCGGATGCACTCCCAATCCGTGCAACGCCGCGACGGGCGCGTGCTGCCGCCTCGATCCGGCCGGTGGCACCACCAACTGCGCCGTCACCACCGAATCCGCCTGCATCAGTGGCGGCGGCACGTGGCGCGGAGCGGGCACCGCTTGCTCTGCCACTACCTGTCCGACTCCCGCTCCGACCGGCGCGTGCTGCGCCAGCGGATTTGCCGGACCTGTCTGCTTTGTCGGCACGGCCGCGCAGTGCGCCGCTGCTGTCAACGGCCACTACCAGGGCGACGGCGTCCTCTGCACCACGACGCTTTGTGCGCCAACGGTGACCGGCGCGTGCTGTGTTCTTACTGCTGCGGGAACGGCTTCCTGCCAGGTTCTCACGCAGGCGGCGTGCACGACCGCTCAAGGTAGTTGGCGCGGCGCGGGCACAACCTGCGCGAATGATCCGTGCATCGTCCGTGGCGCCTGCTGTCTCCCGGCGGCAAGCACGCCGACGGGCGCGGCATGCGTGGTCACGACGGCCTCGGATTGTGCGACGCGTCAGGGTTCGTATCGCGGCAACAACACCGTGTGCACCAACACAATCTGTCCCGTGCCGGCGCGCGGCGCCTGCTGTCTGACCGATGCCGGCACCACGACCGGAATCTGCCTCTTGCTCACCGCGGCGGATTGCACCGCCCGCCACGGCGTCTATCAGGGCAACAACTCGGCCTGTACCGCCACGACCTGCCCCCGTCCGGCTCCACGCGGTGCGTGCTGCGTCACCGCGACCGGCGCGATCACATGCTCCATCCTGACCCAGGCCGACTGTGCCGCGGCACAGGGAACCTACCTTGGCAACAACACCGCCTGCGGCAATGACGCCTGCCTCCCGCGCGGCGCCTGCTGCAACCCGATGCTGTCTACGAGCCCGGCCAACTGCCTCATCACCACGCAGGCCGTCTGCGCGAATCTGCACGGAACCTGGAACGCGGGTGTCGTCTGCTCCGCGGCCAACTGCCCGCCCGCGCCCTCGCGCGGCGCCTGCTGCATCGCCGGCATCGTCGGTCAGGTCTGTGTCATGCTCACCGAAGCGGCGTGTGCCGATCGCCAGGGCCACTTTAACGGTGCCAACTCGATCTGCTCCGCCACTTCCTGCCAGCGTCCGTGCATCTGCGACTGGAACCACTCCGGCGGCGTGACCTCTGCGGACCTCCACGCGTATCTGACAGACTTCCTCGCTGGCAACGCCGATGTCAATGGCGATGGCCAAACGGATCTTTCTGACCTCAATGCGTTTCTGGATTGCTTCAACCACCCGCCGGCATCCTGCTCCCCCGGCCCCGGCCCGATTCTGAATCCGGACTTGATCCCCGCCGTGCTCGGAACGACTTCCGCTCCTCAGGGCTCCGAGCAGTTGTCCGATCAACCCTGATTCGATAGCCATCAATCTGTTGTGATTGTTTCGATTCCATACGAGCCCGCCCCATCCGGGGCGGGCTTTTCACTTGTGTCAGTTACACCCGCATCTCAGAGCAGCGGCCACCTCATTCCGTTTTTGCGCTTCGAGCGAGCATTTCATCTCCGTTCTTGACAGAACGTTCGGGTCTGGTACCTTGAACAGACGATCAGCCCTTGTGTTCGCTCTGCTCATCTGCGAGCAGGATGGTGTATTGAACGATTCGGGGCGGGGCTCTGAGTGATTTGAGGAGCCCAACATGATGTCCTTCTCCCGGCTTTTTGGCGCGGCTCTCGCGGTGTGTTGTAGTCTGGTCTTCGCGGGCTCCGCGATCGCGCAATCGGCTTCGGGCGCGTGTTGCCTGCCCAACGGAACGTGCGTGGTCCTCGACCAGTGCGACTGTGACATGCAGGGGGGCGGATTCGCGGGGCCGGGGACATCGTGTGTCGGGTTCAACTGCCAGCCGGTCGTCTTCGGCGCGTGCTGCACGAACACCGGATGCACTACCACAATCCAGAGCATCTGCAACGCGATCCCAGGGACGTTTCTGACCGGGCAGTCTTGCCCCGTCGCGATCTGCCCTCCCGGGCAGCGTCCGTGCTGTTGCGGTTCCGCTTGCTATCTCGCTGACTTCACGTTCTGCCAGCACCAGGGCGGAACGCCCATTGCCGCCAGCAGCTGCACTCCAAATCCCTGCCCCGGCGCTTGCTGTGATGCTGCGGGCAACTGCACGCTTGTCGCCGGTCCGGCCGTGTGCCAGGGAACGTACCTCGGCAACGGCGCGGCCTGCAATCCCAACCCCTGCCCCGGCGCGTGCTGCGATGCCGCGGGCAACTGCACCACCAGCACGTTCACGGCCTGCACGGGAACCTTCTTCCCCGGCGGCACGTGCAATCCGAACCAGTGCCCGCCGAAGGTTTGCTGCGATCCCGCAACCGGCAACTGCCAGGTGGTGCAGCCCTGTCCCGCCGGCTGGACACAGGCCATCGGGCCCTGCACCGCAACGCTCTGTCCGGTGCCGCAGTTCAACGGCGTCTGCTGCGATGTGCTGGGCAACTGCATTCCGTGGGTGCTCGGTACTCCCTGCAACGGCCAGATCATCACCAGCACGACCTCCTGCAATCCGAATCCGTGCCAGCCGCAAGTCTGCTGCGATCCGCTGACGGGCGTCTGCCAGACCGTCACTCCCTGCCCCGCGGGCTGGACACAGGTGACCGGTCCGTGCTCCCCCAACAACCCCTGCCCGCCCTCGCAGGGCGTCTGCTGTGATCTGCAGAACAACTGCTTCGTGCTCGCCATCGGCGCGCAGTGCAACGGCACCATCTTCCCGAACCTGACCTCGTGCAACCCGAGCCCCTGTCCGCAGATGGCCTGCTGCACGGCCGCGGGCGGCTGCTTCCTGGTCGCGAACACCACACTTTGCAACGGGCAGCTCTTCCCGAACCTCTCATCGTGCAATCCGAATCCGTGTGTGACGACGGTGTGCTGTGATCCGGCGACCGGCATCTGCACGACCATCGTTCCCTGCCCCGCGGGCAACATCACGATCCCCGGCCCGTGCTCGCCTCTGGTCGCCTGCGGCCCCAGCGGCGTCTGCTGCGACTCCGCGGGCAACTGCTTCCCGATCGTCGCGGGCGTGCAGTGCAACGGCACCGTCTTCCCGAACCTGACTTCGTGCACACCCAATCCGTGTCTTCCCAATGGCGCGTGCTGCCAGCCCTGCACGGGCGCATGCACGGTGACCACGGCCGCCAACTGCCCCTCGCCATACACCTACCTCCCCGGCGCGGCGTGCCAGCCCGGCGTTTGTCCGACGAACCCTGTGTTCGGCAAGTGCTGCCTCAACCAGGTCTGCATCACCGCCTCCAGTTGCGACTGCGTCCTCAAGGGCGGCACCTTTACCGGCGCGGTTCCCTGCAACCCCAACCTCTGTGCCGGTGATGGCCCCGGCGCATGCTGCAACAACGGCGTCTGCACCATCATGAGCGCGGGCACCTGCGCTCAGGTCGGCGGTACCTCTTCCATCGGCAACCCGTGCTCTGTGTTCCCCAACTGCTCGGCGCCCGTCTCCGTCTGCTGCTGCTGCGGCCTCTGCCACATCCTGGATACCCAGGCCTGCGCTATCGCGGGCGGCACCGTCGTCGCGGCCTCCGCGTGCAGTCCGATCACGTGCTTCCCCAATGGCGGCGCGTGCTGCAATCCGGCCACGGGCCAGTGCTTCGCGGTCGCGAGTTCCAGCCAGTGCACCGCTCCGTTCACCTTCTTCCTCGGCCAGCTCTGCACGCCGAATCCCTGCGTGCAGACCGGCTCATGCTGCAATGTCTGCACCGGCGCGTGCACCGTCATCACCGGCACGCAATGCCCCACGACGTTTGATGTCTACACCGCGGGCGGCACCTGTCTCCCGCCGGCGACCTGCATCCCGACGTGCGGCGCGTGCTGCACGGTGAGCGCCACGGGCGTGAACATCTGCACGATCGTCGCAGCGCAAACTCTTTGCACCGGTGTGTGGCAGGGTGTCGGCGTCACGTGCGCTTCGGTCAACAACTGCAACCCGCCCATCGTCATCTGCTGCAACGCCACCTCCGGCCTGTGCCAGGCCTTTGGCGGCAACGTCTGCCCGATCGGCTGGTTCGGCAACTTCCCATCCTGCGCGCCCAACCCCTGCCCGCCCACCGGCGCGTGCTGCTTCCAGGGCGCGCTTACCTGTACTCAGACGATCCAGTCCGGATGCAACGGAATCTGGATCTCGGGCGGTTCGTGCAACCCCAACCCCTGCGTCCGCGTCTGCTGCAACATCAACACTGGTCAGTGCGGCGTGGTCGGCTTCGGAGTTCCCTGCCCGACCAACACCATCGGCGTCGCTGGAACGACCTGCACCCCGAGCCCCTGCCCGCCCGTGAGCGCGTGCTGCATCCTCGGCACCATCATCTGCACGACTACCACGCAGGCGAACTGCAACAACCTCCCGGGTCTATGGCTCCCGAGCACGGCCTGCCAGCCCAATCCGTGCGTGAAGGCGTGCTGTAATCCCAACACGGGCGCCTGCTTCCAGATCTTCGGTGGCAACTCATGCCCGGCGGGCGCCACTCCCGTGCTCACCGGCGTCTCCTGCACGCCCAACCCCTGTCCGCCGGTTGCTCCGTGCTGCCTGCAGCCCAATGGGTGCATCATCACGACGCAGGCCAACTGCCTCTCTGGTCCGTTCCCGGGCCTGTGGGGCCCGGTCGGCGCCTCGTGCAACATCATTTGCTCGCGTGCGTGCTGCAACAACACCACGGGCGCGTGCACCCTCACTAGCGTCTTCGGTGTCTGCCCCATCAACTCGACGCCCATCGGGCTCACGTGTACGCCCAGCCCCTGCCCGCCGATGGGGCGATGCTGCACCTTCCCGCAGGGATGCACCGTTACGACCCAGGCCAACTGCAACGGCATCTGGGGCCCCGCGGGCAGCACCTGCACCACCAACCCCTGCACGCACGTCTGCTGCAACACGCAGACCGGCGTGTGCATCACCGCTCCCATCTACGCCTTCTGCTTCGGTCCCTGGACCAACTTGGGAAACTCCACCTGCACGCCCAATCCATGTCCACCCGTAACCAAGCCGTGCTGCCTGCCCAACGGCTCGTGCGTGCTCGTCACCGCCGCCCAGTGCGCTGGCGCGGCCGGTACCTTCATGCCCACTGCAACCAGCTGCACCACCTCGCTCTGCCGCGGCGCGTGCTGTGTGCCTCCGAACGCGATCGTTTGTGGCACGGCCACGGGCACACACTGCGTCATCACCACGCAGGCCGCCTGCCAGGGTTCCTGGAAGGGCTACGGCACGGTGTGTGCCGCGCCCGCGACCAGCACAAACTGGACGACCTGCTGCCGCGCCAACTTCGACGGGCAGAACGGCGTCAACGTGTCGGACATCTTCCTGTTCCTGAACGCGTGGTTCAACGGCTGCATCGGCCAGGCCGGCGCGCCGTGCAACGGCCTGAACGCGGACTTCAACTGCGATGGATTGGTGAACATCGCCGACATCTTCGCCTTCCTGAACGCCTGGTTCGTCGGCTGCTCCTGATCCACGGCATTCCGAGTTTTCATCAAGGCCCCGGCGAACCCGCCGGGGCCTTTTTCATGGCCTTGGCGCACGCGAAAGGCGAGCATCGACGCGCCAGGTGCGTCCGATAATGCGATCGCATCGCCCGCGGCCCGACTTGTGATGCCGCGACCGCGGCGGCGTCGAAGGTGATCCCTGCGCGCCGGCATTCTGCGCGCGTCCTCTGGCTTGCAGGAGATGTGCCATGGATCGTTCAACGCGCTCCGCGCTCGGTGGTGTTCGTCGTCGGGTTCGTGGTGGCGGTGGAGGAGAGGCGGCGGTGTTCGAAGCGCTCGAATCGCGCTCGCTGCTGGATGCCGCGTTGCCGCTGGTGATTCTCTCGGTTTCCAACCCCGGTGCCGCGGAGCGCGACACCGCGATCGGTCGCTTCACGATCACACGCTTCGGCAACATCGATGCGCCGCTCCCGGTGCGGTTCTCCATCGCCGGATCGGCAACGCCCGGCGAGGACTACACCGCGCTCCGCGGCGTGGCGACGATCCCCGCGGGCCGGCGCACCGTCTCGCTCCCGATCATCCCGATCGATGATCTGGCGGTGGAGGGGCCCGAGACGGTTCGCGTGATCCTGACGCCCGACAACACGGCGTACCGACTGGATACCACGGCCGCGCTGAATCGCAACCGCGCCATCACCATCACCGATGATGACACCCGCCCGACGATCACGATCGCAACGCCCGATCCGCTCGCGGGGGAGACGGGCAACGACACGGCGATGTTCACGATCCGGCGCACGGGCGCGACGGACCTCCCGCTCACGGTCAACTTCCGCATCGCCGGCTCGGCGACGCCGGGCGTGGACTACGACGCGCTGCCCACGAGCGTGACGATCCAGCCCGGCCGGCGGGCCGCGTTCCTGACGGTGCGCGTGAACAACGATGCGCTGCTGGAGGGCAACGAGACCGTTCGCGTCATCATCCAGCAGTCCGAGTCGGATCTGTACACACTGAAGATTGACGATCCCGCCTCGTTCCGGCGCGCCGTGTTCATTCAGGACCGCCCGCTCGTGACGCTCATCGTCACCGATCCACTCGCGACCAGCTTCCCCGCCGACACCGCCGAGTTCATGCTCTTCCGCACCGGGCCTGTCGATCAGGCGATCCAGGTTGCGTATCGGCTGGAGGGCTCGGCCATCGCGGGGACCGACTACGCGTTGCTGCCCACCATCCTGACGATCCCGGCCGGGAGCGCGTTCGCCCGCATCACCATCCGCGGCCTGAACGCCGACCTCACCCAGCAGGTCAAGACCGTGCGCCTCGTGCTCACCCAGCTTGCCACGTACAACCTGGATACGTCCAGTCAGGGACGCAGCAGCGGCGTGGTCAGCATCATCGATGACACCGTGCCGCCGGGAATCTGATCCGAGCCCCGAGCACGGAAAAAGCCGAGTTTCGGCTGAGAACCCCGACATCCTTCGCTGGCGCGAAGGTCTCGTATTCGCGCCTCGCGGGGTGGTGGTGGGGTATCATCGCCCTCACCCACTGGAGCCAGTCGCGCCATGCCGCACGTGATCGCCGAACCCTGTATCGGAACCAAGGACACCTCCTGCGTCGAGGTCTGCCCGGTGGACTGCATCCACCCGACCAAGAACGAGCAGGAGTTCGGCAAGTTCGACCAGCTCTACATCGATCCGGACACCTGCATCGACTGCGGCCTGTGCGTCGATGAATGCCCCGTGAAGGCGATTTTCCCCGAGGAGGATCTGCCTGGGGAGTGGAAGAAGTACGTTCAGATCAATCTGGACTTCTTCAAGAAGTAGCTGCGGGCCCGCAACCTGTACAGCGCCTTCGCGTTGCCCCCGAAGCCTGATAGGACCATGTTCGGCGGCTGTGTGTTCATTATTGCGGCGTCTTTGCGCCCGACTTGCGTGCTCCGCCATTGCGGCCACAGCACCTTCGTGGTCTACTTGAGCTCGCGGGTCGATACACGTCCCCACGTTCCCAGGAGGCTCTCAATGCTCGGATCGATCCCGCGTCTGCGCTTGCTCGTCCGCGCTGGCGTCTGTTGTCTTACCGCCGCGCTCGGTGTGCCTTCCGCTTTGGGTCAGGCCTGCGCCCCGGGCACATTCAGCACCACGGGCAACTCGCCCTGTTTTCCTTGCGTGGCAGGCACCTTCGCAGCAGTGAGCGGTTCGACCTCCTGCACGCCATGCCCGGCGGGTACCGCTTCGCCACTCACCGGAGCCATCACGTGCAGCCCGTGCCCGGCGGGACGATTCGCCCCGGGCACCGGCAACACTGTCTGCTCAAACTGTGCCGCGGGCTTTTTCAGCACCGGCGGCGCTGCGGCCTGCACCCCGTGCGCCGCGGGTTCATTCACGGCGATCGTCGGCTCCGCGTCGTGCTCGCCTTGCAGCGCTGGTTTCTTCGCACCATCCGGCTCGGCATCGTGCACCACCTGCGGCGTCGGCACGTTCTCGGCTTCCGGCGCGGGATCGTGCACACCCTGCCCAACAGGCACATCCTCCGCGATCACCGCCGCAAGCTCCTGCTCCCCCTGCCCGCTCGGGATGTTTTCCGCTTCAACCGGCAGCACAAACTGCACGCCATGCGCTGCGGGCACATTCACCGCAAACTCGGGTATGTCCAGTTGTCTGCCTTGCCCCGGCGGTTCGTTCGCATCGACTTCCGGAAGCGCTTCATGCCTTCCTTGTGCCTCTGGAACATTCGCGGGGGCCACGGGCAGTGCGAGTTGCTCTCCGTGTTCCGCCGGCACATACGCACTGACGAGCGGGTCGATTTCCTGTTCCCCGTGTGCGGCCGGCAACTTCTCATCTTCTGGTTCTTCCACCTGCATCCAGTGTCCCGTCGGCACGTTCTCTGGCGCGGGCGCGCCATCATGTTCCCCATGCCCGGTGGGAACAGCAAGCCCCTTGACTGCTGCATCGTCCTGTACTCCATGCCCGGCGGGCTTCTTCTCAGCGGTGCTCGGCGCGCAAAGCTGCGCTCCTTGTGCCGTGGGTACGTACGCCGCGGGAGTCGGGTCATCGTCCTGCACTCCGTGCGCGGCAGGAACATTCGGCAGCTCCGTCGGCAACAGCAGTGCGGCGTCTTGCCTGCTTTGTCCGCTCGGCACGTTTGCTGCAACGGCGGGTTCCACGCAGTGTGCTCCGTGCCCCGTGGGTGCCATCGCCGCGTCCACCGGCCAATCTTCCTGCACGCCCTGCCCCGCGAACACATCATCCCCCGTCACCGGCGGCTCCACCTGCCCCACCTGCCCCAGCGGCTCATACGCCCTCCCCGGCTCCGCGACCTGCACCACGTGCACCGCCGCGAATCTGCCGATGGTCAGCCAGCACCCGCTCAGCGCTTCCAAGCGCACGCGTCAGTCGTATGTCTTCACCGTCGCCGCCAACAGTGCACCCACCGGCGCGACCGCACCGACGTACTACTGGCGCCACAACGGCGTCACCATCATCGACGGCGGCCCATATCTGGGCGCCCAAACCGCAACCCTGTTTGTGAACCCCACATCCTCCGGCGTCGGCGGCACGTATGACGCAGTCTGCATCAACACCTGCGGGTACGTCACATCGAATCCGGCGACACTGACGATCGTCTGCCCGGCGGACTACAACGGCGACACGCACGTGAACGTGCAGGACATCTTCGATTTCCTCGCTGGCTGGTTCGCGGGGGATATCGCCGCGGATTGGAACGCCAACGGGGCGATCGCCGTGCAGGACATCTTTGATTATCTGGCGGCGTGGTTCGTGGGCTGCTGAGTTTCGGTTCGGTATGCGAAACGCCAACGGATGCGGCTTGGTTCAGGCGCATGCCAAGCGGCGGCGGCGCATGGCCAGTCGCCCGCATCCGATCGGAAGCATCAGCGAGATCCCCGGCGCGGGGATCGTAATGAGCGCAAGCCGGTAGCTCGCGTCGCTCGGCCGATACGCGTCCCACAGAATCGTCCGGGCGTCGTCGGAGGCACCAATCGGAAATCCGAGCTGGTACCCGTCTAGAGCTATGCCCGCCGAGGCATACACGGTGGACATCGGCATCAGGTCAGTCGCTTCCGTCCACCGGTATGTTTCCGAATACATCCCGCCACTGGCGATCAGCACGGAGGCGTCCTCATTGCTGAAGCGAAACATGAACCCGGCGGATTGCTGTGGATTCGAGAAGCCGCGCAGGCCCGCGCCCTCGCGCTGGAAGATCGGATACAGATTGCTGTCGATCCCGGGGTCAAACCCGCCGAAGATCGTCGATCCATCGGGAGAGAGCGATCCCATGAACATCCGCATCGGCGCGGGCGCGTGTGTGTACGCCGCGCCCGAATCCCCGGTCCACCGGAACGAGAATCCGGAGTAGATGCTGAACTCGGTGTTGACGATCGACCCCGCCGCGACGGAACCATCTGCCGAGAGTTGTACCGATGCGCTATATCCGGCCGGCACAGAGACGGGAAGCTCCGCCCAGTTGCCGCTGATCGGCCGCCGAAACACATGTCCCCCGTCGCTACCCGCGACCCAGTTCCCATCGCGCGAGATGCTCGAAATCAACAAGTCCGGCGAACCGGCGGGGCGCGCCACGGAGAGCAACGTCTGGTTCTGAACGATCCAGGATGTTCTCGGCGGATTGGGCTCGTCCGGCCGCGTCGTGATGAAGAACGAGGACCCGTCATGCGATGCACCTCCCACCCAAGCATCGCCGAAGGCCGGAAGAGCGAAGGCCTGCACGCCGCTTTGCTGCGTCCAGCGAAATGCGCTCCACGCTCCGGTGGATGAGCGCGTGGTTCCGACGATCGTGCGCCCATCACCCGCTAGCACAAGATTCCCGCCGTAGGCAGGAGGGAGTTGCACCAAGGAGACCGACGATTGCGCCACGGCCGGAGGCGCGAATGCCGCCCCCACGAGCCAAGCAGCGAAGAGCGAGCGTTCGACCGTGGCGGACCTGTATGGGTGCATGCCCGGTTATCGGCCGGGGGCGATGCTCGGTTGAGGTCGATCGTCCTCAAACGACTTCCAAAAAAGCTCACCGGTCAGGCTGGCTCAGGCCCCCGGTGCCGTCCGCCGCGCCACGCCCACCGCGCCGCCCTTGGCGTTGGTGTTCATGTGGCCGTGGACGCCGTTGCCGGTGAGGCCAAGGCCCTTCGCGCTCGGCGCGGCTTTGCCCTTGTCCTTGGCTTCCGCGCGCTTCTTTGCTTGCGCGGCCAGCATGAGGTCGAGCTGGGTTGGCTTCTTCGCGGGCGCGGCCGCCGCAGCGGGCTTCTCAGCGGCAGACTTCGCGGCCGGCTTCGCGGCGGCCGGCTTGGAAGCTGGCTTGGCTGCCTCGGCCTTGGGGGCGGTTGCGGACTTGGTCGGAGCGGTCTTCTTTGGGGTTGCCATGCCAAAGCATAGGAGAATCCCTCTCGGGCGTACGATTCCACCCTTCATTTCTCCCCTCAAGTTCCGGCCCTCGCCCCTTCGGAGCCCATCATGCGAGCCATCGTCACCGGTCAGATCGGCATGGACAAGAAGCCCTACCTCAAGCAGGTCGCCGACCTCGCGGGGCAGACGGGCGAGAAGGGCGGGATCGAGCTGTACAACATCGGCGACATGATGTACGCCGAGGGGAAGGACGTCCGCCCCGGCCGGATTCTCGATCTGCCCATCAGCCGGTTGAACTCGCTGCGCCGGGCCGCGTTCAAGGATGTCATCACCTCGAGCAGCGCCCACAAAAACATCATCGTCAACACCCACGCCACCTTCCGCTGGCGACACGGCCTTTTCAGCGCGTTCGACTTTGATCAGATCGCCGCGATGAAGCCGGATGTCTTCATCTGCCTGGTGGACAACATCGAGGTCGTCCACAACCGCCTGCACCGGGACTTTGATCTGGATGCCACGCTCAAGGACTGCATGGTCTGGCGCGAAGAGGAAATCCTCGCCACCGAGATTCTCAGCCAGGCGGTCCCCGGCAGCAAGTTCTACATCGTCAGCCGCGGCCGCCACATCCCGACCACGCGCACGACCTTCCGCCTCGTTTGCCGCCCCAACATGAAGAAGGTCTATCCCTCCTTCCCCATGAGTCACGTCGTGGACATGCCCGACATCCTCAAGGAGATCGACGACTTCCGCGCCCAGCTCGCCGAGCATTTCATCACGTTCGATCCCGGTGATGTGGACGAGAAGCTGCTGCTGGACCGCGCCGTGGCGAAGGCGAAGGACGGCAAGGTGGACGAGTGGCTGGAAGTCACGCCGCATACGTTCGGCGGCTCGAAGCAGCAGAATGAAAAACCGCTGCGCGTGAGAGTGCGCGAGGTGCTCGACATCGCCGGCGACATCGACGGCCAGATCTACATGCGCGACTTCAAGCTCATCGACCAGAGCGACATGATCGTGAGCTTGGTCCCCGAGCTCCCCGGCGCAGGCGGCAAGGACTTTCCGGGTCTGTCATCCGGTGTTGAGCGCGAGCTCCAGCACGCCTGGGAACACACCAAGGAGGTCTACGTCGTCTGGAAGCCCAAGAAGAACCCGTCGCCGTTCATCACCGAGACGGCGACGAAGATCTTCCGCAGCGTGCAGGAAGCCCTGAGCTACTTCGAGGAGAAGAACATGTTCGGGGAGAAGAATCTTTTCGGACATTGAGCCGAGTACCGCCACGCTCCGTGTGGCGTTCAGAGCTGAGCGACGCAAGCCGTTGGTCAAAGACATCAACGCAACATCGCCGCGGCCCCGGTCACAGAGACTTGGGGCCGCGTTTACTTCGCCTTTGTGTTTATGGGTATTCAGCTGCGCAAATAGAGCAGGCGGAAATCCGCTCCGCCCGATGACGATCCCTATGAACGTGTGCATTTCCATTTGGGTTTGTCGCAGGGTGTTCTTTGTGGCTCTGCTGAACGTCGCGATCGCGCCCGCGAGCCAAGGGCAGACCATCACGCAGCTCGGCGTGCAGTCGGGCGGCTCGCAGTCGTACGCCGAGGCCATCAGTGCCGACGGCACCACCGTGACGGGACGTGGCGATTCATCGGATGGAATCGGCACGAGCGTGTTTCGCTGGACCCGCGCGGGCGGCATGCAGAACCTCGGGCGATGTTCCGGCGACGTGCACGCCTCGGGCACCGCGATCAGCGCGGACGGATCGGTCATTGCGGGCATCAGCGACCAAGCGGGCGCGTTCCGCTGGACCGCGGCGAGTGGCCTGCAATCGATCGCGGTGCCCGCTTCGACGGCGTATGGAATGAGCGCCGACGGCCGCGCGATCGTTGGACGGGGCGGCATGTACGGCGGCGTCTTCCGCTGGTCGGTCGCCAGCGGATACGAGAATCTCGATGGCAACCAGCCGACCGGCCCCGCGACATGGGGGTACGCAACCAGCGCGGATGGGTCTGCGGTTGTCGGCTTCACCGAGGCGCGGGCGACGCTCTGGCGGAGCGCGGTCGGCACCGGGGCGGCCAACACCGCGCAGGATCTCGGCGTGCTCGCCGGAGGACGATACTCGTTCGCGACGGCGATCAGCGGCGACGGCGCCGCGATCGCGGGATACGGCGAAACCTCCGTGATCGAAACCGAGCACGCGCTGCGATGGACGATCAGCGGCGGCCACTTGATCATGCGCGATCTCGGCGCGCCGGGTGATGCGTACACCGCGCGCGGCCTCGCGATCAGCGGCGACGGAGCGATCATCGTGGGCAGCTATCAATCCGCTACCACGGGCGGCGCATTGCTCTGGACCGCCGCGACCGGAGCGCTCGACCTGAACGTGTATCTTGCATCGCGCGGCGTTGATCTGGCCGGTTGGCACCTCGGCGTGGCGACCAGCATCTCCGCCGACGGCACGGCCATCACCGGAACCGGAGCATTCGACGGGAATGTTCGTGCGTTTCTCGTGACCGGCCTCGCGCTCTGCCGCGCCGACTCATGCCCTGCCGATATCAACTGTTCCGCTCATCTGGAGACGCAGGACATCTTTGACTACCTCAACGCATGGTTTGGCAGAGAACCCCGCGCCGACTTCAACGCCCTCGGCGGCATCACCGTGCAGGACCTCTTCGATTTCCTGAACGCTTGGTTCAGCGGTTGCTAACCCCATTTCCAGCCCCCAAATCGCGTTAGCCGTTCCGCCCGCGGATGTCGCATGTCCTTGTAGAACCACCCCCCTCGTCGCCCGACTCGCCGCGTACTCCTGTTCACGCAGGGCGCGTGCATCCGAGGCGGCCAGTCATACAAGGAGTCTCCCATGTCCCGTTCCTCCCGCATGCTCGCCTCGCTCATCATCCTTGCCGGCGCGGCCGGCGCCGCCCAGGCCCAGTGCAACGTCTATCGCTGGAGCGTCCCCGACTTCGATCAGAAGCGTGATGGCCTCGCCGGTGACGGCGGCATGCACTGCGTTCCCACCAGCGCGACCAACTGGATGGCTTATATCTCCAATCACGGCTTCCCGCCCATGATGTCCGGGCCGCGCGACTGGCAGAGCCAGGCCAACTACAACCTCGTCACCGGCACCGATGCGCTCATGGGCAACCTCATGGGCACCACCGCCGCCGATGGCACCACCGGCAATGGCGGGCAGAACGGCCTCTCGCTCTACCTGCTCACCCATGCTCCATACCTGTTCACCTCCAGCCACTGGTACGGCACCATCACTCCGTTTGACATGTTCTTCCAGATGCAGACCAACGGTCTCGTGAACATCTGCTACGGCTACTACAAGCAGTTCCCCGGCGTCAGCGGCAACTTCTACTCCCGCGACGGCGGCCACTGCGTCACCCTGAACGGGCTCGTCAACGTCTGTGCCGGCGGCGGCGTCGATCCGACCATCCGCGTCCGCAACCCCGCGGACGATGCGGGCCTCTTCTCGCAGTCGCTCTTCGCCACCGCCACCTCGCGCGGCGTCCTCGAGAACTTCCGAACCTCACCCCTTCCCGGCCCCACCAAGACGCTCACCCGCATGGCCGACTTCGGCGTCGGCAGCACCACCCGCCGCTACGTCGACTCCATGTACGTCATCCGCAGCAACTTCAACTGCTGGGCCCCCGCGAGCAACACGAACTCGATCAACGTGACCCAGGCCGTCTCCCTCTTCGGCGATCCCCAGGGCCAGAACACCACGTTCCCGCTGCCTCCCGGTGTCACTGCCGGCATCATCGCCGTTCACCCCGCCCAGACCAAGGTCGCGTACGTGCAGAACATCGTCGGCGGCGCGGCCATCCAGCATCGCCTCCACCTCCTGAATCTCGCGGATGGTGCCGATCAGGACTTCGGCCTGCTCCTTCCCGCCGTCCATGACAAGTCCCCCATTGCCTTCGACCGCTTCGGCCGCCTCATCACCTGCGACGGCTCGGTGCTCAAGGTCATCGATGTGGACGGCCGCGCCCCGGTCACGCTCTTCTCCCGCACGCTCGCCTCTCCCGCCAGCAGCGTCTGCTTCGATGATGCCCTCGACGAGGTCGTCGTGCTCACGCCGGGCAATCGCCGCCTCATCCGCTGCTCGCCCGATCTCGCCACCGTGATCGATGAGCCGATTCCTTCGGGCGTTCCCGCCATGGGCGATGGCTCCGTCGTTCCCGATCCGGTCACCCACAAGTATCTCCTCACGATCCCCGGCGACGGCAGCGTCCGCGAGCTCTCCCTCATCCCCGGCTCCGCGCGTCTGGCTCTTGATGGCGCGCTCCTGCTTCCCGCCGTGCAGAGCATCCAGGACATCCAACCCGCGGATGGCGGCGGCTTCTTCGCGATGTGCGATGGCAGCGTCCGCGTGCTGGATCGCGATCCGACCAACGCCCGCCTCCGTATCTCCCCCAACCAGCTCTTCGGCAACCTTCCCGCGATGCGCTGCATGAGCATCTCCCGCAGCCGCACCAACTTCGATCCCGCCCTGCACAGCGGCCCCGCGTGGAACAATCTCCCCGACGCCGATGAGGGTGTCATTCCGGTCGTCGATTGCCCCGGCGATTACAACCTCGACGGCACGCTCAACGTCCAGGACATCTTCGACTTCCTCGCTGGCTGGTTCGCCCAGGACCCGCACGCGGACACGAACGATTCCGCCTCGCTCACCGTGCAGGACATCTTCGACTTCCTCGCCGCATGGTTCGCGGGCTGCCGCTGATCGCGTCTCCGGCTACGTCTCCACACAGGCGGCCCCTCACGCCGAGCGCACACGCGCCGGTGCGCGGGGCCGCCTTCTGCGTGCGCTCGTCAGTCGCTCGTCAATCCACCAACCAGGATCCGATACACTCCCGCCATGATCCCCGACTCCGCCACGATCACACGACGCCGCCACACCGCAACCATCTTCGTGCGATCGGGAATCGTGCTGTTTGCGGTGTGGATCCTCTGGGGCGCGACCAGTTGGACAGGTCAGACGCTCCAGCAAATATCCGAGTCCGGAATCAGCAACATATTCGGTATCACCCTGTTCTTTCTCCTGCAGTTTGTCCCCTCGCTACTCGTTCTGACTGCCATGGTGATGTTCCACGGCCACGTCGTCCGCTGGATCGTCCCGACCCCGCGCCCCGATCACATCTGCCCAAAGTGCGGCTACTCCCTCAAAGACCTCAAAAGCCCCATCTGCCCCGAGTGCGGCACGAATCTGCGGCCATAACCCGCTCGGGTAGCCATGGCGGCTCGCTCGCCGGTGGTGGAAGCGAAACCGCTCGCGAAACTCGCCGCTGCTCCCACCCAACAATCCCGTGGCGTCGCCCCTTCCTTCGCACACTTCGCGCGGTATTCCCTCTCCCATGTCCGACCCTGAGTTCATCCATCCCCCCGACCCCGGCGTTCCCCCGCCGATCCCCGACGCCGCGCCGTCCACTGGCGGTTCTGCTTCGTCGTCTGGCGCCGCGGCCTCTCCCGCCGGCCGCCTCTCCGACCCCACGATTTCCCACGAGCAGCGCACCTACTGCCTGCTCATGCACGCCAGCATCGTCCTTCTGCACTTCCTCGCCTTCTTCTCCTTCATCGTCCCGCTGGTCATGTGGCTCGCCCGCAAGGACACCTCGCGATTCATCGATGACCACGGCCGCGAAACCCTGAACTTCCACCTCTCGATCACCCTTTACGGCCTCATCGGTTTCGCCCTCATCCCCCTCTGCGGCGTCGGCGTCGCCGTGCTCGTCTTCGCCTACATCCTCGCCATCGTCGGCGGCATCATGGCCTGCGTCGCCGCTAGCCGCGCCGAGTATTTCCGCTATCCCATGTGTGTGCGGTTTGTGCGGTGAGTCTGCATCACACGCCCGAGATGAGCGAGTCCCCGAGCGAATCCCGTGGATATGTACGGACGCTGTATTCCACCCACACTATCGTCGATTCTGCCGCTCCCCGCCCGTGCCGTCTAAACTCATCCACTGTGCCGCTGCTTCAAGCCCAAAACCTCCAGAAGTCCTATGCCGGCCGCACCGTCGTCGGCGGCGTCTCGTTCCACGTTGATGAAGCCGAGATCGTCGGTCTCCTGGGCCGCAACGGCGCGGGCAAAACCACCAGCTTCCGCATGACCATCGGCATGATCGAGGCCGACGCCGGCAAGGTCATCTTCGACGGCCGCGACATCTCCGGCCTGCCGATGTACCAGCGAGCGCGGCTCGGCATGGGCTATCTCTCTCAAGAGCCCAGCATCTTCACGCGACTCACCTTCGAGCAGAATCTCCTCGCCATCCTCGAAACCCTCCCCATCTCCCGCCCCGAGCGCAAGGCCCGCGCCGCCGAACTCCTCGAACAGTTTCACCTCTCCCACAAGGCCCACCAGCACGCCCGCACCGGCTCCGGCGGCGAGCGACGCAAACTCGAGATCGCCCGCGCCCTCGTCACCGAACCCAAACTCATCCTCCTGGATGAACCCTTCTCCGGCGTGGACCCCATCGCCGTCGAAGACCTCCAGCGCGAGATCCGCTCCCTCACCCAGCGCGGCATCGCCTGCCTCATCACCGACCACAACGTCCAGCAAACCCTCCGCGTCTGCGACCGCGCATACATCATCGACGAAGGCAAGAAGTTCGCCGAGGGCACCCCCCGCGAACTCATCAACGACGAGATGGTCAAACGCGTCTACCTCGGCGGCCTCTTCCGCGGCGACGAGTTCGATGATCATCCCGGTGGCGGTAGTGGGGGAGTGGGGGGCGCGCCACGCAACGGACGGGTCGCCGCGCCAGCGCCCCGCCCCACCGCGAGCGGCGCTGAGAGCGCGTCGCCGCGCCGCTGAGCAATGCCTGATTTCAAAGAACAAAGCGCCTCAACAGAGGCACAAGCCGGCAGCGCGCCGCCCCTCCCGTTATGGCGAGTTCGGCTCGCAAATCATTTGCTTCGCTTGATCGCGGTGATTTGCGCGATCATTGCTGTCAGCATGATCGCCCGATCCTGTCCGCGACGCTCAGGCAATTTTGGCCGATCCCCTTTGTTTCAGCCAAGCGTTTTTCAGACTTCCTATTGGCCCTGGTTCGTCATTTTCGCCGCAATCGTGGTCGGAGCAATCGCCAGCGAATGTTGGATGCGGCGTCGTCGAAATCGGTCGGGTCATTCTGTCTGCCTCAAATGCTCGTACGACCTTTCGGGAAACCCACTTCACGGAAAATGCCCCGAGTGCGGAAAGCGCTATCGCCGCAACACTTTGTCACCGCCAAAGCCCTGATTCGCCGATTTCTGCTATCGTGACCCCCATGCGACCCCGCACCACCACCCGCATCCTCTCGCTCGTCCTTCTCGCAGCCGCCTCCGTTTCCGGCGGCTGCCTCAAGCGCACCATCTCCGTCACCACCGAGCCCCCCGGCGCGCTCGTCTGGATCAACGATGTCGAGGTCGGCCGCACCCCCCTCGAAACCGACTTCACCTTCTACGGCAAGTACGATGTCCGCATCCGCCGCGAGGGCTACGAGCCCATCATCACCAGCGCGAAGGCCAAGACCCCCGTCCAGGAACTCCCCGGCGTCGACCTCCTCGCCGAGGCCGCGCCCGTGCGTATGCACAACATCGTCCGCTGGCACTGGAACCTCGTCCCCCTCGCCGAGCAGTCCCAGTCCAAGGAACAGGCCGAAAAAGACCTGCTCGATCGCGCCGGTGCCCTTCGCTCCCAGGTCGCGGCCAAACCCGCTGCAGAAGCCCCGAAGGCCGAAACCAAGTCCGATCCCGCCGCACCCGCGAGCGAGCCGACTTCCAACCCCAAGGGTTGATCAACAACACATCAAGTAGTTCAGCTCAGCAAGGCCGCGCCACAATCCGCGCCCATTGCCCATTGCCCATTGCCCATTGCCCATTGCCCATTGCTCATTGCCCATTGCCCATTGCCCTCACCTCTCCCTCCCCGGCACGCCCACCACCGTCTTCTCATCCACCACCGACCGGATTACCACCGATCCCGCCCCCACAACGCACCGGTCCCCGATCGAAAGATCCGGCAGCACCCGCGCCCCGATCCCCACCAGCGTCTGCGTCCCCACCCGCACCCGTCCCGCCAGCACCGCCCCAGGCGCGATGTGTGAGTTGAAGCCCACGATGCACTCGTGCTCCACGATCGCCCCGGTATTGATAATCGCGTGATCCATGATCAGCGCCCGCGCATTCACCACCGCCCGCGGCCCAACAAACACCCCCACACCAATCCGCGCCGAGCTCGACACCACCGCGCTCGGATGAATCACCGTCCGCGCCCCGCGCCCATGCTCCAGCTGCGCCAGTCGATCGATCACCCCCCCGCGAAACGCCAGATGTCCCACCGCCACGATCCACCCGCGATCCCCGATCCGATCCAGCTCGCTCAGCTTCCCCACCCGGATCACGCTCGAGGGCGATCGCCCAAGCGGCGCATCCACATCATCATCAAGGAACCCAACCGCCAACATTCCCGCCGCCGCCGCGGCCTCCGCCACCACCAACGCATGCCCGCCGCCACCCACCAGAACAAGGGGTTGTTTCTCGGCGTCAACTGGCTTGGGGGTCGAACCGTGGCTCATGCTCCCGCTATCGACCCTTCGTGGTCGCTCTGTTCGGTCCCGCCGACCGAACCGCAAAGTTACCCACAAAGTCCTAACATTCGCTTTCCAAGTTGACGAATCAGCTCGGAGACGGGATGCTTGCCCTTCGCGCCCGGGGTTCCGACCTCTGGTTGGGCCCTTGGCGCGAAACGAGCCGCGGCGGGCGGGCAGGGGCATCCTGCGCCACCGCCGCAACGTACCGTTTGGCGGTCCGTATCGCGCGACACCCGCGTGATCCTTGCCACCACGCGGCGACGGCTCGGACCCCCGTTCAGATTCGACCACTTCGGCTCAGACCCCTCGGAGAAGTTCCATGGCGGCTCGGACAAGCACCAGCATCGGCGTCGGCGCAACCATCACCATCCTCGGCGTGGCCACGCTCGGGCTCTTCATCACCTCGATGCTCTTCTATGCGCAGCGCCGTGAGGCTCTCAACCGCGTGGCTCAGGCCGACGAGACCACCAAGGACTTCCTCTCCGCAACCGATCGCAATGACCCGATCGTCATCAAGATGAAGGAAGAAGCCAAGGGCAAGAAGACGGTGATCCGCCAGCTCGTCGATGAGCGCAAGGAGATCATGTCCAAGGCCACTGGCTCCGATCGCGATCTGGTGAGCAAGCTCACCGAGACGCTCGACAAGGAGAAGGCCGCGTCCCTCGTCGGCGCGATCCGCGATCGCAACAACGAGATCGAGTCGCTCAAGACCCGCCTGGCCAACGCCGAGACCGCTCGCGACCGCGCCCAGCAGGACCAGCTCAACGAGTCCAAGCGCATCAAGGGCATGGAGGACAACTCCAACGCCACACTCGCCGCCCTCCGCGAGGAAGTCGGCAAGACCAAGGCCGAGACCGACGCGATGCGCGACGATGTCGCCAAAACCAAGGCCAAGATGGACGAGAACGTCGAGAAGACCCGCAACGAGGCCAAGGCCCGCGAGACCTCCCTCAAGGGCGAGATCGACAAGCTCCAGGCCGATGCCGCCGTGCTCCGCGCCCGCCTCCGCGACTACGAGAACCAGCAGCGCGGCACCCGCTTCGCCGGTCAGTCAGAGTACGCCCTGATCGACGGCCAGGTCATCGGCTCCTCCGCCACCGAGGGCACCGTCACGCTCAACATCGGCCGCAACCAGAAGGTCGTCCTCGGCCTCCCCTTCAACGTCTACGCCGCGGGCACGACCATCAAGCTCGATGAGAAGACCGGCAACTACCCCGCCGGCAAGGCCACCGTCGAGGTCATCCGCGTCGACGGCGACACCGCGCTGGCCCGCATCATCCGCGAGCAGAAGGGCAACCCCGTCGTCAAGGGCGATGTGATCGCCAACCCGATCTACGACCCCGCCAAGAAGTACAAGTTCCTCGTCTACGGCAACTTTGATCCCAGCCGCACCGGCAACGCCTCCGCCTTCGGTGCCAATGAAGTCAAGGCTTGGGTCAAGGACTGGGGCGGCGAGATCATCGACGATCTGGCAGGCGATGTGGACTTCGTGGTTCTCGGCGAACGTCCCCAGCTTCCCCCGTCTCCCCCCGGCACCGCCCCGCTGGAAGTCATCAACTTCTACCTCTCCCAGCAGAAGCAGGCGCAGCGCTACGACGAGCTCTTCAAGCAGGCCGGCGACACCGCCATCCCCGTCCTCAACGAAAACCGCCTCCGCACCCTCATCGGCCGCTGATTCGACAGACCAGACAACTTCAGGCGGCGGCCCCACGGCCGCCGCCTTTTCATTTGTACTATTGCCCACTGCCCTCATCTTCCATGGCCCGCAAACGCCGCAAACTCCCGACCTTCCTGCACACACCCGTGTATGTGGCCATCCGCGCCATGCTCGCCACAATGCTCACTGGCGATATGCGCTCCAACCTCCGCACCGCGCGGGCGTGCGCGCGGCTGTACTCCAAGTTCGAGCCGCGCCGCATGCAGCGCACCATCGACACGCTCGGTGTCGCCATTCCCGACATGCCGCTCGAGCAGCGCCGCGCCAGCGCGCTGCAGGCCTACGAGCACCTCTTCATGCTCGGCGTCGAGATGGCCCACACGCCGCGCATGGTCACGACCGACACCTGGCCCGAGCACATCCAGCTCGTCGATCTCGAACCCGCCGCGCGGCTGCTGGTCTCCGGCCGCCCCTGCGTCATGATCACCGGCCACTGCGGCAACTGGGAGCTCCTCGGCTACACCATGGCCCTGCTCGGCTTCCCGATGTACGCGCTCTATCGGCCGCTGGATCTCAAGCCCATGGACCAATGGGTCCGCCAGACCCGCGAGAAACGCGGCCTGATGCTCCTCGATAAGTACGGCGCGACGCAGGTCATGCCCGAGCTCATGCGCGATGGCAAGCTCGTCGCCTTCATCGCCGATCAGAACGCCGGTGAGAAGGGGTTGTACGTTCCGTTCTTCAATCGCCTCGCGTCTACCTATAAGTCGATCGGCCTGATGGCGATGCAGTTCGACGCCCCCATCATCTGCGGCCAGGCCCGCCGCCTCGTTTCCTTCCGCGACGCCGATGGCATCCCCCATCCTCCCGAAGACATTGGCGGCGGCTTCAAGACCTTCGACCCCACCAACCCGCTGCAGTATCAGGTCCGCACGCTCGACATCATCATGCCCGAGGAGTGGAAGAACCAGCCCGATCCGCTCTTCTACATCAGCGCGCGATACCGCCGCGCCATCGAGCGCATGGTGCGCGCCGCGCCCGAGCAGAACCTCTGGCTGCACCGCTACTGGAAGAGCCGCCCGCGCCACGAGCAGATGGGCAGGCCCTTCCCCGCTTCGCTCCGCGCCAAACTGCGCAATCTGCCCTGGATGACCGACGACGAACTTGCTCGAATTGAAGATTGGTCCAAGCGCGACGCCGCGGAATGGGCCAAACGGCCGCCCAAGCCCTCATTGGTACCCGTGGCCGCTCCCACGGAGTGAGCGCGGTTCTGAGGAATCGTGCAACCCGAACCCGTGCAAGTGTGGTAAAGTGTGGTAGCGGGGCGCGGCAAGCGTGGTGGGGGGCAGGGCGATATCAGAAGGTGAGGCGATCCATGGCCGGTCGACTTGAAGACGTGCGCGTGCTCATCGTCGATGACGATCAGGACATTCTCGAATCGTTCGATGCCGTGCTCCAGGCGGAGGGCGCGCTGACGATGACCGTGCCGGACGGCAACGCCGCCGTCGCCGCCGTGCAGGACGATCCGCCCGACATCGTCGTGCTGGACATGATGCTCCCCAAGCGCTCCGGGTTTCTGGTGCTGGAACGCATCAAGGGCTTCGAGGATGCGCCGCTGGTGATCATGGTCACCGCCAACGAGGGCAAGCGGCATCACTCGTACGCCGACTCGCTCGGTGTGGACGCCTATCTCCTCAAGCCCGTCCCACTGGAAACGCTCATCACCACCTGCGTCGAGCTTCTGGACAAGGAAGCCGCCGAGGATGATCAGGAACCCAGCAAGGCCTGACAACGCGGCATGGGCCTACCGGCCCACGTGCGGGCCGCGGCGGCCCGAGTGCCTTGGTTTGAGACCTCAGATATCCCTAGCTCTTTCGGCATCACACATTTCGCGCATGGGCCCGTAGGCCCATGCCACGCTATCCTCGCTTCCCGTGTCCAAGAAGCGATCACTCGTCCTGCTCAACCCCGGCAGCGGCGGCTCCGATGGAGTCGTCCCGCTCGGTTCGCTGCGCGAGGTCCGCGAGGCGCTCGGCAACTCAAACATCGCCCCCGACGGCTCCGGCCCGCACGGCTACGGCGAGCGCATGGGCACCGGCGTCTTCTTCGGTCCCGGCATGGTGATGGAAGTCCCGCTGATGGATGAACCCACCATCAACCGCGGCGAAGGCCCGGAAGTCAAACAAGTTCTCATCACCGTCACCGATGAGGACTTCGCGTTTCCCGTGCTGATGCGTCTCTGCAAACGAAACCACTGGCAGATGATGGATGCCGAAAGCGGCCGCACGTTCGGGTGAATCAAGCCAAGGCGAGGTTCACCGCAGAGACGCAGAGGACGCGGAGGAACAAACCAAGATGTAAGGCATGGGTTTGGACGCACGCCAATGCGCTTCGGCACCACACACTTCTGCATATCCTTCCCCCTTGTCTTTCTCTGCGATCTCAGCGTTCCTGCGGTGAGCCAATCCCATGCCCCAAGAAACCAAGTCCATGCCCGCCGATCTGCTCGCCCAGCAGCACTCCGTCGCCGGCCTCTCGGTCGATCTGCTCGATGACGTTTCGACCTTCGACATTCTCGAAAAGGCCTTCGACTACCGCGGCGATGTGACGCTCACGCTCAAGGATGGCCGGACGATCGCGGGATATCTCTTCGACCGCCGCAAGGGGAAGTCCCTCGCGGACTCCTCGATCCGCATCATGGGCCCGGTGAGCGACGAGAAGATCACCGTGAAGTACGCCGACATCAAGCACATCGCCTTCAGCGACCGCGACCCCGCCGCCGGCAAGAGCTTCGAGACTTGGGTGAAGAAGTACGTTGAGAAGAAACTCGCGGGCGAGCAGGCGAGCATCGAGAGCGAGACGCTGGATTGATTCGCCGTACAGAGGCGCGGGCGCAAGCCCGGGCACTGTTGCAAGTTTGATATTCGAGCGATATTGAAAGCGGCGCGAAGTGGCCGGTCGTGGTTCTTGCGATCGCTTCGCGCACTGCACGGGCTTGCGCCCGAGCCTCTGTGTGCTACGCCTTCCGCACTTCCACCTTGCCGCCCGCAACATCCTTGATCGCGTAGCCGAGCTTCGCGAGTTCGTCGCGGATGGCGTCGGACTTGGCGAAGTCTTTCGCTTTCTTGGCAGCGACGCGGTCGTTGAGCTTGGCGATCACGGCGGCGTCCGGGTCGCAGCCGATGAAGAGGCCGATGTCGGTCTGCGCGCTGGTGGCCTGCTCGAGTTCGAGGACGCCGAGGATGCCGTCGAAGGTCCGCATCAGCGCGGCGTCGGCGGGAGTGGGATTGGGTTTGTTCGTGAAGGTGTTGACGGCGGCGATGGCGCCGGCGATGTTGAGGTCGTCGTGGAGGGCGTCGGTGAAGGCGCGGCGGGCTTCGGTGGCTTCGGGGGAAGCTGAACCAAGATTCTCGGCCGCGGCGGCCGAGACATGGGCCGGGAGGCCCATGCCACTGACGAATCGCCGCCAGCGGTCCACCATGCGCTGGCTGTCTTTCAGCCCTTGCTCGGTGAAGTTGGCGTTTGATCGATAGTGGGTGCGGATGAGTTCGAGGCGGACTGCGGCGGGCTCGTAGCCCTTGGCGAACAGGTCGCGCGCGGTGAAGAAGTTGCCCTTGCTCTTGGACATCTTTGCGCCCTCGACGAAGAGGAAGCGCGGATGGAACCACATGCCCGCGTACGAGCCGGTGTGCGAGGCGTTGAAGGCGCAGCAGGACTGCGCGATCTCGCATTCGTGGTGCGGGAAGATGTTGTCCTCACCGCCGGAGTGCAAGTCGATGATCGGGTCGGAGTTGTTCACGACGAGCTTGAGAAGTTCGTCGGGCGTGAGCGGCCGCCCGGCTCGGAGAGCCGGGGTACCCAGACGCGCGGCGGACATCACCGAACACTCGATGTGCCAACCCGGATAGCCCGCGCCCCAGGGCGAGTCCCACTTCATGATGTGCGAGGAGTCTTCCTTCCAGAGCAGGAAGTCGGCGGGGCTCTGCTTGCCGGACTGGTTTTCCGCCGCGATGCGACCGCCAGCGCCCTCGCGCAGGGCATCGACGGTGTTGCCGCTGAGCTTGCCGTACGCGGCAAACGAGGGGACGTTGAAATACACCACTCGCGAACCGGGAGCGCCGACGACATACGCGTGGCCGCGCTCGATGAGGAGGGCGATGATCCTGATCATCCCCGGCACGTTCGCCGTGGCGCGGGGCATGAGCGTCGCGTCCTTCTCGGCCTCGATGGCGACCTTGAGCCCGAGTTTGCGGGCGTCATCCAGGAATCGCGCGGCGTAGAAAGTCGCGATGTCGTACGGGTTCGAGGGGTCGAGTTTGGAGTCGGCGGGAAGCTTGCCGGATTTCTTCTGCTCCAGCAGCCGCTTGCCGGCGACGGCCATACGGTCCTCGCCGTGTTCGCCGCCCTCGGCGTCGTCGGTCATGTGGCCAACATCGGTGATGTTCATGACGTGCGTGACGCGGCGCGGCGAGCCGGAGCCGTGGCCCTCGATCTCGCAGAGGGGCGACTCGATGAAGCGGCGGAGGACATCCGCGGCGAGGAAGGAGCGGAAGTTGCCGATGTGGGCATCGTCGTAGACGGTCGGGCCGCAGGTGTAGAAGGTCACGTGCGCCGGATCGATGGGGCGCAGCGGTTCGAGTGTGCGGGTAAGGGTGTTGTGGAGTTTCAGGGGCATGGGTGCGGATGGTATCGGCTTTGGCGTGGCATTGGCTTACAGCCCATGCCATGGATGTGTGTTGTAAAGATGAGTTTCAGAGTGCAACAAGGCATTCGGGCCGCGGCGGCCCGAGCATGGGGCGGTAGGCCCATGCCACGCGCTACTTGGCGTGCTCGGCGGCGCTTTGGGCGGCGTCGGCTTCGGACTCTTCGGGGTGTACGTGGATGCGGACTTTGAGGACGCGCGTGGGGGTGGCTTCCAGAACGGTGACGCTCATGCGGCCGTGGGAGAAGGTCTCGTTGATCTCGGGCATGTGGCCGAGGGAGGAGAGGACGAAGCCGCCGACGGTGTCGTAATCGGAGGACTCTGGAATGCTCATTCCCAGCGGGTCCATGGCTTCGTTGGCCACGCCGATGTAGGCGCGGGCGTCGATGTCGGCGATGCCGGCGCGGATGCCCTCACCATCGGGTCTTACCTCGATGCGCGGCGGGGCGTCTTCGGTCTTCTCGTATTCATCCTGGATATCGCCGAAGACATCCTCGATGATGTCCTCGAGCGTGACGAGACCTTTGAGCGTGCCGTACTCATCAACGACGACGGCGGCGTGGACCTTCTTGGTGACGAACTCGTCGGCGAGTTCGCGGATGGTTTTGGATTCGGGAACGTGGAGAGCGATGCGGAGGATGTTCTTGAGCTCGAAGCCGCCCTTGGCGGAGGCGACGCCGCGCGAGGAGTGGGAGTCGGAGTCCACGCGGATGGTGGAGCTGCTCATGTCTCCGGCGAGCCAGCGGAGAAGGTCCTTGGTGTAAAAGAAGCCGATGACATCGTCCAGACCGCCGCCGGCTTTGTAGACGGGTATCCGCGAATGGCGGACCTTTCGCACAAACGCGGTGATCTGTCCCAGGTTGTTGGTGTATTCGAGTGCCTCGATGTCGTTGCGCGGCGTCATGATCTGCTGCACCGTGCGGCGCTTGAAGTTCACGACGGCCTCGATCATGCGGCGCTCGTCCACATCGATGACACCCTCGCGCTCGCCCTCTTCGGCGACGGAGAGGATGTCCTCGGCGACCTGTTCCTTCTTGGTGGATTGCTCGGCGCCGGCGACCTTGCGGACAACGGTGTCGATGAATCCGGCGAAGGGCGTGAGCGGCTTCTGGATGAGGTATGCGGCGCGGGCGAGGGGGCCGAAGGCGTAGAGGAATCGCTCGGGGGCATGGCGACCGATGCTCTCGGCGACGCTGACGGCGAAGATCCAGAGGACGACGGCGGAGACGACGACGCCGATGGCGGCGTCGGCGAGGTTGGGCGTGAGGGGCTGGCCGACGGGGGTGTGCAGCGAAGCGATGACGAAAACGCTGGCGACGGCGACGCCGAGGTTGCAGAGGATGCGGGCGAGGGCGACGGCGTGTTCATGGCCGGGGATGTCGGAGATGATGGCACGGAGAGCGCTGAGGCGGGCACCCATGAGGCGGCGGCCGCCGCGCTGCTCGGCGAACCATTCGAGCGATGCGCCGGTGGTGTTCTCCAGGCAGGCGTGGATCGCGCTGAGGAGGGTGCCGAGGGCCCAGCAGAAGATCATGAGGGCGAAGGAGCGCATGTCCATTAGGGGTGGCCCTCCGGAGTGGGGAGGGAGGAGGGTTCCTCCGCTTGCGCGGAGGGCTCGTGGAAGAGGGGGCCGATACCCATGGATATGAGGATGCGATCCTCTTCGGCGTGCATCCGCTCGAAGGCGGCATCGTCGTGGTCGTCGAAGCCGAGGCAGTGGAGCGCGCCGTGGAGGATGTAGAGAAGGAGTTCGCGCTCGACGGGAAGCGAGCGGTCCGCGGCCTGGCGGCGGGCCTCATCGACGCAGGCGAGGATGTCCACATCGAAGGGTTCGCCCTGGGCGGTGGCACCCTCGGCGAGGTCAAAGGTGAGGACGTCGGTGGTGCCGGGGATCTTGGAGAACTTCAGATGGGCGTCGGCCATTTCCGGGTCGGCGACGAGGCGGACGCGGACCTCACCGGGGCGGCTGAGCGCCGCGACGGCGGCGAGGGCTTCGGCGCGAAGCGTGGAGAGTTGGGCGGAGGTGAGGAGTGATCCGGAATCGGCGATGTCCACGACCAATCCCGAGGCGGGATGGCTGGCCGCGGCGAGCCCGGCGCGCAAAGTGGATGCAGATTCTGAACTTCGCCCGGCCATGGTGTGGACCCCCCGAAAAGCAGACGTTGAACGCAGCAAGGATAGCGGCAGAACGAGAAACTCGATGCAGGATTGCTGGCAATGTTTGCAGTCTGATAGGATACATCATGGGGGCGCGGCGTCAAGCAAATTGGTTGGGATGTTGAAGTGAGTGGTTTGGGGTGCTCTGGGTCACATGCCACCATATGTAGGTGTTTGTTGGTTGGGTGATTGCCTCAATGGGGTCTTGAGACTTGGCGTGTGTTGATCGGGACTCCTTTGAGGTGGTTGCCGGGGTGAGGGGAAGACTCGGGCCGCGGTGGCCGGAACATGGGCTGGGAAGCCCATGCCACGAAGCGGAGTGCCCCCGGGCGATTCCTAGAGTTGGGGCTATGTCGAATTCGCAGCAACAGAACGCGCCGAAGCCCGCTGGCTCGGATGATGCCCCGCCGCAGAGATACAACGCCGCGCTAGCGGATGCGATTGAGATGAAGTGGCAGAAAGTGTGGGAGGAGCGACAGACGTTCCGGCAGCCGAACCCGGGGGAGCCGGGGTTTGATGCGAGCAAGCCGAAGTTCTATGTGCTGGACATGTTCCCGTATCCATCGGGGGCGGGGCTGCACGTGGGGCATCCGGAGGGATACACGGCGACGGACATCGTCTGCCGTCACAAGCGGATGAAGGGGTTCAACGTGCTGCACCCGATGGGGTGGGACGCGTTCGGACTGCCGGCGGAGCAGTACGCGATCGCGACGGGCGTGCATCCGGCGATCACGACCCGGAAGGCGATCGAGAACTTCCGGCGGCAGTTGAAGAGGTTCGGGTTCTCGTACGACTGGACGCGCGAGTTCGGGACGATCGATGAGGAGTACTACACGTGGACGCAGTGGATCTTTCTGAAGCTGTACGACTCGTGGTTTGATCCGCAGGCGGAGTCGCCAACGTATCCGGATGGGAAGACGCGGCGCGGGTGCGCGCGGCCGATCGCGGATCTGATTGCGCAGTTGGAGGGTGGGGATCTGCGCGTGGGTGTGGATGGAGAACTTGTGCATGTCGGCGCGGCGGCGAACAACCCGCTGGCGGCGGTGGGTGGTGGTGGGGAGCGGATCGGCACACTGCGCTGGCATGAGCTGGATGCGAAGCAGCGGCGCGCGGTGATTGATTCGCAGCGGCTGGCGTATCTGGACCAGATGATCGTGAACTGGTGCCCCGCGCTGGGAACGGTGCTGGCCAACGACGAGGTGATCGACGGGCGAAGCGAGCGCGGGTCGCACCCGGTGCTGCGGAAGCCGCTGCGGCAGTGGCAGTTCCGCATCACGTCGTACGCGGATCGGCTGCTGCAGGATCTGGGGATCGTGGACTGGCCGAGCAGCACGAAGGCGCAGCAGGAGGAGTGGATCGGCAAGAGCGAGGGGGCGGAGATTGACTTTGATGTGGATGGGAACATTCCCGGGCTGAGCGAGCTGCGCGTCTTCACGACGCGGCCGGACACGATCTTCGGGGCGACATACATGGTCGTTGCGCCGGAGCATCCGCTGGTGAGCGCGGCTCTGGGCATCCGGCACGATCACGCGCTGCGCGAGTATGTGCACACCGCGAAGAACAAGTCGGAAGTGGACCGGATGGCGGGCGCGGAGAAGGACAAGACGGGTGTGTTTACCGGGCTGCACTGCGTGAACCCGGCGACGGGAGAGAAGATCCCGGTCTGGACGGCGGACTATGTGCTGATGGGGTATGGCACGGGCGCGATCATGGCGGTGCCGGCGCACGATGAGCGCGACTGGGAGTTTGCGAAGAAGTTTGAGCTGCCGATTGTGGAAGTGATCCGCGACCCGAAGGGGCACGATGTTCAGAAGTCGTGCTTCAGCGGGGATGGCGTGGGCGTGAACTCTGCGAATGCGGAGGTTTCGCTCAACGGTCTGGGCGTGGCGGAGGCGAAGAAGGCGATCATCGCGTGGCTGGAGACGAGCGGGCGCGGGATTCGGAAGGTGAACTTCAAGCTGCGCGATTGGGTGTTCAGCCGCCAGCGATACTGGGGCGAGCCGATTCCGGTGGTGTTTGATGACGCGGGCAATCACTACCCGATCGAGGCGGCCAATCTGCCGGTGAAGCTGCCGGATCTGGCGGACTATTCGCCGGTGGAGAGCGATGAGCCGCAGCCGCTGCTGGCGAAGGCGACGGAGTGGGTGGCGACGACGGCGGGCGCGGCGGGCGTGTCCGCGAATGTGCTGGCGCCCAGCACGGTGGTGCGGCGCGAGACGAACACGATGCCGGGCTCGGCGGGAAGCTCGTGGTATTTCCTGCGGTATTGCGATCCGAAGAACTCGGCGCGGCTGGTGTCGCGCGAGGCGGATGGGTATTGGATGGGCGGGCCGCATGGGAAGGCCGCGGCGGGAGTGGATCTGTACATCGGCGGGTCTGAGCATGCCGTCGGGCATCTGCTGTATTCGCGGTTCTGGCAGAAGGTGCTGTTTGATCTGGGTGAGGTGACGACGCCGGAGCCGTTCAACACGCTGTTTCACCAAGGGATGATCACGAGCTACGCGTATCAGCGGGCGAACAAGACGCTGGTGCCGGTGGATGAGGTGAGCGAGCAGAGCGAGGGCGTGTTCGTCGAGAAAACGACGGGCGAGAAGCTGACGCCGATCGTGGCGAAGATGTCCAAATCGCTGAAGAACGTGGTGAACCCGGATGACATCATCGCGGAGTTCGGGGCGGATACGTTCCGGCTGTACGAGATGTACATGGGGCCGCTGGATGCGAGCAAGCCGTGGAACACGAAGGACACGGTCGGGTGCTTCCGCTTCCTGGCGCGGGCGTGGCGCATGGCCGTGGATGAGGAGACGGGCGCTCTGAAGCTGGCGAGCGCGGCGAACCCTGCGGTGGAGAAGCTGCTGCACCGGACGATCGCGAAGGTGGATGCGGATATTCCGCGGCTGGCGTTCAACACGGCGATCGCGTCGATGATCGAGTTCGTGAATCTGGCGACGTCATCGGGGGGCGTGACGGGGGATCAGCTCGGGCGGTTCGTGCTGATTCTCGCGCCGTTCGCGCCGCACATGGCGGAGGAGCTGTGGGCCAAGCTCGGGCATGGCGAGTCGGTGGCATATCAGCCGTTTCCGACGGCGGATGCCAAGATGCTGGTGGATGCGGAGGTTGAGATTCCTATCTCGATCCAAGGCAAGGTTCGGCACAAGATCATGGTGCCGACGGGGTCGGACAAGGAAACCATTGAGCGGATCGCGATGGCGGACCCGAAGGTGCAGGAACTGATCGCGGGGAAGACGGTGCAGAAGGTGATCGTGGTGCCGGGAAAAATGGTGAACCTAGTCGTGAGTTAATTCAACTCTGAGCCGTGGGGGGCACCGGCACGGGCGCCGCGCTCGCCTCCCATCGCTGCTCGAAATCATCGACCCACACGATCCCCTTTGCCGACACGTTGAGCACGGACGTGCTCCGGTGCATCGAGGGCACGCGGTCAAGGTCTTGGCCTGACACGACGTAAGTTCTACCGCAGGTCTGCCACGAGGAGCATGGTGCCTTGTTGGGATCCTGGTCCCAAGGGATTTCTGCCAAGCGATGCAGTTCGGCGATTGCTTCTGCAAATGTGCGGAAACTTCCGAGGTACGCTGCGTGGGTGTCGTCTTCGATCCAGACCATTGCGATAAATCCTATTGGACGGGCGCGAGCGTTATCAAACCCGACCGAGTCGCGATTGGGTGGTCTTGCGCCGTATCCCCCGACAATGCTTCTACACTTGGCTCCATGCGCCGTCTCCCCTACACCCTCTGGCTCTACGTGCTCGGCGACCTGTGGAAGCTGGTGCTGCTGACCACTGGCGTGCTGGTGACGGTGATTGCGTTCGCCGCGGCGGTGAAGCCGCTGGCGGATGGCAAGCTGGGGCCGGAGGACACGCTCACGTTCATGTTGCTGGCGATGGTGCCGATGCTGCAATACGCGCTGCCGTTTGCGGCGTGTTTCGGGGCGACGCTGGCATATCACCGGATCGCGACGGACAACGAGCTGACAGCGGTGCACGCGGGGGGGATCAGCCACAGGGCGATGCTGGTGCCCGCGGTGCTCAGCGGATTGGTGCTGGCGGGGCTGTTGCTGACGCTCTCGAACTCAGTGATTCCGCGGTTTCTGAAGGGCATGTCGGAGCTGGTGGCGCAGGATGCGGCGAAGATCATCGTGAACTCGGTGCAGCGGGGCGAGGCCCTGCGCATGGACAACACGCTGATCTACGCGGACAAGGTGCTGCGGCTCGGGCCGGATGAGCTCTCGGGCGCGTATGAGCGGCTCTGGCTGGGCGGGTTGCTGGTGGTGCGGACCAATGAAGAGGGGCAGATCGAGAGTCAGGGGACGGCGACGAACGCGTCGGTCTGGCTGCGGCGGACGAGCATCGTGCGGGGGCCGCGCGGGCAACTGGTGGAGTCGGGCGGGAAGCCGATGACGGAGGTCGTCATCAAGCCGACGAACCCGATCGGGCTGGGGGCGACGTTTCGCGCTTCGGGCGCGGACATGGTCTGGTCGTTCGTGCTGCCGAATGCCTTCGGCGACAACGTGAAGTTCCTGAGCTTCTCGGAGTTGCAGCGGGTGCGGGCGGAGCCGGCGGTGATCGATCGGGTGGATAAGGATCGGCGCTCGCTGGCGGTGGGACTCGCGCAGTGCGATGTGATGGACCGGATCAACTCATCGCTGCGGACGACGGGCGTGGCGCGGTTCGAGGATCCGTTCAAGGCGGCCGTGGTGCTGCGTGGATCGGGGCTTCGTCCGACACGATCCAAGGCTGATGGCAAGCGTGATGCGAATGTGTATCAGATCCTGCCGCTGACCACGGGCAGCAGAAAGATCGTGGTTGAGACGACGCAGGGAGAGGGGAAGCCGATCCGGCAGGAAGCCGCGGACGGATATGTGCGATTGCCCAGCGGGACCAATCCGGATCGACGCTCTGCGAGTGTGACGCTGCAGCTTGAGAAAGTTGCCGCGGTGCCGGTGGGGCCGGAGGGAGAGGTGCAATCGCCGGAGGAGGTCGGCGCGGGGCGCGGCGAGCTGGAGCAGAAGCCGATCCCGGACCTGACGTTTGCGGACGATCAGGCGGCGACGTTTCTCACGCATTCGACGCGGGAGATCGCGCGGCTGGCCGAAAAGCGGATGGTGGACAAGCCGGGCGATCAGGTGGTGCTCGGGCCGCAGCTTGCCTCGATGCGGGACGACATCAAGGAACTGCTCAACGAGGTGCTCAGCAAGGAGCAGGAGCGGTACGCGATGAGCTTCGCGTGCCTGGTGATGGTGCTGGTGGGCTCGGTGATGGCGATGCGATTGCGGGATGCGCTGCCGCTGACGGTGTATTTGTGGGCGTTCTTTCCCGCGCTGGCGACGGTCCTGGCGATCTCGGGCGGGCAGCAGCTCACGCACGGGAGCGGAATGATCGGGCTGCCGGTGCTCTGGGCGGGGGTGGCCGCGCTCAGCGCGTTCGCGGTTGTTGAGTTTATTCGGCTCAAGAGGCACTGACGGGTGGGGACGACTCGCGGGCGCGGCGGACTCTCGTCGCGACGATTCTGCACAGATCAACGATGCAACCAGCCAGCAGCACGAGCCCGGCGATATCGACCCAGACGGCTCGATCGTTGCGCTCGGTCCTGCTGCTGGTGGCGGCGGCGATGGCGATCCGCGTTGTCTATCTGGTGTGGATCTGCCGCTACGAGCTTGTGGAGGATGAGGCGCATTACTGGCTGTGGTCGCGCTGGCTGGAGTGGTCGTACTACTCCAAAGGCCCCGGCGTGGCGTGGGCGATCCGCGCGAGCACGATGATCTTCGGAGATGCGGAGTGGGCGGTGCGGCTGCCGACGGTGATCGCATCGGCGATCGGGGCGCTGGCGATCGGAGCGCTGGCGCGGGATGTGGTTGCGGATGCGCACGATCGGGCGCTGCGGCAGGGGGTGGGGGGGGCGACAGCGGCGTGGGCATCACCGGCGCGCGTGGGGTTTCTGGCCGCGCTGGCGTACACGCTGGCTCCCGCGCTGCAGGCCACGGCGATCGTGATGACGATCGACGGGCCGTATGTGGCGTGCTGGAGCGTGGCGTGCTGGGCGTGCTGGCGGGCGATGCGGCCAGCGAGGAATCCCGCGTTCTGGTTGCTCGTTGGCGCGGCGATCGGCATCGGGTTTCTCTTCAAGTACACGATTCTGCTGCTGATTCCGGGGCTGGTCGCGTTCGCGATCGTGCGGTCTCGCCTTCGACGTTTGGAAACGAACCCCCCGCCCGAGCGCGGCGAGCGGCCCGCGATGGGTGTGTTTCTCTCGCTCGCGGTCGTACTCGTCCTTGCCGGCATCGCGCCGGTCGTGTATTGGAACGCGCAGCATCACTGGCCGACGCTCAAGCATCTGCTCGGGCACTTGGGCGTGGCCGGGGGAGACATGCCTGTCGCGAAGGCGGGTGCGGGCGCCGGGTCGAAGTGGTCGCCGTGGTGGTTGCCGGAGCTTCTTGGGCAGCAGATCGCGCTGATCGGGCCGTGGCTGTTTCTAGCGTTTCTACCTTGGGTATCCCGGCTCTCCGAGCCGGGCGATGGCTCGCGTGCGGGCGATCCGAGGCGAGTGGGGCGGCTGTTTCTGCTGTGTGCCGGCGCGCCGATTCTGATTTTTTACGCGATCGTCTCGCTCATCACCGAGCCGGAGGGCAACTGGCCGATGGCGGCCTACGCGACACTGCTGCCGCTGGCGGCGTGGCTCGGGGCCGATGCGATGGCGCAGCGTGCGGCGTGCCGCGCACGTGGCGAGCGCACGCCCGGGCCCGTGAAGCTTCGCATCCGGCTGTGGCGGATCGGGATCTCGTACGCGATCATCGCGGCGGTGTTCGTTCACATGATGGATCGAGTCGGGGATGTCGCGCTGGTTCTGGACAGTCAGGCGTGGTTCCATGATCGGTATCACCGGATGCTCGGGCGCGATCCGAGCAAGCCCGAATCGGCGATTCGCGATCCCGCGGGTCGGCTGCGCGGGGCGCGGGAGATGGCCGGGCACGTGTCCGAACTGCTCGCGGGTTTGCGCGATGGGACGCAGCGCGAGCCGTTTGTGGTGGCGCAGCATTATGGGCGGGCGAGCCAGCTTGCGTACTACCTGCGGCAGGGGCCGCGCCCGTGGACGGAGGTGCTCTGTGCAATGGCGCACACGGGCGGGCGCGAGTCGCAGTTTGACTACTGGCCGCAGACGGATCTGCGCCGCACTGAACTGCTGGGTCGTCCGGCCGTCATCGTTACTTCCGTACAGCCGTACATGGCGGATCTCTGGCGGACGATGTTCGCCGAGGTGCGCCCGATTCCCGAGCAACGATTGCGGGGCGAGAGCAAGTCGGACCGATCGGCGATGTTGGGATTCGGATGGAAGGGTCTGCCGGGGGCCGCTCCGAGTCCCGCATCTCCCGTTGTTCCGACACCTACTGCTCCAGTGACTCTGACAAATCCGCCGCAGACGCCATGATGACCCGAACTTCAATGACCGCTCGCTCACCCGTGAAGATCGAACTTCCCACAACTCCGACGGCGACCGCACCCTTGCACGCGGCCGTATTGGCTTCGCGATCGAGCGTGTACGACGCGACTCCGCCGCGGGTGCCGCTGTGGAGGCGGGCCGCGCCGTGGGCGATTGTCTTCCTGGTCTGCTGCGCGTGGGATCGCGCGATCTGGCTGATGGCGACGCGTGAGGGCGTGGTGAAGCTGGAATGGCTGGAAAAATTGATCACGGGCGATGTCTTCTGGGCCTCGATCAAGGGCGCGGCCCATCTGAATCTGAATGCCATCGGCGACGCCCTTCTCGGCGCGGCGTACGGCGCGGTCTATATGTTCGGGCGGCTCTGGCCCTGGATCGGGCTGGCGATGTACTTCATCTTCCGATATTGGGGCGGCACGGACGGATCGAAGGTGCGCGAGGGACTTCGGCGCGGCGTGTTCGTGTTTCTGGTTCCCGCACTTGCGGGGTTGAGCGCGGAGTTGTTGAAACTCGTCACGCGCCGGCAGCGTCCCGAAATGGCCGACGGCATGTATGGATTCCTTCCTTGGCCGAAGGTTTCCCTTCTGACGCCGGAGTTCTGGAATCCGGCGCATTTGGGCCTTGCATCCAGCCACGCCGCGGTGGCGTTTGGGGGCGCGCTCGCGGCGGGGCTGCTGCTTCCGAAGTGGCGGATTCCGCTGGTTGCGCTGGCCGCGCTCTGCACGATCAGCCGTGTGGCGGTCGGGGCGCACTTCCTGAGCGATGCGTTCGCGGGTGTGGCGATCGCGTTCGGGATGTTTGCCCTCGTCTACGCTTGGGATCGACGGAACAATGGCGGGCGGGCGATTGTGGCTTGAGGAGTGGGGGGAAGACCACGGGCGGAACGTCCGTGCCACGGAACGATGAACACGCTGGACCGCTACATCGCCCGGCAGTATCTCTTCAACGTTCTGGCGTTGCTGGTGGTGCTGTTCTCGTTCGTGGTGGCGGTGGATGTCTCGCTGAACATCGATAAGTACCTCGAAGCGGTGAGCAAGATCGATCCTTCGGCGGGCGGGCTGCGCAAGGGGGCGCTGGTCGCGCTTGGCGTGCTGGACATCTGGTGGCCGAAGCTGCTGCAGCTGTTCAACTATCTGGTCGGGCTGGTGCTGGTGGCGGCCATGGGGTTCACGTTCACGCAGCTTGTCCGAAATCGTGAGTTTGTCGCAACACTCGCTGGGGGCATCTCGCTGCATCGCGTGGCGCGATCCATCCTGATCGTCGCGGCGTGCGTCATGGGGCTGCGGTGGGTGAACTCCGAACTGATCCTGAGCAACCCGAAGATCGCCCCGCTGCTGACGCGCGACCCGAGCGACATCGGCAAGCGATCGTGGAGCGAGTTTCCCGTGCGGCTGGTGCCGGATGCCGCGGGACGGGTGTTTCTGGCTGAAAAATTCGATCCAACCGCCGGTGTGATGGAGAGCGTCACGATCTGGGAGCGCGATAAGGAAGGGCTTGCCAAGCAGGCGATCAGCGCGGAGCGGGCGGTGTGGGACAAGGACGCCTGGAAGCTCTCGGGAGCGAGAATCATCCCGATGACGCTCAGCCAGGGCGGCATGGCGACGGGTGGGCAACTCCCGCCTGCGCCGACGCGGATCATGACGGATCTGGGACCGGAGACGCTGAAACTCAAGCGATTCGAGGCCTTCAGCCAGACGCTCTCGTGGGGGCAGATTTCCGAACTGCTACGAACCTCGCGTCCGGATGTGCGTGAAAAGCTGCAGCGGGTCCGCTGGTCGCGCGTGAGCCAGACCATCTCCGCGATGCTCGTGCTGGTGATCACGATGCCGTTCTTCCTTCTGCGCGAGCCGAAGAACATGCTCGTGCAGTCGCTCAAGTGCGCCCCGATTGGCATTGTCGCGATGATGGGGGGCATTCTCCTCTCGGCGGTCGCGTGGCCGGGATTGCCGCCGGGCTTCGGGGTGTTCATCCCGGTGCTGATCCTGATTCCTGTCGCGATCGCGGCGGTCTCGTGGATGAAGACCTGAGAAATCGCAAACCGCACATATCACAGTGCGTGCCAAAAAAGAAGACGCGAACTGCTCAAGCGCAAGCCCGCGTCAGTAGGTTCTGGTTTTATCTGTGCGGCGGTGGTCTTCGGCTTTCGGGTATTTCTCAGCCCTGACCGCGGAGCGCCTTGGCCATTTCGTGCGAGGCAACGGCGATCTTGTCTTCGGACTCGTAGGTGCCGGAGGCGATCTGCTCGCGGATGCGCTGCACCAGATTAAGCCGGACGGGGCTCTGGTCCTCGGCGGCCAGGCGTGCCGCGTCGGAGACTTCCACGCGGTCCGTGACGCGTGCTCCGGAAGTCTCGGCGGTGCGGCGGGTTCCCGCATCCGCTCCGTAGCGCGAGGCGAGATCGGTGCGGGAGATCGAGTTGGTGTTGAAGGAAATCTGTGACATGGGCCGCGGCTTCCTGTCCCCTTCGATGCCAGTGAATCCTCTGCGATTCGTGCTGCGTAACGTCGGGAAATCCAAGTGGGGGAAGAGGTCTGCGCGATCCTTCGCGGAAACCGCCCATGCATCCTTGCCGGGCGGCTCAATCGCCGGGGCGTTGCCTTTGCAGACCCGCTCCGACCCTACCCTTATCGTCCAGCGGCTCGATTTCGCTCCACAAACACACGCCATCGCCGCCCGGAAAACCAGACGCATCGGCTTGCAGGAACAGCACTTATGACAAGTTCACAATTCTCGCGAGTCATCGAAAGCCCCGTCCGCACGTTTCGCCGCACCACCCCTGCTCTGGTGGTTTTTGTCTCCGGATTCATCGTTGCTTCATATGCGTCGTCGGCCCTCGCGCAGGACGACGGGGATTCGGGTTGGAAGTCGAAGCCCAAGCCGACAGAGAAAGCCCCGGCCAGGCCCGCCGCCAAGCCGCCGGCAACGACCCCCGACAAAAAGTCGCTGAAGGATGAGGGCAAGGAGCTTTTCGGCCAGCCGGGGGCCGGCAAGGGTGATGCCGCGGCGGGCGATGCGCAGGGATGGGCGGTTGTGATCGCCGCGTTCCGCGGCGAGGATCGCGAGCAGGCCGCGGCCAAGGCGCTCGCGAAAGTGCGCAGCGAGGGCGGCCTTCCCGAGGCGTATGCGGCGCGCCGGCGCGAGGCGATGGTGATCGCCGTGGGCGACTTCCCCGCGCCGGATGACGAGCGCGCTAAGGCGGAGCTGACGCGCATCCAGAAACTGGAGATCAACGGCAGCAGGCCGTTCGCGAGCGCAATGCTCGCCCCGCCGCTGGACTTCAAGATGGCCGGCTCCATGCCGCAGTTCAATCTCGCAAAGGCGAAGCAACTCTTTGGCGAGCAGGCGCTCTACACGTTGCAGGTCGCGGCGTACGGACGGCTCGACGTCGAGCGTCCGACCGAGAAGGACCTCGCCGAGCCGCGCGCCGCCGCCGAACAGGCCGCGGCAAAGCTGCGCGAAGAGGGCGAGCAGGCGTGGTACTACCACGGTCCGTCGATGAGTATGGTCTGCGTCGGCGTGTTCGACCAGACGGATTTCGATCCGCAGTTGCCGAACTTCAAGAGCCCGAAACTCCGCGAGACGCAGAAGCGCCATCCGTACAACCTGTACAACGGCGCGGGCCTGCGCGTGAAGCGCAAGGGCGAGCGTGGACAGTCGATGCAGCCAAGCTCGCTGGTCGAGATTCCCAAGAACTGAGGTTTGATCAAAAAGAAGCAAGGCCGGCACCACCAGGAAGGAGCACCGGCCCTGCGGATCGGACTGTGTTGTCAGAACCCGGCGACTCGCGCCGCCGGGAATCACCGGATCAGCACCCGGCGAACCATGTCGCCAGGAACGCGAAGACATCCGAGACATCCGTCGTGCCCGAGTGGTCAAAGTCGGACCGCGGATCACCCGCGAACCAGGCGGAGATGAAGGAGAAGATGTCGGTGACGGCCAGTGTGCCGCTGTTGTCCATGTCCGCTTCGCAGAGGGGCTGGCATCCCTGGCTGCCGCAGAAGAGGCGGAAGCGTGCGACGGTGGAGAACGCCTGGCCGCCCGCCGCGGCGGGATCATCCACGATCCACTGGGCGAACATGGTCTGCCCGGTGACATACGTTGGGCCGGTCAGTGCGAGATGCTCGGTGGCGAGCCCGTTGCCGGCGCCCGTGCCGCCCGCGAGCTTGGTGGTCATGGTGATGGTGGGCGTGATCTTGCCGTTCACGGGTGCGGTGAGCGAGAGCGCGAGCCGGGCGGATGCGCCGCCGAGAGCCCGATCAAGCCCGACGCGGAAGTCCGTATTGCCGATCATCGGGGGTGAAACCGCGATGATCTGCGGCACGATCGCGCCGGTCCCCGCCACGCCGCCGCCGATGAGCGCGGGCTGGTCCGCGGCGCGGGCCGGCGAGGTGAAGAGCGTGGGATGATCGAAGGGGAAGGTCTCGTTGCGGACGCGCGGATCAACCAGGCCGTTGGTGAGGAAGTCCTGCACCACCGCGCCGTCGGGCGGCGGGATGCGCACCGTCGCCATGACGGGGTCCTGGTTGTCGGGAAACTGCTGGGTGCCGGGAGCCCGGTCGTAGAAGCCGAAGACCTGCTGGAGCGTGGTGAACATGCCGTTGTGCATGAACGTGGTCTTGAGCGCGACGTTGCGTAGTGTGGGCACCTTGAACTTGCCGCGATCCGCGTTGTTGCTGGTCACGATCTGGCGGCCGAGATCCTCCGCCACGGGGCGCAGCCCGATGTTGCGGAAGCCATTCCCCGTGAAGAGCGGCGGCACATGACAGACGGTGCAGTTGTTCGCCGTAAGTCGGTTGAGCCCCTGCTGCTGGTTGGGCGTCAGCGTGTTGAGATCAAACGGAGTCTGATCCGCGATCAGCGTGCGCTCGTAGGTTGCGATCGCTTTGGCGATGCGATCGGCGGTGATCTGTCCGCTCCCGAACGCCGCCTGGAAGAGCTCCGGATAGCCGGGGCGCGAAGCGAGCACGCCGGCCACATCCGCCGGATAGTTCGTCGCGAGCGCCAGCGGGCGGACCGACGCGAGGCGAGTCTCAACCTCGGCCCAGCTCACGCCGGTGTGCGACATCTCCACGGAGTTCAGGATCGGCCCGACGATCTGGCTTTCCAGCGCGCCATTGGTCTGGATGCTCACCAGACCGGTCTCGGGATTCGTAAAGGTGTTGCTCGCGCGGCCGTCCCAGAACAGCTCCGGCGCGTACGCCGCGTTGACCGGCGTGATGCTGGCCCGCCCCGTCACCTGACGCGCGGTGCCGAAGGTCACATCGCGGACGAAGTCCTTGAGCGAGTCGGACTTGATCACGCCGGGCGAGGCGAAGATGTCGTCCGCGGTGTTCAGCACGCCGTCAACGCCCGGCTGGCGGACCCGGCGCGGATCGGCTCCGCCTTGGGTGAAGGAGTGGCAGGTCGCGCACGCCATCGTTCCATCCACCGAGAGCTGCTCGTCCCAGAAGAGGATCTTGCCGAGCACGCGCTTGGGCTCGGTGATCGGGTTGGCAAGGGGAACCGGAACGGGCGGGAGCACCGCTTTCGCGAGTCCGGTGATCGAGAGAATACTGGCCGCCGCAAGGATGCCTGCGCTGATCTTCCGCGTGCGTGTCATGATCGTCCTCCAATGGGCTTGCTGTGCCCGATGCGTATCAGAGAGCCCGCCCGTGCCCCGCCTCCGCCGGATTGATTGTCATCCACGGGGGGTCGGGGGACGGGCGTTGCGATTTTCTTCTCCGCCGTTCGGCCTACCCCCAGGCCCGCCACCTTGCGGCTCCCCGGGTCCGCCTGCCCCCCGTCCTTGGGGACCGCCCGCTCCGCCGCGGCCTGGCCCACCCCGCCCGCCACCGGGGGGACCGTTGCGCTTGAAGCTCTCATCCGCCACCCCATGCAGCAGCCGGGGGACGAAGGGATATTGGTTGGTTATCACGTAGTAATACGTTCCGCCGGGAAACTCCGGGGTGGGACCGGTGCGGCCGTTGCACTCGTCCAGATCTCCCGAACCCGCGGCGTACTCGAAGTCCTGTACAAACGTGCCGTCGAACTTCCCCCCCGGGCTCTTCTCCCCGACTGGGCGTTCCCCGGATTTGACGCGATAGCTGGATTTCAGTTCGCGAACGGGACTTTTGGCGTCCTCCGCCTTTTCAAATCCCCAGAGGGCGTAGATCGGGTAGCCATCCGCGGCCCAGCCGATCTGCAACATCGACTCACCTTTCTTCTTCTCCCCCAGCAGCTTGTCCACCAGCCCGACGGGCACCCCGTGGTAGTGGTACGCCCCGTTGGGCTGCACGTGCGCATGGCTGGAATCAACCCCGAGGTTGATCTTGCCCGAGAGTGCGTCGTAGTTCCAACCACTGCTGCGATCGTTCTTCCACCATTCGGCCGTTCCGGGGTCGAACACCACGCCATTGAGAGCGACGCCCGGTGGCATGGGGGGACCGCCTCCGCCACCCGTGCTGCCGATGCTGACTGGTTTTTCGGCCGGCGTGGGCGTCAGCGGAACCCGGAAGGTGTACTTCTGCGCGCCGATGGAGTTTGGGTTTCCCTTCCCCGGGAACTTGCCCGTTTCATGGTTGGGAATCCCGTTGGAGGTGATGTATCGGAATCCCTCGCGCACCTCGATCTTGACTTCGTTGACCGGCGGCTCCGCCGCAGAGGGGATGCGTTCGTCATGATCGGGGTGGCCCGGATGCATCGGCGCGATGGCCATAGCCGGTGTGAGATGGCCCCCAACGCACCCGAACACACTACCCACACAGATCACGATCCGCAGAGCCCTTGTCATGTGCCATCCTTCTGTGTGAGTATGCATCACCCGTGGCCCCGTTCCTGGTGCAGAAGTTGTCCCGCCAGCGCATCGGGGGACGAGAGGGCCCACAATTGCGTTCTCGGACGCCGGATTTCACGTCCAAGTGTCCCCCGGCCGGATTCTCCGGACAATGCTCTTTGTGGAGCCCCGCTTGATCGATGACGCCGAACGAACTCTGGATCCTTCCGCACCCGATGGGCATCGCGCGAGCGAAGTGGGTGGGCGCGAGGTCTTCGAGATCCTCGCCCGCGAGCATGCCGACATGCTCACGGCGTATCTCCGTTCCCTGCTTGGTGCCGATTCGTCCGTGGATGACATCTTTCAACAGTCCATGCTCGTCGCGTGGCGCCGCCTTGCGGACTACGACCGCGAACGCCCCTTCGGTCCCTGGCTCCGCGGCATCGCGCAACGGCTTGTGCTCGAGCATCGGCGGCGATCCGCGGGACGCCCGCGTGTCATCGATCCGCTCGTGCTTGTTGAACTGGACAAGCGGTTCGACGCTCTGGCGGCTCAGCCGGGCGACACCTTCCGCGAACGCGCCGAGCGGTTGACCTCGTGCCTCTCCAAACTTCCCGACGCGATGCGTCACGCCATCGAGATGATCTACGCCCGCGGTCTGCTCATCGCTGTCGCTGCCACCGCGCTCGGCTCGTCAGAAGAAGCCGTGAAGAAGCGCGTGCAGCGTGCCCGCCAGTTGCTTGCAGAGTGTCTTCTCGCAGGTTGATCCCCCTCTCGTACTGCACGTGCTCCCCTCGTGAGTCTTACCAATGACCGACCACTCCGACAACTCAGAGCACTCCGGCACGCCGGAACTCCCAATCGAGCCCGCGCCCGACGCGGCACCAAAGACCGTAGCGGACGAGCTCTTCTCCCACGGGCTGCTCACCTATTTGAACACCGACACGCCGGCACGACAGGGCGAGCGCATCGGGCGACTCATGGTCGCCATCGAGCAGGATCGACTCCGCGGCACCGGCCGCTTGCCCGCGACTTCCCACGGCTTCCGCTTCCCCATCCGCACCGCCCGCGGCTGGCTCGCGCTCGCCGCGTGCCTGACCATCGGCACTGTCGCCGTCTTCATGGGCATTCCCGGCGAGCAATCCGCGCAGGCCGTGGTGCAGCAGTCCATCGAGGCGATGCGATCCACCGCGGGCGGCGACCGCCGCTACGAGATCCGCATCCAGCGTCCGAACGACGATGCGCTCCCCTCGCTCCCCGGCGCGATCATCGACACCCGCTCGCCCAATCTTCTGGTCCTTCGCTCCAACGCGCCCGACGGCCACGAGATCATCGCGGGCCGCGATGCCACGGGCGACTGGTGCATCCGTCGCGATGGCGGCATCGAGCGGGATCATCCCGAGCAGGCCTGGCCCAAGTGGTCCAAGGTCGGTGAGGAGTCCATGCTCGTGGATTCCGTCGATCGCCTGCTCGAGGAACTCACCAAGAGCTACGACCTTCAGAAAGAGGGCACCGCGACGCTCGACAACAAGAGCGGCGTTTCATATCGCCACATCGTCGGCACCAAGAAGCGCGTGCGCTCTCCCGGCGGCGACCACGTTGAGGTTTGGATCGATCCTGCCACGAAATCCGTTGAGCGTCTGGAAATGCGATGGGATCTGCCGCCCCGCGGCGAGCAGGGTGCCGGCTCGGACCGCGATCCAGACAAGGCGCTCGACGGCCCCGACCAGGGCGCTCACCCCGATCGCGGCCCGATGAACGGCCCGCGCGATCCGATGGGCCCGCGCCCGCCGCGCCGCGATGGCCCCGGTCCCGATGGGCGTGGCCCCGAGGGACTTGGCCCTGATGGTCTCGGTCCGGACGGTCCCGGTCCCGAAGGCCGCAGCCCGCGCAACGGCCATGAGTTTGATGGCCCTCATCCGCGTCCCGAGCCGCGCCCCGATGGGCCGCTGCCCGGTCCACGTCCCGATGGTCCCCGTCGCGATGACGCGGATGGCCCGCCTCCGCGCGGCCTTGGCGGCGCTGGTCCCGGCCCCCGTGGCCGATTCCCCGGAATGTTCGGCGCCCCGCCCCGCGGCCCCGGCCCCNNNNCCCCGGCCCCGGCGCTCGCCCCAACCCGCCCCGCATGCTCGTCATGCAGCGCGTCGACGCCCCCGCCTTCGACGCCGCGTGGTTCACGCCCGAAGTGCATGTCGCGAAGGAATGAACTCGGCCCTTTCGGTGATCCATCGAAAAACCCCCGCTCGTGCGGGGGTCTTTTTTTCGATGAACTTCGAATGATTCAGCAGCCCGCGAACCACGCGCCCAGGAAATCGAAGATGTCCTGCACGCCTAACCCGTTCGCGTGATTAAAGTCCGCGTTGGGATTGCCCGCGAACCACGCAGCGAGGAAGTCGAAGATGTCCTGTACTTCCAGCCCGCCGGAGTGATTGAAGTCCGGAGTGCACGGTGGCGTGGTCGGCGTGCCAAGCACGCGAATGCCGATCGCAGCGCCCGAGCCGCTCTGCCACGCGCCGCCCTGCGTCGTCGCCGTGAACTCATTGCCGACACTGGACCAGACCCAGATCGGATTTGATCCGGCAGGTACTGCGGATTCGGCCACCACCCAGTACTTCTGCCCCGCGGCCAGCGCGGGATGCTCGCCCGAGTTCAGCTCGATCAGCGCCGGCGTCCACCCGACCACCGGTACGTTCAGAGTCCACGTCTCCAGCACCACTCCACTTGGCGCAGAGGTGTATTGCCCGCCCGGGTTCACATCCGTCCGCAGCGTCACCGTCACCGCCTGCGGCGTCGTTCCGTCAAAGTCGTTGCTCATGAACCAGATGCTCACCCTGTCCAGCGTGTGCGCCGACGCCGGAGTGAACCGCGCCGCCACCGACTGCTCCGGGAAGATGTCGAACCCGATGTACCCGAAGAAGCCCCCGTCGGGATCCGCCGTCGCGAAGACCGTGTCCGCTCGCGCCGCACTGGTCATCGCGACAGCCACGATCGCCCCCATCAACGAACGCGCCATCCAACCGGTCATCCAGGTTCGTGTTTGCGTGCTCATTCGGGCACTCCTGTGTGCGTGAGTTGGAGGTGAGTGGGGGCTTTCCCGCCGCGCGTCTTTTCGGGACAAGCATGCTCCGTCTCGGACACCATAGCACAGCATTCCGGAATCGACTGGTGTTGTTCCGACGCAAGAATGACCTTCTTTGTCACCTGCACGCCCGGAATGAACGAGTCCTTAGCCAATCCTGCGGGTGCATGCTCTCGCTCGCGGCTCGGTTGTTCCACTCGATAAGAAAACCCCCATGCGTTGCGCATGGGGTTCGAGTGGTTTCGAAATCTTCAGTGTCCCGAACCTTACGCGTGTATGACCCGCCCCTCGCTCGCCAGCGCCGCCTCGCGCGTCGCCTCGTGCATCGTCGGGTGCGCGTGCATCGTGCAGATGATCTCCTCGGTCGTCGCTTCCAGCCGCCGCGCCAGCGTCAGCTCGCTGATGAGCTCCGTGGCCTGATCGCCCAGGATGTGCGCCCCGAGAATCTCGCCGCGCGGCAGGCCGCGGATGATCTTCACGAACCCGTCCGTGTGCGCCGCCGCGATCGCCTTGCCCAGCGCGGTCATCGGGAACTGACCAACCGCGTAGTCCTTGCCCTTCACCTTGCCCATCTCGATGAGCTTCTGCTCGGTGAAGCCCACGCTTGCGATCTGCGGAACGCAATACGTGCACCCGGGAACGACGCTGTAGTCGATCGGAATCGGCTCGTGGTGTTTGCTCTTGTCCTTGTTCCAGGCGATCCGCTCCACGCAGGTGATCGCTTCCTCGGAAGCCACATGCGCCAGCCACGGCGGCCCGATCACATCGCCCACCGCGTAGATCCCCGGCAGATTCGTCTTGTAGTCGATCGGCTCGGCCACGGTCTTGTTCGGTACATAGTCCGTCACGATGTGCCCGCGATCGGTCTTCAGCCCCAGCGACGCATCGCAGAGGCCGTCGGTGCGCCCGACCACGCCGACCGCCAGCAGCACGCGATCCGCTTCCAGCGTTTCCTTCTTGCTCTCATCGGCCTTGCCGCCGACAAACGGAGCGACCGTCACCTTCACGCCCGTCGCGGTCTTCTCCACCGCAGTTGTGGTGGTCGAAGTCTTGAACGTGATGCCGTGCTTGGTGTACAGCCGCTGCAGCGCGGTGGACACATCCTTGTCCTCCACCGGCACGATCCGGTCCATCATCTCGATCACCGTGACTTCCGTGCCCATCGAGTGGTAGAAGTACGCGAACTCCATCCCGATCGCTCCCGCGCCCACCACGATGAGCTTCTTGGGCTGCTCCTTGTTGAACATGGCCTCGCGAGCGCCCCAGATGCGATCGCCGTCGAACTTCGCAAACGGCAGATCGCGAGCGACGCTGCCAGTCGCCACCAGCACGTTCTCCGCCTCGATCGTTTGCGTTGTCTTCCCGGGCGTCGCCGGTGCGGAGGTCAGTTCCTCCTTCACGGCGCACTCCTGGATGTCGATCTTGCAGGTCTTCCCCGGTCCGCCGCTGCTGGTGATCTTCGCGTTCCCCACGATGTGAGTGATCTTGTTCTTCTTCATCAGGAACGCGATGCCGTTGGTGAGCTTCCCAGCCACCTCGCGGCTGCGGCCAATCACGCGATCCCAGTCCAGCCCCACCTTCCCCTCGATCTTCAGCCCCCAGAACTTCTGGTCATCCGCCGCCTTCATCTTCTCAACCAGTTCCGCGTTCGCCAGCAGCGCCTTGCTCGGGATGCAGCCCCAGTTCAAGCAGACCCCGCCCAGCTTCGCCCGCTCCACGATCGCCACGCTCATCCCGAGCTGCGCCGCGCGGATCGCGCCCACATACCCCGCCGGGCCGCCACCAATCACGACAAGATCGAACTTCTGCTGGGACACCTGCCGACTCCTTATTCAGTTCAGGCCGCGCTCGGCCAAACCGGACATCTTGATGCGATTTCCCCGAATCCCCTTCTGGGCAATCCGCCGCACTATAGCGGGCTGCCCTTCCACCTTTTCTCGCCTGCGCCCGGGATTTCCACGGCGCATTCCGCAATCTTCTGGTATGGTGTGCTCGTACTCCAATCGAGCGCCGCGTCCGTGGGGGACGCGGATGAGTTTCTCGGCGTCAGCGACGAACTCGGGACTCGATTTCCTCGTCGGGCGATCCATGCCTTGCAATCGCATCAGACTCGCGGCCGCGCTGCAAGCCCTCTGGCTCGTGGCTGCGGCTCCGCTCGCGCTCGGCGCGGATGTCGTTCGTGATATTCCATTCAACTCTCCCGGCGCGCCGGGCAACTCCCTCGCACTCGATCTCTACGTACCCGAGCAGGGCACCACCTCGCTCAACACAACCATCATCATCATCCACGGCGGCAGCTACAACAGCGGCTGCCGATGCGACTTTGATGCCCTCAGCACCGCCCTTGCCGATCTCGGCTTCACCGTCGTCAGCCCGGATTACACGCTGGTCACGCCCACTTCCGCCTCATACCCCCAGCCAATCTCCGACATCTTCAACGCCCTGCACTGGGTCCGTACCGAGGGAGAGACGATCGGCCTTCCCAACAAAGTCATCATCTGTGGCGTCTCCGCCGGATCCACCATCGGTATGACCGCCGCGCTGTCCGCGTCCACCAACGTGTTCAACCGCCTTCCCGATCCGATCAACCGCGGCTATACGGTCGATGGAGCCATCGGCGTCATGGGTCGCTACGACCTGGTCTGGAACGCCAACTTCGGTATTCCGCAAACGGTCATGTCCTACATCGGTGTTCCTTTCAGCAATCCCAACTGGGGCCAGACCTGGTCCCAGGCCTCCGCAATCACCTACGCAAACGCGAACTCGCCGCCGACGTTCCTCATCCATGGCACCAGCGACGGCCTCGTTCCGTATTTCAACAGCACGCGGCTGCACCAGCGTCTCATCGATGTCGGCGCACCGGTGCAGCTCGCCCTCATCCCCGGCGTCGGCCACGACATGTCTGTTCTCGGCTTCACCAACCAGCAACAAGCTCAGACCATCGCCGCGGCCGTTGTGTGGATCGATTCAGGAGTCGCCCCGCCCGCGCCCGGCTCCTGCTGCTCACCCGCCGGTTCGTGCGTGACCACGACGCAAGCGAGCTGCCAGTGGATATTCACCAGCGGTGGCACCTGTTCGCCCAATCTCTGCCGGCAACCCCCGCAAATTGGCGCCTGCTGCCTCTCCTCCGGCGCGTGCGTCCTCATCGATCGCGACACCTGCCAGGATCAGTGGAATGGCGTCGTCTCGTGCGATCCCAGTCCCTGTCCGCCGCCGCCCCCGCCGCTAGGCGCGTGCTGTGCCCAGAGCGGCCTGTGCAGCTTTACGCCCCAGTCCTTCTGCCAGAGTGATTGGACCGCCAACGTCTTCTGCCAGCCCAACCCCTGCCAGCAGCCGCCTCCCCCGCCTCCACCGCTGGGCGCCTGCTGCGATCCATCGGGTGCTTGCACTTCCACCATCGGCGCGGACTGCGGCACGGCCTGGATCTACGGCGCGAGCTGCTCGCCAAATCCCTGCTTCCAGCCACCGCCACCGACCGGCGCGTGCTGCATGGGCGCGGCCTGCGCGCTCACGCTCGAATCCGACTGCACCGGCCCCAACCGCCGCTTCACCAGCAGCCAGACCGCTTGCAACGTTGCCGCCTCCACCACGCCCTGCTGCCGCGCCGATTTCAATCACAACGACACCCTCGCCGTGACCGACATCTTCGACTATCTCACCAGCTGGTTCGATTCCTCGCATGATTGCTGCATCACCTCCTCGCCGAACGCTGCCCCGGGCGTGCAGGACATCTTCGAGTTCCTGAACGCGTGGTTCGCGGGATGCTGATGTCCGAATCGCGTGGGGCGGGCTATCTCACTGTTGGACCGATGACGTGCCATCGGCTTCCGACGCTTTGGGAGGATGCCGGTGCGGGATACTGGGGACGCATCTCGTGATCGAGTTTCGTTTGAAGATGAGCAAGAACTACGGCGTTCGCGTGGCCGCATCGGGCCCCTACTTCCCCTCATCCCCTCGAATCGGCCGCGGCAGCTCGTTTCCCGTGAAATCAAACAGCATGCAGTACGCCCCGCGCCACACCGGGTACGCCACATCCACGCGATACCCCACGAACTCGTCCGGCTCCCACCCCACGCTCGCGAACATCTCTCGCGCCACCTCAGCGTGACGCGAATATGCGTCGCTCCCCGCGTTGCCGATTCCGGGTCCCAGCAGTTCCAGCCGCGGCCCGCCCGGCAGGCGCGTGCTCCAGCGCGCCAGCAGCGCGCTCCCAGCCCACGGCGATGCCAGATGCACTTCCATCGACGGGATGCACCGCCGCGCGATGTCCCGGTGCAGATACACATCCATGATGAACCGCCGCGCCGGGAAGTTCATGATCGTGCTCACCTCGCCGATCGGCGGGTGCTGCGAGGCCGGATGCTTGTCCACCCCCGCGCGACGATCCGCCACGAAGATGTCCGACGGCTCCCCGCGTGAGGCCGCCTCATCGATCGCGTGGATCACGCGGCTCTCCGTCGCCCGCGATGTCACCCGCGGCAGCGGCTGCGTGCAGAACTTGGTCATCAAAAAGCCCGGCGTGTTGCCCACTTTCTGGCTCGCATCCAGCGTCTGAAACGCCGGTCCGGTTCGCTCGACGAGGTTTTCCGGCGTCGCGCTGTACACCTCCAGCGGCACCGCCACCGGACGCGACACATGCCCGATGTGCCCCGTCATGCGGATGTTCTCGGTGTGCAGCGGGTCCCCCGGAACCGGCCGGATGATCCGCATCGTCAGCCGCATCTCGCTCCAGCGCCCGACCACATCCACCGCCGCGCGGAAGAGAGCGCGCCGCGCCGCGACATCATCCGGCGCGGCCGGCGTCTGCACGCCGTCCATCTCGCGATCCAGCTCCAGCCGCTCGCGCAGCTTCCGTTGGCTCCCCGCCACGCTGTCGATCAGTTGCTCAAAGCGGTCCACCGCCGCCCGTCCGCCCGCGATCGCCTGCTCCGGCTCGATCCCCGGGAATCGTTTCGCCAGCGCATCCAGAAACTGCCGCAGCCCCATCACGCCCGGCAGTTGCACCAGCAGCTGCGCATCCGCATCCCCGCGCGCCGTCGCCGCGACGATCCGCTGGCAGGTGTTGCGATCAATCTCCAGCGCCCGCGCCATCGCGCTCGCGCCGCGCTCGCTTTCGGGAAGCAGCTCGACGAGCCCGCGAAGCTCCAGACGTAAACGCCGCGCAACCTCGTCGGCCATCGCACGCTCATCGCCAGAGAGCTGCCGCGCGGCGAAATCATCGCCCGCTCCCATGTGCATCGGCGCATGGCGGGTGGCGAGGTGGTTTGTATGTCTGGTTTCCATTCGGGCTCCGATCCGGGTTGCCAGATCGATTCAATGTACCATACTTCCAACAAGAGAGAATACTTGACAACTGCTCTGAGAGCAAGCATACTTGCTCTCGCGATCAACCGATGCCGCCGAGTGGCCACGACTCCCGCCCCGGAGTTGTTGCCGCCCGGCTGTGGGGCCAGCAGACATCATTCCGAGGGCGTTTTTTCTTTTCCCGGAGTCAATGCGATGAACTGGACCAGACTGGCTGCCTGCACCCTCACCTTGTGTGGCTTCGCCGCCGCGCCCGCGATGGCGCAGTGGTCGAGCGATCCCGCGAACAACTTGAAGATCGCCGATCGCAGCGGCGAGCAGGTGCAGCCCAAGGTCGCCCCCACGCCCGATGGCGGCGCGTACGTGAGCTGGTATGACAACGGCGTCACCAACTACAAGCGCGATTCGTGGACCTGGAGCGGCACCGCCTGGACCAAGTCGATTGCTGCGGGTCCGGGCGCGCGTTTTCGCCATGCCATGGCATACGACGCATCCCGTCAGCGCACCGTTCTTTTCGGCGGCGCGGACGCGACCAACACGTTCTCCGACACCTGGCAATGGGACGGCACATCCTGGACGCAGAGCGTCATCTCCGGCCCCGCTGGGCGCAGCGCTCTGGCGATGGCCTATGACTCCGCTCGCACAAACATCGTGCTCTTCGGCGGCGTCGATGGTCTGGGCAATGTCGACGGGGATACTTGGACGTTCAACGGCACCGCGTGGACCAATGTCCTTCCCGCCCATTCCCCCGGCGCGCGTCAAGGCCACGCCATGGCCTATGACGCGGTCCGCAACGTTGTCGTTCTTTTCGGCGGCCAGGATCAATCCGGCACGTCGCTCTCGGACACCTGGGAGTGGAACGGCACCGACTGGACGCAGACCGCGCCCGCGCTCTTCCCGCAGGCACGCTCCGGCCACGGCATGTCCTTCGATCCCGTGACCAATCAGATCATCCTCTTCGGCGGCCAAGACGGCGGCGCGGCCCGTCAGGACACCTGGCTCTACGACGGCGCCAACTGGTCCAACCCCATTCCCGCCACCCTCCCCAACCTCCGCTACAACTGCGCCATGGCCCAGGACTTCACCGCCTCGGGCACCCGCGTGGTCGTCTTCGGCGGGTTCAGCGGCTCGTTCAACGTCGGCAGCATGTTCGAATGGTCCGGCACCAACTGGGTCTCCAAGACCACCACGCCAAACGCCCGCAACGGCCCCGCGATGGCCTTCCATGCCGCGAACAACACGACCGTGATGTTCGGCGGCCAGGACACCGGTGGATATGACGTCTTCCTGCAGCGCGTCAGCGCGGCGGGCGTCGAGCAGTGGGGGCACAACGGGATCCTCATCGCTGATCGGGTGGTTTCTTCCACCGTTGACTACTCCCTTGGGTGCGATCAGTCCGGCAATGCCGTCATCGTCTTCAACGACGATCGCCCACCGACCGCCCAGATCACGCTGCAGAAGGTCAGCCCCTCGGGAGCGCTTCTGTTCGGAGCCGCTGGCATCAATGTTGGCGCGGGCTCCGCGACCGGTTCTCCCCCGACGGTCGCCGTGCTTGCCGACGGCAACTACGGCGTCATCTGGAACTCCACGACCTCGCCCGTCGCCACCAACATGCAGAAGGTGGATTCGAGCACCGGCGCGCTCCTCTGGAACGGCGGAGCACCGATCGTGCAGGCCGACTGGCTCACGCCCGCTCGTCCCGTCCAGGCCTCGGATTGCCAGCCCGACGACGCCGGCGGCATGACCGTCCTCTTCGTCAAGTGCACCGGTACCAACTGCGTCACCTCGAACAAGCAACTCTTTGCCCAGCGATACAACGCGGTCGGCGCTCCCGTCTGGAACGCCGGCGTTCCGCTGACCATCTTCGCGGGCACCGCGTCCATCCAGACCGCCACCTTCCCGCGATTCATCCACGACGGAGTCGGCGGCGCGATCTTCGGCTGGTACGAGAACGGCTCCAGCCGCAACGCGTATCTCCAGCACGTCCTCGCCGACGGCACCTTCAAGTTCCCCGCCCCCATCGCCAACACCGGTGTCACTGCGGGACGCATCCGCATCGGTGCTTCTCCGGCCTACAACCGCGCTTCCGGTGAGTACTTCCTCGCCTCCTCCGAGACCGGCTCTCCCACCCAGACCAACTACTCCGTCATCGTGCAGCGCTACAGCCCGACGGGCACGCTCATGTGGGGCAACGGCGGCGTCGAACTCATCACCCAATCCACCACCTTCCAGGCCTCCTTTGTCCAGTGCTTCCCCGCCGGTGACGGCTGCGTGGTCTCCTACATCTGGCAGGACAACACCGTCAACGGCTACATCAACTCCGCCCGCGTCAGCGGCGAGGGCTCCATCACCTGGAGCAACCAGACTAGTTCGCAGTTCATTTCCAAGTCCCGTCTCAACGGTGCGCTGGGCGCCTGCGGCGAGTATGCCATTCTCGGTTGGGGCAACTCTCCCAGCGGCTCGGTCGATATCGCCGTGCAGAACGTCAACTTCGACGGCACCATCGGCCCCGCCGCCGTCTGCCCCTCCTTCACCACCCAGCCCCCGGTTGCCTCCCACCCCTGCGTCGGCGGCACGCTGAATCTCACCGCCGCATCCGCCGGGGCGCCCTGCTATCAGTGGCGCAAGGGCGGCGTTCCGCTGAGCAACAGCGTTCGCATCAGCGGCGCCAACTCCGGCTCGCTCAGCATTACCGGTGTGCTCGCCTCCGACGCCGGGTCGTATGACGTGGTCGCTTCCAACACGTGCAGCGAAGTCACCAGCACCGCCACAGCCGTCTCGATCTGTGCCGCCGACTACAACTGCGACAACACTCTTTCTGTCGCCGACATCTTCGACTTCCTCGCGGGCTGGTTCGCCAGCAATCCCCACGCCGACTTCAATGGTGTGGGCGGCCTCACCGTCGGCGATATCTTCGACTTCCTCAACGCCTGGTTCCTCGGCTGCTGAGCCCGACCCATCCGTCACCCACAAGAAAGCGCCCGCTCGCCGAGAAGCGACCGGGCGTTTTCTTTTGTGTCGCTCTTTTTCGGTCAAAAGCGGGCCACCCAAGGCCGCGGGCTTCCGGAATCGTGCAGATGCGCTTCCTGCGGGCTCACGCACTGATTCACCTGACAGGCGTCAGTCTTCCTTTTCGCATGTATTCGGACGCGCGTTCCCGAGGGGACGGCGATTGTGTTTCCAACCCGGAGCTTCCCATGACCGCAGTTCCAATGAGTCGGCTTCGACGGTGTGCACGCTCTAACCAGTTTAGAGGCGCCCTTGCAGCCGTGGCGTTGCTCTTGATCGGTTCCACCGCGCTCGCTCAGGCCAACTACAGCGAGTCCTTCCAGAACGTCGGTGATGGAACCTCCGGCCCCGGCGGCCCTTCCGTCCTGACCTCGCGCGGCTGGACGTTTCGCAACCAGAGCAGCCCGAACAACGGCGCAAGCCCGTACTGGACGGAGTTCGGCAGCGGCTGGGGCCAGTCCGGCTCCTGCCTCGGTCACGGCGGGTTCACCACCTGGCAGGATGCAAATACGCGCATCTCCGCGTGGATCATCCTGCCCGCCATCCCGAATCAGCGCACCGGTGATCCGTTCACGCTCTGGACCTCTGCCCCGACCAACGCGTTCGGCATGAACAACGCCTCGCTTGAGGTCCGCTACTCGCCCACCGGCTCGATCAGCACCGGCAGTTCCAGCACCGACGTCGGCAGCTTCACCCAACTTCTCTCGAACATATCCGGCACCGGCGGGCACAACTGGACCCAGCGCACCACGACGCTTCCCGGAACGGGCCGAATCGCGGTGCGGCTGGTCTTCCCGCCCGCCGCGAGCAACTTTGACTTCTCCGGTTCGTTCCTGATCGACTCGCTGCAGATCGGCAATCCGCCACCGCTCCCGTATCCGCTGCCGACCGCTGGGCAGACCGTGCACTGGACCACCGCGATGAGCCCCGTCACCCTCACCACCGCGGGCACGGGCCAGAGCCCGCGCATCGTGCCCGGCGGCACCGTCATCGTTGATCCCGGCGTCGAAGTCCGCATCGGCAACGGCGTCGTCTTTGATGTCTCCGGCACGCTCTCTCTTCAGGGCACCGCCGCGCAGCCCGTGCGGCTTCGCGGCAACACCGGCTTCGCCGCGGGTTGGGCACGAACGGTGGTCGCCAGCGACGGCCTCATCACCGGCACCTTCGTCGATATCGAAACCTACACGGACCTGCTCTACGGCGGCAAGGCCTCGTTCACGGACACCGCGTTTCGCGATCCCGCCCTGCCCACCGACTTCTCCTACGACAGCGCGGGCGATCTCGGGCACCGGTATTTCGACGGCAATCTCTCGTACGCGCGGCAGGTCATCTCGCTCATACGCTGCACTTTCGGACAGGGTTGCCAAGTCGCCGCGCTGCGCGGCTGGGTCGCCGCCCGCGATTGCACCTTCTTCCGCGGCAGCAGGGTCACCAACGACCCAAGTGCCATCGGCGGCGAGGCCATGTTCATCGTCGGCAACTCGATCCTGAGCAATGTGACCGTGACCGAGGCATACATCGATCTCACACAGGACCACAACCAGCACCGCTACGTCGGCAACGTCACCGTCACCGGCAACCCCTTCGGTCCCGGCATCCTGCTCGCGGGAGGCGGCAGCTATCTCATCGATCCCTCCGTCACGCTCCAGAACAACATGTGGCCCGTCGCGCTGGGCTCCAACTCCGCCGGCATTCTCCCCGGCTCTCTCCTTCCCGCCTCCGGCAACCAGTTCAACGAGATCCCGGATACCACCGATCCCGCGCCGATCGACGAAAACGTCGTGTGGGCCGACGCAGGGATTCCGTACATCCTGCGTGACAACGGCAACGTCCACGGCAAGCTCACCGTGCTTCCCGGCGTCACCGTCAAAGGCCCCCCCGACATCGCCTTCCAGTTCACCTCCGACAGCAACGGCAACTCGTTGCCCGTGTTCCTCGGGGAGCCCGAGCGTCCCATCCGCTTCGTTCCCTACGTCCCAGGCACCAAATGGCGCGGCATCGGCATCGGCATTACGGGCACCTACGGCACGCGCTGGGACTGGTGCATCTTCGAGGATTCCACCCTCGGCGTCGCCTCCGCCGAGCTCCCCATCGCACTCGACAACTGCATCTTTCGCCGCAACACTCGCGCCACCGGTGGCGACTCCATCTTCACCCTCCGTAAATGCACTTTCGAGAACAACATCTTCTCTTACAGCGGCGAGGGGTTCGCCCCGCTCCACGACGTCCAGGGATTCCTGGACGCCAATCACCCCGCCAACCCCAACACCTTCATCAACAATCAAGGCGTGCCCGGCTTCGGGTACTTCGGCACCTTTCTCCCCAACGGCGGCCTCATCGCTCGGGCCCGGCACAACTCGCTCGAGAACACCGATAGCGACGCCCGCAACAACTGGTGGGGGACGCCCAGCGGCCCGCACCATCCGACCCTCAACCCCACCGGCACCGGCGACGATGTCTTCTTCGGCATCGACAATGGCGGCTTCCTCACCCCCTTCCTGACCCAGCCCCCCACCTCCAACCCGCCCCCCGTCGTCCGCTTCGTCACGCCTCCGACCGCCGTCGTTCCTGGCGAGAAGATCATTCTGCAATGGACCGCGCGCGACGACACGAGAATCGTCACACAGCGCATCTACTGGTCAATCAACTACAACTTTGACGACTCGATGCAGCTCCTCGCCGAAATCCCCGCCAACGCCCGCTCCTTCGAGTGGACGCCCCCGGCGATCGGCACCCCCGCCAACGGCCCAGACCAGTTCTTCCGCGTTATCGCCGTGGACAACCTCGGCCAGGAGGGCATCGCCGACCTCTCCGCCAACATCACCAACCCCGCTCCATTCACCGGATCGATGGAGGCGACTTCGCCGGCTGCGGGCACCTACCGCCCAGGCGATTCGCTTCAGACGTGCGCCACCGTTACCCCGGTCGTTGGCTCCACCTCCGCGACCATCGAACTCGACAACGACGAGACCGCGATCTCTCTCGGGGACATCTTCGTCAGCGGCACCATGGGCTGCACCGTCCTGCCCGCACAGGTTCCCGACGTCTCGACCGATCGCGCCCGCATTCGCTACGACGCCACCAGCTCCCTCAACATGGTGAAGAGCTTCTACGGCCCATACTTCTCCATTCGCCCCGACCCCATTCTCGGCGATGCCGCGCCCGTCATCGCGCTCACCAGCACCCACACCAACGCGGCCTACCCCGGCGGTACGACGATCCCCATCACCTGGACCGCCTCCGACGATGAAGCCCTCCGCTCCTTCGACATCCGCGCCTCCTTCAACGGCGGAACCCGCTGGTTCATCGTCGCCCGCGATCTCCCCGCCGCGGCACGCTCGTTCAACTGGCAGCTTCCCGCGTCCACTGGGATTCCATCCGTCAAGTTCCGCGTCGTCGCCAAGGACCGGCGCTTCCAGAACACCTCCGCCGACAGTGGCACGTTTGCCATCACCCCCGGCGCGTACCCGGCAACCTGCCCCGCCGACTTCAACGCCGACGGCACCCTCGCCGTCCAGGACATCTTCGACTACCTGAACGCCTGGTTCAGCGGCTCTTCCTCCGCGGACTTCAACGGCAACGGGCTTTCCGTGCAGGACATCTTCGACTATCTCAACGCCTGGTTCACCGGCTGCTGAACCCGAGCTCTTTCCCGCGTCGAACAAAAAAACGTCCGGTCACGCATTCGCGACCGGACGTTTGTACCAGTTCACGTTCCGCAATCCACCCCACGCTGCGTGCTTGCACGCGGCGGAGTGGTGAGCATTCATGCGCGACGGCGACGAGCGCCCATCAGTACGCCCATGCCCAGCAACGCGGCTGCTCCCGGGGATGGAAGAACCGAGACGTTGTTGAGTCCGATGATCTGGTCGGGGCTGGTCTGGTTCGCGTTGTCATCGACCCAGCGCAGGTGGATCGAGGTTCCCGACAGCCACGCCGAAGAGAGTGTGTAAGTGAGCGAGCTGGCCGTCACGCCCACGGTGTTGGGCACCGTCGAGATCGTCGGATTCGCCAGAACATTGGACCACGTCGTTCCGCCGTCCTGGCTGGCGAAGAGCCAGTAGCCGGGAAGCTCGTTGGCCGTTGTCGGGGCGTTGCACCGAACGGTGTCGAAGGAGATTGTCAGCGCGAACCCCGCCAACAGATCGCCGCCGGAGTTGTTGCCGAGCTCCAGTTGCAGGAACGCGCCGGCGTTGGTCGTCGGTGCCGTTGCCAGCACGCGATCAGTGAGGGCCGAGCCAGAGATTGCCGCGTTGTATCCGTTGTTGTTGTTCGCCGTCGGAGTCGTGATCGCCGTGAGCACGGTC
>JBGANP010000079.1:0-16990 GCA_044222255.1 Phycisphaerales bacterium
AGTTTCGGTGATCCACTCCGTCTTCGGGCCATCCTTCTTGAGACGGTAGTACTCGGGGAGCATCACCAGATCGCCGGCGGGTGATTTCACTCGCGTCACGAGCTGCGAGTTCCATGCATAGCCGTACGTTGTGGGATCGGGCGCGATCGGAGTCGCGTAGGACTTCCAAGCCATTGAGCCCCTCTTCTCCTTGGGAGTGTTTTCTGCGTAGATCCTCCATGTGGAGCCGCCCTCGGGCCGGAAGATCTGCACAAACGCACCGGCGGGATTGATCTCGCCGCTCACCGGCTCGCCGCCATCAAACCACGTCTGCAGTGCGTCCCAAAGCGCCGCCTTCGTGTAGCACGTAAGTCGGTGCAGCACCACCGTCTTGCCATCATCGCCCACGGGAAACGCGGTCGGCGCAATGCGAGCAAAGGTCTCGCCCGCTCCGTCGGACCCGATCGCCGCCGGCACATACTGAGTCTCCATCTGGAAGGCCTTGTTCGGAGCCGAAGGGCGGGTGTCCAGAAGCTGCCCCAGGTACTTCGGATCCACAACGGCGGAATGCGCCCAGAAGTAGGGTGTAAAGAAACAAACCGGCCCCTTGAAGGTTGTCGTGTTGAGGAAGAGCGTCCAGCAGTTGTCTGCGGTTGGGATGTCTTGGCCGGCGGCGGAGGATCTGGGCGAAATGAGAGGCAAGGGCAGGTACCCGTATCCGAACAAATCGCCGCGCGTTCCCTGCTTGAGGTTGAGACCATCGATCGGAAAGAGCAACCAGGGGCTCAGCTGTGCCACGCCGTAGAGTCCACGCGGCTTGTCCCACGTCCCAGCGCCGTGGGCTGGGCCGTTGGCGATTTCCTTGAAGTTCACCGCGACGCCACCCATGATGAACTTCGGAGTCTCTGTCGGAAACCGTGTGTCCCGCCACCAGCCAAGTCCGCCTTCGATGTCGGAATACAAATCCGTGGGCGGCTTGCCTTCATACTGCGCGTGCATCCACGTGCCGAAGAGCCCGGTTTGAAACCGGTGCCCGGGGTACTGCTGCAGCAGCGGCCACGCCGCGGCGTAGAGAGAAAAGCCCGCGTTGAAGTTCTCGGGGACCTTCTCGCAGGAGACCAGCAGGTAGCCCGCCATCTCGCCCTTCTGCATTTTCGCTGGGCGGGCCGGCGCGGATGCGCCATTCGCCGCGCCTTGCTTCGTGGACGTTTCATTCGCCTTCTCACCCGCGCCTCGTTCACCGGCACCCAGCAGAGTCTTCATCCCCTTGCCGAGCGTATCACCGACCAGAAAGTACGTCTCGGCATTGCCGAACTCATGGTGCCCGTGTCCCGGGTTGGGCGATTCCTCGGGCTTACGTACGAAGTCGTGCGTCGGGACAAACACAACGCTTCCGGCAAACTCGGGCCGTCCGGCGGCCGCGGCCTGCGCTTTTCGGAGCGTGTCCCATTCCTTGGGCGCGTTCACCCAAGGACCGGTCAGTTCGCCGATGACAACGGGGAGCTTTGGCATCCCGAGGTCGCGGCGGACATCCTTGATGAGATTCACAAGGTTGCTCTCGTACTCGGGCACGGCGTGCTTGGGGTCGCATCCGTCGTTCCAGCCCTGATACCACACGAGCCCGGCCAGCTCATATCCAACGGCGGTGGACTTGGGGAAGTCCCTCTTGATGTTCTCCAGGGCTTCACGGACCTGCCGAATCATCAAGGTGTAGTACGGACCGGTCTCTCCGCCGGAGGAAGGCGGACGGAAGTCCACGTACAGACTCTTGCCTCCCCACGCGGTCTTGATGAGCAGAACCTCGTTCTCGATCGCATCGCCCAACACGTGCCCGAACTGAAGCTCGGGCCCGAAGTGGTGCTGGTCGAGATACGGGGTGAATCCGAACCCGAGCGGTCCGGCCCGCAAAGGACCGCCCTCGGGCTGGTATCGGACCCACACATCGTCCCTCGTCCGCCAGTTCCCCTGCTCATCCTTCAAGTGCTTGAAGAGATCCCTCTTCGCAGGATCGTTCATCAGCGAGACCAGAGTTCCTTTGGCGTCGTTGTAGTCCTTGCCGGCCAGGTCAACAACGCCCTGCCCCTGCATGTTTGACTGGCCGGCCAGAATGAAAACCTTGAGGGGCTTGGGCTCGGCTCCCGCCCCGCGCACGTGGATCGTCAGCAGAAGCAGGAACGAAAAGAGCACGATGTCCAGCCGGATGTGCGTTCGCATGCCGGCATGGTATCAGACGCACCGGATCGTCTGCGCCATGAAGGGCATTCGTACAAGGTGCGTCTGGGGCAGCGATGGGAATCGTTTCCAGATATTCCGTTCCGCCGATCTCAATCGCATCCCGCAAACCATGCATTCAGAAAATCGAAGATGTCCTGCACGGCCAGCCCGCTCTGTCCATTGAAATCGGCACGAATATCTCCGGCGAACCAGGCGTTGAGAAAATCGAAGATGTCCTGCACACTCAGCTCGCCATCGAGATTGAAGTCCGCTGGACAGGAGATCCCGACGTAGTTCCCCGTGCCGTCAAAGTTGATCCACCCGATGTTCTCTCCCCACGCGTAGCCGAGGAACCGGCGTGGCTCGTCCACGGCGATGCGGGCCGCGTTGAGCGATCCAGCCGATGCGCCAATATCGAAGTTGATCCAGCCGACATTCTCGCCCCAGCCCAGCCCCGAGAGCAGGCCGGTGTTCGGATCATGGTTGACGCCGAAATCCGCGCCGGTCGTGTTGGCATATGACAAGCCGTTGGCCGGCACGCCGTTGCCGAGGTTGATCCATCCCGTGTTCTCGCACCAGACGAAGCCGGAGAGCACTCGCGTACCAATGCGCGCTCCCTGGGTTCCGGCTGGCATACCGGCATCCCGCCAGTTCATCCAGCCGCAGTTCTCGCTCCAGGAGAACTTGTGGTTCACGGACACGTTTGTATCGGCCATTGCCGAGGAGGAGAGTGCGAGGGAGAGTGCGAGGAGTGTTGCGGTGCGGTACATGGCGGTTGCTCCGTATCGAGTTCGGTGTGAGTCGCGTGCGGCACCGAACTCAGTCTGGATCGGGCTTGTGGGATGTTCGGGCAATGCGCCGACGCGCCCTTTCGGGAGCGCGGCGCTGGAAGCAGGTCGCTGGAGACCGGCGACGGGCATGATGGGGCTCATGGGCAGCCGGCGAACCAGGCGTTCAGGAAGTCGAAGATGTCCTGGACGGTGAGCTGCGTGTCGTTGTTGAAGTCGGCCGCGCCCGCGAACCATGCGTTCAGGAAGTCGAAGATGTCCTGCACTGTGAGGGTTCCGCTATGGTTCCAGTCCGCCGGGCAGGCGGGCGTAAACGCGACATGCAGTGCGCCGTCGCCGATGGGAGCGGTGGTGGCGTATCCGCCGACGCGGATCATGTACGACTGTCCGGCCGCGACGGAGACAGAGGCCTGCGAGTTGCGGTTGTTGGCACACGCCAGCGTGTCATCGGCACAGGCAAGGGTTGTAGACGCGGCCGTCGGGCAGACCGATCCCGAGAACACTTGGATCATGGTGTCGTATGCCGAGCCGCAGGTGTCCAGCGTCAGCGTGCCGCCCGCGGGGGCGACGTAGCGGTACCACAGGTCATTGACCATGTTGCTGCCGCAGGCATTCGAGGTGACTGGACCGTCGGTTGTGGCCTTGCAGTTCGTGATTGGGTAGGTTCCGCCCGCGCTCACCGAGGTTGGCGTGGAGCAGGAATCGTTCGTGGGCGTCTGCCACTCGTTGATGCGAAGAACGAAGTTGCCCGCCGCGGTAGAGAAGCCACGAACGTTGATCAGATATCGCGTTCCCGCCGTGTAGTTGAACGTCACGGTGGAGTACAGGTTGCCCGTGCCGGTATCATCGCCGCATGTGACCTGGGCAGGATTCGCCTGCGAAGGGCACGCCGTGTGCACACTGAGAACAGTGTCGAAGTCGGAGCCAAACGTATCGATGATCACGTTCCCCGAGCACGCCGGAGTCCAAGCCATCCAGACGCCCTTGCCGCTGGTGGTGTTCGAGTTACCGGCGCACTGCGGGACGGCATCCGGGGTCGCTTCCTGCGTGCAGCCGCCCGTCGTGCCCGTCTGCACGTCGATCGCGCCCTCGCAGGAGTCGGCGTATCCGACCGGAAGCGTCTTGATATACACCGCACCGGAGTCGGTCGTCGCGCCCGCATCATCGCCCGAGTCAGCAACAAAGACGTTCTGGTCGCTGATCGCAACGCTCGATCCAAACGTGCCGTTGGGCTTGGAGTCTTCATCCTGATACGCCCGGTCGAGCGCCCAGGTGCTGCCCACGAGTCGATACGCATACGCGGTCTTGGTCCCCGGCTCGCCCACGAGCAGGCGGCTGCCCTCGATCGCGACCGTGGAACCGAACCTTCCCAGTCCTGTCGGCATCGGCGCTTCGATCTGCTGCTCGAGCGTCCACGCGCCAGCGTCGAACTTCATCACCCAGACCGAGCCGCCCTCGGTTGCGGAGATGCCATCCTCGCCGGTCGTGTACGAATATCCCGGGGCTCCGACGACGACGCGGACGCCATCGGTCGCCACCGCGGCGCCGAAGTTCGCCCCGATGCGACGCGGCGCTGGAGCAAAGTCGTTCGCTTGGATGTTCCAGGTGTTGCTCCCGTCAAACCTCATGATCTTCACGAAGCCGTGGAAGTTGGGCGAGCCGATGAGCGTCCCCTCCGGAGCGGCCAGCACCGCCACGCCGCCCTTGGCCGCGACGGCCGCTCCCAGAGCGCGGTTGATGTAGAACCCGCCGACCGGTGCATCACTCACCGTCTGCGTCTGGCTCCAGGTTCCGTTCGCGTTTCGCTTCTGGATACTGACCAGACCGGAGTCCGCGTTGTTCGCGGTATCCGTGCCGGGAGCGCCGATGAACGCCCAGTTTCCGTCCAGCGCGACCGCCGCGCCGACCTGCTGGGTCGTCTGGCTCGAGTTGATCGTCGCGACAACGTTCCACGTTCCCTGGAACTCATAGATGTACGCGATGCCGCTGTTGGTCAGGTGCCCCGGCGCTCCGACGATGATCTGCGTGCCGTTGTAGCCGACGCTGGATCCGTAGAAGTCGCTGTTGAACGGAGTCGTCGGCTTGGTCAGCTCGGCGAGTTCGCCCCACTGGTTTCCGATCCGTGCCATGATCTTCACCTTGCCAGCGCTGAAATAGGGCCCCACCTCCGCTTTGGGTGCCCCAACGATCAGTCGCTGCCCGCTCGCCGACACGCCATAGGCCAGCGCATCGCCGATCTGCTCTCCGGCGGTCGGGGTCTGGGAGGTCAGTTTGATGGCCCCGCACTGCGCGTACGAGCCCGCGGCGGCCGCGAGCACGAGCAACGATGCGGATACGGAAGAAACGATGGTCTTACGAGTGTGCATGGTCCTGTTCCTTTGAAAGCTGGGTACTCTGGTCGTTTGTTCTGGATGGGCGAGTTGCATCCGGCGGCCGAGAACCTCAGCTCGCCTCGTTTGGCTTCGCCCGGATGTCGATAAACCCGAAAGTGCTGCCTCGTCACGGAGGGGCCCGTCCGGATACATTCACGTGATCGCCCGCACCACCCCTTGGTGCTTCCCACACTTTTTTCGCTGTTCGAGTCAATGCCCCCAACCCCCCAAGAAGTCACCGTCCTGCTCAACGACGCCGCGGCCGGCAACACCACCGCCACGGCCCGGCTCGTCGAGCTGGTCTACGACCAGCTGCGGGCCCTCGCCGGCTCATACACCGGGGGCCGCCAATCCAACCAAACCCTGCATGCCACAGCACTCGTCAACGAGGCCTTCATCAAGCTCGTGCAAAGCCCCGGGGCCACGTACAACGACCGGGGCCATTTCTTCGCGGTCGCTGCCACCGCCATGCGGCAGATCCTCACCGACCACGCCCGCGCGAAGCGTGCCGAGAAGCGGGGAGGCGGCGTAGCACAGAACATCGGAGACCCCGCCCACCTCCCGACCGTCTCCATCGATTCTGGCTCCGCCAACGGTGAGTTTGACATGATCGCGCTTGACGATGTGCTCACACTGCTCGAGAAGGAAAACCCTCGCGCGTACCGCGTCGTGGAACTCCGTTTCTTCGGCGGCCTCTCCGTTGATGATGTCGCCCGACTGCTGAACATCTCCCGGTCAACGGTCGAGGCGGATTGGCGGAGCGCACGCGCCTGGCTGGCTGTGCAACTCGGTCGCTGACGCGTCCACCCGGGCAGTCCCCGGCTCCGGGTTGCTCCTCCTTCATACAATACTGAGTGCCGTTTGTGCGGGCCTTGTTGGCCCAGCGGCGTGGACCCCGCCCCTCCGCTTGCCGCATGTCCGACGCACCACCCGAACCTCGCGCCGATCACCGTGTCGACCCCTCGGCGGATACCGGCGCGCGGCTTCGCGCCGCCATGGAGATTTTCGCCGCAGTCGTGGAGCATGGGCCCGCCGAGCGATCAGCGCTCCTTGATGAACTCTGCAAGAACGACCCGCCCCCCCAACGCCTCCGGGCCGAGGTGGAGCGCATGCTCGCCCGCGATGCCGAGGACAGCCCGGGTGTGTTTGTCACAGGCGCAGGCCTTGTCGGTGGCTCGCTCGATCCTTCACATATCCCCCACCCCGACGGCGCGACCGCCGCTGCCGAGAATCTCATCGGCCTGCCCGCGATCGCCGGTCACTACCGCATCATCCGCCAACTCGGCGAGGGCGGCATGGGCGTGGTCTATCTCGCAGAGCAGAGCGTTCCACGTCGCCTCGTCGCGCTCAAAGCCGTCCACGGGGGCGTCGGACGCAATATTCTCGATCGGTTCACGCGCGAGGCGCACATCCTCGGCCGACTCCAGCATCCCGGCATCGCGCAGATCTACGAGGCGGGCGTCGCTGGCGATGACCACGCCGGACGCGCGTACATCGTGATCGAGTACGTCGATGGCCCGACGCTCACCGAGTATGCGGAGCGCGAGAGGCTGGATCGCCGCGCACGGCTGGGACTTTTCGTTCGCGTCTGCGATGCCGTGCATCACGCGCATCTGCGGCGCGTCATCCATCGCGACCTCAAGCCGCCGAACATCCTCGTGGATTCCTCCGGCCAGCCAAAGGTGCTGGACTTCGGCATCGCGCGGCTCGAATCCGACGACCCCCACGCGCATCGGCTTGATGTCACGCGCGACGATCGCGCGCTGCTGGGCACGCCCGCGTACATGTCGCCCGAGCAGCTTGCGGGCGGGGATGTGGACGCCCGTGCCGATGTCTACGCGCTCGGCGTGGTGCTTTTCCAGCTCCTCACCGGCCGCCTCCCGCACGAGCTCTCGGGAAAGTCCATCGCGCAGATCATGCACATCGTCCGCACCGAAGCCCCGAGGCGTGCAACGCAGGTAGATCCAACGCTTGCGGGCGATCTGGACGCGATTCTCAACACCGCGCTCCACGCGGAGCCACTACGCCGCTACCAGAGCGCCGACGCGCTCGCATCCGACATCCGGCATCACCTTGCCGGCGAACCCATCGCAGCCCGCACGGAACCGCTGGGCCAGACCCTCCTTCGCGTCACCAAACGCCATCGCGCCATCGTCGCGCTCGGGGCGGCCCTCACCGTCACGCTGATCGCAGCCACGATCGGCTCGCTCGTGATGGCCGATCGCAACGCGCGTCTCGCCACCGCCGCGAGCGCAGCGAAGACCCAGACCGAATCCGTCGCCGCCTCGCTCCGCGAAGCCCTCTACGTCAGCCGCGTCGGCCACGCCCAGGCAGCCATCGCGGCCGGTGATGTCAGCCGCGCCACCGCGGAACTCAACGCCTGCCCCCCGGATCAGCGGGGATGGGAATGGCGACACCTCATCCGCGCTACGGACCAATCCGAGCGACGCTTCGACGCGACGTCCTCCGGCCCGTTACTGCGTGTCATGCCCGACGGCAACACGCTCTTGGTCGCCCGCTCGGAGCGCCCTATCCAACTCTTGGACGCGAGCACAGGTGCGCAGCTCGCGTCCTTTGGCCCGACCGGCGCTTTCAGCGCGTGCCGCACGAGCCCCGACGGACACCTGCTTGCGCTCCGCAGATTCGACGGTGTTGCCGAACTGCACGACATCACCGCGCGATCGCCGCTTGACCAGGTCTCGCCGCCCCCCATGGAGCGGCCACCCGCCGGCGGCCAGGGATTCTCGCATATCGATTGGTCGCTCCGAAGCACCGGAGCGCCTGAACTCTTGGGCATTCGCGCCGACGGTCGCTGCTTCGCATGGTCGCTTCGGTCCAAGTCCTTCGTGCGCGACTACCTTGTCAGCGCCGCGCCGGCCTATGACTTCCGCACCACCCGTGATGGCGCGATTGGAGTCACCGCTCACAGCGACATGACCGTTCGCGTCTTCAAAGTCTCGGACGGCACATCCGTCGCCGCCCTTGAGAAGATCGGCCAGACGCCCATCACGCTTGCGATCTCCCCGGTCGCTTCCATCGCGGCGATCGGCCTGTTCGATGGTCGCATACTTCTCTGGAACTGGGACGATCCAAACTCGACAACGACCTCCACCGGCGTTCCATACCACACACTGGAAGCCCACGCTTCCCGTATCATCGCGCTCGAGTTCAGCCCGGACGGGACCACCCTGGCCAGCGGCGGCGAGGATCGTGTGCTTCGGACGTGGGATGTGCAGTCCGGCACGCTCATTGCAACCCAGCAGGGAGAGTCTTCCCGCATTCGTTCGCTCACATTTGCGACTGACTCAACGAGTGTCTTCGTTGCTGGCGAGAGCAAGGCCGTACGCGTCTTCCGGGCGCGGCCCGAGGCGCTTGTTCCCACCGTCGCGATCCGTGACTTCCCGATCTTCTCATGCTCCATCCTTCCGGGTGACGAGCGGGCCATGGTCACCACGCGTACCGGGTACATCGGGCGCGTCGATCTCGCAACCGGCGCGGCCTCGTACATGTCCGGATCCACCGGCGGGCTCCGCAGCGCGGTGCAGCCACCGTCAAACGAGCTCGTCCTTGCGATCGACGGCGGCCGTATCGTCTTTGCCACGAGCAAGACCGGACGCGCCATCAGTTCGCTCGATGAACTTCCAAATGTGGGCACGATGATGGCCGCTTCGGCGGATGCGGCTTATGTCGTCGCCTGGCAGCATAAGGGCACATTTGCCTCCATCGACTGGAAAACACGGTCCATCGCCCACACATGGTCCAGTCCAGGCCGCAACTTCTCCGTCGCGGTCGGCCCCGGGGGCCAGATCGCCGCTGGTGATGACCTCCCGATCGTGCGTGTCTTTGATACACAGGGCTCTTCGCTCGGGCCTGAAATCAAGCTCAAGGGCCACGCTGGCGCGCTCGCCTTTTCCTCCGACGGCTCCCTGCTCGCCATCGCCACCGAACCCTCCACGATTGGTCTCTGGAACTGGCGCGAGGGCATCCTTGTGCGTGAGTTGAAGGGATCCTGGGCTGCCGTCGGTTCGCTGGCATTCTTCGATGGCGACACGCGGCTCGCCGGCGGCGCGATCGATCACTCCGTGCGTATCTGGCGACTTCCAACTGGAGAGGAGGTTCTCACTCTCGGCGGGCACCGTGGCGCGGTCCGACACATCGCCGTCACCAGCGACGGCCAGTCACTCGTCACCGCCGATGGCATGGGCATCGTGCGTGTCTGGAAAACAGACTCTCCCTCGCGCTCGCCACAGCCAGACTCGCGGTGACGGCCGTGTGGCTCAGGGCGCTCCGAAAATAATCTCGAACGAAATCCCGCACATGATCGACGGCGACGCGTGCGAGCGCGAGAAGCGGATGTCCTGGTCCAGGTCCACCGTCATCTCGCGTGACAGATTCGTGCCCACCCACGCCTCAAACCGCGCCGCCGGATGCGGCACAAACTCCAGCCGCACGCTGAGCGGCACCGAGTTGTCCCGAAACACGGCCTCCGGCCCCGGCCCATCCGAATCGAGCCGATACGCCCGCTGCTCGAACGCAAGATCGGCCTTCACGCACCACGCCGGCGCAAAGTCATACTCGAAGCGGATGTTGTTTCCCTGGCTCGTGAGCCGCGTGCGCTCGTCGAGTTTCCATTCCATCCAGAACGCGGGAAGCGCCTGCACCTCGTCTTCAAGCTGCGTGCGAGCGCCGAATCCCAGCCGCAGAGTCAGCGTCTTGTCCGGGCGATAGATCACGCCGCCGAAGCCGCCGTACGTCGTCGAGTTGTCCGCGTTGAACTGACCCGCGTCGAAGAGCAGTGCGCCGCCGAACACGCCCCAGTGCTCGCTCAGCTTCATCTCGATATTCGGCGTGAAGACGATCTGCTGGAAGCTCCGCACCCGCCCCACGCCGCCGGGAAACAGCGCATCCGCCTCGCGGAACGAGTATGTCGAAACCTCCCAATCCACCGGCATGCTCACCTGCGCATCATGCTCGGGACCAAAGATCAGATTGCCCGCCATCGCACTGCGCTGAATGCGAACGCTCCCGGGATCGCCTCCCACATCCGCTCGTGTCGTCAGTTCATATCGCCCATCGATAAGCATGATCACCGGCGGGCGCCTCGGGTCCGAGTCACGGTTGTGAACGAAGTGCCCCGGTTGCGCGACGGTGTCGGCGGGTTGCGGCTCCAGTGTGAGCTTCGGAGCATCGCCCAGCGCAGGCGCGGCCGGAACCGTCTGCTGCGCCGAATCCGTCTGCGTTGCGGGAGGTTCCGCTCCGGACGCCGCGCCGCAGCTTGCGAACACAAACGCAGCCGCCATTGCTTCCCACTTCTGCACGCGAACCTCCCTGAATCCGTTGGTCTCGTCAACCACCCAACCCGCCCAATCTCTCACGCGATCGATGCTAGCAGAATCCAACCCGGGACACCTGAGTCCCACCGCTGCCTCCCCTACCCCTTCCATCCCCGCAGTTTCACCCAAGCTATCAACCCGATCGCAACCAATTTCGGCCGATATCGTCCGCCTGTGGTGTACCGTGAAAGCGGATGCCGCCTATTCCCAAGGAGCAAGGAACCCCATGGATATCGCCATTGCCATCATGATCGGTCTGGCCCTGAGCGCGGCATGCGGTCTCCGGGTCTTCGTGCCCTTGCTCGTGCTTTCAATCGCAGCCAAGGTCGGCGTTCTCGCGCTCGGCACTTCGCTGGGCTGGATGGGATCAACCGAGGCCTTGATCGCCTTCTCAGTCGCCACAGTTCTGGAAATCGTCGCGTACAAAGTCCCGTGGCTTGATCACGCGCTGGACACCGTCGCATCGCCCGCCGCCGTCATGGCCGGCACCATCGTCTCCGCAAGCCAGATCGGCGCCATCTCCGGCGTCAGCCCGCTCATGCAGTGGTCCTGTGCCCTGATCGTCGGCGGCGGCATCGCGGGCATCATGCAGACCGGCTCGGTCTCCACCCGCGTGGCCAGCACCGTCGTCACCGGCGGCATCGCCAACCCGTTCATCAGCGTCATCCAGAGCGTCATGGCGATCGTGACAAGCGTGCTCGCCGTGCTCGTGCCGATCCTCGCCATCGTACTCGTGGGGTTCATGCTCTGCGGAGCAGGCCTGGTGGTCTTCTGGATCACACGGATGCGTCGCACCCGCCGCGTGGCCACCGTTGCCGTCGTATCCACATCGGTCGCCTGATGCGGCCCAAACCACTCGCAACGCGCATTTCGAAGTTCACGGACGCTTCGTCGGCGTTTCCGCTTTCTTCGCCGCCGTGTATTGGCGCAGCCGCTGCTCGAGTTCCTTCTTCTGACTCGGCAAGATCGCGGCTTCCACCGCGCGCCGCTGCGTCTCCACGGCCCCGACGATGTCGCTCGAATCAAACTGCGCCTTCGCCAGCGTGTCCAACACACTGGCATCCGCGTGCTTGGTCAGTTCATCCGCCCGCTGCGCGATGCGCCGCGCCAGCACCACATCGCGCCGAACCACCCCCGGCTCCGCCAGCGTCATCCACGCGATCGCCTTCAGCGTTTCCGCATCGTCCTTGATCGCCCCCTCCAACATCGCCGCGGCATACGCGTATGCCTTGTCCGCATCCTTCCGCTCCATCAGCAGAAACGCGAACTTCGTCATCGCCCACTCACCCATCACTGGCGGATCGATCGCCAGCAGTTCATCCATCGTCGCCAGCGCCTTGTCCGTCTCGCCCGCCCCGAACTGCTCCTCGAGCTTCATCACCAGCGGTGCCCCCTTCTCCTCCGCCGCGGCGCGCCGCTTCGCGTCGTTGCCCGCCTTGATCAGATCCCACGTTCCGTTTGAAACCTGCGCCAGCACCCGATCCAGATTGTCCATCGGGTGGCCAATCCACGCGATCAGCCCCTGCTCGTTCACGACAAACGCCACGGGAATCCCGCTCTGCCCGCTCGGCTGCATGTACCGCCGCGTGGTGTCGCCCGTCGTGTCATATCCGATCGAGTGCGTGAGCTTCTCACCCATTTGCTTCACGTACGCGTCCACCATCCCCGGCCCGTCGCTCTCCACCGTCGCGACGGAAACCACCGTCACACCCGCTTCCTTGTAGATCGCAGCCAGTTCCGAGAGCAGCGGCCCGCTCCGCCGACACGCCGGAACGCGCGGCGACCAGAACTCAACCACATAGATAGTCCCCGGCTTGTACTCGTTGACGGGGGCACCCTTGATCCACACATTGATCCCCAGTACCGGCGCAGGAGACCCGATCACCAGCGTCGGCACGAACGCACGAACATCGCGCTTCGCGGTGGGCGGCGCAGTCTGAGGTGCCTTCGATGCTGGCGTACCCGGTACGCCCGGCACGCCCGTGGCCTGCGCATGCACAAACCCCGCTGCGGCCAGCACTATCACGCCGCCCAGAATGCCTCGTTCCATTCAGAACTCCCTGCCGCTTGAACTTGATCCCGTACCCGAATCCCCTCGCTCCATGATCAGTACGCGACAAACTCGCCACCGATGCTGCGCGAGCAATATCCCGACAGAATGCTACCTGCCGGTCGAGTGGAATGAATTCCTTCTGCTCCGCTTCGCATGACACCCGCACGGACCCCGCATAAACTATTCCATGATTCGGGGTGGTTCCCTCAACTCCGGCTTGCGAACAGGAGTTGTCCTGAGCGTTGTGCTTCACGCGAGCATCGCGTTTGTCGCATCGACGGTTCCCTTTGACGGCGAGTCCGGTTCCGCCGGCGCGCGAGCGGGCACGCTCAACGGCTCCGCCATGTCGTTCGACCTCAGCGATCCCAAGCTGCTGGCTCAGACACCGCCCACCCTCGAAGAACAGCGGCAACTCACGGCTCTGCTGCTTCCGCCCGAGCCCGCCCCCAAACAGCTCACGCCAGAAGAGCTCGAACAGAAGCTCGTCCTCGGAATCGATGAGTCGAATCAGAAGTCACCGAACTGGATCGGCTTCAAGGATCCGACCCCCCACTCCGCGCCTCTTTCCTCCGTCGAGCAGCCGATGCTGGACCCGAACCCAGGCACGCCCGGCGCACCGGCCCCCGTCGGCGTCAGCCAGAGCGGCCCGCAATCGCCGATGGTGCCCAACACCACGCCCGCCGAAGAGGTCGTTCAGCCGAGCCCCGCCGAAGTGCGTCCCGCGCGCGAGGGCATCAAGGGCCCGGAAACCACCAAGCCCCTCGGCGACACGCCGCGCGATGGCGGTGCGGAGGGCGCGGATCAGCCCGGCAACCCCAAACCGCGCGAGGGTGAAGCAAACGGCACCGGTGAAAAACGCACGCGGCCGGTTCGCGGCGCGCCCGACCTCTCGCGTCCGGATCCCACTCTTCCCGGCCCCACGCCCGAAGAGCTCGGCTCTATCAAGGATCCCGCGCCCGACACTACCGTGCCCGAAGCCATGGTGCCCGAGACGCCCAAGAAAATCGAACAGACCAAAGAGGCCGCGCCCGCATCCGAGATTCTTGCCCATCCCGAGCCGATGGGTCCGCCCGCGCCCGGCACTCCGAACACAACCATCGCCGCCGCGCCGACGGCCCCCATGCCCGCCGGCGGCCCGAGTGTTTCCTCCGCCCCCGGCTCGACCGGCGAGCGTCCCGGCGAGATGAGCCCGAAGGAAGCCGACGCCGCATCCACCACCCCGACCATCGATATTCGCCCCGGTCGCCCGGCCGCGGCGCAAGGGCTTGACATCACCACCAAGCGCCCGAACTTCACGCGTCTCACCCGCGTCACCGCCTATCCGCAGAATCCCCTTCTCAAAGTCACGTTCAATCGCAACGGCATCGTCAGCAAAGTCGTTCTCGCGGAATCCAGCGGCATCTCGGACGTTGATGGCCCTGTCGTCAACGCCGTGTATCAGTGGACCGCCAAGGGCAAGATCCTCGCCGAAATCTCCGCCGCCGATCCGACCGGCGGCATCACTGTCTCTGTGCGAATCCTGCTCCGCTGATCACGTGGCATGGGCTTGCCCGCCCATCTGCCTTTCGCCTTCCATCTCTTCTTGATCCGATAGCTCCATCATGCCGCGTCGCCCCTCCCATCTCTTTCTGCTCGCCGCGTGTGCCGCGCTCGCACCGTGCACCTGCGCTCTCGCCCAAGACGTCCGCTGGCGCGACCTCCAAGTCGTCGATCCCGGCGTCGCGGACCTCGGCCCGCTCAGCATCAGCACACGCTCGCTCCCCATCGATCTCCGCAGCCCCTCGGGATTCGATCGCGTCTACCGAGTCCCCGGCTCCACGCGCGGCGTCGGCGGCTTCAACACCACCCCCGTCGGCGAGCGTCTCGCCCGCGTTGATGGCGGCATCACCGCCGTCTTTGATCGCTCCGAATATGTTCAGACCAAGCAGGGCATCCGCCCCGTCTTCCCGGCCAACACCATCTTCTACATCGGCGACTCGCCACTACTGAACCTCCCCGATGCGGGACGCCCGCGCGAGCGATCTGTCAACGCCGTTTCCTACGCCTTCGACATGCAGGCCTCCTCGCTCGCCGCGGCCCCCGCGCGTGCCGCCGCCGAGCCCGCGGACTTCCGAGTCCATCCCGGCGAGGAGTCGCTCTATCAGGAATCTGCTCGCCCCATGAAAGCCGACGAGCCCGCACCCGCCGCCAACGTCTTTACCGATGAGCAGTTCCGCCGCGAACGCATCCGCGCACTGCTGATGTCCGCGCTTGCTCGATCCGAGTAACCGCCCCCATCTGCTCCAAATCCTGCCACGTTTCATCCGCGCCTTGGTACACTCTCCGCGGCCCTTCGCACGGCTCGGAAAGGGAACTCATTCATGTCCGCGTCTTCATCAATCATCCGCGTCGCTCTCTCGTGCGCCCTGCTCGCCGCCGCCGCGGCTCTGCCCGGCTGCCTGATCAGTTCGCGATCAAGCGAAACCCAGTCCGGCACATACGTCAGCGAAGCCACGTTCAACCAGATCGAGCCCGGCGTCACCACCAAGCAGTGGGTGCTCGGCACGCTCGGCGAGCCCTCGCTCAAGACAAATCTTGAAAACGGCGAGGAGCTCTGGAAATGGTCCTATTGCAAGACCAAGCAGTCCAGCGGCTCGCTGCTCTTTGTCTTCGGCGGCTCCAGCACCAGTTCCACCATGGGCGCGGCCTATGTCCAGTTCAAGGACGGCATCGCCACCAAGTCCTGGCGCTCTAACTAACCTGATTCACACTGCTGGAATTCAACGCGCGCCACGCTCTAATTCGCGCCGCGCTTCGTCCGCTCCAGACGCGTGCCCTTGTACCCATCGCGCAGATGATCCGCCATCTTCGGATCATCGCCGATGTAGTACATCCGCTGTCGCACGCCCGTCTTCTCCCCGCGCGGCTCGAAATCAAAGACAAACCGCACCGGGACCGGCGTCTGATCGCCACCCTTCGCGCCCCGCGTTCCCCCTCGCATCGCGCTGTTCATCGCCGCCCAATCCAGATCCACCACCAGCCGCTTCTCGGTGCGATCGACAATCTTCATACCGACACTCGGCGGCATCTTCTCGTACGCCTTGACGGCCGCATCGACCGCCTCGCCGGGATATTTCTCCACCGACTCGCTGGACATATCCAGAATCGGATCGCTCGTGTCGGTGATGCCCGCTGCCGCATCAGTCCCGGCTTTTCCGGAGTTTGCGCATCCCGCGACCATCGCGAGCACGCAGACACTCACCGCCATGCCCGCAATCACAGCCCGACGCATACCTGGACCTCCTCGCATCATCATCCGCCCGAAACTCACGCGCCGCCCTGCGCCTGCTGCGCATCCTGCCCGGCGATCGAGCCGCGCATCGCGGTGTCCGCCTGCATGTTCTTCATGCGGTAGTAGTCCATGATGCCCATGTTCCCCTTGCGGAACGCCTCGGCCATCGCCTTGGGCACCTCGGCCTCGGCCAGCACCACCACCGAGCGGTTCTTCTGCGCCTCCGCCTTGTACTCCTGCTCGGTCGCGACGGCCAGCGCACGGCGCTTCTCCGCCTCGGCCTGCGCCATCTTCGTGTTCGCCTCGGCCTGCGCGAGCTGCAACTTCGCGCCGATGTTCTCGCCCACATCAATATCCGCGATGTCGATCGAGAGAATCTCGAACGCCGTTCCCGCGTCCAGCCCCTGCTTCATCACCGTCTTGGTGATCTCATCGGGATTCTCCAGCACTGTCTTGTGGTCGTGCGCCGAGCCGATCGTTGAAACGATGCCCTGGCCGACGCGCGCGATCACGGTTTCCTCCGTCGCACCGCCGACGAGCTGCCGCAGATTCGTCCGCACCGTCACGCGGGCTTTCACCTTGAGCTGGATGCCGTCCTTCGCCACGGCATCGATCGTCGGCCGCGGCCCGCGCTGGTCCGGGCAATCGATCACCTTCGGGTTCACGCTCGTCTGCACCGCATCCAGAATGTCGCGCCCGGCCAGATCGATCGCCGCCGCGGTTCCCCAGTCGATCGGAATGTTCGCACCGCGTGCCGCGATCAGCGATCGCACCACCGACGGCACGCGTCCGCCCGCCAGGTAGTGCGTTTCCAGCTGGTTCGTCGTGATCGGCAATCCCGCCTTCGTCGCGCTGATGCGGCTCAGCACGATCGTCCGCAGGTCGACCTTCCGCAGGCGCATGCCGATCAGCTCCGTGAAGCCCACCGGCGCGTTCGAGGTCCACGCCTGAACCCACAAGCTCGCAAAGCTCCCGATCAC
>JBGANP010000080.1:0-16795 GCA_044222255.1 Phycisphaerales bacterium
ATGTTGAGGGATTCGTAGAGCGCGCCCTGGCCGAGGGTGCCATCGCCGATATAGACGACGCTGACGCCTCCGGTTTTCTGCATTTTGGCGGCGAGGCCCATGCCAACGGTGACGGGGGCGATGCCGCCCTGGATGCCGTTGGAGTAGAAGCCGTCCTGCTGAACGTGCTGGGACCCGCCGCGGCCGGCGCAGATGCCGACGGACTTGCCCATGATCTCGCCGATGAGGCCGAGGATGTTGCGGCGGTAGGAGAGGTAGTGGCCGTGGCCGCGGTGGTTGGAGAAGAGGGTGTCGGCATCGCTGAGATTGCGCGCGACGGAGACGCCGACGAACTCCTGGCCGATGCAGGTGTGTACGGTGCCGAAGAGCTTGCCCTCGGAGAAGAGCTTGAGCAGGCGCTGCTCGACGAGACGGATGGTCAGCGCCTGCTTGATCTCGTGCGGGTATTGGGCGAGCACGTCGGTCATTCGGAAGGGTTCTCGCAGAGGCGCGGAGGACGCGAAGGTTGAAAGGCGGAATGCGGCCGCATGGTGCGGGCCGCGCCGCTGCGAGGGTTGGGCTTATCTCGACTTGGACTTTTCCTTCTTCTTGCCGCTGGCCTTCTTGAGGGCCGTGCCCTTGGCCTTGGAGGACTTCTTGGCGGCGCCGTTGGAGCCGTGGCCCTTCGCATCGTGGTAGTTGAACTCGACGAAGGCCTTCTTGCCCGAGCCGTACTTGGCGAGGTACTCGCCCTCGATCCACTCGTAGGTCTTGGCCATGCCGTCGCGGAGTTTGGTGTCCGGCTCCCAGCCGAAGACGCGCTCGATCATGGTGTTGTCGGAGTTGCGTCCGGCGACGCCCTTGGGGGCGTCGAGCTTGTACTTGCGCTCCAGAGTGACGCCGGCGATCTTCTCGGCAATGGAGACGAGCTGGTTGATGCTCACGAGTTCGCTGGAGCCCAAGTTGATCGGCTCGAAGAAGTCCTTCGAGTCGGTGATCATCTGGATGCCCCTGACGCAGTCGGTGATGTACATGAACGAGCGGGTCTGCGAGCCGTCGCCCCAGATCTCGATCTCGAGCTTGCCGGTGTGCTTGGCGTTCATGACCTTGCGGCAGATGGCGGCGGGGGCCTTCTCGCGGCCGCCTTCCCAGGTGCCGAGGGGGCCGTAGACGTTGTGGAAGCGGGCAACGCGGAAGGGGGTGCCGAAGTCCTCGCGGAAGTGGCGGCCCATGCGCTCGGAGAAGAGCTTCTCCCAGCCGTAGCCGTCCTCGGGCATGGCGGGATAGGCGTCGGCTTCTTTGAGGGCGGTGACGTTCGGATCGCGCTGCTTGTCGGCGTTGTAGACGCAGGCGGAGGAGGCGTAGAAGAAGCGGTCCACGCCGACTTCTTTGGCGGCCACGAGCATTTGCGTGTTGATCATCACGCTGAGCATGCACTCAGCCTTGTGGGTCTCGATGAAGCCCATGCCGCCCATGTCGGCGGCGAGCTGGAAGACCTTGGCACCCGCGCGGCCCTTCATGACGCGGCGACAGTTCTCCATGCTCATCAGGTCGCCCTTGGCGCCGCCGATGTTGGTCGCGCCGCGGTTGACTTGGTACCAGCCGTCGAGGGGCTTCTTGTCAACGGAAACGACGTTCTTGTAGCCCTGCTTGAGCATGTCGGCGACGAGGTGGCCGCCGATGAAGCCGCCGCCGCCGCAGACGATGATGGGCTGATTGCGATCAATGCGTGAGGACATGGGTGGCGTGAACTCCGGGAACAGAAGGTGTGAGTGGGGTGATATCAGAAAGCGCGAGTGCGCCTGGGGAACAGCTTGAGTGGCGGATCAGCGGGTGCCAGTGGGACGTGTGGATCGGGAGCCGCAGGCGGTGCCGCCGCAGGATGCGGATTTGGAAGAGTTTTCGCGGGACTGACGTGGCGAATCGTGGAGCGCAGAGGGCTCGGGCGAGTGTAGGGAAGAGGGTCCGGAAACCGGCGGTTGGTCAACCATCCGGGAGGCCTGAACTGCAGAGTCGCGACGAGGGGAGGGGGTGAGGGGAAACGGCATGAAGGGTCTCCATGACCCGTCGGTGAACGGAGTATGGCTCCACATTGGAACCCCATGCGCCAACCGACGACACAACGCATGGAAGGGGCGGGTTGTACGCACGATCATCGGCGAAGGTGCGGGCCGTCTGAATCCCTGACGAGGAAGAGATCGCGAGTCTTGAAGATGTTTGGGTCAGGAATTGTGTGTAGTCTGTGGAGAAGTGGGTTCGGGATGCGATGAAGCGGAGCTTGACATGCAACTGATCTGGATTGTGCTGGCGTGGGCGGCGGCTCTGGTTGGCCAGCCGAGTGGGGGATCGGTGACATCTCCATCGCCGGCGGTGACCCCCGCGCTTCGGGCGGGGGTGCTGACGTTCAACATCCGGTATGGGACGGCCCCCGATGGAGAGAACGTCTGGCCCAAGAGAAAGGAGCAGGTCTTCGAGATCTTGCGGGATGAACGACTGAGCGTGATCGGAGTGCAGGAGGCGTTGCGGGGGCAGCTTGATGACATCAGGCAGGCGTGCCCGAAGCTGGGAGAGATCGGTGTCGGACGCGAGGACGGGAAGCAAGATGGGGAGTATTCGGCGATTCTGTATCGCACGGACATGTGGAAGCCGGAGAAGTCGGGAACGTTCTGGCTTTCGGAGACGCCGGAGGTGCCGGGGAGCAAGTCGTGGAAGACGGCGTGCACGCGGGTGTGTACGTGGGCGCGGCTGGAGCGATTGGGATGTCCGGAGGATGGGCGGCCGTGCGTGCTGTGGGTGTTCAACACGCACATGGACCATGTTTCGGCGGAGGCGCGATTGAACGGGGCGCGGCTGATCTCCAAGCGGATCGGGGAGCGCGTGGATTCGGCGCCGTTTGTGGTGACGGGTGATTTCAACTCGGGCGAAAACGAGGAGGCGGCGAGGTACTTCACGGCTCCGCCGCGCGAGGGGAAAAATGCTTCGCCGATCGGGCCGCTGGCGGACACGTTCCGTGTGCTGCACGCGGACGACAAGGAGTGCGGCACGTTTCAGGAGTTTGATCCGAAGCGGACGCTTGGGAAGAAGATTGATTATGTGCTGGTGATGCCGGGGACGAAGGTAGTGGAGTCGTGGATCGATCGGCGGAGCAAGGATGGACGCGCGCCGTCGGATCACTTTCCGGTGGGGGCGGTGGTGGAGTTTGCTGGGAAGTCGGATGCCGGAGCCGGGAAGTCGGAACCGGCGAAATGAGCGATTGGGCGTTTACGCGCCGGTCGGAACGACGGCTTGAATCGCGATGAGCAGCCGCGCGTGCAGAGAAGGTGGCGCGCCGACGATCCCTTCGTTGATTTCCAACCCGCGGCCTTTGGAGAAATCGAGCGGGCGGCCGCGGATATCGGTCACGACGCAACCCGCTTCTTCGGCGATGAGCTTGCCTGCCGCGTGGTCCCAGATGCGTTCGATGTAGCCGCGTTTGGAGGGGAGGCGGAGGTAGACGTCGGCATCGCCGCGTGCGAGCAGGGCGTACTTGCACTGGCTGTCCATCTGCAGGGGCAGGCCGACAGGACCGGCGAGTTGCATGATTTGCGCGGCGACATCCTGGCGGGTGTGTGAGGTTTCCACGCTCTCTGAGAGCCGCGCGGCGTCGGTGGGGCCAAGGTCGTGGCGGGCGATCGGGCCGCTGGCGTGGGACTCGTCGCCGAGGAGCATCATCGAGGCGCCCTGTCCGGAGGTGGCGAGGAAGAGGCAGCCGCGCGGCGAGTCGGCGGTGGCTTGCGCGACGGGTGCGTGCGGCAGGTTCGGGCAGCCGAGGAGGCCGTGGATGACCTCGCCGCCGCGGATCATGGCGAGGGAGACGCAGTATTGCTCGCCGCGGAGGAAGCCCTTGGTGCCATCGACGGGATCGAGGGTCCAGCCGCCGGTGGGGAAGGTGAGCGCGGCGGGGTCGGCCGCACCGAGATCGACCATCGCGATGACTTCATCGGGCGTGGCGGTGGGCCAGACGCCGGATTCGCGGAGCGCGGCGACGCAGGCGTCGAGGTGTGCCGCGTGCTCGGGCTGCTTGAGGAAGTCGGCGGATTCTTCGGCGACCATGCCGTCCAGAAGTATGCCCGCTCGCGAAAGGCCACGGGCCACGATGGCCTGCGATGCAAAGTCAGCGATGGTGACTGGAGAGGCATCGTCCTTGGTCATGGCGCGGAGGACATCGAGCTTGCGCTGAACGTGGCGGCAGACGAAGGAGGCGTCTTCAACGGCGGCGAGGGCGTGGGTGAGGATGTCATCCATTGGGGATGATGCCCCGATCGCGGAGGAGAGCGAGGCAGTGTTCGACGCATTGATCGACGCTCATGGCGGCGGGCTTCAGGATGAGGTCGGGTTTCGCCGGCGGTTCATAGGGGTCGTCGATGCCGGTGAAGTGGGGGAGTTGCCCGGCTCGGGCTTTCTTGTACAGCCCCTTTGGGTCGCGCTGCTCGCAGACGGCGATGGGGGTATCGATGAAGACCTCGAAGAACGGGAGCGGGCCGCCGATGGCGGTCTCGTGCATGGCGCGGCAGCGATCGCGGTCGGCGCGATAGGGGCTGATGAAGCTGGTGATCGCGATGACGCCGGAATCCGCGAAGAGCTTGGCGACCTCGCCGATCCGCCGGATGTTCTCGTGGCGGTCATCGCCGGAGAAGGTGAGGTCCGAACAGAGCCCGAGACGGATGTTGTCGCCATCGAGCCAAGAGCAGAAGCGGCCGCGGGCGACGAGGGCGCGCTCCAGGGCGCAGGCGATGGTGGACTTGCCGCTGGCGGAGAGGCCGGTGAACCAGAGGGTGGCGCCGGAGGTTTTGAGGGAGCCGAAGCGATCGGCGCGGGGCATGGCACCAGTCGGGCGCGTGAGATTGGCGGTGGTGGATGGTGCCTGTCCGGACATCTGGGCAGGATAGCGCGAATGAGCGAGATGGTCGGCCGTTGAGAGCGCGTTGGCGGGCGCGGGGCAGGTATGCTCCGTAGGTGAGCGATCGAACCCGGAAATACCTGCACTTGGCGGCGCTCTGGGCGTTTCCGGTTGCGCTCTGGCTGGTGGCGACGGGGTGGCATGGGTTTGATATAGGAAAATACTCGGATGACTGGGCGATCTCGCTCCGCACGCCGGAGACGGATGCGTACGCGTGGCCAGCGAGTCCATTTTTGCGTTGGGACTATTTCTGGCGGCCGCTGCATTTGATTGCGGTGTATGGGTTTGCCACGCTTTTCTGGCACCATGACTGGGTGAACCACGCGATCAGTGCGGTGGCGCATTTGGGTGTGGGCGTGTTGCTGTATCGGTTGCTTCGTCGGTGCGATGTGCGCGTGCCGGTGGCCATGGGCGGGATGTGTGTGTTTCTTGTGTTTCCGATCTCGTTTGAGGCGGTGCTCTGGCCGGCCGCGCTGGGGTCGGTGGTTGGCGTGGGCTGGTTTCTGTTTGTTGCTCATCTGTGCATTGGTCGTGCGCGAGCGACTTCGGATCTCCGAGGCGCGGCGCGATGGGTGTGGCTGATTGGTCTCGCGCTCATGGGTTTCACGATCGCCTGTTGGCATGAGCAGCCGGCGGCGTGCGTGCTCGCGCTGCCGGCGCTGTTCCTTGCGACAGGGGCCGGTGCTGGCAGATCAACCTTGCGGCGCGCGGCTGCGGCAACCGCCGCGTGCGGTGTTGGTGTGGCGGGGTATGTCGCGTTGTTTGTCGCTTCCGTTCCCGCTGGTCGTCGCGGCGGATCAAACACGCTTGTGCGATCGGATTCGTTGCTGAATCGGCTGATGCGGCTGATTGAGATGTCGTGGGATCTCTCGCTCGGAGCGCGGGCGAGGGATACTGCGATGGATGGCGTGGAAATCGGCATCGGGGTGATGCTTCGGTCGCCGACAGGTATCGCGGTGTGCGCTGGAGTGGTCGGGTTGGCGATTGTGCATGCGGTGATGGTGGTTCGCTCAAACCGTCGGATTTCGTGCGAAGCGATCTTGCGCGGCACGTCTGTTCGAAATGCCTGGCTCGCGATCTTCGGACTTGCCGCCGCGGCCGCGTCCCTTGCCCCGATAGCGCTGGTGACATGGCAACCGATGCATCCGCGCTATTTCTATGGCGTGGGGATGGGAATAAGCGTGGCACTGGCCGCGGCCATCGAGTGGATGGCTGCGCGTTCGGCGCCGCCACGCAGTCGAAGCGTTGTCACAGTCGGAATCCCGAGTCTCATCACGCTCGCGAGTCTCTGCGGCGCGGCGGCATGCGTCGGGTTACAGGTTCAGTTTCTGGTTCGTTGGCGGGCGGATGTCGATCAGATGGAGCAACTCACGCGGCTGGTGCCGAACCCGCCGCGGGATGCGGTGTTTGTCCCACTGGAGATCGCGGATGGCAGGTCCTCCGGCCTGCGCCCGTCTGACCCCGGGTTACTTGGCGCCATCGCACAGCCGTGGTCGTGCTGGGCGTATGTGCAGCGCGGATACTCGCGATCGGATGTGAGCGCAACGCACGCGAGGCATGGGCGGCATGTCCCGATTGTGATTCATCCCGCGGGCATTGGATATCCGCGTGGCGTGTGCGATCGCTGGGGCCGATCCGGACCAGCCGGGGATGTGGTGCCTTGGGATCGCGTCGTCGCGTTTGCCATCGACGAGCGGGGGATCGTGCGGCTGTTGACGCGAGAAGAAGTGATGCGGCGTCGTGGAGGCGCCGCCCCTTCGCCCGAGTAGGAGCCTATTTCAGCGTGGATCGATACCACGCGATGGTGCGTCGCAGTCCCTCATCCAGCGGCATCGCGGCTCGCCAGCCGAGCAGGTCGCGGGCGCGGGAGGTATCGAGACAGCGGCGCGGCTGACCGTCGGGCTTGGAAGAATCCCACAGAATCTTGCCGCGAAAGCCCACGTGCCGGCCGATCAGTTCCGCGAGCGATTTGATGGAAGTCTCTTCGCCGGAGCCGAGGTTGATGGGTGTCGGCGAGCCATCGATCGTGAGGGCGCGTTCGGCGGCGCGGATGGTGCCCTCGGCGGCGTCGTCGATGTACAGGAACTCGCGGGTCGGCGAGCCGGTGCCCCAGTTGGTGACTTCGGGGGCATTCTCGCGAGCGGCATCAACGAACCGCTTGATAAGCGAGCCCGCGACGTGGGCGTTGCGGACATCCGCAATGTTGTCGCCGGGGCCGTAGAGATTGACGGGGATGACGTAGCCGCTGCGCAGGCCGTATTGGTTGTGATACGCATCCAGCATCTGCCACGCCGCCAGTTTGGCGATGGCGTACGGCGCGCTCGCGGCGTCCGGATAGCCCGTCCAGAGATCCTGCTCGCGGAACGGGATCGGGGCGTTTGCCGGATAGCTGGTCATGGAGCCAACCTGCACGAACGCGGCCCCGCGATCGATGAGGCCGGCGAGCCGAAACTCCTCGATCAGGTTCATCGCCATCGCGGCGTTCTGGAAGAAGTAGCGGCCGGGCTGGTCCTTGTTGGCCTGGATGCCGCCGATCGCGCCGGCGCAGTGAATGATGAGCGTTGGGCCAGCGCCGGCAAAGGACTCTCTAAGGAACTGCCGGGCCGCGGCTCGGTCTGTCAGGTCGTAATCGCGGCTGCGGGGTGAGGCGATCTGCTCCTCGGGCACGGCACGGGCAAGGAGCATGCGAACAACTGCGGAGCCGAGAAATCCGGCACCGCCCGTGACGATGATGCGCTGCGTAGGCCAGTTTGCAGCCGCAATAAACGGGGATGGTGCTGAAGTAGTCATTTTGTGGCTTGCGGAGTATCGGCCAGAGGGGAACAGACGGGAACAATCAATGACGATGAGATTCTCGGACTCGATCTCGCGCGGTTTGTCCGCCGTACGCTCCTTGTCCTGTTGTCGCCTCTTACTCCTCGACGAATCTCGACCGATACAGACCCGCTTAAAGCACCACGCATGATTCCCCCCATCGACAAACTCAATCTCGGCTGCGGCCAGGTCACGCCCGAGGGGTGGCTGAACGTAGACGGTTCCTGGAACGCGCGGCTGGCGAAGTATCCGATCATTCACAAGCCCTTGCTGAAGGTCACGGGGCGGAAGTCCGTGTATGAGGGAACCGGCGCCATTTACGGCCACGATGTGCGGAAGCGCCTGCCTTGGAACGACGGCTCGTTTTCTGCCGTGTACGCGTCGCACCTGCTCGAGCACTTGCACCTGGACGAGGCGGATCGGCTGCTCAAGGAGTGTTATCGCGTTCTGCGTCCCGGCGGCGTGGTGCGGATCGTGGTGCCGGACCTTTCATCGCTCGTGGATGGGTATCGCACGGGCAACTTCCCGAAGTGGTTTGTCGGCTATGAGCCTTACCAGGAGCAGGGGGACCGCTTCGTTCGATCGCTGCTCATGCGCGACAATGCGGCACCGAAGGGAAGCGTGGCGACCCGCGTGTTCGACGCGCTCACGGATTTTCACAGCCACAAGTGGATGTACGACGCGAGCTCGCTCGCCGCGCGTGTCCGCGCGGCGGGCTTTGCGGATGTTCGCAACATGGGATGCTGGGAGAGCCGCATCCCGGGCATCGAGACGATCGAACGCCGTGATCGCATCGAGGACGGGGTCGGCGTCGTAGCCGAGGGCATCAAGCCCGGCGCGTGAGCCAGCCGATTGGCCGGCGCGGTCAGGCCATGACAATGTGCGAGCGATCGCCTCGAAAACCCTTCAGGGCGTTGCGCGTATCCACGATCAGTCGGGCGTGTTGCGCGATGAGCGGCCAGTCGTACACGCTGTGTGCCGTCGAGATCACCACCGCGTCGTAGGATGAGAGCGATTCGGGCGTGATGGGGACCGAAGACATCTGCAAGTCGTAGCGGCGCATCTGGTGGGTTCGCGCGACGTGCGGGTCGTTGTAGTCGACGGTCGCTCCCTGATCGCGCAGATCCTCGATGAGCTCGAAGCTGGGGCTCTCACGCACGTCGTCGATGTCCGGCTTGTATGCAAGCCCGAGGATGAGAATGCGCGAGCCGCGCACATCGCGAGCGCGTCGTGCGAGCGCGTCAGAAAGCCGGGAGATCACGTAGCCGGGCATCTGGTGGTTGATCTCGCCAGCGAGCTCGATGAACTTGGTCGGAAGTCCGACCTGACGGGCTTTGTAAGAGAGATAGAACGGATCGATCGGAATGCAGTGACCGCCGAGTCCGGGGCCGGGATAGAAGGGTTGGAAGCCAAAGGGCTTGGTCTTCGCCGCGTCGATGACTTCCCAGATGTTGATCCCCATCCGGTCCAGCAGCACCTTCAGCTCGTTCACCAGCGCGATGTTCACGGCGCGATAGGTGTTCTCGAGGATCTTCGCGGCTTCGGCGACCTCCGCGGATGAGACGGGAACGATTGACTGAAAGGCCGTCCGATAGAGTGCGGCGGCCACCTCGCCGCTTGGCGCATCGATCCCGCCGACGAGCTTGGGTATCTGCGCCGTGGTCATGTCCTTCCGACCCGGATCCTCTCGCTCCGGACTGAACGCCAGATAGAACCCACGGTCCGTACCGCATCGCAGGCCCGTGGCCAGCAACGTGGGGAGCAATATCTCGCGAGTTGTTCCGGGGTAGGTTGAAGATTCCAGCACGACGAGCTGCCCCGGGCGCAGCGCGGCTGCGATATCCGCTCCTGCTCGCTCCACATATGACAGGTCCGGGTCTGTTCCGTTCCCAAGAGGAGTTGGAACGCAGATCAGAACGGCATCCGGTTCACGCAGGCGGGCAAACTCCGCCGTGGCTTGGAATCGACCGCTGCCGATCATCTCTCGGACGAACGAGCCGCCCAGATGTTTCAGGTAGCTCTCGCCGCGCGAGAGAGCGCCGATCTTGGCCGGGTCCACGTCGAATCCGAGTACTCGCACGCCGGCGTCCGTGAATGCGCGGCAGAGCGGGAGCCCGACATATCCGAGCCCGATGACGCCCACAACCACGGAGCGGTCGGCGATCTTGGCGGCGAGCGATGTCATGGGCATGAGGCGTGAGACTCTCTGGCGCCAGCGCGCCGCAGATCAGCCGCGACTCTGGGATTTTACCTGATCGACCATCTCCGCGACGATCTGCTCGAGGGTGTACTTCTGCCGCCAACCCGGGAAATGGGCGTGGAGCTTCCGCAGATCGCTGTAGTAGCAGATGTGATCGCCAACGCGGTTCTTATCGCTGTAGGTGAGCTTCGGACGCTTGCCGCCGGAGGCCTTGGCAATCATTTCGACGCATTCGTACAGACTCGCGGAGTTGCTCTTGCCGCCACCGAGGTTGTAGACCTCGCCAGGGCGTGGATTCTGGATGAAGTTCCAGAAGCAGTTGGCGACATCGGCGCAGTGGATCTGATCGCGGACCTGCTTGCCCTTGTAGCCGAAGATGGTGTACGGACCCTCGCGAAGGGCGACCATGACCAGATAGTTCAGGAAGCCGTGGAGCTCGACGCCGGAGTGCTGCGGGCCGGTGAGACATCCGCCGCGGAAAATACCCGTCTTCATCCCGAAGTACCGTCCGTACTCCTGGGCGAGCACGTCCCCCGCGACTTTGCTGGCGCCGAAGAGGGAGTGGAGATTCTGGTCGATGCTGAAGCTCTCGGGAATGCCGTGGGTGAAGGCCGCGTCGTCGTATTCCCAGCGGGTTTCGAGCTCCTTGAGCCTGATGTTGTTCGGGCCGTCGCCGTAGACCTTGTTGGTGCTGACCTGGATGAACACGGCGTCCGGGCAGTTCTGGCGCGTGGCTTCGAGCATGTTGAGCGTGCCGACCGCGTTGACATCGAAGTCATCAAACGGACGGCTCGCGGCCAGGTCGTGGCTGGGCTGGGCGGCGCAGTGGATGATGGCGTCGAACTTCTTGCTCTTGAGCAACGAGCCGACGGCGGCGCGATCGCGGATGTCCAACGTGTGGTGCGTGAATCTGCGGCACTGCTTCTGCAGGCGCTCGCGGTTCCAGTTCGTGTCCCCCTTGGGGCCGAAAAAGTCCGCACGCATGTTGTTGTCAACGCCCGTGAGGTCGAAGCCCAGCTTGTCGAAGAAGCTCACGCATTCGGAACCGATGAGACCGCTGGAACCTGTAACGAGGATTTGCATGAACGGACGCTCCGGGAGCTTGGGCTGAGGTCGGATGAGAGAGCAATACGGGGGAACAGAGAACAGACCATCGGACGGTTCGTGCCGGGGCTTGGCCGCGAGTCCGAACCGTCCTGCAAACAAACCCAAACGCGGGCCAAAACAGTAGGCCTCACGTCGATTGGTTCGATCCGTTTCGGGTTTGTCCGATCCGACCTTGCCTTCCTCAACACGCGCCAAAGGAATGACGATCTACCATCGTCATCGTTTGGCCGACGTTTGGATCGTGTGCGCCATGCGTGAAAGCTACGGAGGGATTGTCGGTGCGCATCATGATCTTCGAGCCCGCCTTTCAAGGGCACTTCTTTGTCTACCTGAGCCACATGCTCCCCGAGCTGATCGAGCTGGTCGGCCCGGGCCAGGTCGTACTGCAGACATCCGACCCGGCTCTGGAGAGCGTGGAGTTTGCCAATCTGATCCGCCCCTTTGCCGACCGGATCGATATTCGCGCCGGGATTCCCAATCAGTGGCAGACATCCGGCGCTTCAGGAAGTGCGCGGCGCGTGGATCAGGTGGTGCAAGCTGCGCGGGATGCCAAGGCCGATCATGTGATTGTTCCTTCCGCCGACGGCATCGGGCAGGCGCTCGCGCTCCGTCGCGGGCGTTCGGGCGGACTGCCGAAGGGTGTGACCTCGGAGGGGCTCTACTTTCAGGGCAAGTTTCTCTATCCCTGTGCCGGCTTCGTCGACGGCGTTCGCCAGCGCCTCAAATGGGAGATCGGGCGCCGCGCCCCGTTTACGTTCATGCACCATCTCGATCCGGTCGTGTATGACTGGGAGAGGGTCCGTGCGCGTGATACAGCGAAGTTCGAGGCGCGATGGTCTCTGATGCCCGATCCCATCGAGCCCCCGCGAAACCTGACCCGGCAGGAGGCGAGGCGCGCCCTGGGCGTGCCCGAGGACGGTCGCCTGCTTGGCTGCGCCGGTGTGATCGATTTTCGCAAGGGATGCGATCTCATGGTGCGGGCGTTCGGGAGGGCCAAGCTGGCTGCGACGGATCGCATGGTGATTGCCGGGCCGCACAAGCCGGAGATGCGAGAACTTCTCGCGGGGGAGTTCCGGCCGCTTCTTGATTCCGGGCGTCTGATCAGCATCGACCGGGTGCTTCGGCCCGACGAGCTCGCCGACTCGCTCGCGGCGATGGACCTGATCTGCACGCCATATCCGAACCACATCGGGTCGGCAAGCATCGTGATCCGGGCCGCGGCGACGCCTCGCCCGGTGCTCGGCTCCGACTTCGCGTGGCTGCGGCGCACCATTCCTACGTTCAATCTTGGCTGGACCTGCTCCGTGCAGGACATCGACGCTTTCGCCGCCGCGATGGAGCGATCCATAGAGGCGGCCGCGGCATGGCAGCCAACCGAAGCGGCGCGTCGGTTCGTGCAGTTCCACGATTATCGCAACTTCAAGCTTTGCGCTACCCGGCGGACCCGGCAACTACTGGGTCGTCCGGCCCACGAAGCCCAGCGCGACTGGGGGTGGGTGATGCAGGCGGTCACCCAACCGACCTGATAATCTCGGAGACCCGTCCACGTCAAGCGACTCTATCCAACGCGAGACCTTCCATGAGCACGCCTCCTCATCCAAACGCAGCCTCGAGCGATGCCTTGCTCTGTCCCGTCTGCCAGGGCGCTTCTCGCGTGATCGGGCCCGTGTTCCACCCCGAGCCGGCACTCGTCGCGGGGGTTCCAATCGATGTCTCCGGGCTTGGCGCATTCCATTTGAAACAATGCACAGTCTGTGGTTTTCAGTTCAAGGATCCGCCGATCCCGGAAGAGCGTCTGCTGGATTGCTACCGACGGGCCGACGCGGGCAACTGGGAGGTCGATCCGGACCCGCACCATCGGCAGTTCGACGTTCTCCGCAAAGTGCTGGAGCACGCCACGGCGCATGTGCGAGGGCGTAAGCCCAGAGTGCTCGACGTCGGATGTTTCAACGGTGCCATGCTGCATTTCTTCGGCGATTCCTTCGAGCGTTTCGGTGTAGAGCCATCCATCAACGCCGCGAATCTCGCGAGAGAGCGCGGCATCGATGTCCTCGCGGCAACGATCGAGGGTGTGCAAGGGCAGGATGGCTCATTCGACGCCGTCATGGCGATCGACGTGGAGGAGCACGTAAACGATCCGGTCGCGTTCTTTGCCAGCGTGGCCCGCCTCCTCCGGCCGGGAACAGAGTCCGGCGTGTTCATCGGCCTTACGGGGGATACTGGTGCCGCGCCGTTCCGTCTTCAGGGCAGTCGCCACTGGTATGTCAGCTTGCTTCCAGAACACGTTTCGTTCTACAACCGTTCCTCGCTCGAGGAGATCGGGCGTCGAACTGGATTGCGCATGATCTCGGATCAACGCATGAGCCACCAGCGTTCGTCGCTCAGGGTCAAGCTGCGACAGAGTCTTGCGAATCTCGTTTTTGCGGCATTGGTTCGGACGGGTTGCCTCGGCATTCCCGCGCTGCGTCGAAGGTTCTGCTCGCGCATGGCGCCCTTCTGGATCTCATCCTCGGATCACACCCTGCACGTCATGCGGCGGGTGTGAGCGGTCCATGGCGGATACGCGCAATCGCGCCGGCGAGTTGCCCCCTTCCCGCAGCCCGACGAGTCCGCGCCCAAACGCCCAAGCCGTGGTTGTGAGACAGGTTGCTCCAGATCACTGCCGGGGTGAACCACAAGGTACGGGCGACGCCTAGCCCGACGCTTCGCAGCGCGTCCAGCGCTCCGTACCGCTCCTTCATGATGACGTTCGCGTACGAGGATCCGAATGTCACGCCGGTGAGATACGGCGCTTCGATGCGGTGCGGCGCGACCCAGTGTTTCACGCTGACGTTCGGGGAGTAGAAAAGCTTGTGTCCCCGCTTCATCGCCTCGCGGATGAAATACGTCTCTCCCCCGCCAAGCAACTGGGTTCCCACGCGGTCCAGATCGGTGCGGAAAGGGCCGACGTCCGCATAGACGGATCGCCGGAAGCTGAAGTTCGCGCCCACCGCATCCGGCCTGATCATCTCAAATGACGCGGGACCGAGGTCGATGCCGGAGAGAGCCATCTCCATCAGGGGCGTCAGCCATTCAGGCCGCGGGACCGCCTCCCACCAGAGCTCGGCTCGTCCGGCAACCATCGCCGCGGCGGGATCGCGATACATCTCAATGATCGCTTCGAGCCACCCCGCTTCGACCCACACATCGTCGTCCAGCAGCGCGCAGATCGGCAGACTGCTGTTGCGCACGCACGCGTTGCGGGCCACGCCGAGCCCCGCGACGGGTTCGGCGACACATCGCAGCGGGATCGGAAACGACGGTGCGCGGCCGCGTACGCGTTGTTCCGTGTCGTCCGTACAGGCGTTCGCCACCACGACCACCTCGGCTTCAACTCCCGCTGGCCGTCGCATGCGAGAGAGCGAATCGAGCGTGCGATCCAGGATCGCGCCACGGTTGTGGGTCGGGATCAGAATGGAGACGCCCGGGCCGCTCATGGCGTCGCGGCTCCGGTTCCGCGCCGACCCCGCAAGGAACTCGCCAGCGCACCCGGAAACTCTCGGATCAGATGGCGGAGTCCGATCGGCTGGGTCGCCTTGGCCGCGAAGCAACCCGGGTGGACGAGAGCCCGCGGCTCTCCGCCGTGTATTTGCGCCAGATCACGAAGCTGCTCGCTCCGGGTCAGCGATTCTTCGGAAGCGTACAGAATGGTATTTTGGGCGTACCACCATTCCACGCCGGGCTCGTTCCACACACGCTCGCGAATGCAATCAATCGCGGCAAACCCGCGGGTAGCGAACTTCGCGGCCCAATATCCGGGCCACTGCTCGTTGACATGATCCGTCCCGCCCTGCATGGGGATGGCCGCGGAAAAAACGATCGCCGGCGCGAGACTCGTGAGTGATTCGACAAACGCTTCCGCGCTCGCCTCGGGCAGATGCTCCGCAACTTCCAGAGAAATGGCCAGATCAAACTTTCGCAGCCGCGGTACCGGACGTCCCAGATCGGTCGCGGTGAAGCACTCGCGTAGGATGACCAGCTGCTTGGGATCGATCCAAACTCCATCGAAGCCATGAATGTCGGTGACGCCCAGGCGCGCGAACTCCGCCAGCCAGGTGCCGATGCCGCATCCCACATCCACGACGCTGCGCGCTCCGGAAAGAGCAAGCACCAGCGGCACCATCACCGCCGCGGAGCTGGCCGCGCCCGGGTGATGTGAGCTGAAGAAGTTGGAGTCGTAGGGCATGAGGATGCTCTGTTCCGGTTCGTGTGCGAGCCCCGATGCCCGCGCGCACCGTGTGGCTCATTCGACGGGCTTCTCATCGGGCATGACCGGAACGATACGACGGAGCCGGCGCAGGATTGGCGATCCCGCGGACATGAGGTCCCTCCAGAGACCCGGCGCCATCACCCGGAGGAGCACCAGGTATGCCGGAAGGCCCAAGCCGCCAATGACCCCAAGTTCGATGGTCCTGAGCATCCATGCCTTCTTGATTGCGGGGGCGTAGATCGCGGCCAGCGGCGCGACCTGGGTGGATGCCCACCAGGCGAGTGTGGTTGCCAGCGCGCCGACGATGCAGGGCATCAGGATCACGCGGATCGCGTCGTTGATCCCGCCGCCGATGGGCTTGGTGGCCTCGACGTAGTTGTGAAAGCCGTATCCGAACGAAGCGATCGCCATTCCTATGGCCGCGGCCGAGACGGCGTCCTGTGCGGGCACCAGCAGAATCCCCGCCACGCTCACCGCCGCAGAGATCAATCCCCACGCCAAGGCGAGCATCAACTTGTCCCGAAAACGCCGCTGCGCCTGCAATAAACTCTGGGCGGACACGAATCCACCTGCTCCCAGCATTCCGATACTCATGATCTGCAGCGGTTCGGCGGCGGGCAGCCACTTCTGCCCGAACATCAGCGCGATCGCCGGCCCCGCCGCGGCCGCCTGCATGAAGCAGACCGGCGCCATGACGGCCGTCAGCGCCCGTGAGGAGCGCAGCATCGCGGCTCGCTGCCGCTCCGGTTCCCCCTCCATCTTGCCGAGCGTGGGGAACAGCACACTGTCGATCTGAACGCTCAGCAGCATGAGCACCTGCAACGAGAGGTTGAACGCGAAGGTGAAATAGCCCGTGGACGCCTTGCCCACATATCGCCCCAGCATCAGCGCTGGGACACTTGGCCCGATGGTGTACGCGAGCGATGTGAGCAGCAGCGTCAGCCCGGGAATCAGAATGTACTTCCACCGCCGCACGTTCCATTGCCGGGAGATCGTGATCGGCTCGGCGCGGTGGTACATCCACCAGCGGATGAGTCCCGAGAGCAGCCGAGGCACGACGAATGCGAAGACGCCGAACTTCGACAGTGCAAGCAGGAGTTGCAGGATCGGCGTCGTCGCTCCCCAAACAAACTGGCAGAGCGCGATGTACTTGAACCGCAGTTTGACCTGCAGCTTCGCCTCCTGCACCAGCGTCATGTTGTACGTCGGCTGCGCGAGCGCCAGGATCAGCAGCATCCAGACCAGCGTGCGGTCCGCGTAAAACCAACCGGCGATCGGTGCTGCGCCGAGAATCAGCAGCATCGAGAGAAGACCCGTCGCCGTCGCCACCCAGAAGCCCGTGCTCTGCCAGAGCTCGATCCTCTTGTGCCGTGAGACGAGAATCTCGCGCACCCCCACCTGCTGCGAGAGATTCGCGTAGTTCACGATCGACATCGCCAGCCCGAAGAGCCCGAACTGCTCCTGAGACAGCATGTGCGCGAGCACCACCTGGGAGCCGAACGAGATG
>JBGANP010000165.1:0-2016 GCA_044222255.1 Phycisphaerales bacterium
TGGCCTCTGCTTCGATTGCATGCCGTGAAATCACGGTCACAGAGTTGTCGTCGAGGTTCCATTTGAAAATCGGCAAATCCCGTTCCACGTCCTCGGAATGCATGGCGATAGTCTCGAGAATCACCGCGTGACCATCGCGTTCGGGAAGGTCCACAAGAAACTTCTCACAACGCCCGAGCAGCGGAGCGTCCTGCACGCTCACGCGTTTGAGCATCCGTCCGTTTTCCCCGTTGCGGCGTTCAATCCAGTAGCCGTTGGATTCCGGGATGAAACTGCCGTCAAAGAGCAGGGATGAGTTGGCGCGTTCACTTCCCGAGTAGGCGTACCCCTGCCGTTCATGGTTGCGATCAAATTCCACATATCGCTCCACGAATTCGGTGCGTGACAGCAGCCACGCAACGTCAAGGTTCTGCGCGAGGCGGTAGAGTTGGGTAGACCAGATCGGGAACGTCTCATACGCCCTGCTCCACCTCCCAACCCCCGCCGCGAACATCCCTCCATACGCCGCGCCGATCACGATCACCAGCACCATCGCCCACCGCAAGCGCCGCAGCGCCGACCGCCCGATCACCCGCCCCCTATCGATGTTCCCGGCTCGCTTGTCGAGCCCGCACTCCGGGCACGGGCCCGGCGCGACGCCCGTGAGGCAGTACCCGCACCCGCGGCAGTGGGGTTCGCCCTTGCGCTGCGGGTGCATCCGCACGTGGACTGCCGCGCGAATGAGCACGAGCAACGCGATCGCCAACAGGGCGCCGATCTCTTCCGGCCAGTAGTGGTGGAGCAGTTCCCACACGTTGATCGCGCGGACCTGCATGTGCACGATGAGGCTCTTGCCGTCGGGCAGGAACGCGATCGATTCGACCGACTCGGCGTCGGGAAGATCGATCACGCGGTCGGGCTTGTCGGCAAGCAGCGGGATGTCGCCCGAAAGTTGCTGCCCAACCGGACCGCCTTCCGCAATCGGCGGGTCGTCAGCATCGCACCACAGAGGCGCCGAGGCACAGAGAAGAACTGGCGCAAAGGCTCGGCCGCTTCTCTGACTTGTGCGCTCCTCTCTGTGTCTCTGTGTCTCTGTGGTGAATCCTCTTTCCGAATCCGCCCCGCGCGCACACACCGCCGCCGCCACCAGCGCCCCGGAGAGCGCCGCCCAGTTGATCCCGCCGCGCACCATTCCCTGCCGCCGCGCCATGTCAAAGAGCGTACCGGTCCCTGCGCCCCAGTACCATACCGGCATGCTCCGATGGTTTGATGCCCATCTCGACCTGGCCTATCTCGCCGAGTGCGGGCGCGACATGCTGGCGCCGCTTGATCGCGCTGCCGCGCCGCACCCGCCCGCGTCCGTGACGCTTGATTCGCTCCGCGCCGGCGGCGTCGGCGCGTGCCTGGGCACGATCTTCACGGAGCCCGATGGCAACGATGCCGTCGCGTACCCCGCCGGGGACGCCGCCGCGGCAGCCAAAGCAGGCCTCAAGCAACTCGAACGCTACGAGAAGTGGGCACGCGATGGACACATCCACCTCTCATCCCGCCATCCCCTTAGAAGCGAAGCAATAGAAGGTGTAGAGGCAGGTGGGACACCTGCCCCACTAGATCGGGTAGGTGTTCTGAAACAATGCCCGAGCCTCGGCATCCTCGTCGAAGGTGCCGACCCGATCCTCTCCCCCGACCACCTTCACGAGTGGGTTGCGCGCGGCGTCGTCACCATCGGCCTCACCTGGGCGCGCGCATCCCGCTACGCCGGCGGCAACTCCACGGACCTCGGACTCACCGACCTCGGCCGCGCGATGATCAGGGAAATGGACCGCCTCGGCATCGTCCACGATGCCTCGCACCTTTCCGACCGCGCGATGGATGAACTCTTCACGCTCGCCACAGGCCCGATCATGGCCTCGCACTCCAACTGCCGCGCCATCGTCGCCACGGACAACCAGCGCCACCTCCGCGACGCCTCGATCCGCGAAATTGCCAGCCGCGGCGGGGTGATCGGGCTGAATCTGTTCTCCCCGTTCCTCGTCC
>JBGANP010000081.1:0-16771 GCA_044222255.1 Phycisphaerales bacterium
CACCTAGTACCCAAGCTCGGCAAGGACTTGCTCTCGGGGGACGCCGAGGTCGACCTTCTTCTGCGCGGCGAGGAGGGCGAGTTGCTCTTCGCGCGGGATGGGGTCGGGCCAGTCGATGCGGAGGGCGCGGTCGCGCTCGGTGGTGTGGAGGATGCCGTGGCGGTGGAGGGCTTCGAGGATGAGCTGGCTGGCGGCGATGATGCCGCGGCCGTAGGTGATGCGTTTGCGGTTAGTCTTGCTCATCAGGCCCAGGAGCGTGATGCGGAGGGCGTTTTCGGAGGAGAGGTTGCCGATCTTGGCGCGGACGACGCCGCTGGCGAGGGGCGGGACGGCGGAGGCCTTGTCCATCGCCTCGCGGATCTGCTCGATGTGGTTGTCTTCGCTGGGGCTGGCGGCGTCGGCTCCGAAGGCGGTGATCTCGGCATCGGGGTTGTCGGTGGTCCAGATGGTGCCGGGGGCGACGGGCATGATGGCCGCGCCGTCGAGACCTTTGGCGAGGTACATCTTGAAGGACTGGAGCGTGACGCGGTTGGCGCGATCGGAGAGGCGTGTGTTCAGCTCATCCTGGAGAGGGATGAGGGGCTCGACCTCGCCGATGCCGGAGTAGTTGAAGGGTTGCGAGATGTTCTGGATGTGGACGATGGGAGGGGCATCGTGCGGGCGGGCTTCGACGAGGGCGGGCTCTTCGGCGATGAGACGGGTTTCGCCGTCGGGGGTAGTTTCGTAGACCTGACGCATGGGGCCGGCGAAGAGCTCGGTAGTGGTGGTGAGCGAAGGGTTTTCGGCGTATGCGGCATTCGAGGGGCGGGTGGTGCGCCACCACTTGAGCATGGAGGCGGCGAGCTTGGCGGGGGCGGAGAGGGAATCCTGATCGGTGGTGGTGTCGCGCGAGTCGTGCTGGGCGCGGATGAGATAGGCGTCGATGGCGCGGGAATCGTGGTGACTCAGCAGGGCGACGCCGCGGGGCGGTTCGATCAGGTCGATGCGCACGCGGTTGGTGGCGCGCTCGACGATCGACGTGGAGTGGGCGGTGCCACTCGCTGCCCGCACCCGCGGCGTCGCGTTCTGTGAGTCCCCCACTGCTTCCCCGAGGGTCTGGGGTTGGTCGGATTGCTGGTCGATCTGCTCGTCGTCGGGATTGGTCGTCTGCGGCGTGGCGCGGACGAGGAGATCGACGTGGCCGTAGACGTGGCCCATGAGGGCGATGTCTTGCAGGAGCGCGATGCCGCCGCTGGAATCCCAGATTGCGGCGAGGACCTGCTCGATGGTGTCGCGTGTGGCGGGATCGCTCGCGGTGGACGCGATGGTGATGGGGCGGCCGAACATGAAGTCGACCATGGTCTGAATGCGCCAGGCGATGTCGTTCTCGATGACGACTTCGCGGCGGCCGCCGATGCGATCGTCGGCGATGGCGCGGGAGGCGGGGGAGCGGCGATCCCAGCAGCCGAGAATGCGGGAAGGCAGGCCGCGCTCCTGGGCAAGGCGGTAGGCGCGTGCGCCGGGCGTGAGCGCGCCGGGGTGCATGCAGTTTCGGTAGTAGGACCAGAGCACGGCGAGGCGCGAGGCGTCGTGTTGCTGCTGATCCGCCATTTGCTGCACGATGGATCGCGAGAGAGCGCGGCCATCGGCGAGCATGAGACGGGCGGCTTCGGTGAAGGGCTTGTGCGTGGTGCGGGGCATGGGGGGCTCCTGAGCGAGGCGTGCGTCAGAGGCGGAAAAAAGTCCGCTTCCACCCAGGGGCCGAGATACACATTTGGGCGCACAAACCCGCGCAACTCGCGAGGAGAATTTCGCGCAAGTCCTTGTCAGGAAAGGGCGAAAAAAATCTTCGAAAAAGCGGAAGCGGGCCTGAAAGTTGCGCTCTTTTGGGCGCGCAAACCCGCGCAACATCCCCGGAACGGGGCGACCAAATGGCTGGCTTGAGCCAACCTGGCTGGTTGCGCCAGTCACCACGGGCGATAACACGCCCGCATTCGCGGCGTGCTCGATGAATCCGCCAAAGTCGGGAGGCGTTCATCGCGTGCGCGAGTGATGCTGGGCGAGGAAGCGCGCAGGAAGGTCGATCAGCATCCCATGCGCTGGATTCGTGACATCGCGTTGCTGGTGCTGCTCATCGGGCTCGGAGCCGCGGTTGTTTGGTGGCAGCAGGAAAAGCGCGAGGAGCAGACGAAGCTGGACAAAACGACCGCGGACACGCAGCGATTGGAGCGCGAAGTGCGATTCCGCGCTGCGACGAAGACGGGCGAACTCAACGCGCGCGGCTGGCCGGTGACGGTTGATCCCGCGTGGTTTGAGCTGGATCCGCCGCAGAATCTGGTGGTGAGCGAGGATCGCCCGTGGGTGGAAATCGCGTCCGAGGAGGAGGCCGGATTGCTGCACCCGCTGGTGCGGCTGACGCTCGATGAGCACAAGGCGGCGTTCTGGTACAACCCGTATCAGGGCGTGGTCCGGGCCCGCGTTCCGGTTTCAATGACCGATGAGCAGGCGACGGCGATGTACAACGCTGTGAACCGGGTTTCGATCTCATCGATCCAGTGGCGCGAGCTGGCAATAGATGTACCCAAACTAAAGCAAAACAAAAACACTGAGAATGGCTCTATAAAGGATGGCGCGGAGGGCGCGGAGAGCGCCGAAGTGGCCACCTCGAAGAAGCCGGATCGCGAGCCACCGGTGCTGAACGTGCGTCGCACGCCGCGCGTTGCCCACAAGCCGTGAGCGATGTTGGTCATGCCACCAAGAGTCGTGATCGCGCGAGGAATGCACGCGCGCGAGACGTGCAAGCGGCGGGCGCGAGCACGAATAACCATGCGAAGTGACGGAATTCGTCGCGCACGAACGTGCTGCGATCTCTCACGATCGTGCGGCGGGGCTTTCTTCGCACTTTGAGCGCGACCTGATTGCGAAAACAGGTTGAATCTTGCCGGCGCGAGTCGGAATTGTGCGCACGAACGCGCGCCCATCGCACGCGATCATGCGGCGATCAACCCGGCAACCCGAGGACATCGTGCATGGAGTACCACTTCGGCGGTTTGTCCTTGAGCCACTGCGCTGCTCGCAGCGCGCCGCGCGCGAAGAGGTCACGCGAAGTTGCACGATGTGTGAGTTCGATGTATTCGCCGGGTCCGGCGAAGCGGACGGTGTGTTCACCGATGACATCGCCGCCGCGCATCGCGATGATCTGGTCGTCGCGAAGCGTGTGACCGGCATCGCGTGCGGCCTGCGCGAGGCGCAGCGCGGTGCCCGAAGGCGCATCCTTCTTCATCGCGTGATGCGATTCGACGATCGAGCAGTGGTACTCGGACCCGAGAAGTTTGCTCGCCTGCTGAACGAGAACCGACAGCGCGGCGACGCCGAGCGATGTGTTCGGCGAAAGAAGAACGGCGCGATCGCGCGATGCGAGCTTGAGCGCATCGATGGATGCGGGGGAGAGTCCGGTGGTGCCGACGAGGAGCGATGCGTTCATCGCGCGTGCGAGCGCGATGGAATCATGCAGCCCGGACTCGGAGGAGAAGTCGATGACGACATCCGCAAAACCGGCCGTTTTCTCGGCGTTTTTTGCGGTTTCCAGAACGATGCGCGGGCTGTCGGTTGCGCCGCTTGCGTTCATCCGCGCCTCACGCACGATCGCGCCGAGGCGCGACGAACGATCGTGCGTGACGCACGCGCGGAGATCAAAGGCGCGATCATCGCACGCGAGCGCGGCGATGCGCGAGCCCATGCGACCGGAACCGAAGACGATGATTGACGTAAAGAAGTTGTCCACAGCGTTTGCATTCCTCCTTGCACTCAGGGTATCGTGATGCATGATTGCTCAAGTGGGTGTACGGTTTGTTCCGATACACCACGTTGACTTTGGAGATTTTTCGGCGCTCCAAAGCCGCTCGAGACCCGTAGACACCGTTTCTGTTCGAGGAGAACTTGATCATGGCTAAGAAGAAAGCTGCAAAGAAGAAGGGCAAGAAGAAGTCCACCAAGAAGAAGAAGTGATCGATCACCCTTGAGGTGATTCCACTTCGAAACCGCCGGCCGCGGCCTTCGGGCCGCGCCGGCACAACCGTTCAATCGCAGAGTCAGAGTGTTTCATATTCGCTGCCGAGCGGCAGCCAAAGAGATTTATCTCAGGGCCTTTCGGGCGGCGTAGCCCGGGCCCCTGGAGCGCCGAATTTCGCGAGGCTGGCTCGAGCCGGCCTCGCGTTATTTTTGGCGCGGCGCACTATCATTCATGGATGCCCGACCGCGCCATGGACGACATCCTCGCAGACGATCGCAGCGCCGGCATTCGCGCGCTCCGCCGCCACCATCGTGCGACCTTGCAGCATCACGAGCGGGTTTCCGAGGTGAAGTTCGTGCTGGAAGCCGCGACCGGGCAGGTCGTCATGCCCGTTGAACCCGGCTTTGCGTCCGATGACATCAGCTCCCTCCTGCTCTGGCTCCCGGCCGAGAGCGATTGGGATATGCAGGCCGTGGTAAACCCTCGCCACATCGACCGGCCCGAGGCCTCAGAGGCCGTGGACCGGTGGAAGGCGTATCACAGATCGACTTCTCTCTCCATCTGGATCCGTGGAGAGATCGAAGGGGTCAAGACGGAGACCGCCGTCTTCCTTATAGAGGATGTGCAGGTACCCAACCCATTCGGTAGGGAAGAGTACGGGCTCATCCGGCGGGCGAACGCGGATCGGGGGGCACTCGCCGCGGCGTGCAAGCAACACGCGGCCACCCTCGTGACCGACCCGCTCTGTGTCGGAGCTGATCCCTACGGCATCGACGTTCGCGCTCGTTTTGGAATCGTGCGGCTCGAGTTCCCGCCGGGGATCGAGGCCGCCACACCGGAGCGATGCCAGCAGGAGATTGATCGTCTGCTGGGCGGCCGCTCCACCGGGGCATCAGCAAAGGGGATCGGCTGAGATGCGCGAGCACCACGCTCATATCGCCGCGTATGGGCAATCGCTCGCGTTGCCAAATCTCGCGAATTGCGGCTCGCTTGCGGAATGCCTTGATCGCGTGCGCGATGCTGCGACAGAGGTTCGCGCGGGCGGATGGGTGCGGATGCTCGGCGCCCGCATCGAGTCTTGGCCGGAACGCCGCTGGCCGACGCTGCTGGAGCTGGATCGCGCGGCATCGCACCGCTCGTGCGTCATCATGTCGTTCGATCATCATGCCGCCGTCGCCAACACGAACGCGATGCGGGCCGGCGCGGTCCGCGCGGGGCAGCCAGTGCCGCCCAAGGGCGTGGTGTGCGTGGATGCCGAGGGCGCGGCGACCGGTCTGCTGCTGGAACACGCGGCGTACAAAGTATGGGAGGCCGCGCCTGAGCCGACGCGTGATGAGGTCCGCGGCCATGTGCTCGCGGGGCTGACCGCGCTGCGTGCGCTCGGCTATACCGAAGTCCACGACCTGCACAGCCAGGACTGGCTCGGCCCCGTGCTCGCCGGGCTGGAGCGCAGCGGCGAGTTGCCGGTCGATCGTGTGCTGCTGTATCCGAATGTCGCCAAACTGGAAGGCGCCCACGCGATGCGGGCCCGGTGGGAGAGCGATCGCGTGCGGCTTGCTGGCGGCAAGCTCTTCGCGGACGGCACGCTAAACAGCCGCACGGCGCTGATGCTCGAACCGTATCGCGAACCGCTGAACGACCTGCCGCTGGGGCAGATGATGGCGACGTCGGCGGAGGTATCGCGGGCGATGGAGTTGACGACATCGCTGGGGTTGCAACTGGCTGTGCACGCGATCGGGGATGGGGCGGTGCGGATGGTGCTGGATGTGTGGGAGAAGGCAACGAGGGATCTAGGCATCCAGGCATCAAGCCGAAGGGGGACTCCTGCATCGCTCTCGATGCCTCGATCCCGAGATGCCTCGATGCCTTCTCTTCGCCTCGAACACTGCGAACTCATCGATGAACAGGATGTTCCCCGCTTCGCCAAGCTCAACGTGGTGTGCAGCGTGCAGCCGTGTCATCTGTTGGCGGACATTGATGTGCTAACACGGCAGCTCCCCCACCGTCTGGATCGGGTGCTGCCGCTGCGGGAGTTGATCGACTCCGGGTGCACGCCCGCGGGCACGGATGGATCGGGACTGCTCTGGTTCGGGTCGGATGTACCGATCGTCAGGGCGGATGCGGCGGACTCGATTCAGGCGGCGGTGCAGCGGCGGCGGATGGGGATGAGCGAGTCGCAGGCGATTGGGCTCGGGCAGCGCATCAGCGAAGGTGAAGCAAACGCGTGCTTCGGACGCTAAGCACCCGGAGCGAGCCAATCGTGCATTCAGATGCGCTCGTTCGCGTGGCTCCCCATCGCTGCGAACAATCCCCCAATGCCCAACCTCCCCCTCGTCTCCATCACCCGCGCCGTCCCCGGCACTGTCACCATTCCCGGCGCAACCGTGAAAATGGCCCCCGCGCTCCCGCAGATGTCGCGGGCCGAGTTACTCGCGTTCATCGCCGGCTCGACCGTCATCGGCACGATGTTCCACGATCGCGTTGACAATGAGTTTCTCGACGCCGCAGGGCCACAGCTCAAAGGCATCTGCAACTACGCCGTCGGCGTGGACAACATCGACTTGGCCGCGTGCCACAAACGAAACGTCATCGTCACGAACACGCCCGACGCCGTGACCGAGGGAACGGCGAACATCGCCCTCGGCCTGATCCTCGCCGTCGCGCGGCGCATCGTCGAGGGCGACGCCTTCTGCCGCTCTGGACGTTTCGCCGCCGAGGGCAACACCTTCCCCACCGGCTGGTGCGGCCAGCATCTCACGGGTCGCACGCTGCTGATCGTCGGCGCAGGGCGCATCGGGCGCGCCGTTGCGCTGCGCGCTCAGGCCTTCGGCATGCGGACCAAATATGTCGCCCGCTCCCGCCACTTGGACTTTGAGCAAGGTCCGCTCGCAGCGACCCGCATCGATCTGGATGCCGGCTTGCGCGAAGCGGATGTCGTCAGCGTCCACACACCCCTCACGCCCGACACCCGCCACATCATCAACGCCGCGCGGCTCGCGCTGCTCAAGCCAACCGCGATCATCATCAACACCAGCCGCGGCCCCACGATCGACGAGGCCGCGCTCGCGGAGTGCCTGGCCGCCAAACGCATCTGGGGCGCGGGGCTGGATGTCTTCGAGCAGGAGCCGAAGATTCACCCGGGGTTGATCGGTTTGTCCAACGTGGTGATGACGCCGCATATCGGGTCCGCTGAGCAGTACTGGCGCGAGGAGATGACGCGGCTGGTCTGCGAAAACGCGGCGGCGATTCTCGCGGGACGCGAGCCGGCAAACATCGTGCGATAGCCCGCGGCTGTCTACTTTCCCATCCGCTTCACCAGATACGCCCGCTCCGCCGGCGTGAGATTCTGCAACCGCGACTTGTCGGCTCGCACATCCCTCAGCAACTCCGCCCGCTCGTCGACGCTGAGCTCTCGGTTTGGGTCGCGCGAATCGCCGCCGCACCCTGAAATCGCTACGCCGATCATCAGCGATCCCAAGACCACATTGAGCCGCCGCACCGCACGCCATCCGCAACACATCCGTTCCATGCGCATCCTCATCCAAAGATCGCCCGCGCCAGCGCGATGATCCCGCCCACCGCGACCACCACACCCAACGAGTACAACTTCCACTTGTACCGCTCCCGCATCGCCCCTTCCGTGTACGACTCTTCCTTCGCCGCGGCACGCGCCGCCTTTGCCAAGTCCGCACCAGCCAGCGCCTCGCCCATCCGCGAATATGGATCGCCCTTGCGCCCGGACACCTTCTCATACAGCATTGGATCGATGGCCATGCGCGTGCTCCCGTGATCCGCCCTCGCTCGCGGCCCCGTGGTTTAGTCGGGGTATTCGTCCCGTCTCTCGCGACCGCCATCCCCGCAAACGCTTTCCGTCGCCGTTTCAGCGGCCGCTCGCTCCAGCGCGGCCCTCCATCTCCCGTGGTTTGCTTTGGTCTTGCATCCCACGCGAAGCGGCCGACCATCCGGATCGTACTATAAAGAGTGGGGCCTCACCCCGCAAGACCTTTCCCCAACGGCCCTCCCGGGAGCGCGGCATGAACGCCGAGATTCGATACAACAACATCATCGACTCCGAAGAGGCCCGCATCGCCCAGGCCGCGGCCGACCACGCGCCCGAACTCCCCGCCTCGCAGATCAACGCCGACCAGTTCTACATCACGCAGAACTACGAGCGATACACCCCCGAAGACCACGACGTCTGGCGCGACCTCTTCGACCGCCGCTGGTCGGTGCTGGAAGAGCAGGTCTCCAGCCAGTTCATCGAGGGCATGAAGATCATCAAGCTCACGCGCGATCGCATGCCGCTGCTGGATGACCACACGCTGACCGAGGACATCACCATCGCCGGCGGCGTGGTGCTCAAGAAGGGCACGCAGCTCGACGGCGTGAATCGCTTCCTCAAGGCCCGCAGCCAGTGGTCCAGCTATGGCGTCCCCGGCTACCTCCCCGCCAAGAGCTTCTTCGCCTGCCTCGCGCAGCGCGAGTTTCCTACTACCGTGCTCATCCGCCCGCGCGAGGTGATGGACTATCTCCCCGAACCGGACATCTTCCACGATGTCTTCGGCCACGTCCCCCTGCACGCGCTCAAGGTCTTCGCCGATTTCCTCCAGACATACGGCAAAGCCGCGCTGCTCTGCGATGATGAGTACCACGTCAAGCGCCTTGGCCGCCTCTTCTGGTTTACCGTCGAGTTCGGCCTCATCCGCGAGCATGGAAAGATCAAGGTCTACGGCAGTGGTCTGGTTTCCAGCCACGGCGAGTCCAAGTACTCCCTCGGCGGCGAGTGGGAAAAGCAGGGCCGGTCCGCCCCCGACTGCACCGAGCGCGCTGTCCCCGAGTATCGCCCCTTCGATCTCGAGCGCGTCTGCAATACGGACTTCGAGATTCACCACTACCAGCCGATCTACTACGTACTCGAATCCTTCGAGCAGCTTCGCGATGCGATGAATCGGTACGCGGAAGAGGTCATCGGATCGGCGGGGCTGGCGGCGGCGGGGCGGCACTGATCCCATCTGGACCGGCTCGACACTTGAAATGGGTTACCGCTTCAAGCCCGGCAACCTGAAAATCTGCTGCTGCGCGTTCCCAATCAGGTACTCCACGCGTTCCGCGCGGTAATCTCTTCCGATGTGCGCCTACTCCCTCGGCCCCCCCATCCCCGCCGCCGAACCCCCGCCAGTCGTCCAGTACGACTGCTCCTGTGCCCGCTGCGGCTACAACCTCCGCGGCCTCTTGCTCTCTGGCGTCTGCCCGGAGTGTGCCGCCCCCGTCGCCGTCTCTCTCGAAGGCCGCGTCCTCCGCTTCGCGGATCGCAACTACCTCAAGTCCCTCGACTTTGGTCTCACCATCCTTCTCTGCTCCATCTGGTTCTACGTCCTGACGCTCGCCGCCTCCGTCCTCGCAAACATGCTCGTCCGATCCACGCAGTCCAAGGAGATGGCCGACGTCGTGGCCCGCGCGATCATGCTCCTGCCCACGTTCGGCTTCATCCTCGGCTACTTCAAGTTCACAACGCCCGATGAGGCCGACGCCGAATCCGGTCTCATCAACCCGCGTTCCATCATCCGCGTTGCCGTTTCCGTTCAGCTTCTGGCCAAGCTCGCCGGGCTCGCCGTCGCCATCGCGAACTACGCCGCCGCCGCCGCGGCCACCACCGGCGGCTTCGTTCCCCCGCTCCAGCCCGTCGCCATCGGCCTCAACTGGCTCGACAACGCCGCGTTCCTCACCCTCTTCTATGCCATGCTCGTCCACGTCCGCGCCGTCGCCGATCGCGTGCCAAACGTCGAGCTTCGCGCTCGTGCCCTCGGATTCATGTGGTTCCTCCCGATCATCTTCGCCGTCGGCTTCTTTTTCTTCCTCATCGGCCCCATCGCCGTCCTCATTCTCTACGCCTCCCTCCTGCAATCCCTCCAGATCCACTTCAAGGAGGCCCTCGACTGGCAGGAACGCGGCGGGCGGTTCACCTTCCACTGAGGCCGCTCACCGCCAACTGCCTTCCACTGTCTCGCCGCGCCCCACCGCCCCGGAGCCCCCCATGCACGCCACGTCCATCCGCCTTGCTTCCTTGCTTTCCCTCACACTCCTGGCAACCTCCCTCCTCACGCTGCCGGGTTGCGGCCAAACCGCCAAGCCCTCTCCCACCGACGCCGCTCTCAACTCGCCCGATGGCACGACCGAGAAAGCCCCCGCGCGTCCCAGCGATCTCAAGCCCCCCGTCCTTCCGCCGCAGCCCGGTCACATCGGGCGCAACTGACGGCTCTCAAGCCATCGCCCGATCATTCGTGCACCCCCCTTGCCGTGGATACGCCCCGCGCCCCGCCGGAGCACTTCCTCACCCGTCTGCGCCCGGAACTTCCCTTGATTCCCGCGCAGACGTGATACACTTCCCCGACCTCGGCACGAGCGCGCCCGCGACCAGCCCACGTGGTAGTGTCAGCGGCGGCGCGACGCCACGGCCTGAGGGGGTTGTTCTCTTTCTTTCTTGCTTCCCGCGCGGATTGAGCTAATTCGTTCCCCGATCCACGATCGGACACACCGCTCACGCCATGGATGGCGCCCGCAGAGGAGCAGAGCATTTCGCGCACCGGCCACAACCGGTATCGCCGAACTGTTCCGCACTCCGTTACACGCGCCGGCGATTCACCCGCCGCGCGGGGGCCGACCACACGATGGGCACACTCACAGTCTCGAAGAACGCTTTCCTCCACGGCAAATGGTCCGCCGAAGACGCCGCGCGTCTCTACGGCGTCCCCGACTGGGGCAAGGGCTACTTCGGCATCACCAATGCCGGAACCCTCGGCGTCATGCCCGATAAGGACCCCTCCAAGCAGATCGACCTCCACGATCTCGTCGAAGGCCTCGCCGAGCGCGGCATCCACGCCCCCGTGCTCCTCCGCTTCTCCGGCATCCTCGAACACCGCCTCCGCGAGATCCGCGGCGCGTTCGACAAGGCCATCGCCGACCACAACTATCAGTCCCCCTACGCCTGCGTCTACCCCATCAAGGTGAACCAGCAGCGCCACGTCTGCGAAGAGATCGCCGCCATCGGCAAGGAACTCAAGTTCGGCCTCGAGGCAGGCTCCAAGCCCGAGCTCCTCGCCGTCCTCGCCCTCTCCGAGGGTCAGGACGACATGCCCATCATCTGCAACGGCTTCAAGGACGACGAGTTCATCGAGACCGTCATCCTCGCCACCAAGCTCGGCCGCAACATCATCCCCGTGGTCGAGAAGTTCACCGAGCTGGAACTCATCGTCAAGTACGCCCAGAAGTACAACGTCCGCCCCAAGATCGGCGTCCGCGTCAAGCTGTCCAGCCGCGGCGCGGGCCGCTGGGAGGCCTCCGCCGGCGCCCGCTCCAAGTTCGGTCTCTTCGTCACCGAAGTCCTCGACGCTTTGGACTACCTCAAGCAGCGCGGCATGGCCGACTGCCTGAACATGCTCCACTGCCACGTGGGCTCTCAACTCTTCGACATCAAGCAGCTCAAGACCGCCGTCAACGAACTGACGCACATTTACACCGAGCTCGTCCGCCTCGGCGCCGGGATGAAAATCCTCGATGTCGGCGGCGGCATGGGCGTGGACTACGACGGCTCGCAATCCGCCTGGAACTCATCCATCAACTACACCGTCGATGAGTACGCCTCCGACATCGTGTATCGCATCAAAACCACCTGCGACGACGCGGGCATCCCGCACCCGATGATCATCTCCGAGTCCGGCCGCGCCATGGTCGCCTACCACAGCATCCTCGTGATGAACGTGCTCGGCAAGAGCCAGTTCCAGCAAGACCCCGAGATCGCCCGCATCACCGAAGACATGAAGGGCGAAAAAGAGCCCCCGCAGCCCCTCCTCGATCTTCTTGATTCCTGGGAGCGCATCAACGAGCGAAACGCCCTTGAGGTCTACCACGACGCGATGCAGGCCCGCGATGAGGCCATGTCCCTCTTCTCCCTGGGCTACATGTCCCTCCCCATGCGCGCCGCCAGCGAGCGCCTCTTCTGGTCCATCGGCCGCAAGGTGCTCGACATCCAGAACAAGAAGGGCGAGCTCGCCGAGGAACTGGAAAACCTCCCCGAGATTCTCTCGGACATCTACTTCTGCAACTTCTCCCTCTTCCAGTCCATGCCCGACTCCTGGGCCATCGACCAGCTTTTCCCGATCATGCCGATCCATCGTCTCGGCGAGGAGCCCACCCGCCGCGCTATCCTCGCCGACATCACCTGCGACTCCGACGGCAAGATCGACAACTTCGTGGACAAGCGCATCGAGAAGAAAACCCTTGAGCTCCACGAGCTCCGCCCGGCTCAGCCGGGCCTTTCCAACGGATCACCAGTGGGTAGCACGGCCAACTCGCCTGTCCGTGATGTTGCAACAGCATCAAACGGCGCCCACACCAGCAACGGCTCCCCCATCGCCGGCTCCATCACCCCCGCCCACACCTCCCCCACCACTTCCTACGAGCCCTACTACATCGGCGTCTTCCTCCTCGGCGCGTACCAGGAAATCCTCGGCGACCTCCACAACCTCCTCGGCGACACCCACGCCGTCCACGTGAGCTACAACCCCGAAGGCGGCTCGATGGATTCCGACGACGGCGGCAACTGGTCCATCGACGAAGTCGTCGAGGGCGACACCGTCAAGGAAGTCCTCCAATACGTTCAGTTCGACACCGAGGACATGTGCGAGTCCGTCCGCAAGGACGTCGAACGCGCCATCAAGTGCAACCGCCTCACCGTCGCCGAGGGAAAGTCCCTCCTCATGTTCTACGAGCAGGGGCTGGACGGATACACCTACCTCGAAGAGTAAATCAGAGCCGAGCGGCGCAAGCCGCCGGTCCTTCGCCTATTGCGCCCGAACCGCGCAAGCGTTCCCGCGCACCCACCGTTTTCCATCCTCTCGCATCCGGCGTTCCAAAAGGAGAATCGCCCCATGCCCACGCTGAACACCAACATCCCCCGCTTCTACTGCATGCTCCGCAAGCAGTTTCTCTACGACAATCTCGCCCACCACGGTGAGTTCCTCTCCGTCTGCGTCTTCGGCGTCTCCTCTCTCCCCGGCCGCGCCCTCGGCTTCCACATCCTCACCGAAAATGGCGCGATGATCTGGCGTCTCCCGCTCCACGCACTCTGCCATAAGCCCGAAGCGCCGCTCCGACCGCTGGACTGGCTCCAGATGTGGGATTGCTTCAGCGCAGACATCGAATGCACCTCCTTCGACCGGCTGCAGGACGCCCGCGCCCGCCTGCAACTCCGCGATCGCACTTGGATCGGCGCCCAATACATGTTCACCCTCGACTGGCACGGCTCCCCCGACTCCGAAGAAGCCGGCGACGGCGGCCACAAGTGCGCCCACATCCTTGCCCTCGATGATGGCAACTTCGCCGCCCAGCCCAACAACCGCATCCAGTGGTTCTGCCCCGCCTTCGTCACCCCGTTCAAAGACAAGCCGGACTACATCACAAACACCGCCTGCTGGAAGGTCGAGCGCGAGACCGAAACCTCGCAGGCCTACTTCTACGACGACCCCGGCGAGGGCCGCGCAGAATCCCAAACTCGCCTCTATGCCAAAGGGCTTCGCTCATAGCGTGGCCCACACGCTCGCCAAAACACACGCGGCCTCCCAAAAACTAGGAGGCCGCATTCTTTGTTCACTTTGAAAACAGGAAACTTAACACCCCGCAAACCACGCCGCTAGAAAATCAAAGATGTCCGACACCCCAAGACCGCCCGCCCCATTGAAATCCGCGGCCGGGTTCCCCGAGAACCATCCCGCCAGGAAATCGAAGATGTCCTGGACCGTGAGCGCGCCATCCCCGTTGTAGTCCGCCGGGCACGTCCCCACGAACACGTTCGCATCATCCAGGTTCACCCACCCGATGTTCTCTCCCCACGCATACCCCCGAAGGCGGTGCGCGGCGGCGTCAAATCGTGCCGCGTTCGGCGGCGTCGCCAGTGCACCGCCCCCGAAGTTGATCCACCCCACATTCTCCCCCCACGCGAAGCCGGAGAGGTTGCCGGTGCTCGCGTCGCGGTTCACGCCCGTCTCCGCCCCGTTACTCGTGCTGTAGCAGGGCGACCCGTCGCAGTCGTCCGAGGGCGTCCCATCCCCGAAGTTGATCCACCCAATGTTCTCGCCCCACGCAAACCCGGAGAGAAACGTCGCGTGCAGCCGCACCCCCTGCGCCCCACTCGGCGAACCGCCATCCCGCCAGTTGATGAACCCGCAGTTCTCACTCCAGCAGAACTTGTGGGCCGGCGAGATGTTGGACTGGCCCAGCGCGCCGCTGGACACGCACGCAAAGAGCACAACGCAGAGAACGACTGAGATGGAGTGCTTCATGAACTTCCGATCGAGTAAGGAGTGTGGGGCCGAGCGGGGAAGGAGGAAGGGGGTGCTTGAGAACAGGGGCTCAGTACGAGAAGTTCGCGTTAGGATCCGTCGAGCCGGGGGCCACGCCCCCCGTGTTGCCCAGGATCGCCGCGCTGCCGACGGCCCCCTGCACCACGAGGCACACATTCCCCGCCGCCACATCCCAGTTGGCGGTGGTGTTCCCCGAACAGGTGTTTCTCACGATCATGTTGCCCGCGAAGTCCACCCGGATGCCCCGATCCGAAAGCGTGCAGTTGTTGCCCTCGATCCGATTGTCCCCGAGCGTGGCGTGGATGCCCGCGCCGTCGCCGAGATTGCCATTCGAGTCGCACGTGTTGCCGCGAATCACGCACCCCGAACTGCACACGATGCCGTCCAGTCCGTTCTGCCGCACGGTGCAGTCCGCGATCGTGCAGCCGGTGGAAAAACTTGAACTGGAGGTGATGATGCCGTTGGCCGCGTTGGAAGACGCCGAGCAGTGCGTCACCGTGCAGCCAAACGTGACGCCAAAGCCGCTGTCACTGTTAGAGTTCGCCACGCAGTTCGCTAGTGTGCTTCCAGTGCCGACCCTGATGCCCTTGGAAACGTTGAGGTACGCCATGCACCCGGTCACCGTACTGAAGCTGTTGGCGCTGATGCCGTCGGCGGCGTTGGAGGACACCGAGCAGTTGCTCAGTGTGCAGGCGAAGCCGGTGATGATGCCGGTGGCTCCGTTCGAAGACCCGACACAGTTCGACACAATGCTGCCCACGCCGACCAGAATGCCGTTGACGGTGTTGCCGCTGGCCAACACCCCGTCCACGCGACAGTTGGTCGCCAATGAGGTCCCGCAGTCAACGCCGCTGCGCCCCCAGCCGCGAACCGAGCCGTTGACCACCGCAATGCTCGTCAGGCCGGGCCCCACGGTACTCACTCCGTCAAACAGCCCCATCGCGGGGACACCCGTGACGTCGAAGCCGTTCAGGTCAAGCGTCACCCCGCTCGCGGCGATCGCTATCCCGTGCTTGCCCGCCACCCCGGTGATGTTCCCCGTCAGGTAGTACGAGCCCGACGCGATGATCTTGAAACTGCTGGTCGCATCCCCAGGCGTGTTCGTCGCGCTGATCGCAATCCGCGGCTCGACCTCTTGCAACGTCTTGAACGTGCTCGCCACAGCACCCACCGGCGGGTTGATCGGCCCCGCCATCGCGCTCAAACCGCACACCAGACCCATCACCCCAACCACAACTGTCATCGTTCCGATCCGTTGCATGGTCCATCTCCTGGTTTGAAACCCACACCGACTGCGCCCGTCCGATCCGCCGTTCTCTCCGCCACTTCAGAAGTTCCCGCCCCCATCCGTCCCCCCGCTATACGGCGCGGAAAAACTCGTCACCACATTCCCCCGATACACACAACTCCCCGCCTCAATCCCCGTCCCGCTCACCGCCACATCAGAGTTCACCAGACACCCCTCCACCACTCCCGTTCCTCCCATCGAAATCCCCCGAAACAGCGGCGTAATTCCCGCGTTGTTATGCACCAGCCGCGACACCGCACACCCCTCAACCCTGTTCCCCGTCCCCGAGATCGAAATCCCGAACACGATCGTCGAGCCCGTCGTCGCCGTCGTCGTGCTCCCCGTATCAAACACGCGGCACCTCCTCAGCACCCCCGCCCGCATGTTCGCCCCCGTAATCCCATTCGCGCGCGCCCCATACACATCAACATCCTCAACCAGCAAACCCACCGCGCCCGTGCCGACTGATATCCCAAACACCCCGCCCACCACCGTCCCGTTCCGAATCTTCACATTCGTCTGCGCTCCCTGGATCGACAGCGTCGCGCTGCTCGCCACCGTGCTGATCAGATGATGCCCGTTCAGATCCAGCGTCACGTTCGACGCCGCAATCTGCATCGCAAACTCGGTCACGATGTCCCCCGTCAGCACATAACTCCCCGGCTGCGTGATCGCCACGCTCGTTGTCCCGCCAGGAATCTGTATCCGCCCATCACCCCCGCTCGGCTTATCGAAAATCTCCTGCAACGTCTTCCCCGTCGGCCCTACAGGCCCCGCCGGCGGGTTGATCGGGCCCGCGTAGAGGATGCCGCCGGTGATCAGCAGGGCGAGAACGGCGAGGGGAAGGACGGCTCTGGTGGGAGTAGCGTTAGGGTTGCGGGTCATGGTGGTGGTCCTTAGTGCTGCGGCCTGCGAAATTGGAAGGTGGGAATGCACTGCTCAATACGAGAAGTTGCCATTGGGATCGCCGGAGCCGAGCGAACTGGGGGCGGAACTGCCGCTGATGGCGGCGATGACCCAGTTGATGGTGTTGCCCAGGCAGGTGTTCCGGATGATGATGTTTCTGGCGAAGTCGATGCCGCGGTCGGCGCTGGTGTAGGAGCTGTCCTCGATGTGGTTGTCGGTTCTGGTGGC
>JBGANP010000082.1:0-16373 GCA_044222255.1 Phycisphaerales bacterium
ATGACGCCGGTTTCGTTGTTGGCCCATTGGACGCTGATGAGGGCGACGTCGGGGTTGGCGGCGAGGAGGGCGGCGATCGAGTCTGGGCGGACGCGGCCGATCTCGTCGAGGTCGGCCCAGAGGATGCGGGTGCCTTCTTCTTTTTCGAGAGCGGTTGCGAGATCGCGGACGCCGACATGTTCGACCTTGCTGGTGATGATCGCGCCGGGCGGGTTTCGGCGGGCAGCGCCGACGCGAGATTGCGCGAGGAGCGAGCCGCGGATGGCCAGGTCGAGGGCTTCGGTGCCGGAGCCGCAGAGGGTGAGTTGACGCGGACGCGCGCCGATCAGCGCGGCGAGCTGCTTGCGGGCGAGCTCGATGCGGTGACGGGCCTGCTGGCCGGGGCGGTGGACGCTCGAAGGATTGTGCCAGAACTCGGCGAGCATCTCGGCCATGGCGGTGCGGACGGGCTCGAGGGGCCGAGTAGTGGCGTTGTTGTCGAGGTAGATGGTCAAGCGGGGAATCGTAGTGCGCCGGGATTCGCGGCCCGCGGCGGAAGCGTGCCGGGATCAGGAGCCGAACGCACGGGTAGTTGCTCGGGGAAGTTGCGACTTTGTGCGGGGCGGGGCGTTCGCGTCGCTACTCTTGATGATCGTGACGAGTTTCGCCGCACAATCTTCGATTCAGAACCGGGCTTCGGTCGAGATCCGGGCCGAGGGCCTTTCCAAGTCGTTTCATGAGCGGGTCGTCCTGAACAATGTCGATCTTGCCGTGCACTCGGGAGAGATCGTCTGCATCGTCGGGGCCTCGGGATCGGGCAAGACGGTGCTTCTGGACCACCTGATCGGGCTCATCGCTCCGAGCGCTGGGCGCGTGCTCGCGGCGGATCACAACAGCGAGCCGGACGGGGCCGGGCAATATCCGCTGTGCGATCTCAATGACAGCTCGCAGGACCTGGTCGATCTTGTTCGTCTGCACTGGGCGGTGGTCTTTCAGCGCAACGCGCTCTTTTCCGGGCCTGTTCGGGAGAACATCGCGTTCTGGTTGCGCGAGCACACCATGCTCGGCGAGGAGGAGATCGACCAGCGGGTACGGGCGAGTCTGGCGTCGGTCGCGCTGGATGTGACGGATGTGATCGACAAGGACCGCGATTCGCTCTCGGGCGGAATGGCCAAGCGCGTCGCGATCGCGAGGGCGATCGCGTGTGATCCGCTGGTGATGTTCTACGACGAGCCGACGACGGGCCTGGACCCGATGGTGGCGAGCGCGATTCACGAGTTGATCTACACCACCCATCACCGACCCGCGGGCTCCGGGTTCGCGTTTCGCGATCTGGATGGCCGCTCGCCGCCGCGCCGCTCGGGTGTGGCGCGTACGACGATCATCGTGACGCACGATCGCGATCTGCTGCGGCGCATCGGACCACGCGTGGTGATGCTGGATCACGCGGGAATCTGCTTTAGCGGGAGGTACGAGGAGTTCGAGAAGTCGGCGCTGCCGGCACCCCGCGCGTATCTGATGGAAATGCCGGTTCTGAACAAGCGCGAGGCGGGTCGGTAGCGACGGAGCGGATCAGTCGCGCTTGTAGTTCTGGCCGAGCATGAGCTCGCCGAGGAGATCGACGATGGTGTGGCCGCGGTCGTCGGTGCCGTGCTGGGAGACGCCCATCGCGCTGAGGAGGCCGTACCCAAGGCCCATGTGGATGAGAGCCCAGGCGGTGAGCTCGGGGCTGAAGCGTTTGCTGACGCGGCCGGTTTCCTGGGCCTGCAGAACCTCGCGCATGAGGAAGGCGTGGAGGGTTTTGATGTGCTCGCTGAGGGCTTCGAGGATCTTTGGGTCTTCAACCTCGGTCATGGCCTGGACGATGACGCGATAGATGCCGCGGCCCATGTTGGCGACCATGGGGTTCGCGTTGATAAGGCGCTTGAGGCGATCGGCGGGGTCGGCCGCGGCGGCGAGCTCGTGCTCCCAGAGGCGAATGGTGGACTCGCTGGTGCGGTGGATGAGGGCGATGAAGAGCTCGCGCTTGGACTCGAAGTGGCGGTAGATGATGGGCTCGGTGACGCCCGCTGCCTTGGCGATCTGGCTGGTGGTGGCACCGGCGTAGCCGTGGACGGCGAAGAGCCGCGCGGCGGTGTCGAGGAGTTGTTCCTTGCGCTGAGCTGCTGGCAGACGGCCCACGGTAAACTCCTGTCAGACAACGAGTTGCGCCGCATTTGCGGGGCGACTCCGGGAACGCCTGAGTTCATCGGCGTGAAAAGCGGATCACTTGGCTAGTATATGCTCACTTACTAACAAGTCGAGCAAAAATGTTAGTGATGCGGCGCGATTCGTTGATCAGCGGCGGCGCGGGGCGGTTGGTCGATCAACCAAGGTCTTGGGGTGGGACGGGGTCATAGCCGCCGCGGCCGAGGGGATGGCAGCGGCAGATGCGTTTGGCGGTGAGGATTGAGCCGCGGATGGGGCCGTGCTCGCGGTAGGCGTCCAAGCCGTATTGGGAGCAGGTGGGGAAGAAACGGCAGTGGCCGCCGAGGAAGGGGCCGAGGGTGATGCGGTAGGCGTAGATCCCGGCGAGGAAGGGGAGGGTGGCGAGTCGGCGAAAGCGGGATGGGCGGGGACTCGCGGCCATGGGCTCATTGTTGGCTGGGGCAGGGCGGAGTGGCGGCGGGGTCGTCGGTAGTGCGGCGGTCGCGGCGGCGCCATTCCTTGTCTGCTTCGGCAGTCAGTTCGGCAAGGGCTTTGATGCAGGCGGGGAGCGTCCAGACGGGTTGATCGGGGCCGGCGCGAACGCTGATGATGAGGTCGTAGCCGGTGTTGCGGGCGGAGAGGGGGAGCGTGTGCTGCTGCAGGCGGAAGGCCTCGCGGATGAGTCGCTTCCAGGTGTTGCGGCGGACGGCGTTGCCAACGCGGCCGCTGACGGAGAGGCCGAGGCGGGACCATGCGAGGTCGTTGGGGAGCGTGAAGAGCATGAGCGGGCCGCGGACCTTGCGGACCTTGGCGGCGTAGACGGCGTCGAACTCGCGCGCGTGGGTGAGGCGGTGGCGGGGGCGGAAGTGGAGGGGCGCGCTCTGATCCGAGGTCGGGCTCATTCGCTCACATTCATCACGATCTTGATGCCCTCGCCACTCTGCATCAGGCCGAAGCCCTTGGCGAAGTCGGCGAAGGGGATCTGGTGGGTGACGATCTCTTCGAGCTCGAGGCGGCCGGAGAGGAGGAGTTCCTCCATCTGGTACCAGGTCTCGAACATGCGGCGGCCGTTGACGCCAAAGACGGTCGCGCCCTTGAAGATGACGTGGTTAGAGAGGTCAAAGGAAATCGGGCGCGAGGGGATGCCCAGCAGCGCGGCGGTTCCGCCCATGCGGAGGGCCTTGAAGCCGTCGTCGATGGCGCCGGCGTGGCCGGACATTTCGAGCAGAACATCGGGGCCGTCGCCGCGGGTGTGCTGGCGGATCTTGTCGATCCACTTGGGGTCGTTGGCCTTCCAGGCCTCGGTCGCGCCGAGCTTGCGAGCGAGCTTCAGTCGCTTGTCGTCCACATCGGTGACAAAGATGCGACTCGCGCCCGCTGCCTTGGCGACGGTGACGGCCATGAGGCCGATGATGCCGACACCCGTGATGAGAACGGTCTTCGCGCTCACGTTTGCGGACATCACAGTGTGGACGGCGTTGCCGAGCGGATCGAGCACGGCAGCGAGGTGATCCGGGATATTCGGGTGGACGGGCCAGACGTTCTCTTCGGGAACGGAGACGAACTCCGCGAAGACTCCGTCGCGATCGACGCCGAGAATTTTGGTGTCGCGAGCGATATGGGCGTTGCCGGTGCGGCTGTTGTAGTCGAGGCCGGCGGTGATGTGGCCCTCCGCGCTGACGCGCAGGCCGGGCTTGAAGCGCGTGACGGCGGAGCCAACGCGCTCGATGACGCCGACGAACTCATGGCCGGTGACGATGCCGACGGGGATGCGATTGGCTGCCCAATGGTCCCACTCCCAGATGTGGCGATCGGTGCCGCAGATGCCGGCTTTCTTCACGCGGATGAGCACATCGCGCGGGCCGATGGTCGGGATGGGGCGATTGGTGACAAGCTCAAGGCCGGGGCCGGCGTGGTGCTTGATGAGAGCGCGCATGACGCCGGAGGACTTGGTGTCCTGTGTGCTGGTGGTGGGCATGGCCGTTGGCTTGATCTCGTGGGATGGTGTGACGGTTGGCATCACGAGAAGGATATTCCGCCGCGGCGTGAAAGCGGCACGCGGCGAGCCCGGAAACTCACTGGAAAAGCAGGCCCGGAATCTGCTTCGCGGCGGGCATGAGGAATCGCATAACCTGGCGCAGATCGAGGTAGTTGGTTTTTCCCGTTTCCACCAGCCGGTCGTATTGCAGCAGGGCGGGATCGATGGCGTCGCCGTCGAACTCGATGCGGATGGTGCCGGTGGTGTCGCGCATGTTGAGGATCTCGGCCCACTGAACGCCCGCGGCTTCCTCGTAGCAGACTCTGAGCGTCGCGCCGCGCGTGGTGTCGCCGGTTGGGGCTTCGGGGTCGGGCAGGTCGGCGGAAAGGAGGAACTGGCCGCCGGGGAGTTTGCGGACATTGGCCTGTTGGGCGAAGTCGTTCTGGATCATGCTCTTGAGCTGGTCGAGCTCGCCTTGACGGGCTTTGCCGGAGAGGAGCATTCGGGCGAGTGAGGCGAAGCGCTGCATCTGCTCCATGCTTGGGGCGGCCGCGCCGGGTGCGCGGGCGCCCAGGCCGATGCTGACAGTCCCGTGGCCATCGGGGTTGGTCTTGACGCTCGCGTGCAGGCCGGGCGTGTTGATTGTGCCGGAGGGGCATCCGGCCGGGCACATGATGGCGTTGAGGCCTTCGAAGAATGGCTCATCGACGCCGCCGATGTTCAGGAGCACGCCGGAGGAGGCCATGGATGCGAGGCCGATGGCGCGGGGTTCCGCGGCGGCGAGTTGCTTGACGGTTTTGTCGGAGGCGAGGATGTGCATCCAGCCGCTGCCGCGTGTGAGGGCTCCCTCGGCCTGGATGTGGCCATCGGCCCAGCCGGGGACGGTGTTGTCGGTGGTGATGGTGAACTTGCCGTAGGCAGCGCCGAAGTGGTCCTTGTCCTTGAGAGCGTCGGCATCATCAAGGGTCTCGATGGAGACGGGCTGGTCGAGGCGGATGCGCATGAAACCATCGACGGTGGTGCCGCGCGAGGCGACGTTGTCGAAGCGGATGTTGACGCCGCCGAAGGTCTTGCTGCGGAGGCCGTTGATGATGGTGGAGGCCTGGACGGTCGCGCCGGGTTGCCAGATGACGACGGCGGCGATGGCGATGCACGCGGCGAGCGCGGAGCCAGCCGCGAGCCAGCGGGAGCGGTGGGGAACGTGAGAAGAGATGGAGTATGGTGACGAATCTGCGAGTTCGGCCGTGCCGGTCGCTGCACCGGCGAGTTGAGCGCGAGGCGAATGCGCCCCGTCTCGCTCGTTGCGCCACGAGCAGATCTGCTCGGCGGTGGGCGCGGGCATGGGGCCGATGCGCGAGCCGATGGCGCGGAGGTTGGCATCCAGTGCGGCATCGGGGCCGTGCGGAGATGTGTTGTTGTGGTCTGTCGCCATGGGAAAGTTCCTACTCACTCGATTTCGTTCAAGGCCTCCCGCAGCAGTTGCCGCGCCCGATACAGCCGCCCCTCGATCGCCCGCACCGACATGCCCATGCGCTTGGCCAGATCCACCTGCTGTGCGCCCTCGAAGTAATGGGCAAAGATGAGTTCCTGATCCGGCGAGGAGAGGGTTGTGATCGCGATGAGCAGGCGGTCCTGCACCTCGCGTTTTTCGATCTCCTCTTCGGGAAGCCGCTCGCGGGTCATGCGGTCCGCGATGCTCGCTCCGGTCTTGGCATCCTCCATGGCGACGTGCGTCGGGCGTGCCGAGACTCTTCGCCAGTGCGTGTTCAGCAGGTTCCGGGCGACGCCCCGGAGCCAGTACTCGATTTCCTTTTCGGGGACGCGCGAGGCGTTCTTCGCCGCGGCGGCCCAGAGTTGCTGCATGAGATCCGCCGCCAGATGCTCATCGCGCGAGACGCGGGCGTAGAAGAAACGGAAGAGCGAACCGCCGAGGCGGTCGTACGCCGCGGCCAGATCCGGCGGCGGCGCGGCGGGGGTAGCGGCGGTCATGGAAACCGTTTCCGCCGAAGCGGGCGTTGTTCCCGGCTTTCCGGCATTCCGCGAGCGCGATGGATCGGCGTCGAGCTGCACCGCTCGCAGCGTAGGGCACGACATCGCCGGGCTTTGCACCATCCGCTTGCGGTCCTCCGTATGCCTGACGGAGAGTGAATCGCGCGGCGGGGCTGGACCCCACGGGGGTGTGGGGGTGATAACGCGGGGGAGTGGGGAAGTCGAGGAGTGGAGGGGTCGAGGAGTGCGGGATCGGTTCGTCTCGACTACCCCTTTGCGCCGCTACTCCTCCACCGGGCCTTACAAGCCGCTGGAGAATCACTTCACCCCGTACTTCCCGCGGTACCGCTCTTCCAGAACCTTCTGCTTGTTGCTCAGGTTCACCTCGCGGCCGTCGAGGAACGCCATGGTGACGTGGCTGGTGACTTCCAGCACATCGCCATCGGTGATGATGAGTGTCGCGCTCTTGTCGATCCCGAGCGAGCCGTACTTGTCAGCGATACCCAGTACTTCCGCGCTGCTGAGGGTGATGGCGCGGAGGGCCTGCTCGTGGTCGAGCCCGTAGGCGACGGCCATGCCCGCGGCGTTGGGGAGGTTGCGCTCGTGGGCGGTTTCCTCGCCGCTGGCGATGCAGAAGGAGATGCCTGCTTTGTGGAGGCGCGCGGGGAGCGTGAAGGCGTCGTCGTACGGGGCATCATCGCGCTTGGGGAACTTGAAGGTGCCATCGACGATGACGGGAATGTTGTTGCGTTTAAGCAGATCAGCACAGAGCGGGGCATCGCGGCCGCCGACGATGATGCAGCGGAGGCCGTACTTGGAGCAGAGCGTGACGGCTTGGGTGATCTGGTCGTAGTCCTGCGCGCTAATGTAGAGAGGAAGACGGGTCTCGGGTTTGGGGTCTCGGGCGTCGGGGGAAGTGGGGGCGCCTGCGAAGATGGTCCGCATGCCTTCGTAGCGGATATCCGTCGGCAGTTTCGGGTCCGCCGCCTTGGCCGCGGCGTATGCCTTCGCGCCGGAGACCATCTCCTCGATGAGCTTCTGGTTCTTTTCTGTGCCGCGCCGTTGTTCCTCTTCGCTCTGATTCATCCACGGCGCGTTCACGGTGCGCGTCACCGGCCAGTTCACGACCAGCCCGCACTCGTCGCGGATGGTCATGTCCGTGACGGTCCAGCCGTCGAGGCGGATCGCGCCCGCGCGGCCGGAAATCACGCCGCCACTGGGGAAGACGCCCGCGATGAGTTCCCCCGCGGATCGCGTGACGGGAAGCAGTGTGGAGTCCGGGTTGACGGCGGAGACGGCGCGTAGCTCGGGTGAGATCGTTCCAGTTTCTGAAAGGTCGTTGCTGGAGCGAACGCTCTGCATCTCGGTGAGGCCGAGCTGGGTGTGGGCGACGATGAGGCCGGGGTAGACATGCTTGCCCTTGGCGTCGATGATGCGCCAGGTGGCGTCAACCTTGCGGGAGTCGAGCGAGCCGATGGCGCCGATGCCGACGATGATGCCGCGATCGAAGACGACGAAACCGTCCTTGATCTCTGGCTCAGAGATCGGGTGGATGGTTGCGTTGACGATGGCGATTGGTTTGTTCTGGGGAGTGGATCGCGGCGTGAGATCCTGTGCCAAGACAGATTCACCACTGAGTGCACAGAGGGCACTGAGAAAGGCGTACGAGGTGAGTGTGGGAGATCGCATGTGGAATGGTCCTTGAAATCGGAAGTGGCTTTTCTGCTCTTGTCTTTCTCGGTGCTCTCTGTGTTCTCAGAAGTGAGTGACTTAGTTCCCTTCGCAGCCGCACTCGCCCGCGGTGTGGAAGCGAGGATCCAGGCCGCGCATGAGGAGGTTGAGGTACTTCTCGCGGATGATGTCGTCCTGCTGCTGGTACATGCGATACATGACGGAGCGGCGCGCGGCGAGGATCAGGGCCTCATCGTCCATCGCGACCTCGTCGGCCAACTGGCTGACTGGCGCCGCTCGGCGCGGTTCTTCTCGCGCATCGCCCCGTCTTTCTCCAGCGAGAAGAGCTCGCGGCCATCGACGAACGTGCGCTCGCAACGCGACAGTGAGCTGAGCGGCGGGCCGGACCACACCGCGATGTCCGCATCCTTACCGACTTCCAGCGAGCCGACCTTGGCATCGATCATGAGCTGCTTCGCTGGATTGATCGTGACGAACTTGAGTGCTTCTTCTTCGGAAATGCGCCCGCCCGAATACTTCGCGGCCTTGCCCGCCTCGACGTTCATGCGGCGGGCCATCTCATCCGAGTCCGAGTTGTAGCTCGTGAGCACGCCGACCTGCGTCTGTAGCGGCCCGGCATACGGGATCGCATCCTGCACCTCGACCTTGTACGCCCACCAGTCGGAGAAGATGGATGCGCCGCCGCCGGGGACGACGTGGGTCTTCACGATGTCCGCGACCTTATAGACCTCCAGCCCGTGCTGGAAGGTGCCGATCTTGAAGTTGAACTCATCGGCGATGCGGCAGAGCATGAGAATCTCATCCTGCCGATACGAGTGGCAGTGGATGAGCCGCTTGCCCTCGAGGATTTCGGCGAGGGCTTCGAGTTCGAGATCGCGGCGGGGAGCCTTGCCAAGCTCGACTCTGAGATTGTCATTCTTCATGCCGACGTCATTGGTCTTTTTCCATTCTTCAATGTGCGAGCTAAATGCCGCTCGTTCACGGGCGTATTCCCGCGCCGCCGTGAACCGATCACGCAACAGCGTCTCCACACCCATGCGTGTTACCGGATATCGCGTCGACTGCCGATCGCCGTTGGACTGCTTGGGATTCTCGCCGAGCGCGAACTTGATGCCGGGGATCGCTCCCTCAAAGTGCATGTCATCGGGCGTCGTGCATCCCCAGCGGTTCTTGTTCACCTGATTCTGGCCGCCGATGGCGTTCGCCGAGCCGTGCAGGTTGTTGACGGTTGTCACGCCGCCGCCAAGTTGGCGATACCAGGAGATGGAGTCTGGATCGGTCACATCGGCGATGCGGACCTCGGCGGTGACGGCCTGGCCGCCCTCGTTCACGCCGCGGGAGATGCCGGTGTGGCTGTGGCAGTCGATGATGCCCGGGGTCATGTGCTTGCCCGTCGCGTCGATGGTGCGGACGGTGTCGCCAGTGGGAAGGGTGACCGATCCGGCCTTGCCGATGGCGGCGATCTTGCCGCCCTCGATCACGATGACGCCGCTCTCGATGTTGCCTGCGGGGCCACTGGTCCAGATGGTGGCGCCGGTAAGCACGATTGTCTCGGCTTTTGCAGGTTCGTCGAGCGCGTACGGCCCGAGCGGGAGGCCGAGCTTCTCTGGGATCGCCGCGATCGCGTCGTGCTCAGGCGTTTTACTCTTCTTGGAGTCGTCCTTCTTCTCCTCAGCTGGTGCATTGGGTGGCACTGGCTGCTTTTCAGCCAGTGGTGTGGCACCCTTCTTGTCAGCATCGGCAGCGGGGGCATCCGCCAAGTTTCCTGTGCCACCTTTGGGAGCACTGTCACCCTTCTCTGCGACAGCTTTCTTGTCTGCATCTGGGGTTGAGGAGGGATCGTCCTGCTTTGATGGTGTGGTGCCCTTGTTGGCAGCATCACTGGCAGGCGAGCTGTCAGCGCCACCCCTTCCACCCCGTGCCGCTCGCTTCTCGGGCTTCGGGAGTTCCTTGCTCGTACGCACAGCGGTCCAGCGGAGCATCTGGCCGGAAGAGCGGATGGACTCGCCGCGCATGGTCGGTTCCCCGTCGGCGCCTTTCTCGATCAGGCCCGCGCTGACGAAGACGCCCTTCTCGCCGAATGGCTCGTGATCGAAGGTGAACTTGATGCGACCATCCTCCTCGATGCTTACCCCCTGCGCCTTGGTCGTGGCTTTTTGTTCCTTGCCCGCGTTCTCGCCCGCTTCATCGGTCGATCGCTTCACGATCGTGATCGCGGGCGGGAAGTCGTCGTCGATCTCGAAGGTGATCTTCACGTTCGAGCCCGCCTTCGGGCCGGGCTCAAGGGTGATGTCCCACGTGCCGCCAAGGTCGCGTCGCTGCTTGCCCGCGACGGTGTGGCGGCGGCCGTCGATGTAGACATCGATGATGCGCCCGGCGCGGACATATCCCGGCTCACCCTTCTTCGGGGCATCGGGCTTTTCGGTGAAGAGCTCGCCATCGGTCAAGATGACACTCGCCACCTTGCCCTTCTCGATGGTGCCGAAGCGATCGGAGGCGCCGAGCACTTGTGCCGCGTTCGTCGTCAACATCGCAAGAGCGCGATCGGCTTTCAACCCGTGCTTGATCGCGGAAGAGAGATTCTCCTTGAAGGCGCGCCGGCCGCCCTGCCGCTCGGAAATCTTGCTGGTCGTGAGCGCGACAGTCAGCCCCGCGGCATCCATGCGCCGGAGATTCGTGGGCGCCTGCTCCCAGTTGGTCAGATCGCGGAGTTCGACGGCTTCCTGCTCGCCGATGGTGGAGACACGCGGCGTGCGGGGGAAGTTGAGGGGTTCAATGAATCCGAGCAAGTTCTTTTGGGGAGCAGACAGAGCTTCTAGACGACGAAACTCAAGTCCTGAACCCAGAACCTGATACAGACGATTGAACTCATTGGCGATCTTGATGCTTCTGAGCGCCTCGAGTTCATCATCGCAGTCAAACAAGAGAACCCCGAATGCGCGGCGGTTGCGCCGCGCATCCTCATCCGCCTCAACTGAACCTGGTCGTGTCGCCCTTGCGCTGACGTTGTGAAAGTTACTCGGGACAGCACTGATTGCATAGTGCTCTTCAGGTCGTCCTGCTCGACTAGAAGCGATGTTGAGTTGAAGTTGCCAATCCGCATCACTCAAAGTCTGCCGCACCAGCGCGATCGATCCCATCTGGCTCGACGGATACGACGACCAGGTGCCACGCTCGCTGGGTCGTTGCGGACGCGGCCCACCGGGGGTCTGGCCGGGCATCTCGCCCGGCGAATCCTCGCCCGCGCGATCCAGCGCAACGCACTGATACACCTTGTCCGCGTACACCCGCGGCAGGGCATCGGATGGCTCCGTGCCGGGCTGTGCGAGGGAGACCAGTGCGGATGACCCGCGGAAGATCCCGCCGCGCGGCGAGATCGCTGCGGCCACAAACCCCATCGAACGCAACGTCTCCGCATCCTTGCCAGCGATGCCCGATGCACCCTTGTCCAGCGCGTTCCGCTGCGGCGTAACGCTCGCGTTCCAGTGCGATCCCGGCGCGCTCGGGTCCGGCTTGGGAACATCCACCTCGAAGTACGGCTCGAGGAAGCCCGCGTAGAGGTGCATGCCCGCCGCATCGCGCGACTCGGCTCCCGCCGGGACGGCATCTCCCGCCGCGACGGACTCGATCATGCCGCCACGGAAGACGACCGTGCCCTTCTCGATCGTCTCGCCCGGCTTGACGTGGATCGTCGCGTTCGTGAGCGCGATGAATCCATCGCCGGGCTCGCTCTTCCGCGGGCCGTTGGGCGGCGGGGCGAGCGGCGATCGCGAGGTTGGCGGCTCCACCGCGAGTCCGGCGGCGGCAACGACGCCCACGATGCTCGCGATCACTCCAACAACGGCGCGGATTCGATTCGACATCATGCTGAGGTTCCATTTCCGAAGAGCTGACATGCCCCGCCAAATCGTGCGGCGGCGTTCCCGCCAGACCCCTCAGGCCCGTGACTTGTTCTGACACAGGATAACGCGAAAGCCCAACACATTTGTTCTCGGTGTTACGGGATGTGGCTGCGGCCCAATAACGGCGGTATCCCGGCCGCCGCGTGCTGGCAGGTCAACTCGGATTGCCACCGGCCGATAGCGGCAATACCCGGGGGAGTTTTAACTGAAAAACTCGGCGTTCACATTGATGGAACTGGTGGTGGTGGTGATCGTCATCGCGATTGTCGCGATGGTGGCCGCCCCTCGGTTTGGCCAAGCCACGCAGAACGCGAAGTTTGCCGCGACGGCGGGATGCTTCGATGCCTTCGAGAAAGGCATCACGATGTACTATTGCGACTACCGGGACTATCCGGCAGATACCAATGGCAACGCATTTCCCGATGCCTTTGACGGCTACATCAACGTAAAAGAATGGAAGCGTCCGGTGCCCATCGGTGGCGTGTGGGATTGGAATGCGCCTCCCAGCGGCGGATGGGCAGGCAAACCGCACAATGTCTCGATCACGCTCTCGCCCGCCGCCAACTCCACATGGCTGACTTTCGACACCTTGTTCGATAACGGCTCGCTCGCCGACGGAAAGTACCTCGTGTTTCCCGGGCGACTGACAAACTACTGCCTTCCGATCGAATAGATCAGTCCGGCGTGGTTGTCACCCATCCCATCACGGCTAACCTATGCCCCGCCCGGGATGTCCCGGGCCTTCAGCCCATCGTGATCGGGAGTGTTTCATGCCCACGGTTCTGCCACGCGGCAACGCCATTATCGGCCAGTCCGGCGGCCCCACGGCCGTCATCAATCAGTCCCTCGTCGGTGCGGTCGAGCAGCTTCGCTCCTTCCGGAGCGTCAAGAAGATCCTTGGCATGCGCCACGGCGTGAACGGGCTGGTGAAGGACAACATCATCGATCTGGGCAAGCTCTCCAAGAGCCATCTGGAGAAGGTCGCCAAGTCTCCCGCGGCCGCGCTGGGCTCCAGCCGCGACAAGCCGGACGCGGAGTATTGCGCCAAGATCGTCGAGGCCTGCAAGCGGAACAACATCCGCTACTTCTTTTACATCGGCGGCAACGACTCCTCGGACACCTGCCGCATCGTGAATGAGCTTTCCAACTCTGGCGGCTACGAGCTGCGCTGCTTCCACATCCCCAAGACAGTTGACAACGACCTCATGGGCAGCGACCACACTCCCGGTTTTCCCTCCGCCGCGCGATACATCGCGACCGCGTTCATGGCGGATTCGCTGGACAACGCTTCACTTCCGGGCGTGAAGATCAACGTCGTCATGGGGCGCAACGCGGGCTTCCTCACCGCCGCCGCCGCGCTCGCACGCGGCGAAGGAGCCAAAAACTCCGACCGCGGCCCGCACCTCATCTACGTTCCCGAAGTGCCCTTCGATTCCAAGCGATTCATCGCGGATGTCGAGGGTGTGCTCGCCAAGCACGGCCGCTGCCAGGTTGCGGTGAGCGAGGGTGTGCAGGATGCCCAGGGCCGCCCGATCGCGACCACGCTCGTGGACACGCTCGACAAGGACGCGCACGGCAACGTGCAGCTTTCCGGCGTCGGCGCGCTCGGCGATGCCCTCGCTGATCTCGTGAAGAAGTCAATCAAGATCAACGGCAAGCCGCCGCGCGTCCGCGCCGACACGCTCGGATATCTGCAGCGCTGCTGGCCCGATCAGTCGCCGATCGACGCGAAGGAAGCACGCGCCTCCGCGAAGTTCGCCGTGAAGCAAGCGTCCAAGGGCGTGCTCTCCGGCTCGGTCGCGATCGTGCGCAAGCCGGGCAAGTCCTACGGAGTGGACTACAAGCGGATCGAACTCTCCGAAGTCGCCGCGAAAACGCGGCATCTTCCCGCCGAGTTTCTCGCGGGCCACAACGATGTCTCGAAGAAGTGCGTGGACTACCTACGCCCGCTCGTCGGCAAGCTGCCGGTGCTCGAGCGCATCTGATAGTCGATCGAAGTGCGCAGCGCTTTCTTCAGGGGTGGCACGGGCAGCTTGCTGCCCGTGTTGTTGCCAACCCAAGTGAAATGAACAGGCCCGCGTGAGGTGCTCACGCGGGCCTGCTTGGTATTCGTGGATTCCGCGACGAACGGGATCGCGACGATTGTGTTTCAACATCACGGGCAGCAAGCTGCCCGTGCCACCCAGAACTCAAGTCTGGGTCATCTTGAAAATCAATCAGTTCCCGTCGCGCGGACCTTCGGGAGCGGTCATGTCGCCCTTCGGGCCGCCGCGGCGGCGTTCGCCCTGCATGCGATCACGTGGGCGCGGTCCACGGTCATCCTGCCCACCACCGTTCGCATCGGGGCCGCGACGGTCATCGCGGAACTGCTGGGCGTCTGGACCCTGTCCGCGGCCAGGACCCTGCTGGGGTCCGTGACGCATCGCCGGGCCGCGATTTCCATCGCGTCCGCCCTGCATGTCGGGCCTACGGCGCGGGCCATCAAAGTTGGGTCGTCCGTCCGGGCCGGGTCGACCGCCATTGGGGCCTCGGAAATCGGGACCACGGAAGTTCTGGCCTTGCGGGCCCGGGCCACGGCCCTGACCATTCATGTTCGGACCGCCGCGGCCGGGACCGCCGCGGAACTGGTCGCCCCGTCCCTGCTGATCGCGGAACTGTGGGCCGCGAGCGTTGCCATCGGGCCCGCCTTGTCCCGCGCCGTGCTGACGGTGATGGCGCTTCATGAACTGCTTCATGGCGTGCTTGTAGTGCTTGCCCATCTTGTGGCGCGGGCCATCGCCGCCGCGCTGTGCGGCGCCATCGCGCGGGCCATCGCGATTCGAGCGCATGTCGCTCTGTCGGTCCTGACGCGGCCCGTCATCGCGGCGCGGCCCCTGGCCGAACGCGTCGCTCTGTCCGAGATAAAAACCCAGCCCCACCGCCGCCATTGCCACGAGCTTGCATGCGAGATTCATTGTGCATCCCCAATCGGAGAGAAGTCTTGATCAGAGCCCCCGACACGATCCGGGCGGCTTCAGCAGCCAAACGATCGGCCGCCATATGTATTGCTCAATCGCGTTTCGCGGGGGACGGCCCGCCTCGCATTTTCTCGCTGTTTTTGCTCTGATAATTGCTGCAATAACAACGGGCCGCGGATGTTGTGTCCGCGGCCCGTTTGGTTGTCAACATGATTTCGCGAGACGATTACTTCGTGGGAACCTGCTTCTTCATCTCTTCCATGGCCTTCTTCATGGCCTCTTCCTTGGCCTTGTCCATCGCGCCCTTCTCGACAGGCTTGGTGGTCTCCATGGCGGGCTTGGCGGCCTTGGTGTAGGAGATGGTCATGACGAGGACGTCCTTGCCGTCGATCTCGTGGTAGAACTCCGCGAGCATCTTGTCCGAGGCGGGATAGCTGAAGACCTGACGCTCCTTAATCATCTTGTTCTTTGCCGGGTCCATCATCTCGCCCTTGAGGACGAGCTTTTCGCCTTCCATGGAGCCCTTGGTGGTCATGATCGCGGTGGAGAAGCTGTCCATCCACGAGCCCTCGAACATCTTGGTGATGTTGTTGTAGCCGGTGGTGGAGATGCCCTGGAATGGCATGCCCATCATGTCGCCCTTGAAGTGGCCCTGCTGGTAGCGGCCGTCGAGCACCATCTCGACCTTCATTGTGCCGACCGACTCGCTGGAGGGCTCGCCGGGCATCGTCATCTTGACGACCGCGTCCCATGTGCCGACGCCGCGGGCCAGCCACTTATGCATATCGCCGGGGGTGCCGGCCTTCATCCACGCATCCATCTCGGCCTTCTGCTCGGGTGTCATCTCCGGAGGCATGCCTGCCGGAGTGGCCGCGGGAGTTGCCGGGGCGTCCTTCTTCTCCGGCTGCGCGGTCTTCACAGCGTCCTTGAGGGCTTCCTTCGTCGGCATCGCCGGAAGCTTGGGCTTGAGGTCCGTGGGTTGAGCGCTCGCCACGCCGCACATGCCTGCCATCACGCCGCAACACATCGCCATGCTGAGCCAGTTGATCCGTTTCATGCTTGAGTTCTCCAAAAACGCCTCGGCGCGATTGCCGCGCCCGGGCCACCTTCCGAGTGAACGGGTGGATTCACAGGAATCCAATCAGATCCCGAACGATAAGGGTATAACCCTCACGTGGCCCTGTCAATCGAGTCCGAGCGGTTCGCGGGCGCGCTACTCGAACCATCGCTGCACGAAGTACAGCACATCCACGATTTCTACGACTCCATCACCGTTCGAGTCGGTGTCCGGCGCTCCAGCGAAAAACTCGCTGAGATACGTCATCACATCGTCGATCGTCTTAGATCCATCACCGTTGAAATCGCCGGGTCGGACATGCGTCACGCGGGCCGGCTCAACGAGTTGTGGCTGTCCGCCCGAGTTGTTCCAAGCCGACGGCCGCCGTCCTGAGTTTGCAGAACTGACCGTTCCGATGATCCGCAACTCGGGTGTGGGATCGAGCGGGTCGGTGCTCGGCACTTCGACAAGCACCGGCGCGCCCGAGTCGTGCAGATTGGCGGTCACGTATGGACCGCCGATGGTCGGACAGCTCAGGCAGGGCGCCGTGGTGCCGATCGCGCACCATGAGAACGCGAGGTAGTCGTTCCCGGAAAAGTTGTCTGGCAGACGCCCGCGGGCATAGGTCAGGG
>JBGANP010000083.1:0-16160 GCA_044222255.1 Phycisphaerales bacterium
AGGCGCTTCGACTCCCGCCCCACGAGATGGCGCTGCCCGGTCGTCCCTGCGCCGTGGCGGGCGCCCGCAAACGCCGCAAGTGGTGGCCGTTCAAATAGACGAACCCGCCGCCTCAGTTCGGCCCGTCCGTGACGCGCCGCATCTCAAACCGCAGCGGCTCTCTCTTGCTCTCGGGCGTGAACGCCACGGCTGTCCGCATAGTGTCGCGGATTCGCTCATACGTGATCGTCCCGAGCGTGCCGGACCCGGAGACCCTGCGAAAGACCGCTGTGTGTATGTCGGCCTTGAAACTGGGCGAGCCATTTGCCTCTGAGTTCGGTCTGAATATCCCTCGTGTTTGCTCCAGTGTTTCCAGCTTGAGGACGATTGGCCCCTCAGCCTCGGACTTCCACGGCATCATCCCCGAATCAAAGTGGCGAAGCCGCATGACCACGCCGTCGGGCTCCGCCGAGATCGACAGCATCTCGTACAGCGCGACCGAGCCGTCCGGCTTGACGATGCGAAACGCCCCCGACATGCACTTCCCCGCCGGCGCGGACCACCACTCCTCGCTGTAGTGTTCCTTGTCATACATCGACCAGCACCCGCTCATGAACGCGAGATCGCGCAATCGGGCGTCCGTCAGCGTGCCATGCTCACTGAGCGGGTGCGGCTCTACGGGGTCCGCGCGTGTCGTCTGCCCGCACCCAGAAGCGAGAAACACCGCCGTGACAATGGCCGCTCCAGCGAGCACAGTTATGGCGCAGCGCATGTGACACTTCCTGTTCAGCACGATGACAAGATACCAACCGTTCCGCGGCAACGCCGCCCTGCTCCGAGATTACTTCCCCTGCAAATCCTGAAAGAGCATCAGCGCGTTCCCATCCAGATCAAAGAACGTCGCCAGCTTCACCATCCCGGGAAACTCCTGCGTCGGCCCGTCGAAGCGAACTTTCTTGCCTTCGAGCTGCCCCCGGGCCGCGTCCAGGTTGTGGACGCCAAACGTCGGCACCGGCCCCGCGCCCACCTTGGGCTTCTCCACCTGCGACAGACCCACGTTCACTCCCTTCACTTCCGTCGCCAGCTCGCACCACCCGATCTCGGCCACCTCGTACAGAAACGTGAAACCCAGCACATCTCGATACCACGCGGCCGCCTTCTTCATGTCCGCGACCTGGATCGAAAGGGTCAGGCCGCCGTTGTAGTTCAGTGGGCTCGACATGGGTGCTCCGTGGCAACGAGTTTCAAGAATCTTGCCCGAACGCTCGCCCGGGCCATGCGCACAAAGTATAGTAAACGCAATCGGCTGTCAAGCCCCGTCCGCCGAAATCCCCAAAGACCCAACCCGCGCCGCTCCCCGCCCGCATGGCACCTCTCGCTCCAGCCCACCTCGCCCTCCTCACCCACCATCGCTGGGCACTGCCCGTGCTGGCCGAGCTCCACACCCAGCGCGGCAGCAAGTTCATCACGCTCATCAATCGCCTCGGTGCCCATCGCCTCGCCGTCACCCAGGCCCTCGACGCCCTCATCGAGCTCGATCTGGCCGCGCCCAACCCCGGATATGGCCACCCGATGCGCCCCGAATACATCCTCACCCAGCGCGGCCTGAATCTCGGCCCGGCGTGCGTCCGCGTCACAGCAACCCTCGACCAGTTCGGTCTCACCGATCTCGGCCTGCGCAAGTGGACGCTCCCCACCGTCCTCGCCGTGCATCAAGGCGCCGAGCGATTTGGCGAGATCCGCGCCGCCCTCGCCTGCGCCACCGACCGCGCCGTCTCGCAATGCCTGGATGGAACGAGCGACGCCCACCTGCTCCGGCGCACCGATTCCGCTCCCGATGCCCGTGCCGTGCTCTACCGCCTGGAGCGCCTCGGCAAGCGCATCGCCCACATCACATCAGAACTTCCGGCATTGGGCTGAGCGCGATCAATCCTCGTTGCCATCGTCGTCGATATCCGCTCCGGCAAGAATGTCCTCTTCGGCGATGGTGGCATCATCGAACCCCTTGAGTTCCGTGTCATCATCATCGAAGAACGCCTCCGCCTTGCCGGATTTGACGAGTTCGCCGACGCCCTCGTCCATTCCGACAACTTCCGCGCCCTCTTCGCGCAGCCGCTCCCGCTCGCCGGCGATGAGATCCTCCGGCCGCGCCCTGCGGCGTTCCTTCACGAGCAGCTTGATCGGCACCTCGCCAAACGGCACGTTCTCGCGGATGCGGTTCACCAGGAACCGCTTGTAGTTGGGCGTGAAGAGCTGCGGCTTGTTCACCACCAGCACGATCGTCGGCGGGTCCACCGCGACCTGCGCGATGAAGAACGCCTTAGCGAATGTTCCCAGTTTGCTCGATGGCCCGCGCGTCGCCAGCACCTTCTGCAAGAGCCGGTTGAGCTTGCCCGTCGAGACCCTTGAGATCGCCTGCTTGTGCAACTCGAAGGCCGTCTGGATCGTCCGCTTGATGTTCTGCCGCGTCTGCGCGCTGGTGAAGCTGATCGGCGCGAACTCCAGCCCCTTGAGTTCCTTGCGCAGATACTCCTCGTACATCTCCGTCTCGAGGATCTTCCCCTTGTGCTTCCCCGCCAGCGCCTTGCGCCCCTCGACAAGGTCCCACTTGTTCACGACGATCACGACCGGCTTGTACGACTTCTGCACCAGCATCCCCAGTTGCTGGTCCACCTGGCTGATCGGCTCGGTCGAGTCCACCAGCAGCGCGACGACATCCGCCCGCCCGATCGCCTGCTGGGCCCGCTCGTACGCGTACCACTCGATTTGGTCCTGAAAGCTCTTCTTGCGGCGAAGCCCCGCCGTGTCGATCGCGATGAACGCCCGCCCATCCATCTCGAAGCGCACATCCACCGCATCGCGCGTCGTCCCTGCGATCTCCGAAACAATCACCCGCTCCTGCCCCGCCAGAGCGTTCACGAGCGAGCTCTTTCCCGCGTTCCGCTTGCCGATGATCGCGAGCTTCATTTCCGGTGATGCATCCGGGTCTTTTCCGCCCGGCACGACGCCCGGAAGCTCCGCGACGATGTCGTAGAGCTTGTCGAGAAAGTCGCGTCGGAAGTAGTTGCTCTTGGCCGAGATCGGGATCGCATCACCGAAGCCCAGATTCGCCGCCTCCACCGCGTGCGCTTCCCACTTGGGGCCATCGCACTTGTTCGCGATGACGATCACCCGCACCTTGTGACTCGGCGAGGCATCCACGCCCTCTTGCGCCTCGGGCGCGCCCTTCTTCGCCTTCGCGCCGCTCGATGTCTTCGCGCTCTTCTTCTTCCCCTTGGCCGCCCGCGTTCCCTTTTCCCCGAGCACGCGCTCGCGCAGCAGCCGCGCCACTTCCTCATCCTGCGGCGTCACGCCCTTCTGCGTGTCGATCGCGAACAGCACCAGGTCCGCGCTCCGCACCGCCTCCGAGATCTGATGCTCGATGTCCCCCGTCAGCGTCGAGAGGTCCGCGCCGGTTTCGTCATACCGCGCCCCCTCGGCGACATACACCCCGAACCCGCCCGTGTCGGTCAGCTCGATCTTGATCTTCTTGGTCGAATCCGCCCCCTCATCCGGCGGCGTGAGCTCCACCACCACCGACACCCGGTCGCGCGTCGTCCCCGCCGTCGGGTCCACGATCGACACCTTCCGCTGCGCCATCATGTTCAGCAGAGAACTCTTGCCCACATTGGGCCGACCGACGATTGCGACGCGGGGAAGGGGCATAGGGGGAGATCGTAGGGTGTCTAAACGACAAGTCCGGAAAGACCCCTATCCCCCGGCAAAAAGTGCCATTATCGCCCGATCTTCGCCGCAATTTCCGCTACGGAGCACGCCTCTTGCCCCTGCGTCCCCATGTTCTTCACCTGCGCCGTCGTTGCGCTCTCCAGAATCACGCAATACCGCGCCCGCATCTTCGCCGCATCCTGAATGAGCTTCCCGATGTTCTTGGTCGTCTTGTACGACCGCCGCGCGTGTAGCCCGGCACGCCTCAGCGACGCGATCACCCCCGCCACCGCGCTATCCGCCTCCGGCGTCCCGTTGGAAAGCACCAGCGCATCCGGGTTCAGCCCCAGCTTCGCCGCGACATCCTCATCCTTGGGCATCAGCCCCTTGTCCTGCAAAACCAGCGACAGCACGACATCCCCCATGCCGAACCCGACGGCGGGAGTGGGGGGGCCGCCGAACATCTCGATCAGCTTGTCATACCGCCCGCCCCCCGCGATCGCCCGCTCCGCGCCGCTCGCCTCGTGGACCTCGAAGACCATGCCGGTGTAGTAGGCGAGGCCGCGGACGATGCTCGGGTCATATTGCAGCCACGCGGCGTCTTCCTCGGGCATGTCGTCAACAAGCGATCCCACGAACGATTCCAGCCCGTGCTCCAGAACCATCGCGCCCCCGTTCACCGCGGGCACACTCATCACCCGGTCCCACGATTCCCGGCTCAGACCGAGTTTGCCAAGCCGCTCGCGGAGTTCCGGAGCTTCCAGCTTCGCCGACGCATCCATCAACGCCAGCACTGCCGCCTCGCGATCCTCGTTCACGCCAATCCCGCGCAGCCGCGATGTGACCAGTTCCCGGCTGTTCACCTTCACGCGCACATCCGCCGGGCTCAGCCCCATTCCTCGCAGAAGTTCGATCACGCAGCTCAGCAGCTCGCGATCCACGATCCCCTTCGCCTGCGATACCAACGTCTCATCCTTCTCATCGTGCGGCGGAAGCCCGATGATGTCACAGTTCCACTGACAAAACTCCCTAAGCCGCCCCCGCTGCGGCCGCTCCGCTCGATAGCAGTTCTGCTGCCAGAACCACTTCGTCGGCTTGGGCAAACTCGCCGCCTTGGTCGCGTACATCCGCGCCAGCGTCGGCGTGAACTCCGGCCGCAGCGCGAATGTCTTCTCCCCACCGAACCGCTCGAAGCTGAATAGCTCCGACACGATCCCCTCGCCGCTCTTCACGGTGTACAGATCAAGGTGCTCAAACGCCGGCCCATCGATCTCCTCGAATCCGTGGTTGATCGATGTCCGCCGCCACGCCTCCTGGATGTATCGCAGGCGGCTCAGCTCCGCGGGATAAAAGTCCCGCGTCCCCGTCGGCGCCTGAAAGGTGTGCGTGCCCGCTTTCAGGGCTGGCGATCCGCGCTCAGAAACGGGTTGCCGCTTCGGCGGGGTCCGATCATTGGGTGCTGTATCCATGTCCGCCCCAGCGTACGCCGCGCGTGCCACCACTCCGTGAACCGAACCGCGAGCGAGCGCACTGATACCCTATCGAAAAACGAACAATATCCGTTATCACGTGAGTTTGTTCTTGTGCATGCCAACTCGGACATTGAACTTGCGCAAACTTGATGTATCTTGCTTGACTGAGCATCTTTCCGAAACGGCCATGGGTGCCCTGTCCTGAGCATGGTGTTTCCTTGCTGGCGGCCTTCCGTTTGCCAGCTTTTTTGAGCCAGTTTCCCGCCGCAGTTACTCGACGAGGGTCTTTCCTTTTAGGAGGTGTTCTGTGCCAACGTGTCGTTCTGTTTTCCAATCCGTGACCGCGACCCTCGTCGCCGGTCTTCTCGCCGTCAGCGCAGGCGCGCAATGTACTCAGCCCAACGGCAACGGCCAGTTGTACGGTACGGGTGCCGATCTTGGCGGCGCGTCCGCCCAGAATATTGCAGGTTCGTTCTTCGCGGCCGACAACGTCACCGTCGCTGCGGCTGGGACCATTAACTCCGTTTGCTTCTGGGGCCGCTATCAGAGCACCAACGTTCCCGCCGCGAACGTTGAGCAGTTCCGCATTACGTTTTACACGGATGCGGGTGGGTTTCCCTCGGCGACCGTTTTCGCCGGCCCGTTCACAGTGAATCAGGCCAGCGGCCTGACCAAGACCGCTGTTGCGGGTGTCGCAAACGGCACCGGCGCGGTCTGGACCGCTCCGCTTGCCCCCGGCGTCGCGGTCACCGCCGGCCAGTGCCTCTGGATGGAAATCATCGGCGACACGCCCGGAGCGGTCGTCGGCGATCGCTGGCGCTGGTCTGTACACAACAACGCCGCTGGTTCACCCTTTGAAGATGGTCACGCCTGCCAAGTGCTCAATACCGGCCCGTACACGGTCGCCAGCCGCCTTGCCTTCGACTTCTCTTGGGCGATCAACCTTGCCGTGACCACTGCCGGCTGTCAGATCCCCCCTGCGGCCAACTCCCTTTGCTCGTCCGCGCAGGCCGTGGCTGTTCCAAGCACCCTGACCGCCGTTGATGGCACCCGCGGCCAGCTCGTCGCAACCATCCCCTGCAAAGGCTCTTCCGTCAGCGGCCCCGGCCTCTGGTACTCGGTTGTCGGCGACGGCACCACCTATACCGCCTCCACGTGCGGCAACACCAACTACGACACCCTCATCGGCGTCTACTGCGGCACATGCACCGGCTCCAACAACTCTGGTCTGAACTGCATTAACTCCAACGACACCTCCGCCACCGCGTGCGCGGGCGTTGACTCGGCACTGATCTCCTGGCCCACGACCAGCGGCGTTACGTACTACATCTGCGTCTACGGCTTCGAGCAGGCCGTCGGCACCGTCCTGGACCTCCAGTTCGCCACCGACGGCGTTCAGGCCGCCACCCACCCCCCATGCGTCAGCGACTTCTGCCCCGTTGACCTCACCGGTATCCCCCCCGCCAACTTCGAGACCGACGCCTGCGGCCTTGAAACCAACGGCAGCGACTGCGATGTCACCGGCAACCCAGGCATCAAGACTGCCGCCATCGGCCAGACCTACTCCGGCACCGTGCAGACCGACGGCCCCGTGCGCGATCGCGACTTCTGGGAAATCGTCGGCGCCCAGCCCAACACGTTCTACAACCTGTCCGGAAGCTCCGAAATCCCCACCGTTTTCTTCACCTTCAACGGCGCATGCCAGGCGGGCGTTTCCCTCGGCACTACCAACATCGCCGCCGCTCTGACCTACTGCGATGCCTTCAGCCAGGATTGGCAGACCGATGCCACCGGCACCGCTCGCGTTATGGTCACCACCAACCGCTTCTACGGCCTTCCCTGCTCGCTGAACCGCAACAACTACAAGTTCACGATTACGCTCGCTGTCGTCGGCGCGTGCTGCCAGCCCGCCACGAACTGCTCGATCAGCACCCTGAGCGTCTGCAGCGGCCAGGCCGGCTTCGTCTTCACGCCCAACGGCACCTGCTCTCCCGTCGATCTCTGCTCCGGCTCCTGCTGCATCGCCAGCGTCTGCTCCGTCACCGCCTTCGACGGCTGCACCGGCACCTTCGCCGCCGGCGGCTCCTGCACCCCCGACCCCTGCGCACCGCCCGCTGGCGTCTGCTGCCGCGGCGCTACCTGCAACACCACCATCACCACCGCCGGCGCATGCACCGCTAGTGGCCAGGCCGGCGCCTTCTTCGCCACCGGTGGCAACACCTGCAACGTTGGTCTGATCTCCAACACCCCCTGCTGCTACGCCAACTACGACAAGCTCGGGGGCATCGCCGTCGCCGACATCTTCGCCTTCCTCAACGACTGGTTCGCCGGCTCTCCCTTCTCCAACACCGGTGGCGACGGCGGTCCCGCCACCCTCGCCGTCGCGAACATCTTCGACTTCCTCTCCAACTGGTTCAACGGCGGCTGCAACTAAGCCCCTCCGTCTGACACACGTATCCCCTCAAGACCCCCGCCCGACCGGCGGGGGTCTTGCTTTTTGTCCAGACCAGCGTCGTCGCCCCCTCGACGATTCCGGCCTCCCAGAGCCATTTCCCTCTGTCGGCATCCCCTTCATGGGTGAGCATCCCGCACCTCTGCTCACAATCATCATCCGCGACCCCCTCGTTCGCTCCCGATTCGCCCTCTGGTGTTGTGCGATTCCGGTTGCGATGTAGGATTCACTTCACCTGTTATTCCCGCACCAGCACCGGAGATGCACAGTGCCCCCATCCCGCACGATCCTCCGCCCACTTGCCGCACTCCTGCTCTGCGCCGCCGCCGCGCGGACCGCTTCTGCGCAGTGCGCCCAGCCCGCCGCCAACGGCCAGGTCTACAACGCCACCGGCGCGAATCTCGACGGCGCATCCTCACAGAACCTCGCCGGAACCTTCTCCGCTGCCGACAACATCACCGTCTCCGCCAGCGGCACCATCACCTCCCTCTGCTTCTGGGGCCGTTACAACAGCGCGAACATTCCCGCTGCCAATGTCGAGCAGTTCCGAGTCAACTTCTATACCGACGCCGGTGGATACCCATCCTCCACCGTCTTCGCCGGCCCATTCACACTCACCGCCGCCGGCTCCGCACTCACCCGCGCCGTCGTCTCCAACGCTCCCAACAGCTTCGTCTGGTCCGCCAATCTCACGCCCGGCATCGCTGTCACCGCGGGCCAATGCCTCTGGATGGAGATCGTCGGCGATACTCCCGGCGCGGTCCTCGCCGACCGTTGGCGGTGGTCCGTCCACAACACCAACGCCCTCAAAGATGGCTTTGCGTATCAGGTCGCCAGTGGCGGCATCTATTCCCCCGCCGCGCGCCTCGGCCTGGATTTCTCCTGGGCCGTCAACATCGCCGTTGCCACCCCCGCCTGCCAGTTCTCCTCCGCCGCCAACTCCCTCTGCTCCTCCGCGCAGGCCGTCGCCGTTCCCAGCACGCTCTCTGCCATCAACGGCACCCGCGGCCAGCTCGTCCCCACCATTCCCTGCAAGGGCTCCTCCATCAGCGGCCCCGGGCTTTGGTACTCCGTCGTCGGCAACGGCACGACCTACACCGTCTCCTCCTGCGGCAACACCAACTACGACACCGTCATCGCCGTCTTCTGCGGCTCCTGCACCGGAGCGGACAACTCCGGCCTGAACTGCGTCAACTCCAACGACACCGGCCCCATCACCTGCGCCGGCGTCGATGCCGCCCTCGTCTCCTGGCCCACCACCACGGGCCTCACCTACTACATCAACGTCTTCGGGTATCAGCAGGCCGCGGGCACGATTCTCGATCTTCAGTTCGCCACCAACAACACACAGGCCTCCACGCATCCGCCCTGCTCCAGCGACTTCTGCCCGGTCGATCTCACCGGCATTCCCGCCGCGTCGTTCGAGCCAGACGCCTGCGCCGTCGATACCAACGGCGCGGATTGCAGCGTTGCCTCCAGCCCCGGCATCCGCACCATCGTCCTCGGCCAGACCTGCGCCGGCACCGTGCAGTCCGGCGGAGCCTCCCGCGATCGCGACTTCTGGGAACTTTCCGGAGCCCAGCCCCACACCGCCTATCGCCTGACCGCCAGCGCGGAACTCCCCACCAGCATCTTCACGCTCAACGGCGCGTGCGTCCCCGGAACCTCCATCGGCACCGTCAACATCAGCGGCCTGCTCACCTACTGCGACGCCTTCCAACAGGAGTGGACCACCGACGCCACCGGCGTCGCCCGCATCATGGTCACCACCAGCGAGTACTTCGGCCTTCCCTGCTCGCTGAATCGCAACGACTACAAGTTCACCGTCACCGCCGCGGCGGTCGGTTCCTGCTGCCAGCCCATCACCTCCTGTCAGGTCACCTCGCAAGCCATCTGCTCCGTCATCGCCGGATCGGTCTGGAACTCCGGGGGTACCTGCTCCCCCATCGACGCCTGCAACGGTGTCTGCTGCAGCGGCACGGCATGCGTCCTCGCCTCCGTCGGCCAGTGCACCGCCGCCGGGACCGTCTACATCGCCGGAGGCGTCTGCTCTCCGAATCCCTGCGTTGCCACCTCCGTCTGCTGCCGCGGCGCGACTTGCGCCACCACCTTCGCTTCCGCCGCCGCGTGCTCCGGCTCGCTCATCGCGGGCCAGGTCGCCGGCGCGGCCTTCCCCTCCGGCTCCGCCTGCAACGCCGGCAGCACCACCGTGCCCTGCTGCTACGCGGACTACAACAAAGCCGGCGGCGTCTCTGTTCAGGACATCTTCGACTACCTCAACGACTGGTTCGCCGGCAGCCCGTACGCCAACACCGGCGGCACCGGCGCCCCCGGCCCCCTCGCCGTTCAGAACATCTTCGACTTTCTGAACGCCTGGTTCGCCGGCGGCTGCTGACCGTGGCATGGGCCTACTGGCCCAGGTTCCGGGCGCTTCGCCCGGACTCTTCCTTTTGCATCGCGTTCGCCCGTACCCTCCCCGCATGACTCTCCCCGCCGCCGCAGCGCGCGATCTCCATCTCAACTGGCTCCTCGATCTCACGCAGATCCCCACCGCCGCCGGCCGCGAGTGGCGCGTCGTCGACTATCTCACCCGCTGGACCGCCGCGCGGCCCGACCTCTCCCTCACCCCCGACGCCGCGGGCAATCTCATCATCGCGCCGCGCGCGCCCTGGGGCTCCGCATCTCCCGGTGCGCCCCCGATCCTTATCACCGCGCATCTGGATCACCCCGCCTTCGTCGTCGAGCGCATCGTCGCCCCCAACATCGTCGAGCTCGCCTTCCGCGGCGGGGTCATGGAAGTCTACTTCGAGCGTGCGAGTGTCCTCATCCACACCGGTGGCCGCAACGGCATCCCCGCCGCCGCAATCCCCGCCACGCTCGCCGGCGTCTCCTCTCCGCCCGGCGCGAACTTCACCTGCTACCTCGCCGAACTCTCCTCAGGCAATCCCGCATCCTCAATCATTGCCATCGGTGATGTCGCCACATGGGCTCTCCCGCCCGCCGAGGTGGACGCCTCCGGCATCGTCCACACTCACGCCTGCGATGATCTCGCCGCCGCCGCCGCCGCGCTCTCCGCCTTTGACGTGCTGCGTGCCCTGAACGCCGGCGGCTCGCCCACCGAGGATGTCCGCCTCCTTTTCACCCGCTCCGAGGAGATCGGCTTCACCGGCGCGATCGCCGCCTGCAAGCTCGGCACTATTCCTGCCGGCTCGCGCGTCCTCGCACTCGAGAACAGCCGCAGCTTCGCGGATTCCCCCATCGGCGGCGGCCCCATCGTCCGCGTCGGCGACCGCCTCAGCGTCTTCGACCCCCGCCTCACCGCCGCCTGCGCCAAACGCGCCGAGGAACTCGCCGGCGCGCCCGCTTCGCCCACCGCCACCCAACGCGGCCAACCACAAACCAACTGGCGCTGGCAGCGCAAGCTCATGGCCGGAGGCGCGTGTGAGGCCACCGTCTTCTGCGCCTTCGGCCACCAGGCCACCTGCCTCTGCCTTCCGCTGGGCAACTACCACAACATGGCCGATCTCGCCCAGGTGCAGGACGGTTCCTACGACCGCGCCGCCAAGGGCCCGCCGCGCGTCGGCCGCGAGTTCATCCATCGCGACGACTACTTCGGCCTCATCGACCTGCTCGTCGCGCTGGGCCAGAATCTCCCCACCGCAGACCCCGCCATGCCCATGATCGACCGCCTCTACGCCCGACACGAGAGTGTCCTGCGCGAGTCATAATCCGCACGATTTGCGATTTGCGATTTGCGATTTGCGATTTGCGATTTGCGATTTGCGATTTGCGATTTGCGATTTGCGATTTGCGATTTGCGATTTGCGATTTGCGATTTGCCTCGCCCTCACCCCATCCCCATCAACCGCCGCACATCGCTCACCAGATAGAACGACCCCGTCACCACGATCAGGTCCTCGCGTCCCACAGCCCGCTTGGCGAGCTCCATCGCCGCCGCCGCGTCCGGGGCCGTCTGGCACATCTTTCCGCTCGCCTCCGTGAACTTCCGGGCCAGCTCGCGCGGGTCCGCGGCCCGCGCGTTCGCGCTCCGCGTGAAGATCACCTTGTCCGCCCCCTGCGCCATCTCCGCGAGCATCCCGTCCAGGTCCTTGTCCGCCGCGCACCCGAACACCACCACCAGCGAGTCGTACGCCACCGTCGCGCTCACCGCCTTCATCAGGCATCGCACGCTCTCGGCGTTGTGCGCCCCGTCCACCATCACCCGCGGCGAACTCTTGGCCATCTCCATCCGCCCCGCCAGCTTCACCGTCCCCAAGCCGCGCGTCACTCGATCCTCCGGCGTCCGAAACCCGCGCTCGTTCAGCGCATCCAGAATGGCCAGCGCGAGTCCGCAGTTCATCGCCTGGTGTTCCCCGCGCAGCGGCACCACCAGATGCTCGAACGTCGCCCGTGCCCCCGACACGCTCACCACCATGTGCGGCCCGGCCGCGATCCCGATCCCCCCCGGCTTCCCCCTCGCCTCGAACCGTGACGAGTACTCGATCTCCTGCCCCAGCACGCCCAGCGTCGTCCCCGCCTTCTCCGCCTCCTGCTTGAGCGCGTCGATCACGCCCGGCTTCTGCCCCACCGTCACCGCCGCCGCGCCCGGCTTGAAGATCCCCGCCTTCTCCCGCGCGATCTTCTCCACCGTCGAGCCCAGAATCTGCGTGTGGTCCAGCGAGATATTCGTGATCGCCGTCACCTCCGGCGTCAGCACATTGGTCGAGTCCAGCCGCCCCCCAAGCCCGACCTCCACCACCGCCACATCCACCGCCTGCTCCGCGAAATACACAAACGCCATCGCCGTCGTCAGCTCAAAGAACGTCGGCTCGCCCTCTTGCTCCGTGAGCTGGTGCTCCGCCTCTGCGAGCTTCTGCGCCGCCGCGATGAAGTCCTTCTCCGTGATCACCGTCCGGTTCAGCCGGATCCGCTCGCGAATATCCATCAGATGCGGCGACGTGTACAGCCCGACCGTGTACCCGCACCCTTCCAGCATCGCCGCCGTCATCTCGCAGGTCGAGCCCTTCCCCTTCGTCCCCGCCACATGCACGGACTTGAACGCCCGATGCGGATTCCCCAGCAGTTCCATCAGCCGGTGCATCCGGTCCAGCTTCATCGTGTCCGACGCCAGACGCGACGGATTGATCCGCTCCACATCCGTGCGTTCCAGCAACCACCGGTTCACCGCGTCCATGTCGCTCAGCACGGGCGCCTTCTTCCTGGGCTTGCCCCCCGACTGGCTCCCCTTCGCCGTCGTGGCGGGCGCGGGCTGCGGGTGGGGCGCGATCGTCACAGCGGCCGGAAGTGTGGAGGAAGCGGTCTTGCCCATAAGCGACCGACAGTATGGCCCCATCACCGACCGAATACAACACAATCTTTACGCAATCGCGCGCCGCCGCGCTCACACCCCACACGAACTGGTGCCGGACCGTTCACGAACACGGCGCACCGGCGCCGCGCTCTGTGACACAATCTGGTTTCATTCCAGCCGCTTGTCCGGTCGCGAACGGAATCACACCCGCGCCGTGTGCGCCCGTCCCGCCTGCTGCAGCAGTTCCGCCGAGATCAGCACATGCCGCAGCTTCTCGATCGTCGCCGGTGTCGCCGGCGTCATCGGCAGCCGCATCGCGCCCGAGTCATGGCCCAGCAGCGCCATCGCCGCCTTCACCGGAATCGGATTCGTCTCCAGGAACATCGCCTTGGCGATCGGCGCGATCTCGCGGTGCGTCGCCCGCGCCTCTTCCAACCGTCCCGCCGCCCACTGCGCACACATCGTGCTGACCAGCCCGGGCACCACATTGGACACCACCGAGACCACGCCCACCGCGCCCACCGCCATCATCGGCAACGTCAGCGGATCATCGCCGCTGAGGACCGTCAGGTCCGGACAGGCCGCGCACGTCTCGCTGGTCAGGTCCACATTCCCCGCCGCGTCCTTGATGGCCCGGATGTTCCGGTGCGCCGCCAGCCGCTTGATCGTCTCGAGCGTGAGTCCGCCCGCGCTTCGCCCCGGCACGTTGTACAGAATGACCGGGATTTCCGCGGCTTCCGCGATCGCGATGTAGTGCCGATACAGCCCCTCCTGCGTCGGCTTGTTGTAATACGGGTTCACGCTCAGCGTCGCATCCGCCCCCGCGCTCGCCGCGAACTTCTGCATCGCCACCGCGTGCGCCGTCGAGTTTGACCCGGCCCCCGCCACCACCACCAGCCCGTTGCGATGCCCCATCTGCACCGCCCGCGTCACCAGTTCCTGATACTCCTCGTGCTCCAGCGTCGGCGATTCGCCGGTCGTCCCGCTCACCACGATCCCCGTCACGCCCCCGGCCGCCTGCAACTGGATCTGCTTCTCCAGCCGCGCGTAGTCGATCGCGCTTCCATCGGATGTAAACGGCGTGATGATCGCGGTGAAGCATCCGGTGAGTTCCACGCGACGGTTCGAAGCAGCAGCTGCCATGGTCAATCTCCAAGTCGCCCCGCCCGCCGATGAACACACGGCCGCGGAGCATCGAAAAATGTATCGGTCAGTTCAGGAAAAACGCGGCAGACGCAAAGCGGAATCCAACACCAGCCCAAACCGGCCACTCAGGCCCGTTTCGACCGTTTCAGCCCATCGCTCTGTTTGCACGTCACGCATCGCATGGCGACATTGTACCCGCATCCGGACCGCTCGGCTGCATTCGATCCCCGCCCATGGAAACGCAAAAACAACGCCGCCCGCGTTCATGCGCGGGCGGCGAGGAAGATGCACAATCTGAGCAATCGCCGCTCAGCGACGACGGCGACGAACCGCCAGCAGCCCAGCGCCTGCCACCAGCGCGGCCGCGCCCGGCGCGGGAACCAGCACGCCCGGAACCTTGTCCGAGCCGCCGTTGGCAAAGCCCTTGAACCGAACCAGCGGCGAGGGCGACGATCCGCTCGCGATGAACGAGGACGCCGTGAACGCCCCGGCGCCCGCCGAAGTGATGTTGAACGTGAACGTGCCGGTCTGTCCGACCGCCACACCGCCCGTCGGCGAGCCGCCGCCCAGCCACGAGCCGCCCAGCGCCGCGCCCGCCTCATACACGCCGTACGGAGAGGCCGACTCGGTCGGCCCGAGCACGGAGAAGTTCGCGATCGAGCTCGCCGCAAGCTGCGCCGTCGCCGCCGCGTCCGCGCCCGGAATGTTGAAGACCATGCCCGTGATGTATCCGCCATCCGCCGGCGTGTTCGTATTGCTGATCACGATCGTCAGCGTGCCGGTGTTCGCCGTGTTGCTGGTGTATGAGATCGAGCCCGTGAAGCGGCCGATCCCATCGGTGCTTCCCGCCGGATTCGACTGGATCTGCACCATCGTCGCGCTGGCAACGCCAGCCATGACCATCGAGCCGACAACGAACGCACCCGCCGCAAGTGAAAATCGCATGCGAAACTCCTTCGAGAATCAAGTTGTGATGCGCGGCGGAATGAGAGTTCGCCTCGCTCGCGGAGACCTCGCCGCGTCGGGCAAAAATAGCACATCGCTCATTGCTCTCAAAGCAAAAAGCCCATTCTCACCGCTGGTTCATGCGGAAATCCAGGCCCGCACGCCCGAGTGTTTGCGCGTCGGTTCCCCGCTCTTCTCCACCTTCCCCATCTTCACGCGACCACTCACTCGTCCCTGAGTTCCCGCCGCTTCTCAAAGATCGCCGTGCTCCCCCCGATCCCCTTCCCCAGCCGCACCGGCCCCGCCGTGATGCGTTCCACCGCGTGCCCCGCGTTCTCCGCGCTGAACTCCGTGCCGATGAAGTTCCGCCCCAGCGCGTGCGCCATCACCCCCGTCGTCCCGCTCCCCAGAAACGGATCAAGCACCAGGTCCTTGGGTTTCGAGCACGCCCGCACCACGCGTTCCAGATACACCTCCGGCAACTGGTTGTCGTGGTAGTGGCGACGCTCCGTGTTGTTCCCCTGCACGCGCCCCCAGTACTGCCCATACCACACATCCATCGGCACGCGCTTCCCCGGCGGCATGCCATCCTTCTTCGAGAGCGTCCGCTTGTCCCCATAGATCGCGGCCCGGTCGGACATCTCCGCCACCTCGATCGGGTTCCACGTGTGCTCGCCCCCATCCTTGATGAAGTAGAGCGCATGCACCTTCGAGTTGATGAACCGATCCGTCGAGTTCTGCCCGAACCGGTAGTGCCAGACGCACCAGTTCTGCATCGTCAGCTTCTGCGGCGGCTTCCGCCCCATCCGCCCCTTCAGATAGCACACGATCTCCGCCGCCCAGTCATCCGGAATGTTCACCCACAGCGCGCCCCCCGGCCGCAGCCCCTGGATACACAGATTCAGCCAGTCGAACGTGAACCCGAGATACTGATCCTCCGGCAGCGCATCATCCCACTTGTCATACGCCCGGTTCCAGTTGAACGGCGGATCGGCAAACACCAGATCAAGCTTCGATCCCTTCACCTCCGGCAACGCCGCCAGCACATCGCGGCAGTCCCCCACGAAAATCCGAGACTCCGTCCCGAACTCCTTGTTCGCCACGATGGTCGGCTTGAACTCAACCGCCGCGCTGCCACTCGCACCGACCT
>JBGANP010000084.1:0-2903 GCA_044222255.1 Phycisphaerales bacterium
TCTCTTTTTCCCCCCTTTCTCCGGACTTTCACCCACCCTCATGACCAGCCCCAAGGCCACCACCGGCTTCAATCCCCTCACGGGCTTTGCAGCCTTCGTCCTCCCGGGCCTGGGTCACGTCCTGCTGGGACAGGTCCGCCGGGGAATCCTCGTCTGCATCGGCGTCCTGGGACTCTTCTTTGCCGGCCTCTTTGTCGGCGGCATAGACGCCGTCGATAGCCGGGAAGACTCCCTCTGGTACATCGCCCAAGTTCCCACCGGCGTGGTCACCCTCGGCGCCAACTACATCCATCAGAACTCCTACAAGGGCATCGATCCGTCCATGCACGCCGCGCGGCGGATGCCCTACCCGGGCGAGTCCATCAACGAAAAAGGGATCATCGTCTCCGGCGGCAGCCCCCCCGCCCAGCGCTCCCTCGGCCGCGTCCACGAAATGGGCATCCTCTTTACAGCCGTCGCCGGCCTCCTCAACGTCCTGGCCATCATCGACGCCATGTTCCCGACACTCACCCGCAAAACCTGATTCACCTGTCATGCTGATCGCCGACAGCCCTGAGCTGACAGCTTCCTCCCCCATGCTCGCCTACACCCCCTTCATCGACCCGATCGCGACCATCTGGCCCGGCGCCTATTCCTCGCCCTGGTTCGTCAACGTCTATTGCCTCATCATCGTCTCGCTCTTCACCTCGATCGCCTACAAGGCGCTCCGCTACCAGGATTTCGACGGCCCCCTCGCCACCGTCCTCGTCCAATTCGCCAAGCACACGCTCATCATGACCGTCCAGATCGTCCTGGGCATCTGGGCCCTGGGCCTCTTCGTCTGGCTCGTGGTCTATTACATCGTCCCACACATTGCGCCCGCCGCGTGACACGCCCGTAAGGACAATTCAAAGACATTCATCACCGAGGCACAGAGAAAGCAACTCTGGACGGAATCATCTCGCGCAATCAAAATCTTCTTTTCTTCTCCGTGCCTCTGTGTCTCTGTGGTGAATGCCTTTCAGCCCCGCCGCAAACTCCAAGCTTCAACGAGACGAGTCCCAACCTCCCCCGGTCTCCCCGCCCCGATGACGCGTGATTCCACAGCCGCGACCGGCAGCACTCCCCAGCTCGAATTCGTCAAGAGCACCTCGTCAGCATTGAGCACGTCGTCGATGTTCACCATCCGGCGCTCGACCTCGATCCCATTCCCCTCCGCCCAGTCAATCGCCCAACGGCGCGTCACGCCCGGCAGCACCGGGCTTGGCAGCACCGCCCGCCCTCCATGCATCGACTCTGCATCTTCAGGCCGCTCCGCACTCCGCGCTCCGAGATCCGCGCTCCGCACCTCGCTCGCTTCGATTTCCTCCCCCCGCACAATCGGCGTCACGATCCTCCCCCCCTTCACCACCATCGCATTGCTCACGCACCCCCCGCACAGGTAATTGCTCACCTGGAACACCAGCGCCTCCGCGGCACCCCGCGCGCCCGCCCCCTGCAGCTCGCGCAATCGCCCCCAGTAATTCAGCGTCTTGTGCCCCTGCATCGGATCGAGCGGATTGGCCTTCCAATCCGCAATCGTCACCCGCACCCCCTTCTCAAACATCGGCGCCGGATACTCAACCGCCCGCGTCGCCACAATCAGCAACGTCGGCTGCTGCTCGGAAGCCCCCTCCCGGAGGGAGGGGGTTGGGGGTGGGTTTTGTTCCTTGCCGCTTTGCCGCTCTGCCTCTTTGCCGCTTTCTCTGCTGCTCTGCTGCTCTGCTGCTCTGCTGTTCTGCAGCAGATTCAAATCCCCACCGGTAATCGTCAACCGCACCCGCAGCCGCGTCGCTTGCTTTTCCTCATCCCCCGCGCGCGCAACCGCCCGCACCACCGCCTCACGCAGCGCATCCACCCGCAACCGCTCCGTCAATCTCAACTCGCGGCAAGACCCCGCCAGCCGGTCCAGGTGCGCATCGACATCCAACACCTCCCACCCATCCCCCCGCCGCACCGCCAGCATCGTCTCGAACAGACCCACCCCATGCTGAAACCCCGCATCAAACGCCGAAACCATCGCGGCATCATGCTCGACAAACACGCCGTTCAAAAAAACCGTGGCCATGACCAAGCGTAGCGAAGACGACGTCCGGCTTCGGCGCCCGAGGCGCCCCCGCTTCTCAAGGTTGGAATCATGGTTCAATCGGCGATCGCGAATCAGGCAACCGCTGATCAATCCCGCGCCGGCCCGTCGTCTTGCGTATCGCCTCGAACATCTCGACAATCTCCCCCATCTGCTCCACACGCTCGAGTTTCTCTGCAAACGAGAGCGCGGCAAACTCCAGCCGCTGTATTCGACGCAGCCCCTCAAAGGTCGTCAGGCTCCAGTCGATTTCTTCAGGCACGGTCAGGGTCCTCTCTCAGCGCTTCCAACTCCCTGATGTCCGCTAGATCCTGCGGGCGCCCGGCCTCTCGCTTCATTTTCAGCAGGGTCTCCAGCCGGAGTACACGCACCGGAACGCCCGGAGCGACCTGCACGATCATCGCGGAGTCGTACTCCGTCTGAAAATCAAAGGGTTCGGCGACGAAGACATCCACCGGTGAATGTGCGTGCCGATCGCTGTGGAAGTTCAGGACCGTCATTCCTTTTTCAGCGATCCATCTGTTTCGCTGCGACTCATCGGCAAGCTGCTCCGCGGTTACCGGAACTCGTGGCAGGTAACCCAGCGCGCCGAGCGCGGCGAAGGCGGCCCGAACCGCAGCGGGGACCAGCCGAACGACAAGATCCAGATCCTGGGTGCTCCGTCCATACCCGTGGGCAATCACGGCCATCCCGCCGACCAGAATGAACGGAACGCCCCCCTCGTTCAGTGCCCGCACCACGCTCTCAAAGCTCTGCTTCTTCAACGCGTGTTCCTTCGTGCGGAATCGTCACCCGGCAC
>JBGANP010000084.1:2915-15565 GCA_044222255.1 Phycisphaerales bacterium
CCGGCACGGGCGAGCCTCGGGTTCAACAAAGTTGGGCATCTCAAGCCCCAGCACCCGATCGTATCTCGATTTCGGAGTACCAGGGCGGCCGGAGAGGTCGAACATAGATTCTCCGCCATACATAATTCCGCACGCGCTGCGTCCCCGCACGGCCGCGCGGTGTCTCTTACCTCTTCTTCAACTTCGCCACCTCAACCTCCCCCTGCCGCGCGTAATCGATCGACTCCCCCACGATCCTCAAAAACTCCGCCGGCGCGTGGAAGCCCATCGAGTTCTCCGCGTTCATCAGATCCGCCCGCCACTGCGCCTTTCGCTGCAAGTCCCGCGCGTGCTTCAGTTCCTCGTCCGTCGCCCCCGCCGCGCTCGCCGCCTGGATCGCCTTGATCAGGTCCACCACCGCGATCTCCGCCCGATCGAGCTGCGCTTTGCTCCGGCTCTGAATCTGATCCACCCGCGACTGGATCTCCGACTCCGTGTAGTTGTGGCACGTCTGGCACGACCGGTTCACGTGCGCCATCGGCGACTGCACCTGGTGGTCGCTGTACTTCATCGCCCCCTCGCGCATGTACGGCATGTGGCAGTCGGCGCACGAGACGCCGCTCCGCGCGTGAATCCCCTGGCTCCACAACTCAAACTCCGGGTGCTGCGCCTTGATCACCTTCGCCCCCGAGTCCTTGTGCGTGAAATCCGACCAGCCGACGCTGTCGTAATACGCCTCCTCCTGCTCGGCCTTCAGCCCGTTGTGCCACGGGAACGTCAGCCGCTTCTCCTCGCCCTTGAAGTAGTACTCCACGTGGCACTGGGCGCACGCCATCGTCCGCATCTCCTGCCGGCTCGCCAGTTCGTTCGGGTTGTAGTCCTTCTTCCGGTCCCCCTTCCTCCACTGCTCGACGCTCGGCAAGTGCGGCAGCGGATCCGCCGACTTCGCCAGGTTCGCGATTCCCTCAAGAAACGCCGGCCGCGTCACCCGCAGCACCATCGACTTCGGGTCATGGCAATCCAGGCACGAGACCGGGTGCTTCACCATCTGCGTCGCGTCGTTGTACGTCATCTTGTTCACCGCGCCGAACCCCGCGAACAACTGCTTCTGCCCCTCTTCCGAGAGCAGAGGATCGGTCACCGCCCCCGGCGCTCCGTTCTTCACCCCGATCTCCCGGTACGCCACCACGTTCGACGCATGACAATTCAGGCACGCCCCCGGCTGCGGCTTCTGCTTCACGCGCTCGGTCTCGCGCTGATCGAACAGCATGAACGCATGCCCCCGCCTCTCCCGATAGTCGATCGCGAAGGCGTACCCGTTGAAAATCGTCTTCAGCCGCGGATCGCCCACCAGTTTGGAATCCGCCTTCCCCGAACCCCCGTGATTCTCCTCATCCTCCGGCGGCCGCCCCTCGCTCCACTTGAACCGCGCCTGCGCGTTGTCCGCCGTCCGCATATACCCGTCGTACTGCCTCGGAAAGTTCTTCCCCCATTCCGCCGGATCGATCGTCGTCTCCGTCAGGTCCGCGATCCGCAGCACCGCGTTCTTGGATTCCATCTTCCGCGTTGCGATGTTGTTGTACAGCATCATCGCCAGCACCGTCCCCACGCAGCACACGATCGCGACCAGCCCATACAGCGCCGCGCCTCCCCTTCTGAAACCCCCTGGGAGGGAGCAGGGAGTCGGTTCGTTCGCGCCGAGCATTGAAAAGTCCTGTTTCATCCGATCCGCCCTTCTGAATCTTCCCGGCGAAGCCGCCCTTACCTCGTCTGCCCGTGCGCCACGCTCGCGTGACACCGGATGCAATCAACCCCCATCGCGTTCCACCCCTCTCCTCCGCCCTCCCCGCCACCGAACCGGATCTCGTGCGTCATCCCCTCGTGACACCGCACGCAGTTGGCCACCACATCCGCGTGGCTCTTCTCCTTCATCCGGATCGGCTCGTGAAAATCCTGGAACGTAAACCCCTTCGAGTGCCGGTACCCGTGCTCGGCCTTCGTCATGTATTTCGCCAGCACCGAATCGTGCGGCACGTGACAGTCATTGCACGTCGCCCGCGCATGATGCGATGAATTCGACCACGCGTCGTAGTTCTCCTGCATCACATGGCAGTTCACGCACGCCTTCGGATTCTCCGACAGATAGCTCAGCCCCTCCGCGTACGAGAACGTGTACGCCGCCACGCCAAAGAACACCCCCACCGCCCCCGCGGCAGCCAGCCCGGCCGTGTTCGCCCCCTTCCAGCCGCTCGCCACAATGCCTCCAATCGCCACGCCCCATCGACGCAATCCATTGCATCCTACCAGCCTCGCTCGCCCGCGGCTCTTCGTTCCGGCGATGCCGCCGCACACCATCCCGTGCAGCGTATTCGATGAGCCTCACAAGTCCCATGAGTCTCATACAACCTGCTTTTTCACTTCTTCGGCCCCGCCCTCAACAATCCTCCATGCCCCAATCCTGGATCTCCCCCGTCACCCTCCATGCTCAAACCGTCCGCCTCGAGCCTCTCGAGGCCCGGCACGCGCCCGGCCTCCTCGCCGCCGCCGACCCCGAACTCTTCCGACACACCGCGCAGCACCCGCCCGAATGGAGCGTCCGCGGCTTCGAACGCGAGATCGCAACCGTCAACGCCGTCCACGATTCCGTCGCTCTCGCGATCGTCCTGAATTCGACCGGCACCGCCATCGGCCGCACCACCTTCATGGACATCCGCCCCGACCACCGCGGCGTGGAGATCGGCCGCACCTGGATCGGCCGCGCCTATCACGGCACCGTCGTCAACCCCGAAATCAAGATCCTCATGCTCCAGCACGCGTTTGAGACGCTCGCGCCCACCGCCATCCGCGTCCAATTCACAACCGGCGGCACAAACCTCCATAGCCAGACCGCCATCGCGAAGCTCGGCGCCGTCAAGGAAGGCACGCTCCGCCATCACCGCATCGCCACCGTCCCAGGCTCCGACGAAAAAATCACCCGCGACGCCGTCTTCTACAGCATCCTCGCCAATGAATGGCCCGCGGCAAAATCCAAACTCGAAGCCCGCATCGCCGCCCACCAGAATCGCGCGCTCTGAAGCCCCTCCCCTGAGGGGAGGGGTTTGGGGAAGGGCCCTTCTTCTTTGCCGCTTTGCCGATTTGAAGCTTTGCTGCTTTCTCTGCTGCTCCGCCGATCTGCTGCTCTGCTGCTCTGCGGCTCTCTCTACGGACAAACCAACGCCTCATACCCCAAGACGAACAGCGAGAAGTCCGCGTCCGTCGTCAGCGTGTCGCCGTCCAGATCCCCCGCGCTGTCGACCAGCGCGTCGTACGCCGCCGCAAACACCGAAAAGTCCGAATCGTCCACCTGTCCGTCGTGCGTGAAGTCGCCGGCGCAGTACGCAACCGGCGCCGCGCACTGCGGCGGCAACAAGCACGTCACCAGCAAACTGAATCTCCGCACCGCCGGCGCCACCGTCGGATGAAGCTCCGGCGATTCGCCCAGCCGCATATCCGCCGCCCGCAGCATCCACGTCCCCACGCCGTTCCCGCCCGCCAGCAGATTCAGATCGTCCTTCGGAAAGAACACCCCGTCGTACGGCGCCCGGCGCACGCTTTCGTACTGCATGTACGACACAACCTGCGTCATGTCGAAGAGCGTCGCCGCGAAGTTGTGCCCGTAGTTGCCAACGCCCCCCGGCCGATCCGCCAGTTGAATCGTCGTGCCCGTCGGGTTCGTCAACTCCAGCACGAGATCGCCCACATACGGATGGTTCAGCCCCACCGCCGTCGAGTTCATGTCCGTGCTCGCCGTCCCATCAAACCGGAACTTCACATCCTGCACGATCCCCGGCAGCGCCGGCACACTTAACGCCACGCTCACGCCCGCCGGATCCCCGTCCGGAATCGCCGCCGCCGGCCCCGAGTACGAAAAGGTCTGCTGCGGGCTCAAGACATCGCTCTTCCCGATCGGCACCATCGCCGTCTGACTCGCCGTGCCCGATTCGCCAAAGTGCAATGTGAACTCGAGCTCGGCCGCCGCCCCGCACGAAAAGTCCGGCGCCACCGCGATCACGAACGCCGTCGCGTTCTCCGCCCCCGCGCCCGGGGCGAGCACGTCCCACGTCGCGTCAGCCACCATCACGCTTACGCCCGGCGTGTGGCTCTCAAGATGCCCCCACACGCCCGCCGCTTCTGCCTGCCCCGCATTCACCACCGGCAAGTACACCCGCACGCGGCTCTCGCCCGCCTCCGCAACCCCATTCCCGTTCCCGTTCGCAAACGAATCCGATATCCGCGCCGGACCCGCCGCGCGCACATCGGCCCCCGCGCTCCGCGCGATTACCGCGAACGGCTTCCGCGAGAGATCAAAGAAGATCGCCCCGACCGGCTGCACCATGATCCGCGCCGCCGCCAAATCCAGATCCGGCAATTCCACCACCTCCGAACCGTCGTTCGGTGTATTCGCCAGCAGCACCAGCGGATCACGGTCCGCATCGTTCCGCATCAGGCTGATCTTGACATTCGCCCGCCCGAACGGCGCCGCATCCGTCTGCGCCTTGTTCCACGTCACCAAGAGCGGCCCCGCCGATCGCGCCAGCCCGTCGTTCGGGCTCAGCACCCGGAACGGACCGCCCGTGGTGTTGCAACCAAACTGATAATCCACGTACCGGACCGCGCCGCCGCCCACCCTGTTGTCCCTCGCCACCATCCCGATCGTCACCGTCCGGTTCTTCGTGGGCAGCGTCTCCCCCACCGAAGGCCGCCCGCTCAGCAGTTTCTCCCACGCCGGGATCACGCGCTGCGTCTCGCTCCGCGGCAACAACGATCGGATGATCGGGTTACTCCCCGTGTCCCCGCTCGCCAGCGCCGCCCTCTGCCCCGAGTCCACCTGATCCCACGCCAGTGTCACAGCATCCCCGTTCGAATCCGACGCGACCGCCGGCAGCAGCAGCGGCGTATCCGGCGGAACCCAGAGCGCAACCCCCGTCAACTCCGGCGGCAGCACAACGCTCGGGAACGCATTCCCCGTCGCCACGAACGTTCCGCAATTCGTCGGAACCGACATTTCCCGAAGGCTCCGCCCATGGAACATCAATTCCGATTCCGGCACGATATTGTCCGGCCAGCACTGCCGCGCGTACGACATGATCGTCGATCCGCTCCCCGGCTCCACCGCGATCATGAAGTTCGGCCCGCACCGCTCTCCAAACCCGCTGAACGTGTGCGACGCCCCGCACATGTGCCCCAGTTCGTGACACGCCACCATCGTCGTGTACGGATAATCGATCGAAACCGCCGAGTTCGCCGTGCTCACCGACGTGGAGCAGATGCTGCCCAGGTTTGCCACCCCGCCCCCGTACGTCCCGATCACCTGGCGAGCCTGCGCCACCAGCCCCGGCGTCAGCTTTGTGATCACAGCCGGCCCCTCGCTCAACATCGCCGTCGCGCTCGAGTTCGTCAACCCGTCCGTCACCGGGTCAAACTGCACCAGGTCCGCCTGCCGGCTCGTAAGAATGAACCGCACGCACATGTCCCGCTCGTAGATCGCGCTGATCCGGCTCGCGTGCTCCGCCAGCGCCGACACCACCGTCTCCTTTGTCCCGCCGTGCAGCGTCGCCCACTCCGCCGTCGGCACGAACGCCAGCGTCAGCGTGTTCAGGATCGACCCCCGCAGGTTCTGCACCAGCGCGCCCGAGCCCGTCTCCCGCGCGCCTTCGGAAACGCCCTCCCCGCCCAGCACATCGCATTCAAACGCCCCCTGGTCCGCGGCATCCCCGTGCCGGAACGACACATATTCCTCCGTCCGATCCGTCGGCATCGCCGCCGCCGGATTCACGAACACATCGCCCTCGGGCGACAAAATCATCGCGTGAAACCCGCGCGCCGTCATGCTCAGCCGCACCTGCGCGCCCGGCACCTCCAGCGACTCGCCCGCGTACGTCCGGATCTGCGGATAGATCGCCGCCAGTTCGGGCTCCATCACCGGCACCTCGAACAGCGTGAACTGCTGCGTGTTCCCGTCCGGCATCGGGATATCGATCACGCTCCCCTCCGCCATCGCCGCGCCCATCGCCCCACCGCCGCGCATCTGGCTCTCCGGCAGCGCACGCGCCAGCCTCGCTTTCATCTGCGCGATATCCAGCCGGAACGTCCGGTACAGATACGCCTGCGATCGCGCCACCGCGCTCGCCTCGAGGGGCATTTCATCCAGCACAACCCACGCCGCCTTCTCCACCGAAGCCCGCACGGACGCGCACAACACCACACTCAGGCACGCACCGAAGGAAACACTCTTCATCGATTGTCCTCACCCATTGGGCATGTCTTCCACCTGCCCCACGACCACTCAGATTATCACAATGTTCCCGCCAGCGTGAATGCGAACTCACAACAACCACGCGCAACCCAAGGTCACGATAACCGTCGCTCAACCGCCTCTTTCGTTTGAATCGCGCGCACGACCGCCCGCGGCATTGGCATGGAGCTGTCTTATCTGCTGCTCTGCAAGTCTGCTGTTCTGCCCCTCTACCTACGGACACACCAACTCGTCATACGCCTTCACAAAGACCACAAAGTCCGCATCATCCACAAGCGAGTCCCCATTCAGATCCGCGCCGCACCCCGGCGGCATGGCCGGATCCGCACAATCCAGCACGTCGTACTGCACCACGAAGATCGAAAAATCCGCATCCTCGACCATCCCGTCCCCGTTCAGGTCCGCCGGGCACGGCACCCCGATCTCCGCGATCAACCCCGTCGCGCCGCTCCCATACCCGCCGTACACCACGAACTCGACCGTGCCGCCAACCGCAAGCGGCCGCGTCAGCCAGAACGATCCCGCATCCACCGCGTGCCACTCCAGCACCTCATTCACCATCACGCCCACCAGCATGATCCCCGAGTTCCCCGGCGTGAACTTCCCGCGGATCGTCATCGCCTCCGCGACCGGTGAGGTGAACCGGATCGTCGCCGCTTCGCCGCTCGGCCCCGGATGAAGCGAGACAACCCCCGGCGGGATGCCCTGAAAACTGCCCGGCGATGTGTTCAGCCAGATCGACGGCGTGAGGTCGCTCCAGTCCCGCGCGCCCCACAGCGGCCCCTGCATGCTCACCATCGGGTATGGCATCAGCACAAACCCCTCCAGCCCAGGCGACTTCTGCCCGTACGACCAGACGCCGTTCGGATTCCCGTTCGTGATGCTGAACTCGCCCGTCGGGTTCCACGCCCCCGACACACCCGACATCACGCACGCCGCCGCCAACCCCGCAAGCATCATGGAGTTTCGCACGACATCCTCCGTTTCCACCCTTTCGCGCAGCACGCCAACAGCGCCCTTTCATTCATGGCCCCGCGCCCGCCCGGTCAATGACAACACCGATCACGCGCCCTACATCAGGGAAGTTTCCCCGCGCACGAACGCAATCCCCCCGCTGTCTCGTGATCACAATCCCCCGGACGCCACTCCGACATCCGGGAGAATCACACCACCATCGATCGTCTCTCACCGCCGCCGGGCCCGAGACACCGCGCACCACAGCCCCAGCAGCGCTAACGATGCCGGCGCCGGAATCACATCGCCCCCCTGCTCCTCGTAATCCTCGATCACGCTCAATACCCGCGTGTACGAGTCCGTGTCGTTCATCACGCTGTCCGGGATCATGTACTGCAGGTTCCAGTTGAGGTCCGACAGGTTGATCGTCGCCGCGATCGCCCGCCCCTGCGCGTCGGTCTGCACCTGCCAGAGATTCGCCCAGTAGCCCGACGCCGCAAACAGCCCGCCGGTCAGCGACGCCCCGAACTCTCCCAGCGGATTCAGGAGCCACGAACTGTTCGCCGCGCCCGTGATGCTGATGCTGCCCAGCCAGTTGCCCGTCTCTCCGCCTCCGGCCCGCAGCGTCATCGTCTCGCCCGCAACCGTCCATCCCGCCGAGTCGTCCGCAAAGTCCGCCATCAGGTCGAAGCGGAACAACTCTTCGCTGAGCGATTCCCCGGTGCGGTCATTGGTCAATTGAATGAAGATCGGATCGCGCCACGTCGCCGTGTGCCCGTTCTTCGTCTTCACCACCTGCAGGCCCTTGCCGTCACCCCGCCCCTCCCGCGGCCGGATCGCCGCGCCCTCCACATTCCCCGTCAGTTGATACCGCAGCGCCGAGCCCGCGTTGAGGCTGGATTCGCCGTGCACCCGCGCATAGCTCAGCGTGGGAATGAAGTCCGCTCCCCAGTTCAGTCGCGTGCTCCAGTCCTTCGTCAGCACCGCGTTGTACCGCGTAAACCCCTGCGGCGCCACCCCGCCCGGCTCCTCGAACGCCGCACCAGCCGACATCCGGATGTTCGCCGTGCTGTTTGCGTGCGGCACGATCGCGCTGTCCGTGATCCACGGGCCGCTAAAGCCCGTCATCGCCGGCCACGTCCCCTGCCCGTTCGCGCCCGCATCGTTCTCGTGCGGCCCGTCTTTCCCGTGCTGGCACGCCGCCGCGGCACGCGCGTACGCGCTCCAGTTTCCCACGATCCCCGCTCCCCCGCGCGCCGAGACAAACTGCCACGTCACGTCCTTCTTCCCGTCCGCATCGGCCCGCGCCACGCCGCTCACAACGCCGCACGCAAGCAGCACCGCGCCCACGCTCGGCTTCCCAGGGCAGCTCCGCATTGTGATCTCCTTTCCCGCTCCGCGGCGGCACCACCGCCGCGCCGGTCCACCGTCTCCCTCTCAAACTCCCGGCCGCCTCTCACGAACGGCCGGGAGCCTCAAGGAGCTGGGCGCCCGCTCTCGAGCGCCCGGCCGCGCCGGCCCTCGCCGGTCGCGGCACAAGCCATCGAAGCCCGCCTATGTCTCAAGTCAACGAACGGAGCAGCGAACGCCGGCACAACAGGGAAACTTCCCCGCGCTTCATCCGACCCAGACGCGACGAAGTCTCAGGACGCGGGACAGTTCTCCCACGCCGTCGAAGAATCGGAGTCACCCACCCGCCCGCTCAGCCAGGATCAGGCCCGACCCGCAGCCACCCGCCGCCCGCTTGGTTCGGGCGATCATCGATCGCTTCTGCCACCGCCGCACGGGCCAGCAGCCGCGTCGAATCCAGAATCGGCAACGACGAATTCTCCCGTGTCACGATCAGCGGTATTTCCGTACACCCCAATATCACGCACTCCGCCCCCCGCGCCTTCAACCCGTCGATCGCATCCAGAAACTTCCGCGTCGTCGCCTCCCGGAACTCCCCGCGGCACAACTCCTCAAAGATCGCCGCATTCAACTCCATCCGCACCGCCTCGTCCGGAATCAGCCGCTCCATCCCGCGCCTTTGAAGCGCATTGGCATACACCGGACCCGTCATCGTCCACTTCGTCCCGAGGAGCCCGACCTTCCTCCACCCCTTCGCCGCGATCTCCGCACACACCACCTCCGCGATGTGCAGCCCCGGAATCGCAAACTCCGCCGCAATCTTCTCGAGCACGATGTGCGCCGTGTTGTCTGGACAGACAAAGAAATCCGCGCCCGCCTCCGCCACCCGCCGAACCCCGAGCGCCAGATTCATCCCGACACTCTCGTGATCCCCCGACTCCCACCCCGGCATCGACAGCCCCATCGCCACCGCGCTCATCACGATCTCCGGGTGCATGTACGCCCCCAGCCGCCTCTCACCCTCGCGGCAGGCCGTCAAAAAGCACAACGCCGCACCCTCCGCACTATGCGCGACAATCCCGATCGTCTTCATGCGTTCCTCAATCGCTCTCGCGCCCTCCCCTTTGCCGCATTTTGCCGATTTGCCGCTCCGCAGCTTTTCTACTTCCCCTTCTTGAACGTAAACGAATTCCCGGTGTAATCCACCTTCACCGAATCGCCGTCCCCAAACTCCCCCGCAAGCAACTTCGTCGCAAGCGGATTCTCCACCCGCTGCTGGATCGCTCTCTTCAATGGCCGCGCCCCGAACGCCGGGTCCCAGCCCTCGTCCGCCAATTGCGACTTCGCCGCGTCCGTCAGCGTCAGCGTCATTCCCTTCGCCGTCAGCCGCTCGCGCAGACGTCCCAATTGGATATCCACGATCTTCGCGATCGCTTCCTTCGGCAGCGGCCGGAACACCACCGTCTCGTCGATTCGGTTGAGCAATTCCGGCCGCATCAGGCCGCCCGGATCGCCCCCCACCATCGCCATCTTCCGCATCGCGTCCGCGACCTTCGGTGACAGTCCCGCGGCCTTCACAAATTCGTCCGCGGCAAGCCCCGCCGGCCCACGCTTCAGCATCTCGCGCACCGCCGCCTCGATCTCCCAGTCCTCCGCGCCGTGATTCGTCAATTCCTGGATCTGCGCGCTCCCGAAGTTGCTCGTCATCACCACGATCGTGTTGCGGAAGTCAACAGTGCGCCCCTGCCCGTCCGTCAGCCGCCCGTCGTCGAGCACCTGCAAGAGAATGTTGAACACATCCGGATGTGCCTTCTCGATCTCATCCAGCAGCACCACGCAGTACGGCCGCCGGCGCACCGCCTCCGTCAACTGCCCGCCCTCGTCGTACCCCACGTACCCCGGAGGCGCGCCAACCAGCCGCGCCACCGCGTGCTTCTCGCCGTACTCGCTCATGTCGATGCGGATCATCGCCTCGTCGGTATCAAACAGATACTCCGCCAGCGCCTTGCACGTCTCGGTCTTGCCCACGCCCGTCGGCCCCAGGAACAGGAACGAGCCGATCGGCCGCTTCGGATCGCCCAGCCCCGCCCGCGACCGCCGCACCGCATCGCTCACAGCCTTGAGCGCATGCTCCTGCCCGATGACGCGCTTCTCGAGCTGCCCCTCCATCCGCACCAGCTTCTCGCGCTCGCCCTCGACCAGACGCGAGACCGGAATCCCCGTCCAGCGACCGACGATCTGCGCCACCTGCTCCGCGTCCACCTCTTCCTTGATCAGCGTTCCACCCTTGGCGACCCGCTTGGCCCAGCTCTTCTCCGCGTCCGCCAATTGCTTCTCCAATTCTCGCGACACGCCATAGCGGATCCGCGCCGCCGCCTCCAGATCCCCGCGCCGCTGCATCTGCTCGAGCTCGACGTGCTTCCGCTCGATCTCCTCGCGCACGTGCTTGATCGTCTCCAGGTCCTTCTTCTCTTCTTCCCAACGCGCGGTCAGGCCGCGGTTTTTCTCCTGCAACTCCGCCAGCTCCCGGTTCAGCCGCTCGTTCTCCTTCGACGCCCCGTCCGTGTTCAACCGCCCCTTCTTCGCCTCCTCTACCTCCAGCTTTACCGTCTCCCGCTCGAGCTCCAACTGCATGATCCGCCGGCGCAGTTCATCCAACTCCGTCGGCATCGAGTCGTTCTCGATCCGCAGCTTGCTCGCCGCCTCATCGATCAGATCGATCGCCTTGTCCGGCAGAAACCGGTCCGCGATGTACCGATGGCTCAGCGTCGCCGCCGCCAGGATCGCCCCATCGAGAATCCGCACCCCGTGGTGCGCTTCATACTCAGGCTTCCAATCCGCGCAGGATCGCCACCGTCTCCTCAACGCTCGGCTGATCCACATACACCGGCTGGAATCGCCGCTCGAACGCCGCGTCCTTCTCCACATGCTTGCGATATTCATCCAGCGTCGTCGCGCCGATGCACTTAAGTTCGCCACGCGCCAGGGCCGGCTTGAGCAGGTTGCCGGCGCTCACCGCGCCCTCCGCCGCTCCCGCCCCGATAATCGTGTGCAACTCATCAATGAACAGAATCACCTTCCCCGCGCTGTTGGTCACCTCGCGCAGCACGGCCTTCAGCCTCTCCTCAAACTCCCCCCTGAACTTCGCGCCCGCCAACAACTGCCCAACATCCAGCGCGATGATCCGCTGGCTCTTCATCGCATCCGGGCAATCCCCATTGACAATGCGCAGAGCGAGACCTTCCGCGATCGCCGTCTTGCCAACGCCCGGCTCGCCGATCAGAACTGGATTGTTCTTCGTCCGCCGGCTCAAGACCTGCATGCACCGCCGGATCTCTTCATCTCTTCCAATAACAGGATCGAGCTTCCCGTCCCGCGCCCGCTGCGTCAGGTCAATGCCATATTTCTTCAGCGCCTCAAACCCGCTCTCCGCGGCCGGGTCGTTCACGTTCGAAACCCCGCTCGCCGCGCGAATCTCCTTCACCGCGCCCTCAACCCGCCCACGATCCAATCCGACAACCTTCAACACATCCCGCGCCGGCCCGACCACTTCCGCAAGTGCCATCAAGAGATGCTCGCTGCTCACCAGCGAGTCGCCCATCTTCTTGCTGACCTCCTCTGCCTTATTGAGAATTTCCATCAGCGCGCGGCCCGCGCTGCCAGCCCCGCTGCTGCTCTTGGGCTGCCGACTCAATTCCGCGCGCACCAGCGCCAACACCTTATTTGGCTCGCTCCCCGCGCGCTTCACGATCGACGCCGCAACCGACTCTCCACCCTCGCCCCCCTCACCCAGAAGCCCCGACAGCACATGCAGCCCATTGATCTCCGGGTTCGACAGACCCACAGCCTCGGTCTGTGCGTTGGCCAGGGCCTCCTGCGCCGCATTCGTCAATCGATCTGGTTTCATGGCAGTCTCCGCCTCAGCCTATTCGCCAAGGCAAGAAAGACCCATTGCAACCCGCGCGCCATTTAAAGGGTTGGCCGGACCCTCCAAAGAGGAATGCGGCCCACTCGTTTTTGTCCTCCCCCGTTGCCAGCGGGTAAGGGGCGGGGGACGTGGCAAGCTTGCGAG
>JBGANP010000085.1:0-15576 GCA_044222255.1 Phycisphaerales bacterium
CATCGTCGCGACGCTGTTCGCGCCGCCTGTGGGAATCGTCGTGCCCCACGTCGTGTTGGAGCCGAAGTTTGCGGCGAAGTGCTTCCATCCGAGTGGCGCCGCGGTGCCGCCGGTGCCCATGGAGTCAAAGTCCTGGGTGTATCCCGCGACACCGAAGGATGCCTGGCCAAAGGCGGATCCGGCGACGAGCGAAACGACTCCGAGCGCGAGCAAAGAACGAAGTTTCATGTGAGTCTCTCTCTCCCATTCGCTGACCGCGCCGCCGGGCCGAAAGGACCGATACAAACGGAGCGTTCGCGCATGGCAAGGTCACATGATGCGCCATGAATGGGCGGCGAAGCGTGAAGCATTGCGCAGTTTCGCGCCAAGGTTGGGTTGTCGCGGCGCAAAGCCGTGCGTGCGGAGTGATCCGGTGCGCTAAGTGCTTGCGCGCTCTGAGCGTGTCATTCGCGCAAACCAAGCGCAACGGATCGGGAACATCTCGCCGGAGCGTGTTAGTCTCCGCCCTCGTTCACAGACACACAGTCTCGCGATCGTTCCCGTGTGCGGAAGCGCGTGCCGCTCCACTCGAGTGCGATCGCTTCACCCCTGACAAAGGATCACAGTATGAGAATGCTCGCTTCAATGGCCGTCGCGGCGGCCCTTTCGTGTACCGGCATGGCGCTGGGCCAGGCGTCGTTCACTCCGTCGGGATATGCGGAGAACTTTGATTCGATGGGCGCGACCGGCACGGCGGCCCCGCTGGGCTGGAAGCACTTTGTCGCGACATTCGGCACCAACGGAACGTGGGCGGCGTCCATTCCCGCCAGCGGAGCGAACAGCGTTGCCACCATGGCCGCGACCACTGCCGGCACCGTCCTCGCCGCCACGACCACCCCCGCAGCCAACAATACCAATGGGTTCAACGCCGCTCGCGCCGCCGCCGCCACGAGCGATCGCGTGCTGGCCACCGCGCCCACGGGCATTGCTGGCGCGTTCCTGCAACTCCAGCTCACCAATGACTCGGGGGTGGCTCTTCCCGCCGGCTCGCCGCTGACGGTGTCGTTTGACATCATTCGCTACACGGCCGTTGGCACCGCCAACGAACTTCCCGGATATTGGCTCTTTATCAGCGCCGATGGCGGCGCGACATGGACGAATGCGGGTCCGAACCCGACCATCGCAAGCGTCCCCAACACGGCCGGGATCACGAACAGCTCCATCACCGCGACGCTTCCCGGCGCGTGGAACTCCGGCGCATCTCTCTACTTCCGCTGGATCGATGACAACGCCGTGCAGACCAGCCCGGATCAGATCATCGGACTCAACAACGTCGTGATCTCGTCGTCTGCCACTCCGGTGACCGGCCGCTGCTGCTTCGCGGACGGTTCCTGCACCGAGACCGATTCGGTCTCCTGCGCCGGCATCTTCACTGCCGCGGGCGTATGCACGCCCAACACCTGCCCGCTTCCGCCCACCGGTTCCTGCTGCCAGAGCGACGGAGCTTGCACTGTCACGCTGCAGGCCGCGTGCTCGTTCACTTGGACCACCGCCGGCACCTGCACGCCCAACACCTGCCCGGTGCTGATCGCGTCGCTGGCCCCCGCGGGATACCTCGAGAACTTCGACGCCCTCGGCCCCACCGGCACGGCGCTTCCCACGGGATACAGCATGTGGACAGTCGTGGGCGATCGTCCCACGTTTGAGGAGATCGCTAACGGCGGCCTCGGCTTCATCACCCCCTCGGCCGTCTCCACCGCCACCACCGTCACCGGCGCACTCGCCGTCTACGACCAGACCGGCACCGCCACCCCCGGCACGCGCAACGCCGGATACAACTTCGGCTTCTCAGCCGCGACGGCCAATCGCCTCCTCGGCGTGAGCCCCACCGGCAACGGCGCTTCGTTCATGCAACTGCGTCTGCGCAACGACACCGGCGCGGCGGTGACCAACCTCACCGTCCAATACACCTTCCGCATCATGTCCCCATGGACGGCCAACGAGCTCGCGGGCTTCGAGTTCTTCTACTCCACTTCCGGTCCGACCGGCACCTACACCGCGATTCCCTCGCTCGACAGCGTTGCCACCAGCTCCGATCTCACCGGCGACTCGATCGCCAAGTCCGGTGTCATCAACCTCGCCTCGCCCCTCGCTCCCGGCGCCGAGCTGCTCATTCGCTTGGGCGATGACAACGGCAACGCCTCTCCCGATCAGGCCTACGCCATCGACAACGTCTCCATCCTCGGCGTCGATCCCTCAACGCTTGGGGCGTGCTGCGCCGGCAACGGGTTCTGCTCTCTCGTGCTCAACGATGATGTCTGCATCGGAGGGATCTTCCGCGGCGTCGGCACCACCTGCGCTACCGCCAACTGCCCGCAGCCCCCATCCGGCTCCTGCTGCGCCACCAACGGTTCCTGCTCGATTACTATCCAGGCCAACTGCTCGACGCTCTGGACGCTCGATGGCAACTGCACCCCCAACATCTGCCCCGGCCCGCTCAGCGCGTGCTGCGCCGCCGACGGTACCTGCGCGCTCCTCCCCGCCGGCCAGTGCGCGGGATTCGTTGTCGACGGCACATGCACCCCCTTCCTCTGCCGCCAGCCGGGCATGACGCGTTGCATCGCCTTCGGTGACTACGGCATCGACGGCGGCAACCAGCCCGCCGTCGCCAGCCGCATGAAGACCTTCAACCCCGAGTTCCTCCTCACCACCGGCGACAACACCTACAACACCTCCAGCGCGATCAGCAACTACGACAACACCCAGGCCAAGTACTACCGCGAGTTCATCAAGATCACCAATCCCGCCAGCGCATACTTCGGCCAAGGCGCGCCCGTGAACAACTTCTACCCGCTGATGGGCAACCACGACATGGATATCGGCGGCGGCGCGTCTACCTCCATCCCGTACTGGAACGCCTACTGGGAGCTTCCCGGCAACGAGCGCTACTACACCTTCTCTCGCGGCCCGATCGACTTCTTCATGCTCTCCAGCGACGGACGCGAGCCCGACTCCAACTCCGCCACCGGCGCCCAACACGCTTGGTTCGCCGCCGCCTACGCCGCATCGACCGCCCAGTACAAGATCGTTGCCTTCCACCACCCCGCGCAGACCTCTGTCTCCGGCCATGGCCCGGACAACACGATGCGTTCCTGGAACTTTCAGAATCTTCCCGGCATCACCGCCGTCCTCAGCGGCCACAATCACAACATGGAGCGCCTCGAGTTCGGCGGGATCCCCTGGTTCGTCACCGGCGCGGGCGGAAACTCCCTCTACACAATCTCCTCGGTTGATCCCAGCAGCGTCTTCCGCAACGACACCCAGTGGGGCTTCCTCATGATCGATGCGGACAACGCGGGCATCACCTTCCGCTTCGTGAACGCCGCCGGCCAGGTCCTCGACACCCGCAGCATCGTCGCCCTCCCCATGCTGCCGCGCTGATTTCAATCAGTCCGGTGCTGCCAACGTTCAGGACATCTTCGACTTCCTCGCCGCCTGGTTTGCCGGCAGCAACACCGCCGATATCAACACCTCCGGCACGGTCGAGGTCCAGGACATCTTTGATTTTCTCGCCGGCTGGTTTGCCGGCTGCTGAATCCTCGAACGCTTCGGCGCCCGCGGCCGAGGCGCTCACCAAGCTCCTCTTTTTTCGTGACGCCCGCACGGTATGACGCCCGGCGGGCGTTTTACTTGGCTATCCGATCCGCCTCGTCACACTCACCGCCGGGCACATGAACGCCACATCCTCGCGCGGCACCACCCGCTCGCCATACATCTGGTTCAGCGCGACCAGCCGGATCATCGCCCCCTCCTTCTCCCCTTCGCTCTCCAGCATCACGCGCTTGAAGGTCGTCTCGCTGTCGCGTTCCAGCCGCACGAAGCAGTCCAGGCCGCTCTTCACGACGCGATTCGGCGAGAAGACCACAATGTCTCCTTCCTTATACAGCGGCTCCATCGAATCGCCGACGACGCGAGCCGCGAACGCATCCGGATCATCCACATCCGGACTCAGCACATACTCGTCCGCCATTCGCGCGGGATATCCGAGATCCGTGAACTCGCGCGGATACCCCGCCGCCACCGAGTTGATCAGCGGCACCTGCACCGGAAGCAGGCGCGCGTGGCGAGGGATCGCGCTCGGCGCGCCGGCGGCAGTGGGGGAGTGGAGTGGTGGAGCAGTGGAGGAGTGGGGGGATGCCGGCCCGGTGCCCCCTTCCACTTCCACGTTCGTCGCCGATCGTCCTTCGAGTCGTGAGACCAGCGCCCGCAGCCGGCCGCGCTTGAACGTCTCATCCAGCGATCCCTCGGCGAGCAGCGCTTTCAACTGTGCCGCCGCGGCGTGCTGCTGCGCCTGAATGCCGTTCACCTCGCGCCGCACCCCCGGCGGCGTCGCGGACCATTGGGCCAGGCGCGTCAGCCCGCCCGGCTCCAGCGCGAGAACCCCCTCCAGCCGCACGAGCAGTTCTGTCCCGATGTTTCCCCCCGCCTCGGTCCCGTTCCCGCGCGCCCCAGTTTCGATCATGGATAAATAGGATCGCGCGCATCCCACGCGCTCGGCGACCTGCTGGAGTGAAAGCCCAAGAGCCCTCCGTCGGGTGTGGATGAAATCTCCGAGTTCCTCGTCCCTCACCTCTGGCCGTGGTGGTTGCGGATCTTCCCGGGACGATGGTCCGATGTCGGAAGTGCTTGTCTTTACAGTGTTTACGTCTGATGCACCCACGCGTCCCCCTCCCACGTGTTCCCCTTGTTCAAGGGGTCATAGATCCTTGTGGAAAACCCGGCAGGGTTCACAATTTTGCAAGTCGGCTCTTGCAAACACACGCCGAACAAGTATACTCCTCTCGTGTTCACAAACCAGTGAACAAATCACTTTTCGGGGGTGTTTTCCATGTCACACGCCTTTCGCAGCCAGATGCCATCGTCCCGTCTTGCCATCCTATCAAAGACCAAATCAACATGTCAAGAGGGATCTCCTGTGCTCCGCCTGACTCAGACTCGGAGCGAGCCAACCGCGTCCAACTTCCGCGCGAAGTCCGCACCGATTCGCATGCGTCGATACCGCTTCACCGAGCGTGTACGGACGCAGCGGGCCGCGCGGCTCTGCGAACTCGCCATCGAACTTCCCACCGATGAGCGCGCCATCCTGCTCGCGCGCTACGCCGATGGCCGCAGTTCCACTCAGATTGCCGCGATCGCGGGATGCAACCGGCATCACATCGAACGCAAGCTCCGCGTTCTCACGAAGCGGCTCGCGCGCCCCGAGTACGTCTTCCTCGCCCCACGGCTCGCCCAACTCGACCCGGAGCAGCGAGCCATCGCCCGCGCCTGCATCATCGACGGGCTCTCCATTCGCGCCGCCGCGATTCGGCTGAACATGTCGAGGCACGTGCTTCGAGCGCGTCGCGCCGTGCTCCTCGCGCTCGCGCGCGGAGTCGCCACGCCCCCGGCGCTTCCAGCGTCAGCTGGTGAACGCCCGCCGCCGCGACCAACCCGCGCGAACACCCGATTCTGAACGCATCGTCATTCGATCTTCGCCATCAACTTCAAAGGGGGGTTCCATGTCATCGCTCCGCTCAGAGTGCGCCCTGCGCTCGCTCGGCCTCTTCGGTCTCACGACCGACGACGCCGCACGCAACGACCACGATCGCTCGTCGCGCACCGCCGCGCACGCCGCGCATATTCATCGCACGCTTCGCCCCGGCCAACTCGCGCTCATCACCGGCCCCAGCGCGACGGGCAAGTCCTCCATCCTCCGCGCCCTCGCACGCCAGCCCCACTCTATCGCGCCCGAACGAATCGATGCCCCGCAATCCCGCACAACCGTCATCGACGCCCTCTCTCGCATACCACATGACCTCCCCGACGCCCTGCAAGCCCTGAGCGCATCGGGACTCGCTGATGCATTTCTCCCCTCGCGTCCCATCGCCGCACTCTCCGAAGGCGAGCGCGCCCGCTTCCGCATCGCCCGCGCCATGTTGCACGCCGAACACGCACTCGGCCGCGGCGACTCGCCCACCATCCTCCTCGATGACTTCGCCGACAATCTCGACGATGCCACTGCCATATCCGTTTCCATCGCCCTCCGCCGCTGGCTCGCCGCGCATCCCCGCGCTCGCATCATTATCGCCACCCTTCGCCCGCACCTCCTAGCGCATCTGTGCCCCTACCACATCCTCGATCTCTCCCCCCGTGGCATGGGCCTACCGGCCCGTGCTGTTGCAACAACCGCGCCCCAACACCCGGCACAGTCAGCAGCACCCCAACCTCCGATCTCAATCACCCGCGGCACCCTCACCGACTACGACGCCCTCGCCCACCACCACTACCGCGCCGGCCGCCCCGCGACCATCGCCGCAGTGCTCGTTGCGCGCTTCACGCACCATACCGCCCACACCCGACTCAGAGAGCCCGGGAACCCGGATCACCCCGCCGCCGTCCTCACCATCTCCATGCCCACCCTCAACGGCGTATGGCGCTCCCGTGCCTGGCCCGATCTCGCATCATCCGCCCTCAACAAGCGCGCCGCCGCCCGCGAACTCAACCGCACCCTCCGCTGCATCTCCCGCATCATCGTCCATCCGCACCACCGTGCCCGCGGCCTCGCCTCCCACCTCATCCGCCACTATCTCGCCGATCCGCTCACGCCACGCACCGAAGCCCTCAGCGCGATGGGCGCGATCTCCCCGCTCTTCACGCAGGCCGGAATGACCGAGTGGCTGATTCCCCACGCCAAGCGCGATCTCAAGCTCATCGACGCCCTCAGCGCCGCCGATCTTCGCCCCTGGATGCTCGCCGATATCGACCTCGCCCTCGATCGCATCGACCGCTTCCCGCATCTTGATCGCGCCCTTCGCACCTGGGCCACCGCCCACGGCCACACCCGCCCGCTCGCGCACGCCCCGCCAAGAGACCTCATCCGCGCCGCCGCCAAACACATCATCACCCCACGCCGCGCCTACACGCACGGCTGACTCAACATGCAGTTCCCGAGGGCGTAAGCCCCGGGCCACATTCATTCAGTACCGGCGGCGTAAGCCCCGGCGCATTTCGAAGCCACCCACACAAGGAGCCCACATCCCGTCCATCACCACTCACCACCACCATCAGCTTCAAGGGGGGAACCATGTCCAAACCCAACACCACACGCAGGAACACGCCGACCGAAAAGAAGAACGCACGCACCACCAAAGACACCACGACACGCGCCAAACCCGCACGCCGCTCGCGCCCGCCAACCAACCCCTTCTTCACCAAGATCCCGGCCAATCCCGACGCCCTCCACGCCTGGATCGCCAAGTACCTCAACGTCCGCATCGCCCGAACCCCGCTCATCGAAGGCCACGCCGCCCCCTTCGACTATCTCATCCACACCTTCTTCGAAGGCGCCTTCCGCCGTGGCATCGGCCTCCCGGCCGATGCTTTTGCAACAACCGCGCAAGCCCAACAACCGCGAACCTCATCCCGAAAGTCCCGCGCCTCGAAATCTTCCCCCTCCTCCTCTTCCCACTCCTCTTCCACATCCCCTCCTCACTCCTCCCCCGACTGCACCGTCTGGGCCAACCGCGGCGGCGGCAAAACCTATCTCGCCGCCATCGCCACCCTCCTCGACCTCCTCTTCAAAACCAAGTGCCAGGTCCGCATCCTCGCCGGTTCCATCGAGCAGGGCCGGCGCATGCACGAGCATCTCCGCTCCTTCCTCGATCGCGATGAGCTCGATCACATCACCGCTCGCATCACCACCCGCCGCATCTCCATTCCCGCGATGAAGTCCGCAGTGGAGATTCTCGCCGCCAGCCAGACGTCCGTCCGCGGCACACGCGTGCAGAAACTCAGCTGCGACGAGGTCGATCTCTTCGATCCCGAACTCTGGTCCGCCGCGCAGCTCGTTACACGCTCGCTCCCCAACACCCCCGGCCCCTGGGGCGACACCATCCGCGGCTCCGTCGAAGCCCTCTCCACCATGCACAAGCCCTTCGGCCTCATGTGGAAACTCGTCGGCGATCCTGGGAAGACGGATTCACCACTGAGCACACAGAGAGCACTGAGCAAGCCGGAAGGAGAATGTCCCGATCCAAATGCCGCTGGAGGTGCAAACCACAACTGTCTGTCTGTTCCAACTTCTCCTGCATCTCTCACTGCCCTCAGTGCTCTCAGTGGTGAATCTTCTTCCTTCCCATCCCATTCCCCCCGCACGCTCTTCCGCTGGGGCCTCCTTGACGTCCTCGAACACTGCCCACCCGAGCGTTCATGCTCAACGTGTCCACTCGAGCCCGAGTGCCAGGGCCGCGCCAAGTTCACGCCCCTCACCTGCGAGGGCCACATCACCATCGACGATGCATCGAACATGAAGTTCCGCGTCGGCCGCGAAACCTGGGAATCGGAGATGCTCTGTCTCCGCCCCTCGCGCTCCAGCTCCGTCTATCCCGAGTTCAACCCCGCGATCCACGTCCGCCCGTGGCACGGGCCTCCCGGCCCGTGCTCAAACAGTTCTTCATCCTCATCCCCTCCTTCCGAGTTCTCCCACATGATCGCCGGCATGGATTTCGGCTACCGCGGCGAAACCGTCATCCTCCTCGCCGGCATCACCCACTCCGGCCGCGTCCACATCATCCGCGAGCACTGCAAGTGCGAGGAAATCCTCGATCGCCACATCGACGCCCTCGACCGCTGGCGCGTTGAAGGCCTCTTCCGTCACCACACCGAACTCGGCGATGCGCCACCACTGGAGTTCATCGGCATCGATCCCGCCGGAAACGCCCCCGACCAGCAGACCGGCGACACCAACGCCGACTGTCTCAAAAAGCGCGGCTATCTCCTTCGTTCACGCAAAAGCGACATCTACCCCGGTCTCACCATCGTCCGCGACCGCCTCACCCCCGCTTGGTCCCCGTCGCGCTCCGCATGGGGCCCTTCTCAGTTTCGCGGCAACGCATTCGCAGTGCCGCGCGAACCCGGCCCGCAACTCCTCATCGATCCCGCTTGCACCCGCCTCATCGAGTGCCTCACCGGCTACCACTTCGACGAATCCAAGCCCGAATCCATCGAACCAAAGAAAGATGGCTACGACCACGCCTGCGACGCCCTCCGCTACATGCTCGTGAACCACGATCGCCCATACAAGTCGGAGTGCCGCAACTACGCCGGAGGTGCCGCATGAACTCCCACTCCTCCCTCCTCCCCCGCCCTGGCGGGGGAGGTGCCAAGCGCAGCGAAGGCGGAGGGGGCACGCATCGCCCCATCCCGTCGGCGCTATTCCCGTTCGCTGATCTCCTCTTCCGCCTCCTTGCCAACCAGATCCTTCCACGCTTCGCGCACCTCGCGCACGATGTACTTCTCGCCGCACTCCGGACACGTGCCGCGATCCTCCAGCCCGCGCAGATCGAAGAAGCAATACAGGCACCGCCTCCAGTCGCACTCGATCAGCGTTCGAAGCTTGCGTTGCCTGCGCCAGCTCGCGTACAGACCAAGTCCGATCATCAGCACGGTCACTGCAATCGCCGCGCCCTGCGCCCACGCCGGCGCACGCCCCCAGCGAATCACCGCGATCACACCCATCGCCACCGCAAACGTCCCCGCCACCGCGAACATCTGCTCGTAGGGCCATCGCTCCGGAATGCTCCGCCGCTTCGCCATCGTTTCCAATCCTTGCACCCAATTGCGTCTGCTGAGCAAGGAATGAGAGATGAAATGGCCACCCGCAACCGCCTCTTCATCTTGCCCGTATCACTTCATGTCCGACATCTTGCACGTGCAAGGGCGAGCGTTCGGCTCCGGCGGTTCGGGATTCCATCTCTTCCCAATCGTTCTCATGCATCTCTGAACGCGCGTCGGCCGCCTGTTGGGTTTCGCCACTCCCCGAGTGTCCCACCCAACTCCCGCGTCCGACACCCGCGTTCCCCGCGCCCCGGCGCACCCACGCACGCCGACATCCTGGTCGATGGCTTTGCAGGTGTTTCTCCTGCAAACACCCATCACTCGCGCTTCGCGCGCTCCTGCCCTGGGCCTCACCGCCCATGCGGACGCGGCATGGACTCTCCGTCCCCGCCGTACCCGCATGACGCACGCCCATCCATGAGCCCTCGCAGCGCACGGCGATAGGTCCGCGCTTCGCGAGCGCCGGTCGACCGCCGCGCAGTGTCCGCGTTTGCGTTCGTTGTGTCCGTTCCGTTTTCATTCACCGTTCAACTCCCGAAAGGAGTCACGCATGTACTGCGCACTGAATCAATCCGCTCGCATCAATCGCCGGGTCTCGTCCCGGGGTCTCGCTGCTCACGCCTTTACGCTCATCGAGCTGCTCGTGGTCATCGCCATCATCGCCCTGCTCGTGGGCATTCTTCTTCCCGCCCTCGGCAAGGTCCGCCAAGCCGCACGCGCGGCCATCGACGCCAACAACGTCAAGCAAACCCTGCTCGCCATGACCACCTTCGCCCAGTCCAATGGCGATCAATATCCGCTTCCCAGCGTCATGGACCCCACCAACCAGACGGTCACCGCGGCCGGCGAGGCCAAGAACACGACCGGCAACATCCTGTCCATCCTCGTCATGACCGGCTCGGTCACTCCCGAGATGCTCATCTCCAAGAGCGAGTCGGCCACCGGCACGGTGCAGAAGTACGAGAACTACGAGTTCACCAACCCGGCCGGAGCGGTGAGCACCGCCAACGCGCTCTGGGATCCGAAGTTCAAGGGCACCCCGATCGACTCCGCCACTCCCGCCTCGCCGCTGGGCACGGGTATCGGCAACAACTCCTACGCGCACATCGTTCCCTTCGGCAAGCGCCGCTCCATCTGGTCCTCCACCTTCAACTCCACCGAGGCCGCCTTCGGCAACCGCGGCCCGATGTACGCCGCGAATGACTCCGGCGTCGCGCCCTCTTCCAATCGCTGGGCGCTCACCAACGACGCGTTCGGCGTGACCTCCAACACCCTGCTGATCCACGGCGGCCGCAACACCTGGGAAGGTCAGATCGGCTACAACGACAACCACGTCACCTTCGAAACCAAGCCCAACCCGGATCAACTCACCTACGTGCGCACCGGTTCGGGTACCGGTCGCACCGTTCCCGACAATCTGTTCGTGAACGAGTCCGACCAGCAGGGCGGCGATGCCTCTGGTCAGGTAATGAACGGCACCAACGCCTACCTGCGCCCGATCGGCACCGTCACCGCTGGAAGCAACTCCGTCACGGTCACCCCGTGGCGCGATTAACACAGACGCACACCTTTCGACCCGCGCGCCCCTCGCGAAAGCAGGGGGCGCGTCCTTCCCCCTGTGGCATGGGCCTCACGGCCCATGTTTCGGACGCGCCGCCCGAAGTTCGCACCAGTCAACCCGCCGTTCATCCTTCAAGGAGCTCTCCATGTCCACTCAACGCTCACATCCTTCCCGCCGCGCCGTCACACTCCTCGAACTGCTCGCCGTGCTTGTCGTGATGGTCATCGTGTTCGGCGCGATGCTCCCGGTTCTCGGGCGCACAACGCATTGCGGCAACCGCCAGATGCGTGATTCCATGAATGTCCGCGGCACCACAAAGGCATTCGTGGTCTGGGCCTCGAGCAACAACGGCTCCTATCCCCTTCCGAGCGAGCTTGATTTCAAGAATGAAACCATTGATGCGCTCGCATCAACGAAGGACACCACCGGCAACATCCTGTCTCTGCTGATCATGAACGGGAGCATCGCCCCCGAGATGCTCGTCAGTTCCGTGGAAGTCAATCCTCGAATCGCGCGATACGACAACTACCAGTACACCACGCCCGCTGCTTCGGCGATTCCGCAGAACGCGCTCTGGGATCCCGCCCTCCGCGGCACGCCGGACGATGTTCCCGCGAACGGTCATCTGCAAACCGATGGCTTCGGCCACCAGTCCTTCGCGCATGCCATCCCCTTCGGGCGGCGGAAGGCGGTTTGGACCGATACGTACAACTCGACGGAAGCCATCTTCGGCGACCGCGGCCCCACCTACGCCGTCGCTGATGCCGCACCCGCCAGCAGCAAGTGGTCGTTGCTCACAGATTCTTCCGGCAACGCATCCAACACCCTGCTCATGCACGGCGGCCGCAACACCTGGGAGGGCAACATCGCCTTCAACGACAACCACGTCGAGTTCCTCACGATCCCCACGCCGTCGCAGGTCACTCTAGATGCGGCCATCGCCGGGATACCTGGCAAGGTCGCCCCGATGGCTGACAATCTGTTCGTGAACGAAACCAACGAGCTCAACGGCGATGGCCCGACCGGCCGCGTCGATCAGGGGCTGAACGCGTATTTGCGCCCGATCGCGGATGTGCTGGAGCGTGCGCGCCCAAGGGTCTGGCGAGACTGAAACAAACAAGCCCCGCGAGATTTCGCGGGGCCTGTGGAAACGTGGGAGTGCTCTATGAAATCAATCCTCGGGAACATGATCGCTGGTAACGATCTCCCGGAACTTGTGGCGGAGCTTGGCGGTGATGGGGCCTTCGCCTTCGGAGATGGCAAAGTCGCCGACGGAGTTGACGGCGATGATCTCGGCGGCGGTTCCAGTCAGGAAGACCTCATCGGCACCGAGAACCTCGTCGAGTCGCATGAGCTTCTCGACAACCTGCACGCCGCAATCTCGCGCGAGGGTTTCCATGACGAACTTGCGGGTGACGCCTTCGAGGAGGCCGGATTGGCCGCAGATCGAGGGGGGTGTGTAGAGGATGCCGTTCTTGATGATGAAGATGTTGTCGCCGGTGCACTCGGTGACGTAGCCGTCGGTGGAGAGCATGATGGCCTCATCGCAGCCGGCCTCGATGGCCTCGCACTTGGCGAGGATGTTGTTGAGGTAGTTGAGCGACTTGATGCGCGGGTCCAGGCAGGCGACGGGGGTCTTGGGGCGGTTGGCGACGACGACCTTCATGCCGGTGCGGTAGGCCTCTTCGGGGTAAAGGCGGATCTGGTCGGCGATGCAGATGACGCCGGCGACGGGGCAGCGGCGCGGGTCGAGCCCGAGGGTGCCGAAGCCGCGCGTGACGACGAGGCGGATGTAGCCCTCTTTCAGGCCGTTGACGGAGATGCAGTCGCGCTGGATCTGGACCATCTCGCGCTGCGAGATGGGAATCTTCAGCGAGATCTGCTCGGCGCAGTGGTAGAGGCGATCCATGTGCGACTGGCACTTGAAGATCTTGCCGTTGTAGATGCGGATGCCCTCGAAGACGCCGTCGCCGTAGAGGAGGCCGTGGTCGTAGACGCTGACCATGGCATCGCGCTTGGGGAGCATCTGGCCGTTGACGTAGATGATGGGCTTGTCACCCGGGTCATCCTGCCAGTGGTTGGTGAGCACGCCCGGTTTCGACGCCGCGCCCACTTGCTGAGCCGTCGCGCCGTTTCCGGTAGCGTGGCGGTCCTTGATGGCGGTGGGTGTGCTCATGGTCGATCCTTTCGGGAGGCGTGCGATGCCGCGGGGCTCCATGCCGCGCGGGCCGGAACGGGCGTCGCGGCCCGTCGCAGCGGGCCGATGATACGCGCCGCGCGGGCGGTTTCTGATCTAACGGGCCGCTCTCAGAAATGTTCGGTGGTCGGGCGGGAATGGATGAGAGGAAGTGCGGTTGGGCGCGTCAATGCCGGGGTTTTGGCGGGCTTTCGCCAGCGGGGCGCTCGATGCTCGCCCGCGGCGCGGCGAGGCCGCTTTGGGCCGAGCGCAAGTCATGATCCCGATCGGCCGACAACCTCAGACTTTCCGGACTTCCGCGCCGAGCTCTTTGCCCGCTGCGGCGACGATGGACTGCACTTGTGGCGAGACTTCCTCGTGCGTGAGCGTGCGAGTGGGGTCGCGGAAGCGCATGCGGAAGGTGATGGACTTTTTGCCGGGGCCGGCCTGCTGGCCTCGGTACGCGCCGACAAAGGACCAGCTTTCCAGGAGCGGAACTTTGAGGGTGCCGACCATGGCGTCGATCCTGGCCCAGGCGGTTTCCTCTTTGACGATGAGGGAGAGGTCTCGCTCGATGCTGGGGAAGGCGGGGAGGGCGGTGACGACGGCGCGGGGCGGGTAGAGGGCGACGAGGGGGCTGATCTCGAGTTCGGCGGCGACGACGGGGAGTTCGAGGCCGTGCTCGCTTTGGACGGCCGCGCTGATGAGGCCCATGCAGCCGATGCGGGTGCCGTTGATCTTCACCTCGGCGAACGCGGCGGAGTCGTACGCGGCGATCGGGGTATCCGTTGCGGGCGTGATCTCGACGCGCGTGGCCTCGCCCCCGACAGCGCGAGCGATGGTCTCGATCGCGCCGCGGACCATGCGGATGGCGTGCTGTTTCTGCTCGATGGCCTTGGCGCCGGCGGGGAAGCAGCAGTCGGCGAAGAGGGCGAGGTTGAACTTCTCGATCTGCTGGCCGCGGCCATCGCCGGCCAGCGGGTGACCCCGCTGGTACTGACTGGGTTGTTCGGCGAAGACGGCGGAGAGCTCGAACAAACGCAAGCCACCGCCCGCCCCCGCGCCGCCGACGGAACCATCGGGGAGGACGCCGCGGTCCTGGTTGACCTTGCGGCAGGCGAGCATGCTGACCAGTGCGCTGGGGCGCAGGATGGGATCGGCCTTGCGGCGATCATCGCAGACCTGCATGATGGAGAGGCCGCGCGGGAGGAAGGGCTTGGCCTGCTTGGGGGGGACGAAGGTAAAGGTGACGGTCTCGTAAAAGCCGAGGCCGGTGAGGACGTGGCCGATCATCTGCACGGCTTTTTCGCTCGGCTGCGGCGGGGCGGTGCGGACGGGGACCATCTCGTGCTCGGGGAGTTTGTCCAGGCCATGGGTGCGGGCGATCTCCTCGATGAGGTCGATCTCGCGTTCCAGGTCGGGGCGATGCGCGGGGATGGTGCAGGAGAGGACCATCTCCGCGGTGCCGGGCGCGGCGGCCTCGGGCTTGGTGGCGATCTCGTGGGCTTCGAGAATCTGCTGCACCACGGGCATCGGCACGGTGATGCCGAGCATGTGGGCGATGCGCGAGGGGCGGAGCTTGACGACGGGCGCGGGCTTGGCCTCGGGGCCGGCATGGATGACGCCGGGAGAGAGCTTGCCGCCGGTGAGCTTGCAGATCAGCGTGGCGAGGCGCTTGCCGGCCTGATCGATGGTGCGCGGATCGACGATGCGCTCGAAGCGGTAGGAGGCGTCGGTGCGGAGGCCGTAGCGACGCGCGGCGCGGCGGACGGCGGTGGGTTCCCATGTCGCGGCTTCGAGGAGGATGCTGGTGGTGCGATCGGTGACGCCGGAGTCCTGGCCGCCCATGACGCCGGCGAGGGACAGCACACGGGCTTCGTCGGCGACGACGACCTCATCGCCGCGGAGTTCGAGGGTTTTGCCGTCGAGCATCACGAGCTTCTCGCCTTTGACGGCGCGGCGGACGATGAGGCGGCGCTTGCCATCGGGCGCGGCGGCGAGCATGTCCAGATCGAAGACGTGCGAGGGCTGGCCATACTCGAAGGAGACGAAGTTGGTGATGTCGACGACGTTGTTGATGGAGCGCTGGCCGACGCCCTCGAGCGCGGCGACGAGCCACTTGGGGCTGGGGCCGACCTTCGCGCCGGTGATGACGCGGGCGGTGAAGAGGGGGCACTCCTCGGGAACGCGGTTGTCGATGGCGATG
>JBGANP010000086.1:0-15134 GCA_044222255.1 Phycisphaerales bacterium
TTGTCGGTATGACGTTTGGCAAGGATGGCGCCGATGAGGCGTTCCGCGTGATCGCTGGCGTGTGCGATCGGCTGGAGATCGAGGCCCAGCGGCTTCCATCCAAGGGTGCTGGGACCGAGGCGTTGTACGAGGCGGTCGAGACATCCGACTTTGCCATCATCGACGTCTCGACCAAGCGACCTAGCTTGGCCGCCGAGCTGGAGTGCGTCGATCACGAGATCGCGCCGGAGTTCATCGTGCTTATCGCCCGCACCGGCTCGCCCAAACTGCCTGAGATCGAGAATCGCATCGTCCACTCCTATGCGGACAAGGGCGACCTTCGCGCTCTCGTGGAGCGGCACATGAATGCGATGATCGACGCCTGGCACGAGGGAATGGTGGATGATGGGGATGACGACGAGGAGGAATGATCGCGGGATGGCTCGTCGCGATCAGGCCGCTGCCCTGTCTATCGCCGCCGCTTCTCCCAGGCGCTTCTCGCTCCCCGCGACGGCCACCGCGACGGCGGCATCGCCGGTGACGTTCACGACGGTGCGGCACATGTCGAGAATGCGGTCCACGGCGAGGATCATGGCGATGCCCGACGGGTTCACGCCGTAGGTTTGCAGGACAATCACGAGCATGACCATGCCCCCGGAGGGGATGCCCGGGGAGCCGATGGCTGCGACAACGGCGGTCAGCACGATGGTGGCCTGCTGGGTGAGGGTGAGCTCGGTGCCATAAAACTGCGCGAGAAAGACGGTCGCGATCGCCTGCATGAGCGCGGTGCCGTCCATGTTGATCTTCGCGCCCATGGCGCAGACGAACCCGGCGATGTCCGCTGGCACGCCGAGGCGATCGCGAACATTGGCGATGGTGACCGGGAGCGTCGCCACCGAACTGGAACTGGAGAAGGCGACCATCTGCACCTGCGCGATGCCGGGGAAGAAGCCGCCCTTTCCCCAGAGCGGCAGGGGCGTGAAGATCTTCACCACCCCCGGATAGATGACGAGTTGGATGATCGCGAGCCCGAGCAGAACTGTGAGGCAATACGCGCCCAGCGACGTGAGTACGCCGAACCCGAGGGTGGCGACGGTGGGCGTGATGAGGCAGAAAACACCGATGGGCGCCAGGTGCATGATGCCGCGCACGATGGCGGTAAAGGCCTCGGCCAGCCCGCGAACCACATCAAGCACCGGCTTGGCGGTGGCGGCGGGAAGGAGCGTGAGGGCGATGCCTAGCAGCAGAGCGAGGACGACGATCTGGAGCATGTCGCCGCGAGCGAGTGCGTCAAAGGGATTGGTGGGAACCACATCGCGAATGAGGTCCCATGGGGAGAGCGACTTGGCGGTGGTGGTGAGTTTGCTGGCGGCGGTCGCGTCCAGCGAGGTGGTGAGCTTCTCGCGAGCGGCCGCGCCGATGAAGCGGTCCGAGCCGGGGCGGATGAGATTGACAAGTAGCAGCCCCACGATGACGCTGAGGGTCGCCGTGCAGAGGAAGATGCCGATGGTTTTGCCCCCGATGCGCCCGAGCGCACGCAGATCACCGAGCGAGCCGATCGCGAGGATGAGGGCGAAGAGGATGATGGGCGCTGCGATGAACTGCAGGGACCGCTTGAAGATCTCGCCGATGACCCGATTGAGATTGATGGCAAAGTCGATGGTTCGCGCCCCCGCGCTGGTGCCATCGGGACTTGAAGCGATATCTGCGCCGAGGGCGATTCGCAGGTCATCGCCCCACTGATTGAGCGCGAGCCCGACCAGGACGCCGAGGGCGAGGCCGATGAGAATCTTCCAGTGCAGGGCGAGCTTCATGGGGGCGGAGTCTACCGGATCGCGGGGGTCAGTGGTGCGTTCACTTCCTCACCCATCTTCACTTCAATATGCTCATATGCGTCGGCTTCCGCTTTCCCCTCTGCTCACTATTTCTTGCAAAGCAGCGAACCCGGTTTTCGTCTCAGCTGTACGTACTTCCGAACCCGGCCGCCTCGCTCGTGGGCGTTCTCTCTCCGGCCGGCACAGCCCCCCTGATGGAGCACACGATTTGGTTATCAACTGGCTGAAGCAGCTCGATGAGCTGCTGCGTGGTGAGCGTGTCCGTGGCGATCTGCTGCTGCAAGGAAAGATCGATCTGCGGCTGCGGGTGTTTGTGCCCTTAGCGATCATCCTCGGATGCGTGTATGGCTTCTTCATGGGCTTCTACTCGCTGCTTGGCTGGCGCGACCACGCGCTCATGCAGCTCTTCGCGACGACCGTGAAGCTGCCGGCGCTCTTTCTCCTGACGCTGGGCGTGACGTTTCCGTCGCTGTATGTCTTCAACGCACTGGTCGGCTGCCGCATGACGTTTCAAGCGACGATGCGCGTGCTGGTTGGCGCGATCGTGGTGAATCTGGCGATCGCCGCGTCACTCGGGCCGATCCTGGCGTTCTTCTCGCTGAGCACCACGAGCTATGTGTTCATCGTGCTGCTCAACGTCGCGCTGCTGAGTGTGGCGGGCGTGATCAGTCTGAGTTTTCTGTTGCGGGCGCTCCGTGCGCTGGCGAGATCACGGGCCCACGCGGAGGCCGCGGATGAGGCGGAGCGGGCGATGGCACAGCAGAGCAATGCCCGGCAAGCCGGATCGCCGCCGCCGATACCCGGTTCGCCGATGGCACCTCCCATCGCGCCGAGCTTCTCGCGCCACGGCGGCTATGGCGAAGAGGAAGATCCCGCACGCGGGGCGGAGCGCATGCAGATGGCCCTCGCGAATGCGGCGGCACGGCGCGCCGAACAGGCCGTCGCGAAGCGCGAGAGCGTGGCGAACTTCATACTCACCATCTGGGTGGTCATCTACATGCTGGTGGGCACACAAATGGGCTGGATTCTGCGGCCATTCATCGGTAATCCCACAACCGAGTTCACGTGGTTCCGGCCGCGCGAGGGGTCGTTCTTTACCGCGGTATGGGGTGCGATCCACCACTTCTTCGGCATGTGATTGCTCCCGGGGTGGGTACCGCCACGCTCCGCGTGGCTCGCCTTCGCGTTTTCCATGACCCAAGCCACCACGCCCCCACTCGCCACCCGCTTCGAGGATCGCGTGCTCACGCCGATCCTCACGGGCACGCGTCCAAGCGGCACGCGCCCGCGCTGGTGGCTGTACCCGTTCACGGTGCTCATCGCCGGAGCGATCTACGGCGGCACGATGGGGAGTTGGAGCATCGCATCGCCCGAGCGCCTGCTCCTGATCCCGTACGCGGCGATCAAGGTTCCGATGCTAATCCTGATCACAACCGCGATCTGCCTACCTGGGTACTTCGTGCTCTCGACGGTGATCGGGCTGCGCTCGGACTTTCGGGCCGCGCTGGGCGCGATCGCGGCCGGACAGGCGGCGGTCACGCTCGCGCTCTGCTCGCTCGCACCGGTGACACGCTTCGTCTACTTCAGCGGCGTCGGGCATGCGGGTGCGCTGGTGCTCAGCGCGGCGATGTTCGCCCTGTCCACTTGCGTCGGCTATGCCGTCATGTTGCGGCGATACCGGCCGCTGCTGGAGAAGAGCCGTCGGCACCGCGTCATGCTGGCTGCGTGGATCACGATGTACGTCTTTGTCGGCATCCAGATGGGGTGGATGCTCCGGCCGTTTGTGGGGACACCGGGGATGCCCGTCGCGTTCGTCCGCCCGGAGCCGCTGAGCAACGCGTACGTGGCGGTCGCGAAGATCATTGAGCAGAGCGTGCGGGAGATCGGCGGCCGGAGCGATGCGCCGAAGTCTCCCTCGACGCGCCCGTATCGTTGATCGTGGCGAGCGACGAAGGACAACATGCCGAGCAGAACTGGCCGCGCGTGCGAGAGGTGGCGCTGGTCTTCCTGAAACTCGGGGCGACCGCGTTCGGCGGCCCGGCCGCGCATCTGGCGATGATGGAGGAGGAGGTTGTTCGCCGGCGCTCGTGGGTGAGCCGCGAGGAGTTTCTTGATCTCTACAGTGCGACCAACTTCATCCCCGGGCCGAACTCGACAGAGATGGCGATCCATCTCGGGTTTCGCCGGGCCGGATGGATCGGCTTGGTCGTCGGCGGTGTCTGCTTCATTGCGCCCGCGGTGGTGATCGTGACGGCGTGCGCATGGGCGTATGTGAAGTACGGGGAACTACCTCAGATTGAGGCCGTGTTTCGCGCGGTTGCGCCAGTGATCGTTGCGATCGTGGCGCACGCTCTTTGGGGGCTAGGGAAATCGGCGCTGAACGGCAAGGGGAAAGGGCCGCTGCTTTGGGCAGTTGCGGCGGGCGCGGCCGTCGCGGCATTCATGGGAGTCCACGAACTCATCGTGCTCGGCGCGGCCGGACTGCTCATGATGCTCGGCGCGGCGGTGCGCCGCACGGATACATCGCACACCAGCAGCGGGGCTCCGCTCTTCGGGCCGCTCGGCCCCGCAACCGTCGGTGCGTCGGCCATTGGTGCAACAACCGTCGCGACCCCCTCCACCATTTTCTGGATCTTCGCCAAGATCGGCTCGGTCCTATTCGGCAGCGGCTATGTCCTGCTCGCCTTTCTTCAGGCCGAACTGGTCGAACGGCGCGGCTGGCTCACTCAGCAGCAACTCCTTGACGCCGTCTCAGTCGGTCAGTTCACGCCCGGACCCGTCTTCACCACGGCGACCTTCATCGGTTATCTCCTGCGCGGCCTGCCCGGCGCCGGCGCGGCAACCACCGGCATCTTTCTCCCCGCGTTCATCTTCGTCGCCCTCACCGCGCCTTTTCTGCCCTGGCTCCGCCGCTCGCGGTGGATCGCGGCGGCGCTGGACGGGGTGAACGCGGCCTCGCTGGCGTTGATGGCCGTCGTGCTCGTGCAACTTGCCCGGACGTCCCTGACCGGCTGGTTCCCGCTCGCACTCGCCGCAGTCGCCCTCTTCCTGCTGCTTCGATGGAAGATCAACTCGGCGTGGCTGGTGCTTGGCGCGGCGGGAATCGGTCTGGCGGTCTGGGTATCGCGATGAGCCCGGGGCGGAACTCGGGGCGAAACCCGCGACTGTTTTCCATCCCTGCAACGCCCTCGCCGTGGTTCTCGTATCGTTGATCGTGCTGATACTCACCGTCATCCAGGGACCGGACAAGGGCCGCAAGTTCGAGCTGACCACGCAGCTTCCGCAGCTGATTGGCCGCTCCAGCGAAGCCCTTCCGATTGGCGACACCACCGTCTCCCGTCGCCACGCCGAACTGACCCCTGATGGCAAGCAGTGGTTCATCCGCGATCTAGAGAGCCAGAACGGAACGTGGGTGAACGGCGTGCGGATTGCGGGTCGGCAACTGCTCAAGCCCGGCGATCAGGTGCGTACCGGTTCGACGCTCTTCGTCTTCGGACAATCCGATGATTCCGATGAGCTCGACCTGATCCGCGTGATGCGTCCGGACCAGATGGACGCGACGGTTGAGCGGACGATCTCTTCCAACGACGATTCGGTGATTCTCGCAGAACCCGAGCCGCGCTCTGCGGCGATCCACCACCTGCAAGTCATCTACCGGCTCACCGCGCTCACCAGCCAACAGACCAACAAAGAGGACCTGCTGAAGGCCGTGATGGAACTGGTCTTCAACGAACTCAAGCCCGAGCGCGGCTTTATTGTGCTGTGCGATCCGACACCATCGTCTGATTCGGATGTTCCGAACTGGCACCCTGCGGTGGTCAAGCACCGCTCCGCCCCGGCGGACAAGAAAGATGCCCGCATCCACATCTCACGCACGATCCTCAACCACGCGCTCAAGCGCGCCGAGGGAGTGCTCAGCTCTAACGCGATGAACGACCCTCGCTTCGCCAAGGGCGACAGCGTGCAGCAGTTTGCGATTCGTTCCGCGCTCTGCTCGCCGATCGAGTTCGGCGGCAAGGTCTTCGGCGCCATCTATGTGGACTCGTCCATCGCCAACTACACATTCACGCACGAGCAGCTCGCCCTGCTCAACGCCGTCTCCCGCCACGCGGGCCTGGCGATGGCCAACGCGGATGCGTACGCGAAGAAGGTCCAGACCGAACGGCTCGCGGCCACGGGCGAGACGGTCGCAGTGCTCAGCCACTCCATCAAGAACATCCTGCAAGGCCTGCGCGGCGGGGCGGATGTCGTCGAGATGGGCCTGAAAAAGGACGACCTCAAGATCGCCCGCAACGGCTGGACGATCCTCAAACGCAACATCGACCGCATCATGGCGTTGACGCTCAACATGCTCGCGTATTCGCGGCCGCGCACGCTGGAGTACGAGCTCACGCGCGTCGGCGATCTGCTGGAGGAGTGCGCCGGGCTGCTCACGGACCAGTGCCACAACAAGCAGGTCGCGCTGATCGTGGATGCCGACCCCGAGATGCCGCCTGTGATGATCGATGCCCACCTGCTGCATCAAGCTTTGGTCAATCTCATGGTGAACGCCGTCGAGGCCGTCGAGCCGCACACAGGCGCGGTCACGGTCAAGGCCTCGTACATCACAGATCCTCCCAAGCCTCTCGCCGTCGGCGGCGCGGGGCGACCGGTCATTCGCATCGACGTCATCGACAACGGACCGGGCATCGCCCGCGAGCGGCACGCCACGATCTTCGAACCCTTCCACACCACCAAGGGAATCAAGGGCACGGGCCTTGGCCTCACGGTGACCAAACGTATCGTCGAAGAACACAGCGGCCGCATCGGCGTAGAGAGCGACGGCCAGCGCGGCGCGACTTTTACGATCATTCTTCCGGCGGAAACCACTCACACGGCGGACCCAAGTGCAACGACGGCAACCAAGGCGCAGCAGAGCGATCCGCTCCGGGCGCACTGACCGCGGGCAGGTTCCGCCGCTACGCTCCGCGACAATCAAAATATCGCATCAATAAATCCCAATCAGACCCTCGCACCCATGACGACCGTGCACACGCCCCATCGCAAGAGCAACAACACCCGCCGGGCCCACGCGACGTTCGTCCGCGAGTTCCTGCGCGATCCGGCGGCGACGGCTTCCGTCGTTCCCAGTTCGCGCAAGCTTACGAAGCGCATGCTCGAGGGAATCGATCTGCCCGCGTGCCGCTCGATCGTGGAGTTCGGCCCCGGCTCGGGGGTCATGACGCGAATTATGCTCGATCGCCTCCCCCACGGTTGGGCGGCGAGCGAGGGTGGTCAAGGGCGGTTCATCGCCGTCGAGTTCAATCCGCGTATGGCCGAGCTGGTCGCCCATGAGCATCCGCGGGCGATCGTCGCTACCGCGAGCGCGGCGGACATCGAACGCATCTGCGCCTCCCACGGCATCGCCCCCGGCACGCTCGACGCCGTCATCAGCGGCCTGGGCTGGGCCTCGTTTCCGCCTGAACTCACCACGCAGATTCTCGAAGCGACGGCCCGAACCCTTCGACCGGGCGGCCACTTCCGAACGTTTGCTTACCACATCGGCCTGCTCAAGAAAAACGCCTGGCACCTGCGGTCCGAGCTGCGTCGGCTCTTCGGCAGCGTGGAGATGAGCCGCGGCGTTTGGGCGAATTTGCCGCCGGCGTTTGTGTATCGGTGTGTGAAGTAACGACTACCCACACGCCTCACCCCTCGCTTTGCTCAAAGAAAACACCCTCGCGGACACTGACGCGCCCGCGAGGGAGGAAGAGGGACTTGGATTGTTGCGGCCGCGCGGCGGGGCGCGGCTCGTATGTCACCAGCGTACCGAGTACCCGCGCATCGCGCTCGCGTTGTCGCGAGCGGGTGGACAACCTGGCGCGCCCTGTCATCTGATCTGCGCCTCAGGAGAGGTCGAACACCAGCACCTGAGCCGCGTCGGTCCCGGTGATGTTGAGCGCGGCTTCGTCCTTGATGCCCGCGCCATCGCCCTGTCCAAGCTGCTGCCCGTTCACCATCACCGAACCCTTGGCCACCTGCACCCAAACGCTCCGCTTGGGCCCAATCGCGAGATCTACGGACTTATCCTTCTCAACATCGGCCACGTACACGCGGGCGTCCTGACCGATGGTCATCGAGCCGTCCGCACCAGCAGGAGACGCCACCAGTTGCAGCCGGTTCTTCCGTCCCTCCGCCGGGAACTCTTTCTGGTCGTAGGCGGGCGGAGCATCGTTCGAGCCCGGCATAATCCAGATCTGCAGGAGATGCACCGGATCGGTCTTGGAAGCGTTGAACTCCGAGTGCTCGATCCCCGTGCCCGCGCTCATGCGCTGCATCTCCCCGGGCTTCAGTGTTCGCTGGGAACCGAGCGAATCCGTGTGCGCCAGTTCTCCCGAGAGCACCCAGGTCAGAATCTCCATGTTGTCGTGCGGATGCCGACCGAACCCGCGGCCGGGGGCGACGATGTCCTCGTTGATGACGCGCAGCGAGCGGAAGTGGACGTGCTTCGGGTCGTGGTAATGCCCGAATGAGAAGGTGTGATATGTGTCCAGCCATCCGTGATTCAGATGGCCCCGGTCAGACGACTTGCGGATGGCGATCATGCGATTCCTCCCAGAAATGCGGCCCTTGCGGGCCATTTACTTGTTTCAACAAGTATCGTACGCCGCAACACCTCGCCGGGTTCGCCCCTCGAGACATCTGTCTCCCGGCCGATGTTCGGGCCACCGCGGCCCAAGAGCTTGGTTCACTTACGGACACCGCCCCCGAACATCCCCCTCCACCTTCCCCGCACGCACCCTCGCCTTCACCAGCAGCTTGTTCATCGCCGCCAGCTCCGCGCGGCTCATGTGCCCGAGTTGCTCCTGGTGCAAATCTCGCAATGGCTTGTCCAGCTTGGCGAGCAGATCGAGACCGAGCTTCGTGGCACGAACCATGACCACGCGCCGATCCTCCTCCGTGCGCGACCGCTCGGCCCAGCCGCGCTCGACGAGGCGATCCACCAGCCGCGTGATGTCTGGCACCTGCGCGACGAGCTGTTCCCCGATCGTCTGGCTCGGCACGCCGCGCGGCCCATGCCCGCGCAGGATGCGCAGCGCGTTGTACTGCGGCTCGCTCAATCCGAACTGCTTGATGAAGTGCGAGGCCTCGCTGGCCAGCACGCTCGACGTGCGCATCACGTTCAGAAACGCCTCTTCCTCGACAACGTCGAACGGCCGCTTCTTGCCGATCTCCTGCCCGAGTGTCGGCAGCGGCGTGGCTGGCTTGGGGCTGGGCATGCGCATCCTCCAACTTTCGTTGCAACAAGTATATGACCACGCCCGCTTCTGCGACGTTGCGGGCGCACTCGATCTCCTACACGTCAGGTATGCTGCTGCAATCGGAGGCCTCATGCGATTCCTGATTCAATCGTTTCTTCTGGCCGCAGCTCTTGGCGGCTTGTCTCTCACATCTTCCGCACAGGAAGCCGCCAAGACGATCGTGCCAGCCACCGCATCACAACCCGCGGCTTCCAAGGCCACCCCCTCGATCGTCGAAACACTGCAAGCCGAGGCCGCGGCCCTCAGATCTCTTGTCACCTCCGACCTCGCCCGCCATTTTCTTGATGCGACCGCCGCGCTGCCGCTCCCGGAGCCGCGAACCATCCTCCGCACAAAGGACCGCGGCGCGGCGTACACGCCCGAGCAGGCCGCGCGGCTGCCCGAAGAGAAGCGTGCCACGCTCGTCGAGAAAACCTACGACGCCCGCTTTTACTACACCACCGGCTACGGCTCGCCTCTGGTGTACGCGCGGGTCGTCGATCTGCTCGCACAGCACGGCGTCACATCGCTGGTTGGCAAGAGGCTCATGGACTTCGGCTACGGCACCGTCGGGCATATCCGCTTGCTCGCTTCGTTGCAGTGTGATGCCCACGGCGTGGATGTTGAACCCGTCTTCGGCGCCCTGTACGCGCGGCCAGAGGATCAGGGCCAACTGCCGCCGAGCGACCACGGCCCGCTCGGACGCATCACGCTGCACTGCGGCCGCTGGCCCGCGGAACGCTCCATCGTCCGTGATGTCGGCACCGGCTACGACATCATCACCAGCAAGAACACCCTCAAGCGCGGCTACATCCACCCATCTCGCCGCGCCGACCCGCGCACGTTCGTGCGCCTGGGCGTCGATGACGGCACATTCCTCCGCAATGTCCACGATGCCCTGAACTTCGGCGGGCTCTTCATCATCTACAACATCTGCCCGGCCCAGGCGCCGCCGGACAAGCCGTACATCCCGTGGGCGGATGGGCAATGCCCGTTCTCACGCGAGATGCTCGAACGTTCGGGGTTCGAGGTGGTCGAGTTTGATCGCGAGGATCGGGAGATCGCTCTGGATTACTGGATGGCACTGGGGATCAGCCCAGGCAAGAGCCGCGAAGAGACTGGAGCGGACCTCTTCGCGTGGTACACCATCTGCCGCAAGTCCAAGCGTTCCGGCTCCCCTCCGAATCGCTGAACACCGCACACATGCCCGCCAAGGGTGAGTTCTCGTGAGCAACGCTAACGCACCAACTCCGACAGCTCACACCCCTCCCTTTGTTCCGCATTGTCCGTATTGCCACTATGACCTTTCAACTCTGCCAGATGGTCCATGCCCGGAGTGCGGCGCGCAGTTTGAATACGCCATCCTCCGCGATCGATGGCTCACGGAGCAAGCGCCGAACTCCGACGAGGCGCTCCTGCGTGGCTTCGTCCCCCTCTGCCCAACTTGCAAGTACGACCTGTGCGCCAGCCCAGAAGGCCCCTGCCCCGAATGCGGTGCGATTTTCACGTTCGGCGGCCTGCGAGCACGCTGGATCGCTGACCGCCGCGTTCGGCACATTCCCATCGGCGTGCTTTTCGGCATCGGTGCTGTTCTCTGCCACATGCTCTGGATCGCATCGATCAACGATCGCCGGCCGGAGCCGCTCATGCTCGCAATTGCGAGCGCTCTGCTCTCGGCCGTGAGTTTCGCCTGGGCCCGCGCGTGTCGCGATGCACTTCTGGTGCGACGGCCTGCGCTCCTGCTTCTGGTCTTGCCAATCGCTCTGCTCTCGGCAGGCGTCTGCTACCCGCACATCTTCTGGGCCGGCCCGATCGTGCCCTTGCCGTGGTGCATCGGGGTGTTCATCGCGTGGCTCTCTGTTTCGAAGCGTCACCCCGTGGTTCCCGGTCTGTTGCTTGCGATCTGCGCACTCACGCCCGGCATACTCGTCAGTTGGAGCGGTGCCAACGGAGTGTGGAGCAATCACCACTGGAGCGACGTGGACGACTGGTATCTTCCCGGAACACGCCGCGCACTCCCGCCCACCATGGCGCAAGAACTCTGGGTCGGCGTGGCGTATCTCACGTTGGGACTTGCGGTGCTGGGTTTCGCAACACTGTTCTTGAAACGCCGCGCAGCGGTCCAGCGCGCTCCGGTCCCCGACGCATCGCCACTCACCCCATCCCCATCGCCGCCGCCATCATCTTCCCCATATCCGCCGGGCTGAGCGCGACCTTCGCCCCCGCCTTCTGCAGCGCGGCGATCTTTGCATCCGCCGTGTCGTCCGCCCCGCCGATGATCGCGCCCGCGTGGCCCATGCGCTTGCCGGGGGGAGCCGTGCGCCCCGCAATAAACGCGGCGACCGGCTTCTTCACATGCTGCTTGATGTAGTCCGCCGCGTTCGTCTCGTCGGAGCCGCCGATCTCGCCGATCATCAGAATGCCATGCGTGTTCGGGTCCGCTTCAAAGAGCTTGATGCAGTCGATGTGCGACATGCCGCGCACCGGATCGCCGCCGATACCGACGCATGTGCTCTGGCCCAAGCCGAGCGCGGAGGTCTGCCACACGGCCTCATACGTGAGCGTGCCGGAGCGGCTGACGATCCCGACGGCCTTGCCCGTCTTCGCCTCGCTCACGTGCGTGTGGATGTAGCCCGGCATGATGCCGATCTTGCACCCGCCGCCGCCCTTGCTCTTGGATGTGTAGACATCCGATGACTTGTCCCCCGCGCCCGTCTTCTTCCCCGGCGTGATGACGCCCGGGCAGTTCGGGCCGACGAGCGTGATCCGCTTGTTCTCCGGCCGCGTCGAGTTCATCTCATCCAGCACCGCCCGCACCTTGACCATGTCGTTAACGGGGATGCCCTCGGTGATGCAGCAGATCACGCGCACCCCCGCATCCGCCGCCTCCAGGATCGCATCGCCCGCAAACGCCGGCGGCACAAAGATCATCGTCGCATCCGCGCCCGTCTCGCGCACGACCTTGTCCACCGTATCAAAGATCGGCACGCTCGCGCCGGCATCGATCTCAAACTTCTGCCCGCCCTTGCCCGGCGTCACGCCGCCCACGACCTGCGAGCCGTAGAGGTAGCACCCCTTGGCGTGCTGCCCGCCGAAGCCGCCGGTAATGCCCTGACAGATGACCTTGGTATTCGCGTCGATGAGGATTGACATGGGGCGGAGTGTACGCCCGAAATCCCCGGTCTAGAAAGGCCGCTTCACCGGATTCGCCACCATGTTGTCCCGCCCCAGCACCAGATAATCCGCGATCTCCACCGCCTCACCGAAACTCTCCCGCGCTCGCATCACATCCGCCGCGGATTGCAGCACCTGCCCGCGCTCCAGATGCTCCACCGTCGGGATCGCATCCCCGCACACCAGCGTCGTCGCCCGTGGCGTGGAACACAGCAATCCGCAGCATCCCGGCGTCACGCCCGGCAGCGGGAACAAATCCACGCCGTCGCCCACGCGATCCGGCGCGGGCTCGCAGCGCCGCAGCACCGCCACATCCTGCTCCAGCAGCCGCTTCAGATCATCATCCTCATCCGCCGCGGCCTTGTGCAAGCTCCCCACCAGCGGCACGCCGATCGCCTCGCGCTCGTCGTTGCTGATCCACCACGTCGCGTTCTCAAACGCCAGCACGCCGCGCATCGTCTCCGGCTTGAAGGTTGTCAGGAACACATGCGTCACATCCTTCGCCTGCACGCCCGATCGCTCGTGCAGCCGCAACGCGATCATCTGCGGCGGCAATCCCGGATCCACCACGATCACCTTTTTCCCCGCGCGAATCAAAGAACACGTCGCGTGCCCGGTGCGCATATTCCCTTTCTCATTCCAGAGCGGGTTCGAGGCAAGCGTTCCGATACTGATCACGCGTAAGTCCATTGTGCTTATCCCTCCCCCGCCGAGTCCCGATCCACCAACCGCACCAGCGCCGGATGCCCCTGCTTCTTCTTCTCGCGCAACTTCGCCACCACCATCGGCGGCACCATCGTCTTGAGCGCCTTCAGATCCTCGCCCATCGCCGTCACCTGCTTGATGAGCGAGCTGCTCGTGTACGCGAAGTCCTGCCCCGCCACGATGAACGCCGTCTCCAGCCCCGCCACCTGCCGGTTCGTCAGCGCCTGCTGCACCTCGCTCTGCAAATCCGAGAGGTTCCGAATGCCGCGCAACAGCACCGTCGCGCCAACCTCGCGCGCGAAATCCACCGTCAGCCCGCTGAACGATTCGACGCGCACCCGCGCCTCCCCCGGCTCATCGCGCTCGATCTCCTTCGTCAGCCGCTCCAGCATGTCCACACGCTCATCGGGCGTGAACAGCGGATCCTTCCCCGGATGCCGCCCGACCGCCACGATCAGCTCATCAAACAGGCGCCGCCCGCGCCGGATCACATCCAGATGCCCATACGTCACAGGGTCAAACGACCCCGGAAACATCGCCAGGTGTGCCGTCGTTCCCTTGGATGATTTGGCTTTGCGTGCGGGCATAGGGGCCAAGTGTATGAGCCCACCTGCTGCAACAAAAGATCAACATGCCGCCGAGGACGCCGAGGGTCAGCCCCTGCGAACCCTCGTGTTCCGCCCGGTTCACTTCTTCTCCGGCGCCTTCCCATCAATCGTCAGCGACACATGCTTCGTCGCCTTCTTCCGTTTCGCCCGCTTGCTCAGCCACGGAATCGGTAGAAAGCCCTTCAGCAGCCACGCCGTCGCCGCCACAAACAGCGCAGTCACCACCCAGAACTGCCAGTCATGCACTGGAAACGCCGCGGCCAGCATCACTTCATCACCTGATACACAATCATGGCCGCAAGATACGCCACCCCGCTCATCCACGCCAGTTGCAGGAGAGCCCACTTCACATGCCCGCTCTCCTTCGCCGTCACCGCCAGCGTCGGCAGGCACTGCATCGCCAGCACGAAGAAGACCAGCAGCGACCACGACGTCGCGGGCGTAAAGATCGGCGTCACGCCATCCGAACGCTTCGCCGTCTGGATCTGCTCCATCAGATGCTGTTTCGCCGCGTCATCGTCGCCCGCCTCCTCCTGCCCCGCGACCACGACGTTCATGGTTGAGACGAACACCTCGCGGGCTGCGAAACTCGCGAGCACGCCGATGGTGAGCTGCCAGTCAAAGCCGAGCGGGCGGAAGACGGGCTCGACGCCCTTGCCAAACTGCCCTAAGAACGACAACTCTTTGGCATGCTTCGCCTCGATCCGCTCCGCATTCCGCACGAGTTCATCTATTTGAGCCTTGCAGTGAGCCGGGTCGAACGACTCGCGTATGAGCTTAATGTTCTGAGCCGCGGCTTCCCGTACTCTCTGAAAATCGGGGTGGTCACTTGCCGCCGGTTCCGCGACAACTTGCTCGTAGCGCTTCAGTAGGAACTCATAGTCGTCGCGCGTGGCAAATCCAGATTCGCTTGCTGTCGGCTTCGTAAAGACGTGGAGCGGCACCCTCGGCCCCTTGGACAGCAGGGTGTCCGCTTCCTGGCGCAAAGCAGTCGCTTCGCCCGGGGGTTCAAATCTCGGATACGCCCCCAACCACCACAACACCACACAAATCACCAATATGTTCGTCCCCGCATTCCGCACAAACATCTTCGCCCGGTCAAACGTCCCCACCGCCGCCGTCCGCACGCTCGGCCGCTTGTACGTCGGCAACTCCAGCGCCATCGCGCGGCTCTTTCCCCGCAGAATCGTCCGCCGCGCGATCAGCGCGCTCCCCATCGCCGCCACCATCCCCAGCAGATAGCACCCCACAAACGCCACCGCCCCCAGCAGCGGCCGGTCCTTGAACAGCAGCGAGGTCAGCAGCACATACACCGGCAGCCGCGCCGAGCAGGTCATGAACGGCGCGACCAGAATCGTCGCCAGCCGCTCCTTCTGATCAGGTATCGCCCGCGTCGCCATAATCCCCGGCAGCGCACACGCGTGCGAACTCAGCAGCGGCACAAACGCATGCCCCGGCAGCCCGAACGGCCGCAGCAGCCGATCCATCAGAAACGCGCCGCGGGCCAGATACCCCGTGTCCTCCAGCAGCGAGATGATGAAGAACAACAAACAAAT
>JBGANP010000087.1:0-15007 GCA_044222255.1 Phycisphaerales bacterium
GCCAGTCTGTGCCGCGAGGGAGGCCAGAGCTTCCTTCGCCGACGGCGGCACGCTTCCAAGCGTCAGGCGCAGCATGAAATCCGCGACGGCCGCCGGATCCCTCTCGCTCCCCGGGCTCGCCTTTGCCAGTTCGCCCAGAAGTTCGGTCGGGTCGTACTTCATCTCGTCCGCGTTCGCGTCGTAGCCCCGGGGCTTCTTGCCCGTGAGAAGGAACGCCATGATGTTCTGGCGGACGAACATCGTGCTCGTGTTGATCCAGGTGCGTCCGCCGTCCCAGCCCTTTACGCTCGGCGGAAAGAGCAGGTTCTGCCCCATCAGATCGAGCGCATCGTTGAGGATCGAAAGATCCCGCACGGGCGTGTCGAGCGAACGCACGGCGCCGACGACAAGCTGCGTCGGCCCCTTGATCTGCTCGCCCATCACCTTTTCGTCGTAGAAGTGCTGGCTCAGGAAAAGCCTTCGAAGCACGGGCTTGATCGCGTAATTGGAGTTCGCAAATGTCGAGGCAAGGTCGCGCAGCACCGCCTGCTGCGAGGCCGGCAACTGCTCGTACCCCGCCCGTTCCAAGGGCGGCAGTTCCGCGCAGAAATAGTGGTAGATCTTTCGCGTGATGTAACGTGCAACTCCCTGCTGCTCGAGGATGATCTTGACGAACGCGTCGCCATCAAATGTGCCCGTGCGGCCGAGGATGGTCTTCGAGCCCCCGTCGTGGTTGTTCTTGTCGAAAACGAACGTGTCGTCCTTGAACGTGTATCCCGTCAGGGCCCGGGCCCCTTCCTTGATGTCGTTCTCGCTGTACCCGCCGATCCCCAGGCTGAACAACTCCATGATCTCGCGGGCGAGGTTCTCGTTTGCCTTGCCCTTGCGGCTGGTGTCGTTGTTCAGATACTTGAGCATCGCCGGATCGCGGATGATCGCGCCGAGCAAGTCGCCGTAGTTCCCCAGCGCGTGCGTGCGGAACAGCTCGTTCTGGAGAAACATGTGGTAGCTGTTCTCGATCGTGCGGTAGCTGGTCGCGAAGTGCCCGTGCCAGAACAGCACCATCTTCTCTTCCAGCGGACGGGCGGTCTCGATCATCCGCTTCAGCCACCAGCGCTGCACCTCCGCGATCTGCTGGCGGTCCTGTCCCTGACGGCGCTGCTGTTCGACCCGAAACTTCGCCAGGGCATCCTCATCCTGCTTCTGACGGGCCGCCTGATACGCCTTGCGTTCCTCGGGTGTTTGCTCCCGCATGATGTTCTTGTCGAACAGATCCGCCCGCGGCTTATCTTCCGGCGCGTTCGCCGGGTCGATCACATACTCCACGGCCTTCTGCGGCCCCCAGCTCGCCAGCGTCTGGATCTGCACCGGCGTTCCGCCGAAACCCGCACGCCACAACAGATGCCTCGCCTGTTCGTACCCAAAGTTCTTCGGCGCGATCGGCGTCATCGAGCCGCTCATGGTCCGCTCGGCGCGAGCGGCGTCGGCAGCCGTTTTCAGTGGCGTGGGAGATTTCACGTTGGCGAGCGGCTGATCGGGCATGCGGCAATCCCCAAGGCCTCAAAGTTCCTTGTCCAGCCTAACGCATCGGTCCAGAGGCGATTGCCGCGCAAGTCCTTCCGACCCGCTTTCAGCGAAGTTCCCCCGCCGATGACTCGATCATTTGGCACGCGGGCGCGATAACACCCGCCAACCTCTTTCTTAGGCCTCCGAGACAATGGCCGCCGTGCCCATTTTCGGAGCGAGCGCTCTCGACCAGACCGCCAGAACTGTGACCAAGGCGAGCAGGAAGGCCCCGTTTGCTTGATGCGACGTGCGAAGCAGCGCCTGCCCGATCGACGCCGGCTCCAGCCCGGCGCCCCCGGCCATGAAGACCACCCAGCCGAGGCAAAACTGCACGCCAACGCAAAGACCCGTGAGCAGGCCAAAGTTTCGGAGAAGCCGGCGGGCACGATCGTCCTCCGGGCGGACACTCGCGGCCGCTGCAGCGGCGCAGCTCGCCGCGATCACCACCAGAATCGAGAAGACGATGTGCGTCCAGAGTGCGTGCGGCGAGCGCGTGTGCCTGTAGACGGCCCCGAGAATCAGCTGAAGTAAGGTCACGTGCAGCGTCGCATTCGCGAACTTCCGGAACAGACCGACTCGAATGCCCTTCTTGTCGAACGCAAGGATTCCGGCTTTCGCCGCCGCCCGGATTCGCTGCTGGAGCGGGCTGAGCAAAACCGCCATGACCACGAACAGGCAGAAAACAAATTGCGCGAGCACCCCGTGCACCACGCGGAGCACCTTCGTATCTCGTGCCGGATCGATGTTGCCCTTAAGCACACGCGTCCCGCCGAGCACCCCCTGAATGATCACCAGCGCCAGAATCGCCAGGGCCCACCACCAGAGCCCCGACCGGCGGTCTTCGTACAAAAACACCAGCAAACACAGCGAAATGGCGCTCAGACCGATCAGGGCGCCGAACAACCGATGGCTGTGCTCCAGGTACACCGACTGATCCGCCCGGGGCCCAAGCGGGTACAGGAACATGTTCGTCCCGTACGTATTCGGCCAGTCCGGAACCGCCATTCCCGAGTTGGTGCTTGTCACCAAACCCCCGACGACAAGCAGCGGCACGACGCACATTGCCGCGACTACCCCGAACCGCCCCATCCACTTCTTTCGCAACTCGCCGGCATCCACGGCGTGATTCAGGGCGGGCGAGAACATGCGCCCGCAGGCTCCGGCGATCAATCCCAGCACCGTTCCAGCGAGGACGAAGCCCGCAGCGATCAGCGCCGCCCCCGGCCTTGTTTCCACATGTGCAGGATTTCCGGGTGTCGCGGACTCCGAGAGTTTGGTCCCGAGGATCAGCAGGCCGAGCAAGGCGCTCAAGAACCCGGCGCCCGCAGACGCCACAAGGGTCTCGCCTCCGGTTCGGCCTTCTTTCCGAAGGCACCATCCGCCGATAGCTAGGGCGCCCAGCCAGATCACAAGTATCGAAGGGAGCGATAGTTGCTCCGCAATCCCCAGCCAAGGCAGGTGGGTCACAAACCATGTCCACCAAACGGCGATGGCGGCCCCAAACCCGATCGTAAAAATGCTTGGCCGCACGATTGTTCGAAGTCCGCCCATCGTTACAGACTCCTCAGTCCGAGTTGAGATTGAGTCTCAATTACTCAATCCAAGCGGACCTTGCTTGACCATTGGCGTCCAATGCGAAGAAATTGCTGCCCTACCGGAAAATGGCCACTTGGGCCGATTCTACGGTAGGGCTCGATGCGTAGGGGAGGGATGGACTTTGGCTGCGCGCTCGTTATTCACGAGCGTTTTCGAAAGGGCGACCCCTTGTCCGTCTTATTCCCAAAGTGGTTCAACGCTTTTCCCACAGTCGCAGCCGTCGGTGCCGGGGGAACCCTGCTCGCGGCGGTTGCGGGGTTCTGGTACTACGCCACGCCGGCGTTCTGGTCGGTCGGCTACATGCCGACGCAACCGATCGAGGCGTTCAGCCACCAGATCCACGCCGGCAAGCTCGGCATGGATTGTCGCTACTGCCACACCAAAGTGGAGATTGCGGCCGAGGCCAACATCCCGAACGTTGCAACGTGCTACGGCTGTCATGCCGAGAACCGACTCGCGGCTTGGAAGACACAGCGGGTTGAATTGGTCCGGACCGCGTATTCGTCGGACCAGTCGATCGCATGGCGCCGTGTGCACAAGCTCCCGGACTACGTCCGAAATTTCCCGCACAACGCCCACCTCGCGGCCGGTGTCTCCTGCTTCTCCTGCCACGGGCAGATCACCGCGATGCCGATCGTGCACCAGGTGCAACCGCTCTCGATGAGCTGGTGCCTGGATTGCCACCGAAATCCCGACGCGAACCTCGTTCCGCGCGATCGCGTGACGCAGCTCCAATGGGTGCAGAAGACACTGGAAGACCGTGCCGCGGGAACGCCCCAGGCTTCTTCCGGCGACATCGTCAAAGCACTCGAACGACAGCCGCCGCAGGGCTGCGGATCGTGCCATTACTAGATTGAACCTCGTGCCCAGAACGACGGGCAAAGCCACAAGGACTCCGGCATGAGCAAGGCCGATCAGTGCCCCTCAACATCCAAGGAAGGCCCCAAGCAGCGCGAGAGCAAGGACCTGCTCGCGCGCGAGCGGCGCAGCCTTCTCACGTCCGTCAACGGGCGTGCGGCTTGGCGCTCCATGGACGAGATCGCCGACACCAGCCAGTTCCGTGACTTCCTCGAGCGGGAATTCCCTGCCGGCGTGACCGAGATGTTGAGCGGCACTCGCCGCACGTTCATGAAGCTCATGGGCGCTTCGGTCGCGCTCGCCGGCGCCGCGACGTTGCCCGGCTGTCGCCGCCCGGATTACAAGATCCTGGCCTACTCGCAGAAGCCCCCGGAAGACATCATCCCCGGCAAGCCGCTGTTCTACGCCACGAGCATGCCGCTCCCCGGAGGCGGTTGCGAGGGCCTGCTGGTCGAAACACACGACGGCCGCCCGACCAAGGTCGAGGGCAACCCCTTGCACCCGGTCAATCGCGGACGCAGCAGCGTGACTGCGCAGGCGAGCATCCTCTCGCTGTACGACCCGGATCGCCTCAAGGAACCGGTCTATTTCAACCGCAAACGCAACAACGGCTCGGGCGAACATCTCCCGGCAACGTGGGACGACTTCGTGAAGTGGGGCAAGGACTACTTCCCGAAGTTCAATAAGACGCAGGGGGCGGGCCTGGCGATCGTCGTCGACAAGAAGACAAGCCCCACGCGCGATGCTCTGCGCGATCAGATCATGAAGAAGTGGCCCAAGGCCACGTGGATCGCGTACGACTCGACGGAGAACCTCGGCCCGGCGCAGGGATCGAAAGCGGCGTTCGGCGCGCCGATGCACGACGCGATCGACTTCTCCAAGGCCAGGGCGATCCTGTCGCTGGATCGTGAATTCGTCATCCACGAACCTCGAGCGCTCGTTCACGCACGCGATTTCGCCTCAACGCGTCGCGTCGAGGAACTCACCGACGAGATGAGCCGCCTCTACGTCATCGAGAGCGGATTCTCGCTCACCGGTGGCCAGGCCGATCACCGCCTCCGCGCCGCGCCGTCCAAGGTCATCGCGTGCGCCGTTGAGCTTGCGAAATTCATGCTGCCCAAGCTCGGCGCGGGCTCCGATGCGGTCGTCTCGGCGCTCGGCGCCGTTGCGATTCCGGCGGGCCAGATTTCCGGCGACGACCGCAAGTTCATCGAGGAGTGCGCCAAGGACTTACTCGACATGGGCAAGAAGGGGCGCACCATCGTGGTGGCCGGCCCGCACCTGCCGGCGCAGGTCCACGCTCTCTGCAACGCGCTGAACGGTGCGCTCGGCTGCACCATCGCGGCATACACCCCGATGTCGGCCGATATCGCCGCCGACTCCCGGTCGGCCATGTCGGCGCTGACCGAAGCCATGAAGGGCGGCAAGTACGAGAGCGTCCTGTGCATCGGCACCAATCCGGCCTACGACGCGCCCGACGCCAAGGCGTTCTCCGACGCCTTTGCCAAGATGGAGGGAGCGGTCTCGCTCTCGGTCGAACTGACCGAAACGAGCGAAGCCGCGACCTGGAACCTGAACGGCTGCCACTATCTTGAGGCGTGGGGCGACACCATTGCTCAAGACGGCACGATCGCGCCCATCCAGCCGATGATCGCGCCGCTGTACGCCGCGGTGGGTGAGGACGGCAAGACGGCCGGTCAGGCGCCGATGAGCGAGATCGAGATGCTCGCGTTCATCGCCGGCGATCTCCGCACCGACGGCACGCCCCGCGACGGGTACGAACTCGTCCGGCGCACGTGGCGCGACAAGCTCGGCATCAAGGCCGACGACGAATTCGAGAAGGTCTGGCGCCGCACCTTGCACGACGGCGTGCTCGCCCGCACACTTGACAAGCCCGTGACTCCCAAGATCGATTCTGCTGGCGTCGCGGCGGCGTGGAAGGGCTTTGCGATTCCCGCCCCTTCGGCCTCCACGCTCGAAGCGGTCGTCCGCACCGGCTGGATGCACGACGGTCGCTTCACCAACATCTCCTGGCTCCAGGAACTGCCGCAGCACGCGACGGCGGTGGTGTGGGACAACCCGGCTCTGATGAGCCCCAAGACGGCCGAGCGGCTCGGCGTTCTCCCCGCGAGCGCCACCGTCGAAGACCCGGAGACGATGTACACCAAGGAGAAGTACCCCTCCGGTCACGTTGCCGAGTTCACCGTCGGTGGGCGCACGATCAAGTGCGCGGTCTGGATTCTCCCGGGCATGGCCGATGACACTGTGCTGTTCACCTACGGCTACGGACGCCGCAAGTCCGGCCTCGTCGGCGACGGCGTCGGCTTTGATGTCGGCCCGATCCGCGCCGGCGCGGGCGCGTGGCTCGCCGGCGTTTCGTGCAAGTCCACCGGGGAGATGCACCAGATCGCCAGCACGCAGATGCACTGGAGTCTCGAGGGCCGGACGTCCATCGTCCGCAACGTCGATCTGCCCGCGTATCAGAAGTTCGGCGACGCCGAGCTGCGCCACAACGACGAGATCTATCCGGACAACAAGGGCGGCAAGCTCAACTTCGCCGAGCGCTTGGGTGACCTGAGTCACACTCCCCCGAACAAGTCGATCTACGACAACCCGTTCAACCGCTCGGCCGCCGACGCCGATCCGAAGGACCTCGCCATGGGCGGCTGGCCGGACAAACTGCACAACAAGGTGCAGCCTCCCGATTTCGCCCAGCGCCAGCAGTGGGGCATGACGATCGACCTCTCCGCCTGCACCGGCTGCGGCGCCTGCACGATCGCCTGCCAGGCGGAGAACAACATCGCGGTCGTCGGCAAGAAGGAAGTGATGAAGGGACGCGAGATGCACTGGATCCGCGTCGATCGGTACTTCGCGGGTTCCTACTTCGATCACGAGAACCCCTCCAAGCTCGACTACAACGCGCCCGAGTTCATGTTTTTCCAGCCCGTCGCCTGCGTGCACTGCGAGAACGCACCGTGCGAGACGGTCTGCCCCGTGAACGCGACGGTGCACGGCAACGAAGGCCACAACTTCATGACGTACAACCGCTGCATCGGCACGCGGTACTGCGCCAACAACTGCCCGTACAAGGTCCGGCGCTTCAACTTCTTCGAGTACGGTCTGCACAAGTTCAACGGCTCGTATGTCGGTCAGGAGTTTGTGAACTCCATCGCCCCCGATCGCGGCGGCATCACCGGCTCGGGCGAGCACAACAAGATCAACCCCAATCTGATCCCGCCGCGCCTCCGCCAGAAGCTCGACGAGATCACCCGGATGCAGAAGAACCCTGATGTGACGACCCGCATGCGCGGCATCATGGAAAAATGCACCTTCTGCATCCAGCGGACCAACGCCGCCAAGATCGAGGTCCGGCAGCAGGACCTCGCGAACAATCCGATGGGCTACATCCCGGACGGCTTCGCCCAGGTCGCCTGCCAGCAGGCTTGTCCGAGCGACGCCATCGTCTTCGGCGACATCCTCGACACCGACACGGACTACACCGAGGCCGACGGCGGCAAACGCAAGGGCAGCCGCGTCTATCACACTCGGCGCAGCCGGCGCTCCTACCTCCTGCTCGGCTACCTCAACACCCGTCCCCGCACCAGCCACCTCATCCGCGTCAACAACCCCAACCCGGCGCTCGTGGATGCGACACGAAAGGCGGCGTGGGATCATCCGTTCCACGGCGGACACGAGGAGGGCCGTCCGGACTCCGGGCACGAGGCGGCTCCCAAAGAACACACCTTCTTCGATCCCCGGCGAAAGACTGAAGACAATGGCTACGCGCTCAGCCTCAACATCCTGAGCGGCGGAGGTCTCGCGTGACGACACTGCACCCTGATGAAGCCGCGGCAAGGCGACTGGCCGGTCTCGAGACCGGCGAGCTGCCGACGTATCCGGTCGCACCCGGCACGGGCGATGGCTCGCTGGTCGACGATCCGGCGGTACGTGCGCCGCTCGTTTTGAACAAGCGTTCGATCCACGACATCACCGAGATCGTCTGCGGCTACGCCGAGAAGCCGCCGGGACGCTGGTGGTTGCCGGTCTTCGGTCTTGCTTTCACGCTTGCGCAAATCGGCGGCCTGCTCATTCTCTACCTGGTCATCACCGGCATCGGCGCCTGGGGTATGAACAACCAGGTTGACTGGGCCTGGGATATCACCAACTTCGTCTTCTGGATCGGTATCGGCCACGCCGGCACGCTGATCTCCGCCATTCTGTGCCTGCTCAAGCAGAAGTGGCGCACCGCGGTGAACCGTTCGGCCGAGGCGATGACCATCTTCGCGGTCATCTGCGCCGCCACGTTCCCCGGGATCCACATCGGACGCCAGTGGATGGCGTGGTTCCTGCTCCCGTTCCCCAATTCAAACGCCATCTGGCCCAATTTCAAGAGCCCGTTGCTCTGGGACGTCTTCGCGGTCAGCACCTACGGCACCGTCTCGCTTCTGTTCTGGTACATGGGCATGATCCCCGACTTCGCGACGCTCCGGGACCGGGCCGATCTGCGTCTTCGCCGTCAGGCCGAGGGGCCGCGTCTGCTGCCGTTCGTCGCCCTGCGGACCGACACCATCCGCGCCTACGTCTACGGCTTCCTCGCCATGGGCTGGCGATTCAGCAGCCGCCACTGGCATCGGTACGAAGTGGCTTACCTCGTCCTCGCCGGCATCAGCACGCCACTGGTGCTCAGCGTGCACTCGATCGTCTCGTTCGACTTCGCCACGTCGATCCTGCCCGGCTGGCACACCACCATCTTCCCGCCCTACTTCGTCGCCGGCGCCATCTTCGGCGGATTCGCGATGGTGCTCCTACTGCTGATCCCGGCGCGTGAACTCTTCCCCAACATGAAGGACCTGATCACCCTTCGCCACATCGAGAACATGGCCAAGATCATCCTCGCCACCGGCATGATGGTCGGCTTTGCCTACTCGATGGAGTTCTTCATCGCGTGGTACAGCGGCAACGTCTACGAGTCCTACCTCTTCACGAACGTCCGCGCCCGCGGGCCCTACGCCTGGGCCTACTGGACGATGATCTTCTGCAACGTCGTCAGCCCGCAGGTCTTCTGGATGCGGTTCGCACGCCAGAGCCCGCTCATCGTCTTCATCATCTCGATCCTCGTCACCATCGGCATGTGGTTCGAGCGCTTCGTCATCATCGTGACGAGCCTGCACCGCGCCTTCCTGCCGAGCCAGTGGCACATGTTCTGGCCCACCTTCGTCGATGTGGGCATCTTCGTCGGCTCCTGCGGCATCTTCATCACGCTCTTCCTCCTCTTCCTCCGCTTCCTCCCGGTCTTTGCGATGGCCGAGGTCAAGGCCATTCTCCCCGAGGCCAGCCCGCACCATCACGACGACAACCCCCACAATCACGGAGGGAGCCACTAGCCATGGCAAAGAATCAAAAGGTCTACGTGACAGAGACCGGCGAGAGCGTCTACGGAGTCATCGCCGAATTCGCCAACGCGGCCGAGGTCTACCACGCGGCCGAGAAAGTGCGCGACGCCGGCTACACCCGCTGGGATGTCTACGCCCCCTTCCCCATCCACGGCATCGAAGAGGCGATCGGGCAGAAGCGCACCATGCTTCCGCTGGTGTGCGCGCTGGTCGGCCTGACCGGCGCCGGCCTCGGCTTCCTCATGCAGTGGTGGATGAGCGGCGTCGATTATCAACTGGTCGTTCAGGGCAAGCCCTACGGCCCGTGGGAACCGTTCGTTCCGATCACGTTCGAACTGGGCATTCTCTTCACGGCGTTCGCGGCGTTGATCGGCATGCTCGCGATGAACGGTCTGCCGCGCCACAACCACCCACTCCTCAGGAAAGAGCGATTCCTCTCCTGCAGCGACGACCGCATCGCCATCTGCATCGAATCCACCGACGATAAATTCGACCCGGACCAAACACGAAACATGCTCGAACGCCTCGGCGGCAAGCACATCGACCTGGTCGAAGGGGATTGAAGCGAGCATTCGGCCTTCCGAAATCAGCAGTCAGCAGTTGAGAACTCGATGAACAAGCACACGCACATCACTCCCGGCCGGCTCGCCCTCGCGATTCTCGCGGGCGTCGCAGCGGCATCGGCGATGCAGGGCTGCCGCGGCGATCGCAGCGACAAGCCCCCGCACCAGTTCTTCCCCGACATGGACGACATGCCGCGCTGGAAGCCGCAGTCGGAAACGCCGTTCTACGCCGACCGCCGCACCATGCGTGAACCGCCGGCGAACGTCGTCGCGTACGGTCGCGAAACCGTGACGGGCGATGAGTCCTGGGGCAAGCCGTGGGCCGCTCAGCGGGCGTCGCTACTGCGCGAGGGCGACGCGGTGTACCTCGGGTTCTCCGGAATGAACGCCGACGGCACCCCCAAGTACGTCGATCGGATTCCCTCCTCAATCCCTGTCACGCCCGACCTCATCAAGCTCGGCCAGACCAAATTCAACATCTACTGCTCGGTCTGCCACGGATTCGATGGCTCGGGCAAGGGGATGGTCGGCCAGACATGGTCGTACGCCCTTCCCAACTTTTACGACGCCAAATACAAGGACGCCACGGTCTACACGGGCAAGGACGGCTACATCTTCAACACGATCCGCAACGGCGTGACCACGCTCGGCCAGCAGAAGATGCCCGGCTATGGGCACGCCCTGAACGAGATGCAGGCGTGGGCGGTTGTCGCATACTTCCGGACGCTGCAGGAATCGCGATCGGTTCCGATCGCGGACGTTCCCGAATCCGAACGCCCGGCGCTCGAGGCGAAACTGCGCGAGGCGGCCGCCGCCGCCGCGGCAGCAGCGACGCCCGCAGCTCCGCCGGTCGTGGCACCGGCCGACAAGAAGCCCGAGACCCCCAAAGCGCCAGGAGGTGCGAAGTGAGTTCCATCGCCGCCCACGGGCACGATTCCCCCGCGCCCGACGACCTCGCCGGCAGCCCCTTGCTCCGCGACAGCAACGTCCGCCTTTCCGGCTCCGGCGGTCCCTCTATGCTCTTTGCCGTGATGGCCGGCGCCGGGATCGCGGCGACCGTTGCCAGCGCGTTCATGAGCACGGGCAGGCTTCACGCGATCGCGAGTTTTCAAGCCGCCGCGATGGGCGGGCTGGCGATCTGCCTCGGGGGCATGTTCTTCACGCTCGTGATGCACCTGATGGCCGCGGGCTGGTCGGTCACGCTCCGTCGCCAGCTCGAGAATCTGGCCATGCTCGCGCCGATCATGCTGATCGTCGCGTCGATCGTTCCGCTGTACGACCTGTTCCTCGGGCACGGGCTGCTCTACACCTGGATGAACCCCGAATACGCGAGCAGCATGCTGCTGCACGAGAAGGCGCCCTTCCTCAACCCGAGCTTCTTCCTCGTGCGTCTGATGATCTACTTCACGCTCTGGACCATCATCGCCTGGAAGCTCAACAGCTATTCGCTCCGTCAGGACACCACCGGCGACAAGTGGCTCACCAACAAGGCCCGGTTCACGAGCAGCTGGGGCATGCTGGTCTTCGCCCTCTCCACCGCCTTCGCGGCCTTCGACCTCCTGATGTCGATGGACTTCCGCTTCTTCAGCACGATGTGGGGCGTCTATTACTTCGCCGGCGCCGGGTTCAGCTCCATCGCGACGCTCGTCATCATCGCGGCCTCGCTCAGGCGTGCAGGAAAACTCGAAGGGCTCGTCACCAGCGAGCACTTCCACGACACCGGCAAGCTCTGCTTCACGTTCACGGTTTTCTGGGCCTACATCGCCTTCAGCCAGTACTTCCTGATCTGGTACTCCAACATCCCGGAAGAAACGGCGTGGTTCCTCGTCCGCAAGGAAAACGGCTGGCAGTATGTGTTCTACCTCCTCGCCTTCGGCCACTTCATCGCGCCGTTCCTCGTCCTGCTCTTCCGCTCGGTCAAGCGCAATCCGAACCTGCTCATCCTCGTCGCGCTCTGGATGATCTTCATCCAGTTCACCGACATGTTCTTCATCGTCCGTCCCATGGTGACCACCCGGGTCGGGGCCGATGGCATCTCTCCCCTGAGCGGCATCTGGGTTGACATTGCCGCGTCCTTGGGCGTGATCGGCCTGCTCGGGTTCCTGATCTGCCGTCGGGTGGCGTCCGTTCCGCTTATCCCCCTCCGCGATCCGCGCCTGCCCGAGGCGATGCACCACAAGAACTATGTCTAAAGATTTGTTCTGCAAAGACTTGGGTTAGTATTTCCGCCCGAATCAGTCCCGAATTTTCACGAAGGTCCCTCATGTCAGACCACGCACACGACCCTCATGCCCACGCCGATGCCTGGCACCATCACTCCGCCGCCGAGGGTGTGCCGCAGCACGAGCACGCCGCGATCGTGGACCCGGGCGCGACGTTCAAAGTCCTGATCGCCATCTTCGGGTTCACGGCCGTCTTCATTCTCGTGACGATCCTGTACTTCAACGTCACGGTCCGCAAGACCGAAGAGGCCCGCATCGAGAACACCGGGGCTTCACTCGGCTACAACCAGATGAAAAGTCAGATGGAGAACGAGCTTTCCACCTACGGCGTGGCGGATGCCGCGACCAAGACCGTCCGTATTCCCGTCGACCGCGCCGTCGATCGGGTTGTCAAAAAGTACCAGTCAAAGCAGTGACGAATGGGGCGTGGAATCGCCCCGGAGTCTCTTCAGTGCTGAAGTGGGCCCGACATTTCCCGATTCTCCTTGCCGCGGCGTGCGGCGGCGTGGCTCCTGCGCAGATCAAGGCCGTCTACGAGCCCGGAGCATCCGGCGCAGCTCCGGCCACGGAAGCGCTCACCCGTGGGCTCGACACCGAACAGAAGATCGGCGCGTTCGTGCCCCTGGAACTTCGATTCACGAGCGCCGAAGGCAAGGAAACTCGCCTGGGCGACCTCTTCGACCTTGAGAAGGGCTCCAGCAAGTCCGGCGGCAAGCACCGGCCGGTGCTGGTCGCGCTCGTCTACTACGACTGCCCGGTGGTGTGCAGCGCGACCATGGACAAGCTCGCCGGCGCGTTCCGCCGGCTCGACTACAAGATCGGCGCGGACTTCAAGGTTGCCTACTTCAGCTTCGACTCATCCGAAACAGCGGCGCGCGCGAAGGAAGTGAAAGAGAAGTACCTGGTGGGCCATCCCGACGGACTGGCCGAGGACGGGAAGTTCAACGCTGCACTTTCGGAGAACTGGAACTTCTTTGTCGGTGCCTCGGGTGCCGATCGGGAACTGGCCAACGCCCTGGGGTTCAAGTACCGGGCCGCCGACAACGGGCAGTTTGCCCATTCCTCGGTCTTCATGATCCTGACTCCCGACGGGCGCATCGCGCGCTACCTCTCGCCGTTCCTGGGCGATGATCAGAAGTTGGCGGAGCAGATGAAGCTGGCGCTGCTGGAAGCGTCGGACGGGAAGATCGCCAAGGGCACGAGCGAACTGCTCATGAGCTGGTGCTTTATGTACGACCCCAAGGCCGGGGCGTACACGCTCCAGGCGGTCAAGGTGATGAAGATCGGAGCGATCGTGTCGATCGGCGCGCTGGGGGCGCTCATCGGGGGCCTGATGATCATGGAACGTCTCCGCCGCCCGAAGGGCGCGGCGGTCCGGCCGGGCGGTGCTTCCGTTCCGGCGGCGGTTTAGTGTGATTGGAGTGACGGCGTGCTGAAGATTCTCACAGGCGAAACGACGGCCACCCTCGCGGAGGGCACGGGCTTCACGTGGAACTGGTTCTTTCAGAACTACGGCGCCAACATCAACGCGATCGACACCGACAAGCTGTACATGCAGATCTGGTGGATCAGCGTGGGGTGGTTCGTCTTCCTGATGGCGATCATGATCTACTTCGTGGTCCGCTACCGCCGGCGCCCGGGCGTTCCCGCGCCGTACAGCCCGTCGCACAACACGGTCCTCGAGCTCACCTGGACCATCATCCCCTGCCTGTTCCTGATCTACATCTTCCTCGGCGGATTTCACGTCTACATCGACAAGCTCATCGCTCCCGGCGACGCGCTCCAGATGAACCTGACCGCAAAGAAGTGGGACTGGACGATCACCTATCCCAACGGCGCCTCGAGCCCCGAACGAACGCTGATCGGTGCGACGAGCACCACCTTCGGCGGCCAGAACGGCTCCCCCGGCGCCCGTCCTGTTCCGATCTTCTACATGCCCGCCGAGACTCCCGTGAAGCTGCAGATGATGAGCCAGGACGTCATCCACAGCTTCTGGGTTCCCGACTTCCGCATCAAGCTGGACGTGATCCCCAACCGCTACGTGACCTACTGGTTCCAGGCCGCCAAGCCCGACGCGAACGCGCCGTATCTGAAGGACAGTACCGGCAAGGACATCACGACCGCGCAAGGCGAGAAGATCCAGTACGTTGATCACTTCATCTTCTGCGCCGAATATTGCGGGGATCAGCACTCCGAGATGCTCGGTATTCTCCGCATCGTTCCGATGGCCTACTACCTCGCCAAGATCGAGGAGTGGAACATCGAGGGCAAGACTCCCGAGGAGATCGGCAAGCTGGTCTACCAGTCGCAGGGCTGCGCCGCGTGCCACACGGTCGACGGCAGCAAGGGTGCCGCGCCGACGTGGAAAGACCTGTACATGAGCCAGCAGCCCACAAACGTTGGCGTTGTGACGGCCGACGAAAATTATCTTCGCGAATCCATCTATACGCCGTCGGCCAAGGTTGTCGACGGCTATCCATCCAACATGCCGGTCTTCACCACGGCCCAGATCGACGAGCGCCGGCTCCAGGGTCTGCTCGCCTACATGCGGAGCCTCAGCGTTCACAAGGGCGCCGACCCGGCCGGCGACAAGGCGAAAGACAAGGTTCCCGAGAAGGCGCCAGAAAAGAAATAACACTGCGGATCAGATTTGAGGCAACACCATGACCACTCTAGATAAATCCCGGGCAGGCGACCTCGGCGGGCACGGCGCTCACGGCCACCACGAGGGCAGCTATCTCCAGCCCAAGGGCGGCTTCATCGAGACGATTTGGGACTGGGCGACCACCGTCGATCACAAGAAGATCGGCGTGATGTACCTCTTCGCCGT
>JBGANP010000006.1:0-81657 GCA_044222255.1 Phycisphaerales bacterium
CTCGAAGACCTGTTCGTCGGGATCGTCGAGAAGGCGCGGGCAGAGAAACTGGAGACGGCGGGTGCGCAGCACGGCGGGCAGACGGCGTCGTTCCTGCGGGCCGAGCCGGCCTCGGGCGAGGCGCTGATCAGCAATCTGCTCAAGGCGGACGAGCCCGCGCTCACGAGCGGGAAGAAAGCGGCCGCCGCGCCGGCGAGGCCGGTGGGTCCGGATACAAGCGTGATCGGCGATCTGTTGTCGCGCTCTCAGGAGCCCGCGAGGCCGGCGGCGCCTGTGGCACCCGCGAAACCGGCCGCGCCGGATGCGAATGTTGACCAGAGCGTGATCGGTTCGCTGCTTGGAAACAAGAACGAGGGCGGGAAGAAGAACCCATGAGCGTTCGCGACCAACTCGGGCGGTTGAACCGGCTGCAACGCTCGTTCATGTTCAAGGTGATCGCGTCGTGCGTGATCGCGGCGCTGGCGATCGGTTCGGGCGTGACGTACGTGGTGTATCGCACGGCGGTGCCGTACATCGAGATGCCCGAATCCGAGCGGCCGCAGGACCCGGCGAAGGATGCGAAGCTCACACCGGAGCAACTCGAGGAGCTGAAGCTCGCCAAGGCTCGCTACGAGGCGACGGAAGCGACTGCGCGGGCGTACAACGACATTCTGGCCCGCAAGGCGGACCCGACGGTGGTGTGGGTGGGGCTCGGGATCGTCTCGGGGCTGGCGATCGGCGTGGTCTGGCTGGGGATCGGGCTGACGGTGCTGGGCGTGGTGCTGGTGTTTGCCACGATCGTCGGGCCGCTCTGGCTGCTGGGGCGAAGCTGGGATGCGCATCAGAAGGTGCTGCAAGATGCGGCAAGGTTTCTGGGCGGGCTGGGGCTGCTGTCGCTCTCGTTCTTCATCCTGATGGAGCTGCTGAAGCTGCTCTTCAGCGGGGCGCATCCGGTGATCGCGATTGCTCGCAACGTGGTGAGCGAGGCGGTGCGGATGAAGGTCTCGATCGTGTTCATGGTGATGCTGCTGTTCGGGCTGGCGTCGCTGCCGGGGCTGCTGGATGATTCGACGCCTCTGCGATATCGCGTGCAGTCGTTCCTGCAATATGGAACGGGCGGGACGTTTTGGATCATCGCGGTGCTGGTGCTGTTTCTGGCGGTGGGGTCGGTGGCGTTTGAGCAGCGCGACAGAATCATCTGGCAGACGATGACCAAGCCGGTCGCGCCGTGGCAGTATCTGCTGGGGAAGTGGCTGGGCGTGGTGGGGATCGCGGCGGTGCTGCTCTCGGTGACGGCCTCGGGCGTGTTCCTGTTTACCGGCTATCTGCGCAACCAAGTGGCGGGGGGCGAGGAAGCTCCGTATGTCGCGCGCGGGATGCCGGTGACCGAGGATCGGCTGGTGCTGGAGACGCAGGTGCTCGCGGCACGCGTGGCGACCAAGCCGGTGCTGCCGACGTTGACACCGGAGGATGAGCTGCGCGAGGTGGAGAAGCTGATCATCAAGGCGAAGCAGGGGGACACGTTCTTTGCCGATACGCCGGATGCGAGAGAGAAGCTGCTCACGACCATTCGCGAGGATGTGCGGGCGTCGTACATGTCGCTGGGGCCGGGAGCACAACGGGAGTTTCGCTTCACCGGGCTGGAAGAGGTGAAGGCGAAGAACCGGCCGATGACGCTGCGATACAAAGTGAGCGTCGGGGCGGACGATCCGCGGCAGACGACACGGGTGACGTTCCAACTGGCGAACATGTCGCCGCGTGTGCAGGAGGTGCCGCTGGGGCAGGCGCTGACGATCCCGATCTCGCCGGCATCGGTGGAGGTCTTGCATCCGGAGCCGGACCCGGCGACGGGAAAGATCCGCGAGGGGGAAGTGGACGAGACGGTGCTGAGCATCTGGATCACCAACGGCGACCTGCACCGGCAGTCGGTGGAGCCCAACAGCGACGCGTGGATGAACAAGGACTCGATGAGCATTCCGCCCGACGGGCTGGAGCTCTCGTTCGCGGTGGGCGGGTATGAGAGCAACTTTGTTCGTGTGATGATCGTGCTCTGGCTGAAGCTGGCGTTTCTGGCGATGGTGGGCGTGTGGGCGGCAACATATCTGTCGTTCGCGGTGGCGTCGCTGATCGCGTTCGGGACGTTTCTGATCGCGGAGAGCGCATCGTTTCTTTCAACGTCGCTGGAGTATTTCGACACCACGACGGTGAAGGGCGGGACGTCCATCTGGCGGGTGGTCGTGAAGACGATTTCCGAACCGATCGCGATGATCTTTAAGCACTACGCGGACCTGAAGCCGACGGCCAATCTGGTTGATGGGCGGATGGTGGACTGGGGGACGGTGGCGATCGCGGCCGTCGTGCTGGGTGCGCTGACGGGCGCGCTGTACGCGATCGCCGTGCACATCTTCCGCCGGCGCGAACTGGCGACCTACTCGGGCCAGTAGAACCTTTGTGGCATGGACGCGGGTCCGTGCTTCCTGCTCTGCGATTCCTTCGACCTCTCACTGGTACATCCCCATGCGACGAGAATCCCAAGTCCAACTCATCGCCCTGGGCTGCATGCTGGCGTTCATCACGTGCTCGGGCGTGCTGGCGACGCAGATCGCTGGTTCCGTGGGCAAGCACAAGCTGGTGTACACGGATAAGGCGGAGGCGGGCGATCCGCCGCAGGTTGCGCTGGGCATCGCGATGGGGGCGTTCCGCGGGCTGTTCGTGAACTACCTGTGGATCCGCGCGAACGACCTGAAGCAGGACGGGAAGTTTTACGAGGCGGTGGACCTGGCGAAGACGATCACGAAGCTGCAGCCGCGGTTTCCGAAGGTCTGGCAGTTTCACGCGTGGAACCTGGCGTACAACATCTCGGTGAGCACGAACACGCCGCAGGAGCGGTGGAACTGGGTGCAGGCGGGCGTGCGGCTCTTGCGGAACGAGGGGATCCCGAACTGCCCGAACGATCTGGGCATTCACCGCGAGCTGGCGTGGATCCATCTGCACAAGATCCAGGGATACATGGACGATGCGCACCGCTACTACAAGAAGCAGTTCGCGCTGGAGTGGTCGTATGTGGTTGGGGCTCCGCCGCAGATCCGGCTGGAGGATTCGGGCTCGGGGGTCGCCAAGAAGGCGTTCATCGAGCGATGGATCGGGCCGATCGCGGACGCTCCGGACACGGAAGCGGAACTGGTCAAGGCGATTCCGGAGTCGGCGGAGCTGATCAAGGCGATCAAGAAAGACGCCGGGCTGGAGCTCGGGCTGGACTTCCTGAAACGGTTCGAGGTGGTGGACGCGACGATGCGCGGCGCGGAGGGCACGGGCGTGATTCCGCCGCGGCTGCGCGAGGACCCTCTGGCGATCCTGATCGGCGGCAACCGCTTCAAACCGGCGACGGGGAAGGCGGTCGTGAACTTCGTGCGGAAGCGCGTGCTTGTCAATGACTATCACATGGACCCGGGGGCGATGGTCATCTACATGCAGCAGTACGGGCCGCTGGATTGGCGGCACCCGGCGGCGCACTCGTTCTACTGGTCGCACCGGGGCGTGGAGGAAACACTGCGGCGGGTGAACGAGGACAATCTGTCGAACTTTGACGTGCTGAACACGGATCGGCTATCGATCCAGTCTTTGCAGGAGCTGTTCCGGACGGGGGAGCTGACGTTCGATGTGCTCAACCCGGAGTTCTATCTCGCGCTGCCCAACACGGAGTTCATCGATTCGTACCACGATGCGCTGGGGGCGATGATCAAGCGGTCCAAGTACGAGAAGGACCACTCCAAGCCGTACCGATTCTTCATCTCGGGGTATACGAACTTCATGGTGGACGCGATCCGGTTCCTGTACCGGCGCGGCGACATCGATGCGGCGCAAAAGTACTACGACGAGCTGCGCGTCAACCCGGAGCTGAACATCAACGATCCCGCGCTGTTTGAGCGGCTCAAGAAGTCGCTCGAGGACTTCGTCGTCGGCGAGATCGTGGACGACAATCGCGAGGACTCGCCGTATGTGGCGATGCAGGAGATCACCGGGTCGCTGTACGCGGCGTACATCGGTGGGCTGCTGCGCGGGGACCAGAAGCGGTTCCTGAACGAGTTCAACTACGCGCGGCTCTTTCACGAGCGATATCAGCAGTCGCGGGCGTTCACCGTCTGGATGAACAAGAACCAGCAGGGTCGCATGGGCTTCCCGCCGTTTGAGAACTGGTCGGCGGAGACGTTTGCGCAGGTGATTCAGTCCGCCGGGCTGCCCGCCGGGCCGACGATGTACAGGCGTGCCGCGCCGGACCTGCGGGCCAACACGTACGTGTACCTGGAGCGCATGCCGATCGCCAAGAGCATGAAGGACGCGGAGAAGAACGGCATACCTGCGTTTGACATCTGGTTCCCGCCGCCGGAAAACCTGCCCGCGGCTCGGCTGCGGATGTTCCCGAATGACGAGGATCCGAATCGCGGCCGATTGGAAGTCAAGTAGCTCAGACGCAGATGGTGTCGCGGGCGAGGCGGTACTTCTCGAGTGTTCCCGCGACGACGCGCTCGGGAAGCTGCGGGCCGGGATCCTGTTTGTCCCACTGGCCGGCTTTGACGAGCTCTTCAAGGTATTCGCGGAGGAACTGCTTGTCGTAGCTCTTCTGGGCCTGGCCGGGCTGATAGGTTGCCGCGGGCCAGAAGCGGGAAGAGTCGGGGGTAAGGGCTTCGTCGATGAGGATCGGGGGCGTCCAGACGCGGCCTGCCTTGCTCTCTTCGCCGACTGGGATGCCGAACTCAAACTTGGTGTCGGCGATGATGATGCCGCGTGAGAGGGCGTGGGCGGCGGCGGCGTTGTAGATGGCTAGCGACATGTCGCGGAGCACGCCGGCGGTTTCGAGACCGATCTCGTCGGCGGCTTTCTCGAAGGTGATGTTCTCATCGTGGCCGACGGCGGCCTTGGTGGCGGGCGTGAAGATGGGCTCGGGGAGTTTGTCGCACTGCTTGAGACCGCGTGGGAGATCGACGCCGCAGACCTGGCCGGTCTGCTGGTATTCCTTCCAGCCGGACCCTTCGAGGTAGCCGCGGACGACGCACTCGACGGGGATGACGCGGCAGGCGCGGCCGATGGTGATGCGGCCACGGAGGTACTCACGAACGCCGGGTGCGGCGATCGCTTCGGGGGGCAGATCGTCCACGCTGGTGGAGAGCAGATGGGTTTCGGCCAGCTTGTGTTTGGCGATGAAGCCGAACCACCAGGTGGCGATCTCTGTGAGAAGCTTGCCCTTGCCAGTGATGGGCGTGGGCATAATGACATCGAAGGCGGAGATGCGGTCGGAGGCGACCATCAGGATGCGCGGCTCGGCGCCGGAGGACTGCGCGGGGATCGCGTAGACATCGCGGACCTTGCCGCGGCGAATGAGCTTGAGGTCGGGGGCGAGCGCGGTATTCGGCGAGGCGGTCTGGGACATGGGAGGAGGGTAATGCAGATGTGTGAGGGGAGCGAGTCCGACTTGCTGAGGCATTGGATTTCAGACCCGGCAGGGTCAATACCCTCCATTCCATGAACATCCGCGAGGCCCGTGAATCTGACTTTGGCGATGTGGCAGAGATCACCAACTACTACATTCTGAACACGCCGATTCACTTTGGATATGAAGCAGTAGTGGCGGAGGAGTTGCGCGAGGCGTGGCGGGCGGGGATCACGCTGTATCCGTTTCTGATTCTGGAAATGGATGGGGCGATCGCGGGGTATGCCAAGTCGGGAACGTGGCGGACGCGCACTGCGTACGCGCGGACCTCTGAGGTCGGGATCTACCTGCGGCCGACGCTGACGGGGCGGGGGCTGGGAAAGCCGCTCTACGCCGCGTTGATCGAGGCGTGCCGGGCGGAGGGGCATCACTCGCTGATCGGGGGCGTGGCAGTGCCGAATGCGGCGTCTGAGCGGCTGCATGAATCCCTGGGATTTGTGCGAGTCGGTGTGTTCCGCGAGGCGGGGTGGAAGTACGAGAAGTGGCACGATGTGGCGTTCTATCAGTTGATGCTAAAGCAGAGGTGAATTTGCTTGGATTGGCGGGAGTTGCAGGGAGTTGTCGCGTTGAGGGGTGGGCGGAGTTCGTTGGGGATTTGCTTGCGGGGTGTTGCGCTCTTCGCGGACAGGATGCCCGTGCTACGGACCGTGCGGCTACCCTCCCCTCCTGTCGGATTCGGTCCCTGAACCTCTCTTCTCCCGCCCGGGAAAACACGCCGCGCGATGCTCAGCTTTGTCCTCTTTGATCCTCCGGCCTCCAGCGGCGAGCATCCCGAGCCCGCGCTCCACCACGCGCACATGTTCGGGGCGGACGATGTGCCGATGCCGGCGGACATCACGCTGGCAAACGGGGTGATTCAGTGCGACAAACGCTCCCCGGAATCCGCGGGGATCGCGCTGCAGTTTTATGTTGAGCCCGCGCCGGGAGCGAGCGGGCCCGGGCTGGGACCGATCACGCTGCAGACGTGCCTGCTGCCGGATCGCGAGAAGCCGTATCTGCTCTCGCTGGAACTGGCGCGGCATCGGCTGATGCTCATCCTCAACAAGATGGAGGACTGGGCTCTGTTTGATCTGCCGCCAACCGATCCGGGACTGACGCTGTTTGAGAAGGCCCGCGAGGCGTTCACCAAGGCGGTTGTGGAACAGAGCAACACGGCGGGGACGCAGCCCGATCGGCCATATACGCCGGCCGCGGAGATGCACGCGCGGCAGGCGCTCTCGCTGGCGATGGAGGCGGGGGAGCAACTGACGCTGACGCAGGCGCGGGTGCAGTTCTCCAAGCGGATGTCGGGGGAACTGGCGCTGGCCGCAGCGAAGGTCTCCTCGCCCCCGAACGCGCTGACGGATCACGAAGTGGCGGAGAGCCGGAACGCGCTGCTGGGGAGTGTCGGGGTCATTCTGCCAAGCCCGCCGCAGATCGGGGCGGTGGTGAGTGCGGAGCAGTTCACGCCCGCACTGCAGAAGGCGGTGACGACCTGCTGCGACTTCGTGACCATGCCGCTGCGCTGGGTGGACATGGAGCCAACCGAAGGACGATACGTTTTCTCGAAGACGGATCGGTGGATCGAGTGGGCTGTGCGGACGGCGCGGATGCCGATCGTCGCCGGACCGGTGATTGACCTGCGGCGCGGCAATGTTCCTGAGTGGCTGTACATCTGGGAGCACGACTACGAGACGCTGCGCGAGCTGGTCTACGAGCATGTCAAGAATCTCGTGACGCGGTACCGACGCACCGTGGGCACGTGGACAGTGGTCAGCGGGCTGCATGTTTCCAGCAACTTCACGCTCTCGCTCGAGCAGGTCATGGACCTGACGCGGCTGGCCGTGATGGTGGTGCGCAAGTTGCAGCCCTCGGCGAAGGTGCAGGTGCAGATCGATCATCCTTGGGGCGAGTATTACGCGACGGCGAGCACGCGGGCAATGCCGCCGATGATGTACGCGGAGATGATCGGGCAGGCGGGGATCAACCCGGACCTGTTCGCGCTCTGCATCGAGATGGGGCAACCGGAGCCGGGACGCTCGACGCGCGACCTGATGGCATTCTCCGCGCTGCTGGACAAGTACGCCGCGCTGGAGAAGCCGCTCTCGATCGCCGCGATCAGCGCGCCGAGTAAGCCGCCGGAGCCGGACGATCTCGGCCTCGGCGGCGAGAACGACCCGGGCTACTGGCGAACACCTTGGAGCCCGCAGGCGCAGGCCGCGTGGATGACGAAGATGTTCGCGGTGGCGACGAGTAAGCCGTACGTCCATTCGATCGCTTGGCACGAGATGTACGACGAGGCCCCCACGGGCAAGGCGGGCCAGACCAGCGGGCGGCATGACGGGTTGTTTGATGCGAATCTGCAACCCAAGCTTGCGCTCTGGCGGTTGGCGGAGATTCGGCAGGCGATCCGGAACAAACAGTCGCCGGGGAATCTGCCGGAGACGCCGATCGTCGGGGCGATGTGACTTCGAGATAGGCGAACGGGTACACTCCGGCCATGCCGGGAAACGACCGCGCATCATGGACCGCCGGCACGCCCAAGTGGGCGGCGGTGATCGCGCTTGGCGCTGCTTCCACAGGTGCGATCGGGTGGGCCATCGGGCGAGGGGGTGAATCGTGGCGTGCGCCAGCTCGCGCGGCCGGTCAAAGCCCGGCACTGGTGGCGACCAATACAACTCCGATCTCGCAACCGCCCGTCGCCCCAGCGGCCGTGGTCGCCGTGCAACCGGTCCAAACACCTGTGCCGCCCGCCGAACCGCCGCGGGTCGTGGCTCCGCTTCGCAAGCTCATCAATGTCAACACGGCCGCGCAGGGGGAACTCGAGTTGCTCCCGGGAATCGGGCCTGCACTTGCGAAACGGATCATCGATCATCGCGCCACGAAGGGGCCGTTTCGGCGCGTGGATGATCTGGATGCGGTGAAGGGGATCGGGCCGAAGATTCTGGAGCGGCTGCGAGCGCAGGTGACCGTGGAGTGATTGGGGGAGCGGGTGATGAAACACTGACCGTCGCGAGTCGCTGGCGGCCGCAGATTTGAAGTTGCAACACATGTCCAACGCATGGGCCGGTAGGCCGATGCCACGGGGGGCTATCCTGCTAGTCATCAGCGCGATCAGGCCCGGATGGACAACCATTCTTCCGGGCACGCCCCTGCGCGCTCCGGGAGTCAGACGTGAACCTCGTCAAGTTCCTTGCCGCTCAAACGACTGTGCAGGACGCATCGCGGCTGGCGCTTGCGGGGAAGCGCGTGCTTGTGCGCGGATCGCAGGGGTCGTCGAGCCCGTTCTTCGCGGCGACGGCGGCGACGCTTGGGAAGTGCATCGCGCTGTATGTGGTCGCACATCTGGACGAAGCGGATGAGGCGCTGGATGAGCTGACGGCGGCGGGGATTGATGCGGTGCGGCTGCCCGCGCTGGAAGTGCTGCCCGGCGAATCAGGAGTCTCGCTCGAACTCTTCGCGGAGCGGTTGGCGGTGGTGCGTCGGCTTCTGGAGGAGAAGTCGGGGGTGAAACCGCCGCAGGTGCTGGTGGTTCCCATCCAATCGCTGATGCAGCCCGTGCCCGGGCCGCGGACGCTTGGGGGATTGGCCCGAACGATTCGGACGAAGGACAGCATCGATCCGGCGGAACTGGTGCGATGGCTGGACGCGGCGGGGTATGAGCGGGCGGAGACGATCGAGGAGCCGGGGCAGTTTGCGCTGCGCGGCGGGATTCTGGACATTTTTCCGCCGCCGCTGCATAGCACGGGCGTCTCGGCCGCGTCGGCCTCGGATGCGAACGCGTTGGCGGCATCTGCCGGTATCCCGGTGCGACTGGACTTTTTCGGCGACGAGATCGATCGGATCACCGAGATCGATCTGGACACGATGGGCTCGGATCGTGCGGTGGATTGGGTCGAGTTGCTCTGCGCATCGCTCGACAAGGTGTTTTCGCCGCCACCGAAGGTGAGCGAGCAGAAACGCGGGGGGACATCGCGTAGCGGCGGCAACCCGCCCGTGGGGCTACCGAGTGCGGCGATCGACGCGACGGGCGGCGCGGAGTCGTGCCCGTTTCTGGACTACCTCCCCACTGCTTCGCTCATCATTCTGCACGAGCCACTGGAGATCGTCGAGCAGGCACGCGGATATTTCGAGCGGTTGACCGATCCGCGTATCTATGGGCCGCCGGCGGTGCTGAAGCGGTTGCAGGAACATCCGCGGCAGGGCAAGGGAGGCGGTGGGTACATCGAGATTTCGCAGTTTTCCGGCGCCAAGGCGACGGGGGATGTCGAGATTGAGCTTCCGGTCAGCGCCTTGGAAGAAATGCCACGCGATACAGGCGAAGCGATCAAGCAGCTTGCGGGGCAGATTAAGACGCACCGTATCGCAATCTTCTGCGAGAACCACGGCGAGCACTCGCGGCTGATGGAGTTGCTGACGGAGTTTGCCAAACCGGAGGTGGACCGATTCGACACGGAAACTGCGTATGTGCATCGCGGTTTTGTGTGGGATGCCGCGCCGGACAAGCCGCTGATCATTCTGCCGTATCACGAGTTGCTGCACCGCTTCGAGACGCGCCGGAGATTCGGGTCCAGCGCGAAGGGGGAATCGGCCAAACTCCGCGCGGCCCGGGCGATGGACACGTTTCTGGACTTTGGTCCCGGGGACTACGTCGTACATCGGGATCATGGCATTGCGCTCTTCAAGGGGTTGACGGCGATGCGGCCGCGCGAGGTGAAGCGGGATGGGCCGGTGGTGCTGCCATCGGAGAAACCGAGGAAGAAGACCAAAGCCGAGCGGTTGGGGCTCACCGAGAACCAGGATCCGGATGAGGGGCTGGAGGAGTATCTGCATTTGGAGTTCTCCGGCTCGACACAGCTGTATGTGCCGGCGACGAAGATCGACCATGTGCAGAAGTACATCGGGGGGTTTCGCGGATCGCCGACGCTTTCGGTGATCGGCGGAACGCGCTGGAAGAACCAGAAGGAGCAGGTCTCCGAGTCGGTGCGCGATCTGGCGGGGGAGATGCTGCGGCTGCGGGCGGCGCGAGACACGCAGCCGGGGGTGCGGTTTCCGGCGGATACCACCTGGCAGAAGGAGTTCGAGGACGAGTTTCCGTTTGACGCGACGGAAGACCAGCTCGCGGCCGTGGCGGAGATCAAGAAGGACATGATGAACTCGCGGCCGATGGATCGCCTGCTGTGCGGTGATGTCGGGTATGGCAAGACAGAGGTTGCGATGCGGGCGGCGTTCAAGGCTGTGGAGTTCGGGAAGCAGGTCGCGGTGCTGGTGCCGACGACGGTGCTCGCGGAACAACACGAGCGGTCATTCAAGAATCGCTTCGCGGACTACCCGTTCCGGATCGAGAGCGTCTCGCGGTTCAAGTCAACGAGGGAGATCAACGACATTCTGGCCGCGCTGCGCAAGGGGCAGGTGGACATCATCATCGGAACGCACCGGCTGGTGTCGAAGGATGTGAAGTTCGCGGATCTGGGGCTGGTGGTGATCGATGAAGAGCAGCGGTTTGGCGTGGAACACAAGGAGCGGCTGCTGTCGCTGCGGCTGACAGTTGATGTGCTGACGCTGAGCGCGACGCCGATTCCGCGGACGCTGCACTTGTCGATGCTGGGATTGCGGGATATCTCTTCGCTCTCGACGGCGCCGATGGACCGACGCGCGGTGGTGACGGAAGTCGCGCCGTACAACACGAAGAGAATCGAGCAGGCGATCACTCGCGAGCTGGCACGCGATGGGCAGATCTTCTTCGTGCACAATCGGGTCTTCAACATTCAGTCGGTTGCCGATGACCTGCAGAAGCTCGCGCCGGGGGCGAAGATCGTGATCGGGCACGGGCAGATGCCCGATGGCGAGCTCGAAGAAGTAATGATGAAGTTCATGCGGCGCGACGCGGACATTCTCGTCTCCACGACGATCATCGAGTCGGGCATCGACATTCCCACCGCGAACACGATGTTCATCAACGATGCGGACCGCTTCGGCCTCGCGGACCTGCACCAGCTGCGCGGACGCGTCGGGCGGTACAAGCATCGCGCGTACTGCTACATGCTGCTCCCCGGGGATCGGCCGACGACGGAGAAGGCGGTGAAGCGGCTGAAAGCGATCGAAGAGTTTTCCGCGCTGGGGGCGGGATTCAAGATCGCGATGCGCGATCTTGAAATTCGCGGAGCGGGCAACATTCTCGGGCCGGAGCAATCCGGCCACATCGCGGCGGTCGGCTACGAGATGTATTGCCAGCTTCTGGACCTCGCGGTCAAGGAGCTCAAGCACGAGCCGACGCAGCAGGTGAGCGAAACGAGCATCGAGATCGGCGTGAGCGGGATGATTCCCAAGCGATATATCCCATCCGACCTGCGGCGGATGGAGGCGTATCGACGGCTCGCGGTGGCGAAGACGCGCGAGGAGGTGGACAAGATCGAGACGGAACTGAAGCAGGCGTATGGAGCCGCGCTGCCGTCAGCGACGCTTCGGCTGTTGGAACTGGCCGCGCTGCGCGTGGCAGCGAGCATGCTGGGGATTCGTGCGATCTCGCTGCGCGGGCAAGATGTTGTGATTCGCAGCAAGCCATCGGATGCTTCGACGGTGCTGGATCGCCTCTCGCGGAGTGCGGCATCGGTTGTGACAGACGTTTCCGAGCGAAGCAAGCCGGGAGCGGGTGCGGCGCGGCCTGCACCCACGATCAACCTCAACCCAACTCTACTTCCGCCCAAGCACGGCGAGGAAATGTCGGAGATCTATCTGCGGCCGCCGCCGAACTACATGGAGCCGAACACGCTGCTGCGCGTGCTGCGCACGCGACTGGCTTCGTGACGCTAGCCCGCCTTGCCCCACCACTTCATCGCCGACCAACCGCGGCTGAGGCCCTCGGTCGCCTGCGCGGTTGCGGCCATTTCCATCAGCCGACGCTTGATGGCTCCGTCGGCGCCGACGAGTTCCCAGCCGCTGTCGAACTCGCAGGCGTCATCCACTCGCACCCACATGCAGCGGGCACGCACGGTTGCGGTTTCTTCCTCGGCACGCAACGTGAGATCCTGCTCTTCCCCCGGCACGGCCCGCGGCCGCTTCTTCGAATGCACTCGGATGCCGGTGGATGACAGATCGCGAACCTCTCCGACCTCGCAGGTCAACGCAGAACACGCGATTCGGCCGCCGCGACGTTTTTCCGAGCGGGCCACACCCGCGGTTGTGCCGCGGCCGCCGACGTACTTGTCCGTGTTGATCTTGCGAAAAAGCGACATGTCTTCTGCATCGGCCAGCGGTCTCCGCGAGTCCACCGGGAACGTCCGATAGCAGGAATGTCCTCGCGACCTTTTACGCGTCACCACCATGGCGGGGTGACCCGATCGATCCCCGATACACTCGCCCCGTGCCACACCCCAACGCTCCCTCTTCCAGATCCGATCTCAAACGTGCCGTTGGTTTCTGGGGCGGCATCGCCGTCATGATCGGCGTGATCATCGGGTCGGGGATCTTTCGGCAGCCGCCGCGGATCGCGGCGGAGTTCGCCTCGCCCTGGTTCATTCTTGCGCTCTGGGCAGGGGGTGGGCTGCTCTGCCTTGCGGGGGCTTTCACTTATGCAGAGCTCGCGGCGATGCATCCGGCTTCGGGCGGCGTGTACGTCTTCATCCGCGAGGGGTTCGGTGACTGCGTCGCGTTTGTGTTCGGATGGGCCTATCTCGTGCTGGTGAAGCCGTTCGCGGCGGGCGGGATCGCGTTTCTTTTCGGCGAGCACATCAACAAGCTGCTTGGCGTCCAGTGGGATGTTCGCCTCTCCACGACGGCGATGCTGCTCTCGCTCACGTTCATCAACGTGCGCGGCGTGAGACTCTCGACGCTTTTTGCCGGCGGGCTGACCACGCTCAAGTTCGGCGCCTTGGCGGCGATCGTGCTGCTGGTGATCGTGATGGGCAAGACGGATGCCTCGAAACTCGCGGCCGCGGCCGTGCCGGACTCGCCGGACCTCATCCGCTCGATCGTCATCGCGATGGCCGGAATCCTGTGGACGTATGACGGTTGGGCAGATGTCGGCTCGATCGCCGGCGAGGTCAAAGACCCGCAGCGATCCCTCCCGCGGATTTACATCTTCGGAACGCTCGCCGTGATCGGCATCTACCTCGCCGTGAACGCGGCGTACTTCATGCTGGTTCCGCTCGAGGAAATGCGATCTCGACTCGCAGCCGATCCGCAGTTCTCCGTCGCGCCGCTCGTGATGGAGCGGCTCATCGGTCGCTCCGGCGAGATCGCCGTCATTCTCATCATCCTGTGCTCGACGCTCGGCTCCTCGCACGCCTCGATCATGACCGGGGCCCGCGTGTCGTACGCGCAGGCACGCGATGGCCTGCTCTTTCGGTTCATCGGCCACGTTCACCCGAGGTGGAACACACCGGATGCCGCGCTGCTCTCGCAGGTGCTGCTCTCGATCGTCGCGGTCTGGTTTCTCGGCTCGTTCCAGGCACTGGCGGACTCGTTCGTCTTCACGATGTGGATCTTCTACGGCCTCGGCGGCACGGCCATCTTCATCCTGCGGTTCAATCAGCCCGACGCTCCGCGCCCATTTCGCTGCCCGGGATACCCCATCGTTCCCGCGCTCTTCGTGCTCAGCGCGATCGCAATGACGGTACTCAGCATTCGAGGCGACGATACGCCCTCCACGTTCGGGCTCTTCCCATTCCTCGGCACCCATCGCTACATGAACACGCTTCCTTGGCTTGCGGTGCTCGCGGCAGGTGTTCCCATCTACTACATCTGGCGAGGGCTGTTCCCTTCGCCTGCATCGCGGCCCACCCCTGAGGAGTGATTGCGCTGGCCATCGCTCTCCACGGGCATGGCGTCCATCTCGGCTACCTCGATGCCCTCGCTCTCATCTCCGGCAATCGGTGGCATTGCCTGGTCCTCCAGCACATCCACCCCGACGGCAGCGCGGGATGTTCTCGTCAACCGCCATTGCGCATAGAGCAACACGAGCGCCCCGATGACCGCCACCGTCCCGGCCGCCCACTGCCCGCCGGTCATCACCTTGTTGAAGACCGCGAACTGTGCGATCGCTACACAGAACGGCTGGAGTTGCAGCACGCCGCTGGTGGTTGAAACTCCGAGCCGCGCGATAGACACGAAGTACGCGGCGTGACCAAGTGTGATGCCGATGACCGCGCTGAGAAACAGCATCCCCCACCCACCGACACTCAGCGCTCGCACAGCCATTCCGTAGTCAAGCAGCTTTGACGAATCGCGCGACAGCACCAGCATGAGCACCACGGAGATGGCCGCCGTGATCTGGCTGATCGCCGCGAACGCGGTCACCGGGTGAAAGCCATGCATGTTCCGGCGCACGCTCAGCCCGTAGCTGGCGAAGAGCAGCCCCGCGGCGACGGCGGCTCCCATCCCCAGCAGCGGGTTTCCCGTCCCTCCCACGGATTTCGCAACATCATGCGACGAATCACGCAACAGCATCGTTCCCACAACGCCCACCACGACCAGCACGATCCCCGCCCATGCCCCAACGGTCCGCAGCAACGCCCGCTCGCTGGGAAACAGCAAATACGCCCCGACCGCGAGAAAGACGATCTGCGTCCGCAGTCCAAACGCCGCCGTCGCCGTATCCACGTTGTAGAAGGACCAGGTGAACGCCGCTTGCCCGAGCGCGTTGAAGACGGCGGGCATCAGCGATGCCCTCCACAGGCCGCCCGGCGTCGTTCCCCTCCACCAGGCCCACATCAGCACCGGAGCCCACACCATCGCCCCCAGCAGGTACCGCCACCCGTTCTGCGTCCACACGTTCATCGCTTGGGAGAAGTGCGTCACAAACAGCGGCACGCTGGACCACCCGAGCAGCGTAAACGTCAGCATCGCCAGCCCGAGCAGAGCCGACCGCCCGCCAAGCCCGCTCACACCCGTTCCTGCTTTGTTGGCCGTTTGTGCCCCCATTGCCGCAGTGTAGGGAACGTGTCTGGCACCGAACACATTCCGATCTCCCAAAAACCACAACGGCTCTGGCCACCTTTTTGGCAAACGTCGCATTGCGTGTTGTCCCTCTCATCCGCTACCAAAGGAACACGTATGCCACGCACCAGCCACATCGTTGCCACCTCCCTCGTCGCCCTTCTCGCCGGCCATGCTGTCGGAGTCGAACCGGAAGCCGCGCTGAAGAACGCGCCGCCTCGGATCGTCTTCCCGACGCCCGAAGAAGCCGCCGCCATCCGATCCACGTTCGGCCCGCAGGACAATCTCGGCCCGGCGACCAAGCAGATCCCCGTTGCGGCTCCCAAGCAGGCCTCCAAGGTCGCCCATTGGGATTGCCCGCGCCCCGAGATCGCTCACGATCTCAGGACCGCCGACCTGCACACGTACTACATCTATCAGGGCCGCGCCGTGACGATGACGGTCGACACCTCTCGCATCGCCGTGAAGTTCGCCGGCGCAGACAAGGGTGACGATGGGGCTATCACCCTCGCCGCCGCCAAGCTCGGCGTGCAGATCGCCAAGATCGACTCTCCCGGCATCGGCAACTGGCGCTTCCTGAACTTCGCCAATCGCCCGAACGACAAGGGCGCGGTCGAGGCCGTGCTTCAGGCGCTGCTGCAAGATCCCGCTTTCGAGTTCGTCAGCCCGGTGTTTGACCATCCGACCATCGCCGGCGGATATGTCGTCATCGCTCCGGACATCAATGTTCGCGTGACCGAGGCCCGCGTCGCCGATGCGGACGCCACGCTCAAGAACGCGGCGCCCGCGCTTAGCATCGCCTCTCGTGATCTGGGCGCTCTCCCAGGCGCGTTCCAGCTCCGCTCCACCGATCGCAACGGCTTCCACACCCTCCGCGCCGCCAACCTGCTCGCCGAGAAGCCGGGCATCGCCTGGGCCGAGCCCGACATGCTCTCCACCATGAAGCTCGACTACACACCCAACGACCCGAACTGGTCCAGTTGGGGCTGGGAACAGGGCAATGACATCGACACCGATGCCGAACTCGCCTGGGATCTCACCCGCGGCCGTTCCTCCATTCGTGTGCTTGTCATGGATTGCGGTGTCGAGCAGGACCATCCCGACATCAACCAGCTCGCGGGCCGCGACTTTACCACAGGTGCGGCAGGGGGCATCGCCGGCGGCGGCCCGAGCGGCAACTGCGACCGCCACGGAACCTCCGTCGCCGGCATCATCACCGGCCGCATCAACAACGGCCTCGGCGGCGCGGGCGTCGCCCCCAACTGCCGCGTCCTCTCCGCCAAGACGGCCACCGAGCAGTCCAATCCCTGCTCCTCTGTATACGCGGCGTTCAGCGGCACGTGGCTCGCCAACGCGCTCGCCTGGGGCACCGGTCAGGGCTGCCAGATCTCCAACTCCAGCTTCGGCGTGGGCTCCTCCAACACCATCGCCAACGCCTATGACGCCGCGGAAGCCGCCGGCATGTTGCACTTTGTTTCCGCCGGCAACGGCGGCGCGGACAACATCGGCGATAACGCCCTCGGCTATCCCTCCTCTCTCCCCAGTGTCCAGGCCGTCGCCGCGATCGACTCCGACGGTGGCCGCTCCAGCTTCTCCAACTTCGGCACCGGCCTGCAGTTCGCCTGCCCCGGCACCAACGTCTTCACCTGCGACCGTCAGGACGCCCTCGGCTACAACAACGGTTCCGACTACGCCAGCTTTGGCGGCACCAGCGCCGCCTCCCCCTTCGCCGCCGGCATCGCCGCCCTCATCGAGTCCGCCTATCCCGACCTCTCCTCCGCCTCCGTGCTGGTTCGCATGCGGACTTCCGCGCTGGACCTTGGCGCGAACGGCTACGACACCGGCTACGGCTGGGGCTTCCCGAACGTGAACACCGCGATCCGCCTCTTCTCCTCCAACGACTGGTGCTCCACCGCCACCGAGATCACCTCCTTCGCCTACAACCCCGGCACCTTCTCCACGACCGGCTTCAGCGAGGTCTCCGACGAACTCCAGGAGTCCTGCGAGCTCAACGCCGCAGGCGTCAGCCACTCGGTCTGGTACTCCTTCGTCCCGCCCTGCACCGGCACGCTGGACATCAACACCACCGGCTCGAACTACGACACCGTGCTCGCCGTCTTCCGCGGCAACTGCCTCTCCGCCACCCAGGTCGCCTGCAACGACGACAACAATGGCGGCACGCAGTCCCAGGTCACCGATGTCGCTGTGACCGCAGGATTCACCTACTTCATGAAGGTCAGCGCGTTCGGCCTCAACGGGGCGGGCGGCACGCTGAACTTCAACTTCGCATACACGCCAAGCGCCCCGGGCAACGATCTCTGCGGCAACTCCTTCACGATTCCCTTCGCCAACTACACCACCTCCTCCTGCACGCTCGGCGCCACCACCCAGGTCTGCGAGGCCCCCGGCTCCTGCAACACCGCCAGCGGCTCTAACCACAGCGTCTGGTACGACTACACCCCCTCCGTCACCGGCTGGGCCAACATCGACACCAACGGCTCGGACTATGACACCGTGCTGACCGTCTGGAACGGCTGCCCCCTCGCCGCGATCATCAATCAGCAGATCCTCTGTCTTTCCAACGGTGGCGAAGTCGCCTGCGACGATGACTCGGGCACCGGGCTGCAATCCGCACTGACCAACGTCGGCATGCAGGCGGGCCACACCTACAAGATCAAGGTTGCTGCGTTCAGCTCGGCCAACGGCGTGGGCGGCGACATGACGCTGCACTTCGGCTTCCAGCCCTGCCCCGCCGACTTCAACGCCTCCGGCTCGCTGGAAGTGCAGGACATCTTCGACTTCCTCGCGGCGTGGTTCGCGGGAACACCCAACGCCAACTTCGACGGTGTCAACGGCCTTGGCGTGCAGGACATCTTCGCCTTCCTCGCCGCCTGGTTCGCCGGCTGCTGATCCGTCAGGTCGGGCGGCTCGCTCCGCTCGACTCCGAACGGTCCGGAAACCCGACACCCGTTTGCAGATGCTCGAACGGCCCTCCGAATCACATCGGGGGGCCGTCGCTTTTTTGGCGTGTTTTCCGCCACTTTGACCCTCACACGACCGCCCTGTTACCAACCTGTGACACGCACGAGCCCGGTTTCCGCGTAGGTTCATCCGATCATCCCTCTTACTCAGGAGCCCACGCCATGCGACGCACTCTACCCAGAACACTCCTTGCACTCGCCGCCGTCAGTGCCGTCGGACTCGCCGCGTACACCTACGCGTGCGGTTCGTACTTCACGCACCCATCGAACCTTCGCTCACCGTATGGTGCCGAAACCGAGCGATCGGTCGCCGAGCTTCGCCGGGCCGGCCCCGCTGGTCTCCGCGCCATCCTGGCCGAATACGACCGCACCTCGGATGACTCCCTCCTCCCCAACATCGACGCCGTCGCCGCGCAGCGCGATGCCCGGTGGTCGCGACTCTTCTGGTACACCAACCTCGACGAAGCCAAGTCTGCTGCTGCAGCCGAGCACAAACCCATCCTCGCCCTACGCATGCTCGGCAACCTGACCGACGAATACTCCTGCGCCAACAGCCGCTTCTTCCGCACCGCGCTCTACGCCAACAGCAACGTCTCGCAGATTCTCCGCGACCGCTTCATCCTCGTCTGGACCAGCGAGCGGCCTGTCCCCGTCGTCACGATCGACTACGGCGACGGCCGCGTCCTCAAGCGCACCATCACGGGCAACAGCATCCACTACATTCTGAACTCCCGAGGTGAGGTCATTGATGCACTCCCCGGCCTCTACGACCCGGAGACATTCGCGTCCCTGCTGGTAAACGCGGCCGCGGCGGCCACCGCCAATTCCCTTTCCGCACCGCGCGAACACATCGAGCGTTCCCTCGCCGCATTGGCCGCGGACTGGACCACATCCAGCGCTCCGGCCGACTCCGGATACACGACGTCACCAGTTCCCACCGCCCACAACGCCACGCCGCTCGCGGCCGCCAAAGCCGAACTGGAATCTCCGCTCGTTCGCTCGACCGCCTCCCCCGCTGCACCTGTGCTCTTTGCATCTGCGGCGGACGCCGCCGATCGCGCTGTCTCCAAGACGCGCGTCGAGCGCCCCCTCGTGAAGGCCGCGCAGCTCTCGAATCCTCCACACGCCGCGAAGGCGGCAGGCGCAGCCACCGGCAAGATGTTCGTTGAATCTCCCATGATCGAGGCGATCGTTCCCCCACCCGCGCCCGCGGCTGTTCCCGCCGACGTCGATTCGGACCTCTGGTCCACTCTCGCCCAGCGTCGACACGCGATCGCTCGCCTGGATCAGAACAGCATCAACCTTATCCGCTCGCAGAATCCAAACGCCTACATCAACACCGCCGCCTTGGACCACGTCGTCAACAACTTCCAGAACGCTATTGCCATCGACACTCTGCGCAACAACCACCTCTTCCGCCGCCAGATCCTGAACTGGCTCCTCACCACGCCCTCCCCGATGGACGCTCTGAACACTCGCGTCTACTCCGAACTCTTCCTGACGCCCCGATCCGATCCGTGGCTTGGGCTGGTTCCTGATTCCACATATTCCGCTCTCACCGGAGACGGCTGCTCGATCAACTGATCCTCCAGGTGATACTCTGTTCCACTCCATGTCCCCGTCCCCTCGCATTCTCGTCATCGAAGACGACCCGGCGATCCGCCGCGGCCTGATCGATGCCTTGCGCTTCGAGTCCTTCACACCCTTCGAGGCCGCCGATGCGAAGTCCGGCCTCGACCTTGCCCTGACGCTCGACTGCCATCTCATCCTCCTCGATCTCCTGCTCCCCGGCGGCAACGGGCTCTCCATCCTGCGATCGCTTCGCGCCGCGCGCCCGACGCTCCCCGTCATCATCCTTACCGCCCGCGGCGACGAATCCGACCGCGTCAAGGGGCTCCAGCTCGGCGCGGACGACTATGTCGTCAAGCCCTTCAGCGTCATCGAACTCATTGCGCGCATCCGCGCCGTCCTCCGCCGCTCGCCCGCCCGCCCCACCAGCGTCGGCTCCATCCGCTTTCCCGCCGCCGCCCTCGAAGCCGACCTGCATCGCCGCGAGCTCCGCTTCGAATCCGGCCATCGCGATGATCTGTCCGAGAAAGAGGCCGACCTGCTCCGCTATCTCGCCGCGAATCCAACTCGCGCCGTCTCCCGCGACGAACTCCTTACCGCCGTCTGGCAAGTAGACCCCCGCGGCGTCGCCACGCGCACCATCGACATGCACGTCGCCCGGCTCCGTGAGAAGCTCCGCGACCACGCCGACGAGCCCAAGCTACTCCTCACCGTTCGTGGCAAGGGATACATGCTGGCACCTGACGCACTGATCACCGGCACCACACCCGACACCGGCAAGGGTGCCGCGTGACCAAGCGCCCCACTCCAGTCTGGCTGGCCTTCTCCGCCTCGTGCGCCATCGTGTTCGCGGTCATGCTCTTCTTCACCGTACGGATGCTCCGCTTCGAGCACGCTGAGGCGCAGGCCCAGGCCAACGCGGCGTTGGAGGAGACCATCCGCCTCGCCCTGTGGCGCATGGATTCCGCCGCCGCGCTCCTCCTCAACTCGCCCAGTTTCTCGAACTCGATCTCCGGCAACGACGCCGAGCCGCTCCAGCAAAGCGCCCAGGTCCAGCAGCGATTCCAGCCCGAGTACCAGGGCAAGATCAGCCAGCAGGAATACCAGCAGCGCAGCAACCTGAACTCCAACCGCATCCCCACCCCACAGTGGCGTGCCATCGCTCCCCAACTCCTCGAACGCATCAAGGACATCCTGCCGCGCGCCACGCTCGAGCCCGCAAACCCCGCCAACCCGGACGACACCCGCCGTCTCGCTTCCATTCCCGCGCGGCTCGTCGTCCCCGCCTCCGCTGCGCCCGTCGCCACAATCCCCACCATCACACCCCTCCGCATCTCCCTCCTCATCGCTTGGCTCTGCGTCCTCCTCGCCGCCGGCGCCATCGGCTATCTCCTCAGTGGAACCCTTGCCCTCAGCCAGCGCCGCGCCAACTTCGCCTCCGCCGTCACACACGAACTCCGCACCCCGCTCACCACCTTCCGCATGTACGCCGAGATGCTCGCCGCCGGCATGATCGACGACCCCGCCCGGCGCACCCAGTATCTCACCACCCTCGTCACCGAGTCCGACCGCCTCGGCCACCTCATCGAGAACGTCCTCGCCTATTCGCGCCTTGAGAACAAGCTCTCTCCGCGACAGGCCCAGGCCATTTCCGTGGATGCTCTGGTTCAGCAGACTCTTCCCGCGCTTCAACGCCGCGCCGCGCAGGCCGGCGTTGCATTCAACATCTCGCTCCCCGACACGCTCGCCGCGCAGCCCATCCGCACCGACCCTGTCGCGGTGCAGCAGATTCTCATCAACCTCGTGGACAACGCCTGCAAGTTCGCCCGCACCGACATCGACCTCACGATCGCCACAACACCCACTCACATCACCTTCTCCATCATCGACCGCGGACCCGGACTCCCCCTCCACTCCAAGCCCTTCACCGCCTTTGGCAAGTCAAAGTCCGACCCCATTCCCGGTATCGGACTGGGTCTGTTCCTTTCCCGCCAACTCGCCCGCGACATCGGAGGAGACCTGCAACTGCATCCTTCTTCGAGCGGTGCCACGTTCGTACTCACGCTACCCACTTGACTTGCGACACGCCAAGCTCAGCCATGCCCGTTACTGCCTGACATTGTCGATCCACCCATACCCCTGCCGCAGCATCGGATTCTGAACCCACCCCTGACCGCCCTGCCCGAACCCGCGGAAGTAGAATCGCGTCGCAACGAAGTCCGTATCCTCCTGTTCGTCTGGCCGCGGACCGGCCGGCGGTTTGAACGTGTACGCCGTCCCGTCCATCATGGCGACATTGCACGCCCCACCGTGCCTCTGGCTGAGCTGATCCGAATCTCCGAGGAATCTCGCATCCGGCGTGATCGTGTTCTCCCATCGTTCGTGCTCTTCGACAAACACCGGGAGCGATGAACCAGCGCCCGGCAGAACCGTCATTCGGCGCGGGCTCGCCCCACTCATCGCGATAAACGTCGGCCCGGATCCTGGCATCGGACTCGGATCAAACGAAGTCAGGAAGTCTCCCGCCAGCGACGCCCCGCCACAGTTCCCAACGATTGAATAGTCGCTGTCCAGAGTCTGGCTCCCCGGCAGTCCGAGCCGCGTCTGGTTGCTGCCATCGGCGCTCCGACGCATGTTCTTCGGGCACGCGAGCGATTCATAGGCATTGCCGAGATATTCGAAGACCGGTCCCTTCTCCGGCCCCATCGGGTCCGGATCGCCGGCCGCTGTCTGCCGCAGCCACTTGTTCACATCCCAAATGCGATCTCGATTGTCCGCGCCGTACATTCCAGTCGTCAGCCCGAGTTGCCGAACGTTGGATGCGCACTTGACCGTTCTCGCCGATTCCCGCGCCCCCGCCAGCGCGGGAAGCAATAGGCCCACCAGCAGCGCAATGATCGCGATCACGACAAGCAGTTCGATCAGCGTGAATGCTCGCCGTCTCGCCATCAGGTTGTCCATGGTACCTGATCATCCCGCCCCATTACTCCTTCAGACATGAAGATTCCGCAAGCCTTCAGCCGCCGAGCGTTGACTCCCGGCCGCTGCTGTTCTCGGACATCGCTCTCGTACCACGCCGACTGCGTTATGGGAATCCCGGTCGCCGATCTCCCCTTCACTTGGCACGTGAACTCGGTGAAAAGTGCGCCATCACATTCGGTATGAAACACCCACCCCACCTACGACGCCGATGAGGTCCACGATACGGATGAACCCACCATGTCCGTTGGTATCGTTATGTCGACGCCAGACTCACTCATCTCCAAACCAGATACCGCGGCAGAGCACAAAGCCCCGCTCGAGGGTGTGCTGCGCTCACTCTGGCGGCTGGTTCAAGGCATCACAATCTACGACGCCAGTCATCCGGCCGCTCGAAGCGCGGCCACGGAAGCCGCGACCGCGAGCGTGCTGCCGGGGGATTCATCCTCGGGTTTCCCGCTCCTGCGAGTCACTCCCGACGGCCTCATCTGTGGCGAGGATGTCCTCGCGCGAGATGCCGCTTTGATCGATTTGGCTCGATTGCTGCACCGCCTGCGCATCGCAATGCTGGGCATCCCCACCAGTACGACGCCAGACGCGTTCCTGGCGCTCGCAAGCGTACTGGCCGGAAAGAAGGCCGGCGAACATTGGACGGATCAGGACTCGTCCGCACTCTCGGCCGGTGCCGCGTCCGCATTTCGCGTGCACACTGTCACCTACGACGCGCTCCGCACGGGCGGCACGGACACCGATGGGATCACCGGACGATTCGATTGGAACTCACTCGTCGGCGCGCTCTGCCCCGGTTCGGATCACGCGAACAGCGACGAGCTTGCGCTCGCGATTGAGTACACCCTCAAGTCCGAAGCCGCCACGACGAAAAACCCCGCGGACTCTGCGGCCGCACCGCTCCCTTCGTCCGACAGTTCCCAGCTCGCCCGGAAACTCGCCCTGACGATCAAGACCACCCCGGACTCGCAGCGACAGGCCGCCGTCACCCGCGTTTCAGCGGTCATCGAGCGTCTCAGCCCCGAGGGACGCGCAAGACTGCTCAAGATCGATGAGTCCAGAGCCGCCGATTCGATCGCGACGGTTTCAGATCTATGCGATTCCGCCGACGCGGGAGACATCCTGCTCGCCCTCGATCGCGTCGGGGACCCCTCCAAACTGGTCTGCGCCGAGTCCGTCAGACTGCTCACGAAGATCGCCATCACCGCCCGGGGCGACGCAGGCATCACCAGCGGGCTGCGACAGGTTGTCTCGCGCGCCACAGGCGCGAGCAGCGCGGCCCGATCGCAGCAAATCGTCTCCCTGCTCCGCTCGTTCCAGGAACTCATGGAACGCACCTCGTCGGATCGCTTCAATCCCGACGACTACGAGCGGCTCCTCCAGCAGCTCGGCTCTGCGCCGGCAACCCCGGCCTCACGCGAGACGCTCGCCGCCATCCGCGATCGCTGGAACGATCCCTGCATACATACAGCCCATCTGCTGGCCGAGCTCGCTGCGTCGCCGCAGACCAGCCCCGTCGAGGCAGTCGGGATCTACCGCCGGCTGCACACCTCGCTAGACGCCATCGCCGAAGCTGGTGGCACCGACCTGCTGCTCCTCGCCGTGCGGGAGACGGGGCGATACCTCGGAGCCGCGAGCGTCCCAAAAACGACCGCCTCCATCCGGCAGTTCACGCTTAGACTCCAGGCCCCCGAGGCGCTTCGTCGTATCCTCACCGGCGCTCCGCCCGACACCGCCAGCGGGCGCGCGGCGATGGACCTGATCGCGGCGCTCGGTCCGGAGACGGTCGCGAGAGTGCTCCACCTTTGCGCCCGCGAGCGTGCCCGCCCGGATGTGCCACACCTGCCGGTCCATCCCGCCGTGAACACTTCCGAGGTGATGTCGCACCTACTGCGATCGGACATGGTCGCCTCGATCCGTCTCCTGCGCGCCCGCACGATGCCCCCTCGCGCGCAAGCGGTGCTCGCCGCGATGCTGATTGGCAACCCCGATCCCGACATCGCCGCGGACGCGTTCGCATCACTGCATACCTGCGAACCGTTGTGGACGCTCGAGCAGATTACTGCCGCGCTCAAACATCCCCGCCATCCTGTGCGCGTCTTCGGCATCGACAAATCTCGGTCGCTGACGCCGGAGCAGCGACACACGCTCCTCAAGCCCGTTCTTGTAGACGCCATCAAGGGTCCTATCGTGCTCTCCGTGCTCAGCGCCGCCGTGCAGACGCTCGCCGACTCAGGCGCCGAAGGCCAACGCATCGTGATCGCGTTCTGCGCCACGCTCCTTCGCTGGCCGAAAGCCCGGCACGTGGACGCCCTGCTGATCATCATGGATGTGCTGTGCGAACGCTCCACCGCCAATCGCTCCGGATGCAAACCCCTCGGCCGGCTCCAACTCTCCTTCTCCGTGCTTCGCGCGGCCCTGAACGGAGCACGCCCATGATCGAGACCACACCCGCCCAGCACGTTGAACACGCCCTCTCCTCGCTGCAAACAGCGCTCGGCGCTCGTGAGGTCTATTGGGCCGAGCATGCCGCAGCCACAACGGCCCTGCGCTCCGCATTCGAGCATCTTCGCGCGATTCTTGCCTTTCAGGATTCCGTGGCGGTGCTGTTCCTCCCAGATCGTCTTGTGTTCGAAGGCCGGGAGATTCAGTCCGGTGCTCGAATCGCGGCCGCTCAAGCGCCGATTCCGCGGCTGCGTCGAATCCCTTACGTTCGACAAGACCCTTGCTCTGGACGAGCTGGCAACCCTGCTCCAAGGCCTCTCGGCCCGAACCCTCGGCACCAATTCCACGATCGCGGGCATTCTCCTCAATCGCATCGCCGTTGACGGATCCGGACCGCGCTCCGACGAAATGGGCAGCACTTCAGGCCCAGCGATCTCCCGCAGCACTCTCGCGATGCCCGCGCTGATCGCCGAGGAACAGCGCGACCGCAGCATCGACATCGCCAAGGATCTCTGGTCCTCACTCACGCTGGACGCCGCACTGGCCGGGGGACACATCGAGGTGGCCGCGGGCAACATCCTCGAAATGCTCGCCGCGTGCGGCGGCGGTGCACTGCCGCTGGCGGCCGTCAAATCCCACGACGAATACACCTATATCCACGCCACCAACGTCGCGGTTCTCTCCGGCGCCCTGGCCGAGAGCATCGGACTGGCACCCCCACTCGTACGTGATATCACTCTTGGCGCGCTCCTGCACGACGTCGGCAAGGAGCGTCTGCCCCTGTCGATTCTCAACAAACCCGGCAAGCTCGACCCCGATGAGTTGCTGATCGTCCAGCAGCACCCCGTCGATGGAGCTCGCATCCTCGCCAACGTCGAGGGCGTCTCGGAACTCGCGGTCATCATCGCGTACGAACACCACATGCATCTGGACGGCACCGGCTATCCGCGCCCCACGCCCGGTCGCACCACCCATCTGGCCAGCCGGATCGTTCAACTCGCGGACGTCTACGACGCGCTCGGCACGCACCGCCCCTATCGCGCCGCCATGCCAGCCGAGAAGATCCGCCAGATCATGAGCGAGCGCAAGGGCACCGCCTACGAGAGCGATCTGTTCGATGTCTTCTTTGACATGGTACTCAGCCGCTTGCAGGCCCAGCAACCCAGCCCCACCGCCGCGGCCGAGACTCCACTCGTTCGCGCGGCGTAGACCCTGCGCGAAACTCCACGAGCGCACGTACCCAGATGCGCCGGCCACGCAAGTGGGCCCCGCGGCCGGCGCCGTGCCACCTGTCCATTGCAAATGAAGAACGCCCGAGCAGATCGCCTCGGGCGTTGCACTGCCTGCATGTACGTCAAGAGTCTCGCCGGATCATCAGCATCCGCCCGCGAACCAGTTGTTCAGGAAGTCGAAGATGTTCTGAACCGCCAGAGGTCCGGCCGCGCCGTTACCCCATGCCACTGCTGCCCGACTCCAGCCAGAGCGACACACGAGCGAATGAACGCTCCCGCATACGACACTGATTTACCCCTGCGAGCGTACTACATTGCCGTCAAAAGGCCAAGACTTGCTGGCTATTGGTGCCGCATGAACTCCGCACGAGCACGCCCGAGGAAGTCCCGCCGATCAGCGACGCCCTTACACGTCCCCGCTACAAACGCTGTTCCCTCCGCCGTCATTTTCAGACAACGGTCTGATAACCACAGTTCCTCTTGGTTACCCGACGCTAGAAAAGGAAAACACCGACGCGCCCGGGAGAACGGAGCGCATCGGTGATGTCCAAAGTTCATCCGGAGATGAACCAGCAGTGGAGCGGAGGAGACTCGAACTCCCAACATCTAGCTTGCAAAGCTAGCGCTCTACCAATTGAGCTACCGCCCCGAAACCCGCCGCGGCGGGGAGGGAAGCAAGAGTAGGTCGCTTCCCCGCACTCCGCCTTTACACCATGGCCAGCCCCGCTGGACATCGCCGTGCGGCCTCCCTGCCAAGTCACGCCTTCGCATCCACCTTCTTGTCCCTGAACGCCAGCACAAACACCGCCAGAATCGCCAAGGCAAAGCCCGCAGGAATGAGCCAGATCATGTTCCATTCCACTAGATTGCCTGCTTCCGCGGAGAGCTTCGCGGCCTGATCGGTCAAGGACTTGGCCACGCCAGGATCCGTCGTCGCTTTGGCCTGCACGACCATCTCGGCCGCCTTTTTCTGCATCACATCCACCGAAGCAGGCGTGTAATACGCCACGAGTTTTCCAAACGCCTGCGCCCCGATCAGCATCCCCAGCCCTTGCGTCAGCAGCACTAGGAATCCCTGAGCCTGCCCGCGGATCGCCGGATTCGCCGCGCGATCCGCGTAGATCATCCCCGTCACGAAGAAGAAGTCGTAGCAGATGCCGTGCAGAAGGATCCCGCCAAGCACCATCCACTTGGTGTGCCCGTCCCACGCCATCGAGAACATGCCGTACCGAACGACCCAGGCCAGCATGCCCACCGCCAGCATCCACTTCACGCCCAGCCGCGCAAACGCCAGCGGCATCAGCACCATGAACACGATCTCGGCCATCTGCCCGAACGACATCGCGAAGGTCGCCGAGTCGTTCACCGTCACGCCGCACGCATCCACATAGTTCCGGGCATAGTTGTAATACCCCGCCAGCGGGATGCACAGCAGGAACGAGCAGAGTGCGAAGATCGCGTAGCTTGGATTCTTCAGCATCGCCAGCGAATCCAGACCGAGAATCTCGCGCACGCTCGGCTTCTTTCCCGCCGACGGCGGCGGTGTGTGCGGCAGCGCGAACGAGTACAGGCCCAGCAGCACGCCCGCCCCACCCGTCATGTAGAACTGCCACGCCGACGAGTCCTTCCCCGGCAGCAGACTCACGGCCAGATTCCCCACAATCCAGCCGATCGTCCCCCACACACGCACCTTGGGAAACTGCTTCTCCCGATTGGTCAGGTTGTGAAACGAGAGCGAGGTCGTCAGCCCCAGCGTCGGCATGTAGCAGAGCATGTGCCCCAGCAGCACCAGAATGTACGGATGCATGAACGCCGAACCATCCGTCTCCGGGTTGTACACCCGCGCCGCCGAGGGCGCGAGCATCATCAGCCCGCCGCCAATCAGGTGCATCGCCGCCAGCACCCGCTCGGTCGCGAAGAAACGGTCCGCGATCAGCCCCAGAAAGAACGGCGCCACAATCGCCGCGATCGGCCCAACCGTGTACGCCGCGGCGATTAAACCTCCCATCCCCATCTTGTTCATGAACCCCGTCATGGAGACGTACCACGCCCCCCACACGAAGAACTGCAGGAACATCATCACCGAAAGCGGCACCACCGTGTTCCGCTGGCCTGGCATCCCGTTGCTCATGCTGCTGCTTCCCTCGTGCGATCACCTCCCGCCCGGGGCAAACCAGAGTATCAAGTCTTCAGGGTGCTTGCACGCGCCGCATCGGCCACCACGCGTCCACCACCACCAGCACCGTCGTCAACCCCATCAGCCCGTTGCTGATCGCCCCGCCCACCACGATCCCCCAGACCGCCGGCTCATACGTCCGGGCCAGCCACCAGCACGAGAAGTCCGTCGCCAGCGCGACGCCCATCAGCCCGATCATTCCCGCCACCAGCCCGCGCGGCAGACGTGTCATCCACGCGAGCCCCGCCAGCATCACCCCCAGCATCCCCAAAGCAGGCGCGTGCGTGTGCATGCTCATCGCCACGATCTTCACCGGCGTCACATTCACCCGCTTCGGCGCAGCCACCTTCTTGAGCGCCTCCATCGGCGCCAGCCGGATCGCCGCCGCCTTCGCATCCTTCCCGGTCGCCGCGTGACAACTCACGCAACTCGACGCGATGATCTCGCTCGGGCTCGCCGCGCCGAGGTCGATGCTGTCGAAGTCCTCCGAGATCCGCCCGCTCTTCACCCACTTCAGCAGCACCTCCCGCTGCTCCGGCTTGAGCGTCTCCGGATGCCCGCGCTCCAAAGAAGTCTGCAACACCGGCGGCCGATCCAGCCCGTGATACGCCGCTCGCACATCATCCATCGTGAACTCGGGAGACTCATCTCGGTTGCCGTCATGAAACACCAGATGCGCGGCAGAAGCTCCCATGCCCAGCAACAGCACGACCATCAGGCCGGTCAGGCCGATGCGAGCAAGGAACGGAAGTGATCGAAGCTGAAACGTCGTCATTCGCATCCCATTCCTGTCCTAATCCTGCTCCGGATCCTGATCATCATCTCCCCCGCTTTTCTCGCCCTCACACCTTCAACACCCCCGCCTCCACCTTCACCACTTCTCCCTTCACCACCGCCTGATTCGCCAGAATCGCCACGATCGACGACCTCGCCCCGCTCGTCACATCGCATCCCGGCGCCTTCCCCTCCAGCGCGGCCTTCACAAAGTCCTCCAGCGCATACCACAGCGACTTGTTCGGCAATCCCACGCCATCCTTGAGCGCGCCCTGCGCGGCCAGCTTCGTCGCATCCGCGATCAGCGTGATTCCCTCGTCGTTGAAGAACTGCTGACGATTCGCGTACACCTCCCACCCCTGCGTCGGCGCATCCGCTTCCTTGAACATCCACCCGTGCGTCCACGCCAGCTTCACCGCGGCGTTCGTGCCGCGCAGCACCTCAAACTTGCCCCCGTAACTGTTCGCCAGCGATCCGTTCCACGCGAATCGCGAGCCATCCTCAAACCCGAAGTTGCACGCCGCCGTGTCCGCCACCGTGCGGCCATCGTCGTTGGCGCGAATGCTCCCGACTCCGAAAATGCTCGTTGGCCACTTGCCGGTGTACCAGTGCACCACATCAAACTGCTGCGCCCCCCATTCACCCGCGAGGCCAAGCGAAACCTCCGGGTTCAATCGCCAGTTCTCCGCCGCCGCACGGGCAGCATCCGCGCCCGCCGGAGCCGGGAACTTCCAAGACTCCTTCTTGAAGCACTGCGCTTCCCCCTCCACGAAGTCACGCACCGCATCGGACCGGAAAAACGTCCGCGCCAGCTTGTAGATCGGGTTTGAGCGTCCCTCGAAACCAACCGCGAACACCCGCTTCTCCGTCCCCGATGCCGCGGCCACAGCCGCAGCGATCACCTTGCAATCCTCCACCGTGTGCGCCAGCGGCGCCTCGCAATACACGTGCTTCCCCGCCTTGACGCAGTCAATCGCGATCTGCTTGTGCAGGTGCGTTGGCGTCGCGATGATCACCGCCGCCATGTCCTTGAGCTTCTCGATCATCGCCGTGTGGTTCTCGAACGCTTCCGCGCCGGTCGTGCGCTTCGCAGCGCCATCGCGCCGCGATGGATCCACATCGCACACTCCCAACACCTTCACCATCTCCATCTTCGCCAGCTCGGCCAGAATCTGCCTCCCCTGACGCCCCGCGCCCACCAACCCCACCGTCAGCGGCCCCGCCGCGCTCGTCCAGTTCGCCCGCGCCAGTGTCGGCAAGATTGCGGCCACCGTGAGCGCCCCCGCCGTCTGAACAACAAACTCGCGTCTCGTGCTCCGCATCATGCCGCTCCCATCGTCTGTCGCAAGTGGCTCACCCACCCGCGCTCGGTGTGTACGTACGAATCAAACCCAGCATCCATCCGTTCCCCACGCGCCCCCATCACCACCAGCGCCGTCGACCACGCATCCGCGAGCGCGCCCGCGTTCACAACGTTTCCGTCGACAACCACGACCGCAGTATCCGCGCCCATCGCCGCAAGCCCGGTGCGTGGATCGATGATGTGCCCGTTTCCCAGCGCATCGCGCCGCCCCCGCGGCGCGCTCACGCCCATCGCCGCGTTCAGCAACTCCACTCGCTTTGGCTCGCCGTCCGACCGCACAGCGATCGGCCAAGCATGTTCCCCCACAGCCACCACCGACGACGTCCCTCCATGCAGCAACGCACGCTGCACCCCACACTCCCGCATCACCTCCGCCGCCCGATCCAGAGCCCACCCCTTCCCCACCGCTCCGAAATCGAGCGACCCTTCCGGCCCACACCGCACATCAAACGCTCCCTCACTCTCCATCCGCACCCGCTCGCACAACTCCAGCAACTCCCGCATCTGCGAATCCACCCGCGCATTCGCATCCCGATTCAACCGCGACACATCGCTCCCCGGCTCAAACCGTGAAAGCCGCCCGTGCCACTCCTCTACCACACGGATCGCCTCCTCCCCCACCGCGCGCAGCTGCCCTTCGTCCCCCCCATGGAGCACGAACTCAAACCGCGTCCCCATGGCATGCGTCGCCAGAAGCAGCACCGGGCCGAATCCTCCACACAGAAAAATGCTGATACCCGACTCAGAACCTCCGAGTCGAATCCCGCCTCAAAAATCTGAAATCCCAAATCCGCTCTTACACCTTGCTCGCCGCCATCGTCTTCGGATCAAACGTGAACGCCCCGCCCTCCCACATGCTGCGCGTCGCCAGGTCCACGATCACCATGACCTTCAGCCCAAGCTCCACGCTGCTCAGCGGCTTCTCGCGCGTCCGGATGCTCTGCAGCCAGCCGACGCGGTGCGCATCTTGATCGTCCCCGATGTTCGCGCACTTCACAACTTTCTCTTCCACCTCTTCGCTGAACGTCGGCTCCGGCCGCACCGTGCAGTTGTTGCCGCCGAGGTAGATATTCCCCTTGTGTCCGCGGATCATCGTCTCCAGACCCGCCTGATTGCACGTTGATCCCACCACGATCATCTGGTGCCCTGTCTCAAACTGCACCGCGATATGGATGTTGTCGTGGTTCTCCATCGCCTTATCAACCAGGTGCCCGCCCGTCGCCACCACGCGCGTCGGCCAGCCCTGATCCAGCGCGAGCATCAGCGGCGTCATCACATGCACCAGCAGATCACCGATGATCCCCGTGCTCGTTTTCCGATACCGCCGCCACTGCGAGTACAGCTTTGGATCCCACGGCATCGCGCCCAGCTCGCCGCACCACGAATCCCAATCGATGTCCTGCCCGACCTTCCAGTTCTTGTCGTACCCGTAGTGCCACTCCCCATCCTTGCTGTTGCGGCAATAGCTCGTCTGGCTGAACGTCGGCATCCCGATGTACCCATCCTTGATCAGCTTCTTCGCCTCAAGGTAGTTCGGCAGCCGCGTCTTCTGCGTGCCGACCTGCACGATCACATCCGGATTCGCCGCCGCCACCCGCGCCAGATTCAACGCCATCCCGAGATTCAGCGTCATCGGCTTCTCGAGATACACATCCTTCCCGGACATGATCGCCTCGATCCCGTTCGCCGAGTGCGAATGCTCCGGCGTCGCGATCACCACGCCGTGGATGTCCTCGCGTGCCAGCAGTTCCGCCGACTTGCGATAGGTGTCCACCTTTACGCCCGCCTGCGCCCGCTCGATCTTGCTCTTCCCCTGCTCCAGATACTTGTTGTTCAGGTCACAGATCGCCACGACCTGCACTTTCTCCCTGTTCTTCTTCGCGATGTCCACCAGTGACATGCAATGCCCCAAGCCCATCGCGCACGCCCCCGGCTCTCCACCCACACCAATCACCCCGATCCGAAGCACATCCCCTTCCTTCAGGGCCGGCCGCGCCTTCGCCTTCCCGATCGGCTGCTCATCCTTGGGTGTCGCCGGAACCGGCCGCGCCATCGCGCGCCCCGCGCTCGCCCCGAGCGCCATCACCGCCGCGGCTCCCGCCGCCACCTTTGTCGTCGTCGCCAGAAACCGCCGACGCGATTCCGAAAACTGCTCTCCGCCCTCAACATTTCCGCGGCTCTGGTCGTTGTTCACGGCGTGTCTCCCGAAAAGGGTTTCTATTACAAATCTCAGGTCGTTCACCATACGGCCAACTCCCCCATCACGCAACCCGCTTTTCCGCGCATTTGTGGTATCGTGGCATGGGCCTACCGGCCCATGTTCGGGCCGCCGCGGCCCGAATGCCTTTTCTTCATTTTCTGCTCAACATTGAGAGAATCTCATGCCCCGCCCCACCACCCTCTTCACCGGCCAATGGGCCGACCTCCCCCTCGAAAAACTCGCCGCCCTCGCCGGCTCCCGCGGCTGGAAATACGACGGCCTCGAACTCGCCTGCTGGGGCGACCACTTCGACGTCCAACTCGCGCTCTCAGATCACTCCTACTGCACATCCCGCCACGACCTCCTCGCCCGTCACGGCCTGAAAACCTGGGCCATCAGCAACCATCTCGTTGGCCAAGCCGTCTGCGACCCCATCGACATCCGCCATAAATCCATCGTCCCCGCCCGCATCTGGGGTGATGGCAAACCCGCGGCAGTCCAATCCCGCGCCGCTCAGGAAATGATCGACACCGCCCGCGCCGCCGCCAAGCTCGGTGTCACCGTTGTCAACGGCTTCACCGGCTCCTCGGTCTGGCACAAGCTCTACTTCTTCCCTCCCACCGGTCAGCCCGAGATCGATGCCGGCTTCCAGGATTTCGCCGACCGCTGGGGCCCCATCCTCGACGCCTTTCAAAAAGAAGGCGTCCGCTTCGCCCTCGAGGTCCACCCCACCGAAATCGCCTACGACATCCACACCGCCCGCCGCGCCCTCGAAGCCGTAAACCACCACCCAGCCTTCGGCTTCAACTTCGACCCCTCCCACCTCCACTGGCAGTTCGTCGACCCCGTCGCCTTCATCCGAGCCTTCCCCGACCGCATCTTCCACTGCCACATCAAAGACGCCATCCGCACCCTCGATGGCTCCACCAGCATCCTCGGCTCCCACCTCAGCTTCGGCGACCCCCGCCGCGGCTGGGACTTCCGCTCCCCCGGCCGCGGCGAGATCAACTTCGAGGAGATCATCCGCGCTCTCAACCATTGCCGCTATTCCGGCCCGCTCAGCGTCGAATGGGAAGACTCCGGCATGGATCGCCTCCACGGCGCGGCCGAATCCGCCACCTTCGTCCGCACCCTCGACTTCCCCAATAGCCAAACCGCCTTCGACGCCGCCTTCGAAAAACGCTGACCCCCAAGGAGCCTCTGGCGTAAGCCAGAGGTCTTATTCTTCTCCCGCAAGATTCACCCACCTCAGGCTGACTCCACAGCCAATTTGAGGAGCCCACACATGCCGCACCGAACCCTCGCCCTCATCGCCGCATCTCTCCTCTCCTCCACCAGCCTCGCCCAATCCACCGACGAGCCCGCCGCGCAACCCGTCGAATCCAAACCCACCACCAAATCCAAGCCCACCGTCTACGACGAAAAGGCCGACGCCAAACAACAAATCGCTGCGGCCATCGCAAGCGCAAAATCCAACAACCGCCGCGTCCTCATCCAGTGGGGCGGCAACTGGTGCCCATGGTGCCTCCTCCTCAACAAGACCATGAAGGCCAACAAAGACCTCGCCAAGGAACTCAACTACGAGTACGACGTCATCCACATCGACGCCGGCCAGCCCAACAACAAGAACCTCGATCTCGCCACTACCTACGGCGCGGACCTCAAAAAAAACGGCTTCCCCTTCCTCACGATCCTCGACGCTGATGGCAAGCCCCTCGCCAATCAGGAAACCTCCTCGCTCGAACTCAAAGATGCCAATGGTGAGTCCGTCCTCGGCAAAGACCAAGGCCACGACCCGAAGAAAGTCCTCGAGTTCCTAAAGAAGCACGAGGCCACGCCCCAACTCGCTCAGGACCTCCTCGACAAAGCCCTCGCCGACGCCAAGGCCGCAAACAAATCCGTCTTCATCCACTTCGGCGCGCCTTGGTGCCTCTGGTGCCACCGCCTCGAGAACTGGATGGCCAAGCCGGAAGTCGCCGCGCTCCTCGCCAAGGACTTCGTCGCCGTCAAGATCGATCAGGACCGCAACACCGGCGGCCTGAACATGCTCACTAAAATGCGAGGCAACAACGACGGCGGCATTCCCTGGTTCGCCTTCCTCGACCCCACCGGCAAACCCATCGCCACATCCACCGTCAACAAAGCCAACCTCGGCTTCCCCGCCGATCCCGCCGAGATCGAGCAGTTCGGCATCCTCCTCCGCAAAGCCGCCAAACACCTCACCTCCGCCGACATCGACGCACTCGTCACCTCCCTCAAATCCGACAAGCCCACCGCTCCCGCCGGCCACTGATCGCCCCCTTCCTTTGTATCCGTCTTCCTCAGTGCCCTTAGTGTTCTCAGTGGTGAACTCTCCCTCCCTATGACTTCAACCCCCCTCCACCTCGGCATGATCGGCGGCGGCCAAGGCGCCTTCATCGGCGCCGTCCACCGCACCGCCGCATCCCTCGACGGCCACTGGCGTCTCACCGCCGGTGCGCTCTCCTCCACCCCCGAAAAATCTCTCGCCTCCGGCCGCGATCTCAACCTCCCCCCCGATCGCAACCACCCCACATGGCGCGACATGCTCGCCGCCGAATCCAAACGCCCAACCGCCGACCGTCTCCACGCCATCGCCATCGTCACCCCCAACGCCACGCACTTCGAGATCGCTCTCGCCTGCATCCAGTCCGGCTTCAACGTCATCTGCGACAAGCCGATGGTCGTCACCTCCGCGCAAGCCGCCGAACTCGCCGCCGCCGTCGAGAAGCACAACACCCTCTTTGCCGTCACCTACAACTACTCCGGCTACCCGCTCATCAAACAAGCCGCCGCGATGGTTCGCACCAACCAACTCGGCCCCATCCGCAAAGTCTTCGTCGAATATCACCAGGGCTGGCTCGCCACACACCTCGAATCCACCGGCCAGAAGCAGGCCGCGTGGCGACAGAACCCCGCCCTCGCTGGCGGCGCAGGCGCAATCGGCGACATCGGCACCCACTGTGAGAATCTCCTCTCCACCGTCACCGGTCTCGAGATCGATTCCCTCTCCGCCGATCTCGCCTCCCTCGTTCCCGGCCGCGCACTCGACGACGATGCCACCGTCCTCATCAAACTCTCCGGCGAGCACGCCGCCCCCAACGCCCGCGCCCTCATCACCATCACCCAGATCGCCGTCGGCGAGCAGAACAACCTCACCCTCCGAATCCACGGCGAGCGCGGCTCCCTTTCCTGGCAGCAGGAACACCCCAACTCCCTCATCTGGCACAAAGACGACGGCTCCACCCACATCCTCTCCCGCGCCGGCAGCGGCCTCTCCGACTCCGCCGCCCGCGCCTCCCGCCTCCCCACCGGCCACCCTGAGGGATTCCTCGAAGCCTTCGCCAACGTCTACGCCTCCATCGCCGCCGCCATCCGCGCCAAGAACTCCGGCCACCCCCCCACCGGCATCGCACTCGAATACCCCACCCTCGCCGACGGCGCTCGCGGCACCCGCTTCATCGAACGCACCCTCGCCAGCTCCCGCGCCAGCAGCGCGTGGCTGAAGTTCTAACCCTTTGCAAAGGGTGGCACGGGCAGCTCGCCTGCCCGTGATGCGCGATGGAAGCGCACGACTACCCACGCACGCACCGTGCCTCAGTCTCGCCGCGCTTCGCGCCACGACCGGGCTACTGCAAACCTCCATCCAACACTCCCCCATTTCGTCGCCCATTTCCAGGGAGTTTGCGCGGGTTTGTGCGCCCAAACGAGCGCAACTTTCAGGCCCATTTCGATTTTTCTCAGATTTTTTTAGACCCAGTTCTAACAGGCACTTACGCGTTTTTCGTCGCGAATCCTGCGCGGGTTTGGGCGCACAAATGTGTATCTCCGCCCCTGGGTGGAGGAGCGTTTTTTCTCCTCCGCGTGTCCCATGGTCGGCCGCTCTGAGCCGGCCACGCCTGCTGCAACAGGCGTGGCCGAGTCCAAAGCGACCCGGCCACGGCGCCTCCATCACACCCAGCACCGGAGCCCACCCATGTCCTCCTACGCATCCGAACTCGCAAACGCCCGCCTCAACGCCCTCCGCACGCTCGTGGATGCCCTCAAAGAGGCCGAGACCCCCGAAGAAAAACGCCGCTGCGCCGTCGCCATCTTCAACGCCCCCGACCCCTGCGATCTCGACGATGAGATCGAACTCGTGGATGACGAAGATGATGATGATCAAGATGACAAGAACGATGACTCGGAAAACCAAGTCTCAGCTACCCAAGCCGAATCGAATGTCCAAGAGAACTCCGCAGTCGAAGACGCCCCTCTGCGAACAAACCCAAACTCCACATCCCACACCGACCCAGCCCTGCTCCACCGCGGTGAGTTCGATCATCTCCTCTGCCGGCACATCAACTCTGCACACCCGCCCTGACCGCAGATTAACCACACGTCTGGACCACGACCTCTACCGTGCCACGGGTTCGCCCAGCGCTTCGCCGGGCAACCCGTGTTGCGTGCGGCACACTCGGACTTCAGCGAGAACTCCGCGCGTCCCGCACGGATTACCACGAAGCACGGCCAGTCAGTGGCACGTTCTCTTACTTTTTCTCCAGCACCTTGATATCCCGATACCACACCTCCCCGCCGTGCGCCTGAAAATCAATCCGCCCCGTCCGCGTCGCGTTGAACGTCGCCACCTTCGCCCACTTGCTCGCCTCCAGCGCCTTCTTGTACTCGGCGCTGGTCGAATCTACATCCACCACCTTGATCCCGTTCAGGTAGAACGTCTCCTTGTCCCCCTTCACCACAATCCGCGCCGTGTTCCACTCCCCGGCAGGCCGCGCCACGTCCGCCGCGCACGGGAACATGTCGTAGTACGACCCCGCCAGATTCTTCTTCGCGCTCCCGGCGTGCCCCTCATCATCCAGCACCTGCATCTCCGGCCCGCTCTCGTACGGCGCGCCCGTCTTTTCCGTCACGCGATACATGATCCCCGAGTTCCCCCCCTTCGCGACCTTCCACTGGCATTCAAACTCAAAGTCCGTGTACTCGCTCTTGGTCACGATATCCGACCCGCCCCCATCCTTCGCCGGAGTATGCACCAGTGCACCCTCCTTCACGCTCCATCCTTCCGGGAACTTCTCCTGCTTGTACCCGCGGAAGTTCTCCTCGGCAGACTGCTTCGTCCCGTCGAACAGCATCTTCCAACCCGTCATCGTCTCATCGCCGCTCAGAATGTTGTGCGTCCGAACATCCTTCCATTCCGTCCCAAGCGTCACCGCCCCGGTCGCCGCCCACTCCGCTCCGCGGCACACCAGCGTCCGGAACTGCGGCTCAACCACCGTGTGCTTGCTCTTCTGGTCATTCACCCACACATGCCCCAGCGGCGTCGCGAAGATCCGCCCCTTCTGATACTCCAGCGTGAACGCCATCGGCTCGTTTTGCCCGCTCCCGCCCTTCACATCATCCATCGCCTGCATCAGCACCCGCGGCGTCGTCTTCTGCACGTTCACCAGCTTGTGATACAGCTCATCCGGCCGCTGCTTGAAGTCGCTCATCCCCTTCGTGATCGGATGATCCTTGTCCACGATCTGCACATCAAACGCATGGAACGCCGCGTGCCCCGTCCCTTCGCGCCACATCAACCCCAGCATCTGCTCGTATTCCTTCCACCCCTTGAACGCATTATTCGCTGAGTGAATCGCGCACACGCCCACGCCGCTCTGCACCGCATTCGTGAAGTTCTTCTCCGCCGCGCCCCCGGGCTCTCCCCAACGCTTCGCCTGGTGATAGTCGTTGTAATCCAGCACGAACAGTTGGTACTTCTTCAGCCCCTCCGCATCCGCCAGCGTCGCCGCCGGATCATCCGTGATGTCCACCCGGAATCGCCCGCTCCCCTCCAGCGTCTCCTTGTGCACCCGCGATGTGTACTGCCAGTTGTGGTTGTTGTGCCCGGTGATGAGCAACGCGTTGATCGGTGCCGGCTTTGCGGGCGGCTCATCCGCCATAGCCAGTGTTCCGCTCGCACACACAAACGCCGCAATCGTCCACATCCGCACGCTCATCACGATCTTGCTCCTGCTTGCAGTCATCGAATCCAAAACAGGTTCACCGCAGAGACGCTGATATCGCAGAGAAGAACAGCAGACTCCGCCCAGGCATTCTCTTCTCCGCGTCCTCAGCGTCTCTGCGGCGATTCTTTCTTACTTCTTTCCGGCAACGATCTCGTCGCGGATCTTCTCCAGCAGCTTCTTCGTGAAGCGGATGCCATCCGGCTCGGAGTGCTTGTCCCCTTCGTACTCAACTCCCACGCGCCCGTGGTAGTTCGCCTCCATCACGATCTTCATCATCCGCCGGTAGTCCGTCTTCTTCTCTTCGCCCGTCTCCGCGTCAAACTCGTGGCTCTTCGCGGAGACGCCCTTCGCATACGGCATCATGTCCGTCACGCCCTTGTAGCGGTCGTACTCGTAGAAGTTCCCGAAGTCCGGAAGCGTTCCAACCCGCTTGTGGTTCACGAGCTTCATCACACCCGCGAGCCAGTCGCCATGAGAGGACAACCCACCATGATTCTCAACAATCACGTTCAGCCCGTATTTATCCCCCATCTCGCAGAGCTTCCGAAGCCCATCGGCAGCCAGCTTCTGTTGCTCCTCGAACGACCCCGCCGACTGCGCGTTCACGCGGATCGAATGGCACCCGAGCGTCTTCGCCGCCTCAAGCCACTTCCGATGGTTGTCCACCGCCGTCATCCGCTTCTTCTCGTCCGCATCCCCGAGAGCACCCTCACCATCGCACATGATCAGCACGCTCGTCACGCCGAGATCGGTGCACCGCTTCAGCAACTCCGCGTTGTACGCCGCGTCCCCCTTCTTCTTGAAGAACGAGTTGACATACTCCACCGCGTCAATCCCGTAGTCCTGCTTCGCCGTCTTCGGAAAGTCCAGATGATCCAGCGTTCCCTTCTGCAACGCGCGATGCAGCGACCACTGCGCCAGCGAGATTGTGAACGGAAGCGCGGGCTTGGCGGCTGGGGTTTCTGGTTTCACTTCGGGCTTTGTGGGTTGGGCGACAGCAAATCGGGAGACTGCCGCGCCCGCCGCGAGTGCGGCGATGGACTTGATGGCGGTGCGGCGGGTGAGATCGTTTGAGTGTGTCATGGGGGTGTGTATGTTCCGAAAAAAGTCAGACATCGCAGATACGAACAGCTTCGCGCAGACTGGTCATCGGGTCGCGTGTCGGGATGAACTCCTGCGCCAGATACCCGGCAAAGCCCTTCTCCACGATCGCCTCGCAGATAGCGCGATAGTTGAGTTCCTGCTTCTCATCCAGCTCGTGCCGCCCCGGCACACCGGCGGTGTGATAGTGCCCGATGGCATCGAAGTGGTCCTTGATGGTGCGGATGACATCGCCCTCCATGATCTGCATGTGGTAGATGTCATACAGCAGCTTGAAGCGCGGCGACCCGACCGCCTGCACCAGATCCGCACCCCAAGGCGTGCGATCGCACATGTAGTCCTTGTGGTCCACCTTGGAGTTGAGCAGTTCCATGATGATCGTCACGCCGTGCTTCTCCGCAGCGGGCGTGATTCGCTTCAATCCCGCCGCGCAGTTCTTCAGACCGTCCGCATCGCTCATCCCCTTGCGATTGCCGGAGAAGACGATGATCTGCGGGATGTTCGCGGCCTTCGCCAGCGGCAACATACGCTCGAGCTCGGCAATGAACTTTTCATGGTTCTCAACGCGGTTGAAGCCATCGCCGATCGAAGTCGGCCCCATACCGATCGCGCACGAGAGCCCGTGCTTGCTCGGCGTTGCCCACTCTTTTTCGGTGAGCAACTCTACGGACTTGATCCCCATCGCCGCGGCGGCGGTGCAGAGGTCTTCAAGCTTGGTGTTGCCATAGCACCAGCGGCAGACGGACTGCTTCAATCGCCCCTTCGTCGGCGCGGCGTCCTTCTTCTCCGGCTGCCGCGCGAGCGTCGGCGCGGCCAGCGCGGCGGTGGCAATCGCGGATGTGGCGATGAAGTCGCGGCGATTGAGTGGCATCATGGCTTGGGTTCCTGTGCGGGCTGAACATCCTTGGACATCCGATGCAGCGAGATGCGCCGGAGGATTGGCTCGCCGACGCTCTCGGTGATGCGAATCCGGATGGCCTCGACCTTCGTCGGGAAGATCGCCTCGATTCGCTTGTGGCCGACCATCGCACCGCCGCCGATCGGTGTCCACTTGCCGTTGATAAGCCCCTCGGTCTCATACTTCCGGATGCGCTCGCCCTGCGTAATGTCCTCCATCAGCACGATGCGATCGATGGTGGCGGGCGCGGAAGGCTGGACAACAAAGAGCTTGCCGGTGCCGCTGGTGTCGGCAACCGAACTGCCGAGGCCGTAGACGCGTTTGATCTCCGCGCCGAACTCCGCGCTGCGTCTGGCATCCGGCTCGGGAATCAGGCCGGTTCGGTCGGGGGTGTTGTTCAGCAGCAGCACGGAGCCGAAGCCGACGGACTGCTCGTACATCGCCATCAGCAGCGGCACGCTCTTGATCTGCTTCTCGTTGTCCGTGCGCCAGAACCACGTATTCCGCATCCGGGCATCGCACTCGCTGGGGAGCCAGCGATCACCGGCCGGGTCACTGTCCTTCGCGGTGTAGTCGCCCCATTTCTTTGTGCCAGACTTCACGGTGGTGAACACGTCGTAGGGCGAGATGCCATCCTCGTTGCCGACCCACTTGATCGTCGCCTGCGGACCTTGAAACACCATCGCATTCGGCGCGTGCTTGCTGAGGATGTCGCCGACATCGAAGATGAGCGAGCCGTCGAACCAGACCTCGATCATCTCGCCGTAGCTCGAGAGCACTTCGGTAAGCTGGGCGCGGAAGAGCTTCTCGTACTCGGCCTGCTTGGTTGGATCATCGGCTTTGCCACCGACGCCGACTTTGTGCGTGCGGTCCTGCGGCGAGAGGTAGACGCCGAGCTTCATGCCGCGCTGCTTGCAGGACGCCGCAAGGTCCTTGAGCACATCGCCCTTGCCCGCACGCCACGGCGAACTCTTCACCGAGTAGTCGGTTGTTGCGGTGGGCCACCAGCAGAAGGCCCTCGTGCTTGGCGACGAGGTGATGCGCTGCCCATGGATTCGCTGACGCGAACCACTGGTCGGTGTCGACTTCTCGGGATTGATCGCGGCTCGCAGGCGATGGAAGATCATCCGTCTCCTTGTTCTGCCACGTCTGCGGGGCGATGTGGATGAACATGCCCAGCTCGAGTCCTGCACGCGGCCTGCTGCGGCGTGGGAACAGCGAGCGTGTGTATCCGCACGGTGATTGGAGAAGCGAGAGAGCGTGGGCAGGCGGCGTGGGTTCCACGCCGCCGAGGAGCATCGCGATCGATCCAAGCACCGCAGCGCCGAGCATGGTCGCCTTTCAAATCAGGAGCGTCTTGCCTGGGACGGCCACTTCGGGGACGGGCATCGAGCCGAGTTCGACAGTCGCGGGGACGATGTCGAGCTTGGAGTTCATCGCCTGATCCCAGCTCACGCTCTTGCCGGTGTACGCGCTCATGCGGCCCATGATCGCCATAAGCGTGCTCTTGGCGATGCGCTCGGCTTCATTCAGATACGGGCCCTTGCCGGTGATGCTGGCGACGAGGTCCTTGTGCTCCTGCTCGTACGGATTCGTCTGCTCACCGGTGAACTTCCATGCGCCCTTGCCGTGGATCTGTGCGAAGCCGGAACGGAGCACGACGCGGCCTTCGGTGCCCTGAATCACTTCCTCGACACGGCTGTTGCAGCCGTCGATCTGGCGACACTGGCTCTTCACCGTGCGGCCATCGGCGTACTCAAAGTCGCAGGCGAAGTGGTCGAAGACGTGGCCGTAGTCCGGGCTGGTGCGGACCTGGCGGCCGCCCATTGAGGCGACGGACTTGGGCGTTTCATCCATGAACCAGTGCGCGACATCCAGGTTGTGGACGTGCTGCTCAACGATGTGATCACCGGATAGCCACGTGAAGTAGAGCCAGTTGCGGAGTTGCCACTCGGTGTCGGTCCACTGCTGCTGGCGCTTGTGCATCCAGAGCGAGCCCTGATTCCAGTACACGCTCGCGCCGAGCACCTTGCCGATCGCGCCATCCTGCACGCGCTTGACGGCTTCGAGGTAGCACTTCTCGTGGCGACGCTGCGCGCCGTTGACGACGGAGAGTTTCTTCTCGGTGGCCTTGCGGGCGGCCTCGAGGACGGTGCGGATGCCTGCGGGATCGACGGCGACGGGCTTCTCGAAGAAGACGTGCTTTCCGGCGTCGATGGCCGCGGCGAAGTGCGTGGGGCGGAAGCCGGGAGGCGTCGCGAGAATGACGGCGTCGACGCCGCTGGCGAGGACTTTCTTGTACGCATCAAAGCCGGTGAAGCACCGCTCTTCGGGGACAGTCGCGCGTTCGAAGACGCCGTTGTCGGTCTTGGAAAGTTCGCCGCGTGCGCCGTCGAGGCGGTCTTTGAAGGCATCGCCGAGGGCCCAGATCTGGATGTCGTCGGAGGCGTGGAGCGCGTCGAAGGCCGCGCCGGTGCCGCGGCCGCCGCAACCGATGACGCCGATCTTGAGTCGGCCGCCAGCATCATCGCGCGAGCCGAAGCGGGCGAAGGCGGTGGGGATGAGTGTGGTGGCGGCCGCCGCGGCGGCGGAGGTGGCGACGAAAGTGCGGCGGGTGAGTTCGGGGCGATGCATGGGCGAGTCCTTTCTGAACGGGTATCCGCATATCCGCGGGATTCGCTCCCAGAGCATCGCTCATCCCGGGCGTGTGCAGCATACCACAGGCCGGGGAATTCGCCGGGGCAGGTGGATCACATGGCGAAAAGCGAGTCCATCTGGGCTGAGATTTCTTTCAGGCGGTTGAGGTCGCCGCCGCCGACTTCGGCGGTGGCCCAGTTGCCTGCGGCCGACGTGGAATACCCGATGTCGTCGAGGGCCTTCATGACGGTGGGCCAGCCGGCATCGCCTTGGCCGAGTTCGACCTCGAAGCCCTTCCAGAGACCTTCCTTGTCGCGCTTCTTGCGGCTGAAGTCCTTGATGTGGAGTTTCAGGATGCGGGAGCCGAGAATGCGGATCCACTGGTCGGGGAAGCCGGAGTTGATGATGTTTCCGATGTCGAAGTGGAATCCGACATTCGGGTCGGCAAACTCGTCGATGTAGCGTTTGGCTTCCAGAGGCGAGAGGAGGAAGTTGTTCCAGACGTTTTCGATGGCGATCTTGACGCCGGTCTCTTTCGCGAGCGGGAGGACTTTGCGGATCTCCTGCTGCGTGAGCTTCCAACAGTCGTCGTAGGAAAGGTCCTTGTTCACAACGCCGGGGACGAGGAGGACGCTGATCGCGCCGAGTGTCTTGCCGTCGGTGAGCGCGGTGCGAAGAGCATCGAGCGCGAGGGCGCGGACATCGGGCTCGGGACTGTTGAGGTAGTACTTCCAGTGGACCGAATCGACGAGACCGTGGACCTTGATGCCGGTCTTCGCAGATGCGGCGATGATGTCGGCGGTGGGCGTCTTGCTCGGAGAGTCCATCTCGACGCCCTCGAAACCGGCATCGCGGAGCATCTGAAACTTGTCGGTGAGCGATGCGCCATCGGGCGCCTGGATCATGCCGAACATGACGGCCTTGCGGAGGGTGCGGCGAGGAGAAGGGGGTTGGGGAGTGGGGACTGGGGGTTGAGCGAAGGCGATCGGAGCGATCGCGGACGCGGCAGCGAAAGTTGATGTGGTGGCGAGGAAGTCGCGGCGGGTGAGATGCATGATGGCGGCCCTAGTGGTGTCGTCGAGGTCGCGGAAACCTGGACGGGTGCGATATGCGCCTCATGCTACCACGCGTGAGCGGCGTCTGCGGCGGGCGGCGAGCAGACCCGCGATCGCAAGTGTCGATCCGGCACCGGGGGAGGGAAAGCCGAGGAAGTATGACGGGCTCGAAGTCGCACTGAAAGGCGAGGGGGCGAGCACGGGTTGCCATGTTCCATTCACGAGTTCAAATCCGGTCGCGATCTGGGCGGAGAGATTCGAGAGGTTGAACACAAACCCGCGCGTGGAGACAAGGTTGTTGAGAGTGTACTTGAACCGAAAGACATCAACGAAGTTCCCCCCGGCTCCCAAATAGTCTTGGCCGTAGGTCGGATCGATCGCGGCGAAGGTGCCCGTGCCAGGATAAGTATCGGGATTGCCATCCAAGTTCAGATCGGAGCGGAGCAGGAGCGCGGCACCGGCGACACGGCCGCCGATCATCCCGACTTCGTGGCTGGCGGGATTGTTCGTAAAGGTTCCGCCGGACGTGTTGATGAGGCCGTTGAAATCGGGGTTGGAGGAGGCGAGATAGGTGTACTGAGCGGCGAGCCCGCCGCGCCCGATGACGTTGTTTGACGACTGGGCGGTGTTCACGGCGTATGTGCCGTCGACATTGCTGACGAGCATGCGAGTGAGCGTGCCGTTGGAATCGGGCTCACCAGAGGCGACGATGTCAAAATGAAACTCACCGATTCCCTGCGTGGCGGCGCCGCCGGCAACACGGGCCTGAACTGCGAAGTTGAGCACATTGTCGGCGGTCGGTATGCCAAGGGGGATAGACGGGATAAAACCCGCCTGACCTTGTCGCTCGATGATGCGGAACTCGATGGATTGGGCGTGGGCGGAGCCCGCAGCCAGGGCGAGAAGCGCCGCGGCGGAGAGAGCAATGCGGGGCATAAGCGATTCCCTTGCTGTCTCTCCTGCGTGTGCAGGATACATCGCGGAATAAGCAAGGCCAAGGAGTTTTTCAGAATTGGGCAAACCTGTGCTCGGCGGCGCGAGAACGCTCGCATCTCACAAGGCGCTGGCGCGGCTGCGCCGCTTGAGGTTCTTCGCACCTTGGCGAAATCCAGAGGCTTGCACGCTGCGGGTGCTGCACCTCTGGCAACAATCACTCGCCCGAAGCGGGCGAAAGGCAACGAACATGGAATGGGAGGTCGTTGCAGAGTCGCCGATCAGACAAACTTGGTTTTGCCGGGGATTGCGACGGCGGGTGTGGGGAAGGGGGCGGTGAAGTCAAGGGTTTCGGGGACGAGGGATTCGGTGGAGTTGATGGCTTTGTCCCACGTGATGGTCTGGCCGGTGTAGGCGGCCATGCGGGCCATGAGGGCGAGCGTGGTGGAGTTCGCGCCGCGGACGGCATCGTTGATGGGCTTGCCGGCGCGGATGGAGGCGAAGAACTCATTGTGCTCGACCTGGTACATGTCCTCGATCTCGCCCTTGTGCTTCCATGTGACGGCACCGGCGCGGTCGCGGGTTTCGTAGACGGGTTTCCAGCCCTCGACGATGGCAGAGCCGTTGGTGGCGCGGATGTAGTCGGTGTTGTCGCTGGGGCAGCCGTCGATCTGGCGCGTCGTGTGGAAGCAGCGGCGGCCATCCTTGTATTCGTAGATCGCACCGAAATGGTCGAAGACGTTTCCGTGTTCGGGGCCGGAGCGGGCGGCGCGGCCGCCGACGCACTCGCACTTGATGGGAAGCTCATCCTTCATTGCCCATGAGAGACGATCAATGGAGTGGATGGCCTGCTCGACGACGTGATCGCCGGAAAGCCAGGTGAAGTGCCACCAGTTGCGCATCTGGAACTCGAGATCGCCCCACTCGGGCTTGCGGGGGCGCTTGGTGAGAGTGGAGGTGTGGTAGTCGGTGTGGACGGAGACGACATCGCCGATCGCGCCGGAGTGGATCTGGTTGAACGCGGCACGCATGCCGGAGTTGTATCGCCAGCAGAAACCGACGAGGAACCCGAGGTTTTTCTCTTTGGCTTTCGCGGCGGATTCGAGAACACTGCGGAGGCCGGGGGCATCGACAGAGAGAGGTTTTTCGGCGAAGACGTGCTTGCCGGCGTCGATGGCGTATTTGATCTGTTGCGGGCGGAAGGCGGGATACGTTGTGAGCAGGACGACATCGATGCCGGAGTCGATGACCTTCTTGTACGCGTCGAAGCCGGTGTATGTCGTTTCGGGAGTGACGCGGAGTTTCTCGGCGGCTTTGTCGCCGAGCTGGGTGGTGAGTTCATCGCGGATGCCCTTGAGGCCGGGCGCGATGCGATCGGGGAAGACATCGCCGACGGAGGTGAGGACGCAGCCGGGATCGGCGGTGAGGGCTTGCACGGCGGCGCCGGTGCCGCGGCCACCGACGCCGACGATTCCGACGCGGATTGTGTCGCCGCCGCGGATGTGGGCGGCGGCGCGGAGGGCTCGCGGGGTAATGAGTGCCGAAGAAAGGACCGCGGCGGTGGTGGCGGCGGTGGAGGATTTGACGAAGTCGCGGCGGGAGAGGTCGGTCATGGGTAGTCCTTCAAGACGGGTTCACCACTGAGAACACAGAGGACAGTGAGAAAGGCAGGAGAAGGAATGCGCGGAGTCAGGGCTTCGCAGCAGGAGCTTTCTGCTGGTCGGGCTTGGACTCGGGTTTCGTTTCGAGTTTGGGTTCGGGTTTGGCGTCGGGCTTCGGTTCTGCTTTCACTTCCGGCTTTAGGTCGAGCTTCACATCGGGGGATTCGCAGACGATTCGGAAGCCGATGAAGGGGGCGTTGGCGAGCCACCATTTGCTCTTGGGGATTTGCGGGTCGGAGGCGTTCCAGGCGCGGTCGGGGGGTTTGCGGGCGGTGGCTTTTTCGTCTTCCGGCGGCGACATGTAGGAGCCGCCCTTGACGACGCTGCCGGGGATCGTGGGTGTTTTCGGATCGGGCGCGGCATCGCACCATTCGGCGATGTTGCCGTGCATGTCGTAGAGACCCCATGCGTTGGGCTTCTTCTTGGCGACGGGGTGCGGGGCCTCTTCGGCGTTGGCGGCGGACCAGGCGTAGTCGGGGAGTTTGCTGGCATCGTCGCCGAAGCAGTATGGGCCTTCGGTGCCGGCGAGGCAGGCGTGTTCCCATTCCTGCTCGGTGGGGAGCCGGTAGACGCGGCCGGTTTTCTTGCTGAGCCAGGTGCAGAACTCGGTGGCGGATTTGTGGGACATGCCGATGGCGGCGAAGCCCTCGTGGCCGAAGCCGCGGTCGGGAGGGAGGTAGGGCTTGGTGGGGCGGGTGACGCCGTCGGGACCGGGAACGCCCGCCGCGGCGGTAGCGGATGCGCCTTCGGGATTGTTCAGCGCGGCTTGGGGCTCATCGAGGCGGTAGATGTAGACGTCGAAGGCTTCCCAGGTGATTTCGGTTTTGGAGAACCAGAGGGGCTTGATGTTCTTCGCCGCGTCGCCGGGGATGGGGACCATCTCGATTTTGTACGCGGCGGAGGGGACATCCTGGAGGAATGGCTTGACGGAGAATATCTGCGGCTCGACGATGGCCGGGGGTGCGGGGGCGGCGGGGGGTTGGGCCGCAGCGAGGGAAGTGGAGAGGAGGAGGATGAGGGGAACCGTAGAGTTCATGGGAGTGATCCTGAACGTCGCGGGAGGTGGGGCGGTGAGAGAACCAAGGCACTCGGGCGAGGACGCCCAAACATGGGCCGATAGGCCCATGCCACGAGAGGAGGGTAACTGATGCGGTGGGTGGTCGCAATAGTGATGGGATTGTGGATGGGCGGGTGCGCGACTGGGGGCGGCGCGGCCAGCGGGGCGCGCGAGGAGCGGTTTGAGTTCGTGCGGGTATGTATGGGGGTGCGGACGGTGGTGACGGTGTATGGGGCGGATCGGGAAGTGGCGATGGGGGATGCGGCGGCGGCATTTGCGCGGATCGGGGAGTTGGAGGATGTGCTGAGTGATTACCGGCCGCGGAGCGAGGTGATGCGGTTGTGCGCCGGACCGGTGGGTGTGCCGGTGAAGGTGAGCGATGATCTGTTTGAGATGCTGGCGGTGTGCGAGCGGATTTCGCGGGCGACGGAGGGGGCGTTTGATGTGACGGTTGGGCCGGCGGTGAAGCTGTGGCGCGAGGCGCGGGTGAGTGGGGTGTTGCCGAGCGCGGAGGCGATCGCGCGGGCGCGGGAATCGATTGGGTGGGAGAGCGTGCGGCTGGATGCGCAGGCACGGACGGTCACGCTGATGAAACGCGGGATGATGCTGGACTTCGGTGGGATCGGGAAGGGGCACGCGGCGGAGTGCGCGGTGAAGGTGCTGAGGGCGCGCGGGCGGGCGCGGTGTTTGGTCGCGCTGGCGGGGGATATTGCGGCGGGTGATCCGCCACCGGGGGAGAAGGGGTGGAAGATTCAGATCGCGGGGATGCCGGGGGAGTTGCTGCTGGCGAACGGGGCGATTTCGACGGCGGGTGATGCGGAGCAGTTTGTGGAGATCGGGGGTGTGCGATATTCGCACATCATTGAGCCGCGGACGCTGGTGGGGATGACCGCGCGAAGGAGTGTGACGGTGGTTTCGTTTGGCGATGGATGCGGGGCGCGGGCGGATGGGTTGGATACGCCGCTGTGTATTTTGGGGTCGGAGCGCGGGAGCGCGGTCATCGCGGGGTTTGGAGCGACTGCGGCGATCGTGCGAGAGGAGCGGAGCGGCGATGATCGCGCAATTGATCCGAGGGGGTTGCTGCGAGGACGGTGGAGTGGGGATAAGTCATCGCGGGGTGATTGACTTACTCGGATTGGGTATGGGTGTCGACGGGCGATGTCCGGTGTTTGGCTGGCGAGTCTGAGACCCATCCAAGATTCATGTTGCATCGCTCGGAATCTCCGGGTAATCTCCGACCGGATCGGAGCGTTGTCCGGACGGCGCGAGCAGTTCTGCCCTGCCCGAAGACGTTTCGAAGCACACGCGGAGGCCGCAGCCGAGATGCTCCGGCCTCCATTCTTTTGGGGGAGAAGGGACTGGGGATTGGGGGCCAGGGGCTGGCGCGGCTGGCTGGTCAGCGCGGGATTGAATCGAAATCCAAGGCGAAGCGGGCGAGATATTTCTTGAGACGATCCGCGTCGTTGGTGCTGGACTTCTTCGTGCGTGAGATGGCGAAGAGTTCGCGGCCGGCTTCGGAGAGGGTGCGGGCGCGGCGGCAGACTTCGAGGACATCGGCGAGTTGGATGCGGTCGAAGCGGTCGAGTTCGGCAGCGCGGGTAGGGCCGAGGATGCCCGCGCAGAGGTCGGAGGATGATTCGTCTTCGGTGGTCTGCCAGTTGGCGTTGAGGCGGATGATCTCGGCGCGGACCTGATCCTCGGTGATGCGACCGGCGGGAGACATGGTGGCCATGCGGGTGATCGAGGCCGAGAGGTCGCGGAAGTTGCCGGACCAACTTGGAACAGGAACACCAGTGGCGAAGGCGAGATAGGCGGCGCGGGCTTCCGCGCTGAAGCGGACGGTGCGGCCGGCGCGTTTGGCGAACTGGTCGAGTTCGTAGTCGAGGTTGGGCTCGATATCTTCGGGGCGATCGCGGAGGGCGGGGAGCTTGAAGGTCCAGAGGTTGATGCGGGCGAGGAGGTCGTCGCGAAAGGTGGCCGCACCCCCTCCACCACCTCCCCCACTGCTTTCGCTGACGCGGGTGCGGGCGCGGAGGTCTTTGTTGGTGCCGGCGATGAGCTGGAAGGAACTGGTGGATTCGGTGTCGGAGCCCAGCGGAAGGAAGCGTTTTTCTTCGAGGGCGCGGAGGAGCATGGCTTGCTCGTCGAGGCCGAGCTCGCCGATTTCATCGAGGAAAAGCACGCCGCCATCGGCGGATTTGAGGAGGCCGGGGCGATCGGTGGTGGCTCCGGTGTACGCGCCCTTCTTGTGGCCGAAGAGGGTGGACATGGCGGTGTCGCCGCGGAGGGTGGCGCAATTAATCTCGACGAAGGATCCGTTGATCTGGCGGCGGGTGCGTTTGAGATCGAAGATGCGGCGGGCGAGCTGGGACTTGCCCGCGCCAGTGGGGCCTTGCAGGAGGACGGGATCGACCGAGTGAGCCGCGACGTGTTCGAGTTCTTCTATAAGCGTGTTGAACGCGGCGTTGCGGGTGGAGATGCCGGACTTCAGACCCGCGATGTTGTCGGTGAACTCTCGGTGGTGGCGGGCGGCGATGGAGTCGTACTTGGAGAGGTCAAGATCGATGATGCGGTAGTCGCCGATCGGGTGGGAGTTTTTGGATTTGGGGCTCGTCTGGATGAGCTTGGCGGGGAGGCGGCGGGTTTCGGTGAGTAGGAAGAGGCAGATCTGGGCGACGTGGGTGCCGGTGGTGATGTGGACGAGGTATTCCTCGTTCTCGGGATCGAAGGGGTAGGTGGAGGCGAAATCGTGGAGGGCGGTGTAGACCTCTTCGAAATCCCACGGGTCTTTCGGGTCAACGAGATGAAGGTTGATGGAGGTTTCGGGGGAGACCTGGGCGATGTCTTCGCGGACCTGCGTGGCGAGGGAGATGCCGATGCGCGGGTGGAGGAGCTCCATGCGATCGATGGCGAGGTCTTCGTGTTGGGCAAGGGAGACGGTGGGGCGCCAGCGCTCCCAGCGGGCTGGGCCGCGGCCGACGTCGAGGGTGGTGCCGAGGAGGCCGAGGATGACGCGTTTCTTGGGCATGTGCGACTATTGGATAAAGACGTATAGGAAAGGATATGCCATAGGGAGCAGACCGAGGGAGGAGTGGCGTTTGTGATGCGGAAACAGGGATGTGGTGGCTGGCACGCGGCCTGCATTGCTGGAGTCGGGAACAGCCGGTGATGCGGCCCCCCGCACTCCGGCTTCGACTGGAGCGGAGTGCGGGGGATTGGGTTGGTAGATACTGAGCGAACGAAAGTGAGTGTGATGTGATGGATACTGAGACGCTGGATAGTGCGATGAATACCCAGGGCGAGACCGCCGCGGCTCGCTTTGTGAGCACTGGCGAGGCGACGGCGATCATGCCGGTGGCGGGGGGAAAGGTCTCGCCGATCCGAGTGATCGGAACGGCGGAGATTCGCAACGGGTTTGATGAGTTCTGCATCAAGCAGGCACTGAACGCGCGGCTGTCGCCGGGGGTGACGGATGTCGTGCTGAATCCGGATGCGCACGCTGGGTATGGCGCGCCGATCGGGTGCGTGATGGTGTCGCCGACGCATATTTATCCGGGGCCGGTGGGCGTGGACATCAAGTGCTCGATGTCGCTCCTGCAGATGGACCTGCCGGAAGAGGCGGTGAAGGACAAGAAGACGCGGCGGGCGCTGATTGATGCGATCCTGGAGCGGACGCCGACGGGGGCTGGCCGCGGATATCGGCAGGCGCGAAAGGGGCGCATGGTTGGGTATGAGCTTGGGCAGCGCGTGGTGACGGAGGGTGCTTCGGCGGGCGTGCTGACTGAAATGGGTGTGCCGACGGAGTGGGCTTCGCGATGCGAGGACTCGTTTCACACGGGGCACGATGGGTCAGCGGATGCGCTCCGGGCGCGGCTGGAGCTGTACACGGCGAAGGGGAACGGCGCGGAGATTTTTCGTGGGAAGGTCGGGCAGCTCGGGTCGTACGGCGGCGGAAACCACTTCGGCGAGTGCGAGATCGTTGAGGTCGAGAAGACGGATCGCGCGCAGAAGGCGGCGGAGGTCTTCGGTCTGCGCGATCGGCATGTCGCGTTCCTTTCGCACTGCGGCTCGCGCGGCTGGGGCGCGCTGCTGGCGGAAGGGCAGTTTAAGGCGATGCAGAAGAAGTTCGCTGATTGGGGAATCCCGTTGCCCGGCGGCGATCGGCACATGGTGCATGCGCCGCTCGGATCTCCGGAGGCGGATGCGTATCTGGACGACATGGCACTGGGGGCGAACTTCGCGACCGTGAACCACATGCTGATCAATGCGCTGGTTCTGGAGGCGTTTCAGGAGGTGATTCCTGGAGTGAAGGGAAACCTGGTGTACTTCATCAGCCACAACATCGCACGGAAGGAGATTGTCAACAACCAACCGGCGTGGGTGCATCGCAAGGGCGCTACGCGGGCGTTTCCCGGCGGACACCATGCGCTCAAGGGGACGCCGTTCGCGGAGACGGGGCACCCGATTCTGCTACCGGGAAATCCGCAGGATGGATCGAGCGTAATGGTGGCAGAGAGCGGCGCGGAGCTCTCGTGCTACAGCGTGAACCACGGAGCGGGGCGTCGCATGAGCCGCACGGCGGCAAACAAGTCGCTGGACCAGCAACAGATCGACAAGAGCTTTGACAAGGCGGACATTTTAACGAACTGCCGCAACTACCCGAGGGATGAGGCGCCGCGGGCGTACAAGGACTTTGAGGAGGTGTTGAGCAGCGTCAAGAAGGCGGGGCTGGCGAGCGAAGTGGCGCGGCTGCGGGCGCGGTTTGTGATTAAGGACGGGGATAAGGCGGATGACTGAACGAGGTTGAGGATTATGACAGACGAACTCTCACATGAAGGCGAGGCGGCGCGGAAGGCGGTGATCGATGAGATCTACCGGGCGTTTGAGGGTGTGACGCGCGAGGGTGGCGTGTCGTGGAACGAGACGGATCGACTTGACGGGTATGGCGACCCCGAAGAATGCTGCAAAGCCCGCGCATCTGACAAGGACAAATCGTGGACGGAGCTGGTTGCTGATCGGAACTGGGAACCGTTCCCGGGAGTCGGAGGATTCTCGTTCATCGACGATACAGGATTCCGCTACTACTTTCCCGCGGTGATGATCCGATTTGCGCGCGGGAATGTAACGGAGGGGCATCCCGGACAGTTGCTCGGCGTGATGCGCAGGTTCTTGCCCAATGGCTCTCGGGTTTGGACAGCATCACAGATGCGTGCTACAGCGCGATTCGTTGAGTTCATGGCCAAATTCGATCCGACAGGGTATCGAGAGCCGCACGAGACGGAATGGGAGGATGCGCTCCGGCAGGTTTGGGCTCCGTATCTCTCTATTGAAGTTGACGAGCCGCGGCACAAGAGAGTTCGCGAAGTGAAATGAACAGGGCTGACTAACTGTTTCTGGAATGCCGGGAACGGAGTTGCAATACCACGGGCAGCAAGCTGCCCGTGCCACCCAGGAGGAAAGGGAAGTCGGCATGAGTGCTTGCGAGATCATTCGGATGAGAGTGAATCTCACTTGTCATTTTCACTTGACGTGCAAGAAACACGATGGATAATGGTTCACTAGACAGGAGTTTCGTATGCGAACAGGGCTTTCATCTTTCATGTGACCCGTCGCCACTGCTTGGTGGGCGATGGGCCTACCGAGTGATCGAAACACGATTTTCAACGACAAAGTAGCGGTATTTCGGCCCTGAGCGGGGCTTGAGGTGCGCTTGGTTTCCGGTTGCTCTTCGAGCATCCGGCGGCTTGGCGAACACTCAATCTCGGCGCCATGGAGCGCGGGCATTCACAGAGACGTGATGGAAAGGACTCGGTGCGCGAGGAGCGCACACGAGCGAGCTGTAGGTGTAGACATGGTGAGCGAACTGATCGACAAGTTGATGACGCAGAGCCCGCTCTTGCAGGGTGGACTCGCGCTGATGGCGGCGGGATGGCTGGGATATCAGCTGCGCTCGCTGCCCGAGCGGGCGTGGAGCATCGTGCGGTGGTGGATGACGCGGGTGGTGCAGGTGCGGGAGACGCACCCGCACTACGAGCACTGGCTTGCGCTGCTGACCGAGCACGCGGTGCGGAAGGATGGGCCGCGGACGCTGGAGATTCGCGCAAGCTGGGACAGCGGCATCGCGACATCCAAGCTCTCGGCGGGCACGGATGACTTCTGGGCGCGGGTGCATGGCAAGTGGTGCCATGTGTACGTGCATCGGGAGGATTCGGATGGAAAGATGTCGCTGACGCAGCGGTTCATCATCCAGGTCGAGATGCTGTGGAGCACGCGCCGGGATGTGGAGCGGCTGGCTGCGGAAGTCGCACGGCGCGCGGCGGTGGTCGAGCACCGGCAGTTGGTAGACCTGTACAACAGGCACGGCGGCTGCACGACGGTGACGATCCCGAAGCGAATGCCGGAGACGCTCTGCCTGCCGCGGGGGCTGTTTGACTCGACGGAGCAGCGGCTCCGCGAGTTCTGCGGCGCCCGGGAGCAGTACGAGTGGGCGGGCATTCCGTGGCGGATGGGCGTGCTTTTGCACGGCGAACCGGGCACGGGAAAGACGTCGCTGGCGCACGCGCTGGCATCGCGGCTCGGGTTGCGAATCGCCGTCATCACGCTCGCCGACTTCGAGAGCGACCACGAGATGGTGGATGTGTTTCGGAGCGTGGAGGAGCAGGCGGTTGTTCTCATCGAGGATGTGGATTGTGCGTTCCGGCAGCGTGATGAAGGAGGTGAAGCGGCATCGGGTGTGTCGTTCTCGGGGTTCCTGAACTGCATCGATGGCGTGATGGCGCCGCAGAATGGGCGGATCCTGGTGATGACCACCAACCACGTGGATCGACTGGACCCGGCACTGATTCGGCCGGGGCGGATCGATCTGCGGATAGAGGTTCCGATGCTGGGACGGCAGGAGGCCTCGGACTACGCCGATCGTGTCTTCCCGCATGTGGCGGCGCGGCACGATGTGGTGAACGAGGTGATGGCGCAGCCCCGGCCGACGCCGGCGGTGCTGATCAACCGGCTGACGCGCGAGCGTTGGCACCGGCAGATCACGCCGGCGGCGAGAGCTGGATTGCGGGCAGGAGAAACAGAGACCATGAAGAACAAGGAGATCAACGCATGAAGGAACAGTTGCAGTGAGGTTTGCGGGGGACAGGGTGCGAGCACGCGCGGGCGTGCTGTGTGAGACGTTTGCATTGTCCCGGTCCGCGCTGAAAGGCGCGTGGACCGGTATTTCAGAATCGCGATGCGGACAGGCGTGGCTGTCCGGGTGGGTGTCGATGGAGATTGGTCATGTTGATTCCAGATGAGCGACATGAGCGGGAGCAGTACTTTTTTCGGCAGGGATCAGCCGCGGCGTTGTGCTATGCACTGGCGGAGTTTGAGAGCCCGTGCGTGCTGTGCGCGCCGCTGGTGGGTGCGGAACTCTCGCGGCGGCGGCGCGGCGTTCGGGTGCTGGACATCGACACGCGCTTCGAGCAGGTGCCGGGGTTCCGGCGCTGGGATGTGCATCGGCCGGAGTTCATCGGCGAGCGGTTCGGCGTGGTCTTCTGCGATCCGCCGTTCTTCACGGTGTCGCTCTCGCAGCTTTTCAAAGCGGTGCGGATGCTGGCGGGGCACGACACGGCGACGCCGGTGGCGATCACGTATCTCTCGCGGCGGGCAGGCGCGCTGACGGCGACGTTTGCGCCCTTTGACCTGCGGCCGACAGGATATCGACCGGAGTATCTGACGGTGGAGAACGACGGGCGAAACGCGATTGAGGTGTTTGCGAACTTTGACTGTCCGCTGTGGACGCGGAGCGCGGATGCTCCCACGATGGAGGACGACACATGATTCAGATTGACGGTTCACAGGGCGAAGGCGGGGGGCAGATTCTGCGGTCATCCCTCGCGCTCTCCATGGCCACTGGCACGCCCTTCCGGATCACAAAGATCCGGGCGGGGCGTGCCAAGCCGGGGCTGATGCGTCAGCACCTCACGTGCGTGCAGGCAGCCGCGACGGTGTGCGGCGCGGAGGTGAGCGGCGCGAGCGTGGGCTCGCAGGATGTGACATTTGTGCCGGGAGCGGTGCGAGCGGGGACGTATCACTTTCCGATCGGAACGGCTGGCGGCACGACGCTGGTGTTGCAGGCGGTGTTGCCCGCGTTGCTGCGTGCGGATGGGCCGTCGGTGATTTCGGTGGAGGGTGGGACGCACAACAAGGCCGCGCCGCCGTGGGAGTTTTTCGCACGGGCGCTGGTGCCGCTGCTGGAGCGGGCGGGAGTGGTTCTACGCGCGCGGATCGAACGGCATGGGTTCTACCCGGCGGGAGGCGGGCGTGTGGTTGTGGAAGTGGAGCCGACGCGGGAGCCGCGTGAGGTGAAGGTGCTGGAGCGGGGAGCGCGAACGGGAGCAAAGGCGACGGCGTTGCTCTCGCGGCTGCCGCGCGGGATCGCGGTGCGCGAGCTGGAAGTGCTGCGCGACCGGCTCGCGCTGGAACAGCACGAAACGGAGATGATTGATGTGCCGAACCCCGTCGGGCCGGGAAACGCGGCCGTGGTTGAGCTGCGCTACGAGCAGATCACCGAGGTGTTCTCATCCATCGGCGAGGTGGCGAAGTCGGCGGAGTTCGTGGCGCGCGAGCTGGCGGATGAGGTGCGCGCGTACATCGCGGATCGGCGGCCGGTGGGAGCACATCTGGCGGATCAACTGATGGTGCCGCTAGCGATGCTGGCGGGCGGGGAGTATGCGACGGGAGAGCTGACGGAGCACTCGCGGACGAACATCGGGGTGATCGAGCGGTTCGGCGGGCGGGTGGTGGTACTCCCGGAGGGAGTCATCCGAGTGGCGCCGGTGAGGTGAAGGAGTTTTTTCGGGTGCTTCGTGCGCCTTGCTGTATACTGCGCCCATGGCATCAACGCGGGCTCGCACATGGATCGGCGCGGCGTGGGCGACTGGGGTTTGCGCAGGTGTTGGCCTGGTCGCGATGGCCAGTGCGGCGCGGGTGCGGGATGGGTCGGGGGCGATGCTGGCGGCGGCGGGAGAGGCGAGCGGGGTGCGATATGACCGGGATATCCGGCCGCTGCTGTCGGATCGGTGCTTCAAGTGCCACGGACCGGATGCGGGAACGCGGCGGGCGGAGCTGCGGCTGGATCAGCGCGAGTCGGCGACTGGGGGCGCGAACGGGATTGCGGCGATCGTGCCTGGGGATGTGGAGGGGAGCGAGCTCTGGAAGCGGATCAACTCGATAGAGCATGATGAGATGATGCCGCCGCCGGAGGCGAACAAGCGGCCGCTGTCCGCGGAAGAGAAGGAACTGCTGAAGAAGTGGATCGCCAGTGGCGCGGCGTATGAGGCGCACTGGTCGTTCGTGCCGCCGGTGAAGCCAGCGGTGGCGGATGTGAAGAGTGGGACGTGGGGAAAGAACGAGATCGATCGGTTTGTGCTGGCACGGCTGGAGCATGAGGGGATCGCGCCCGCGCCCGAGGCGGATGCGGAGACGCTGGTGCGACGGGTGTTTCTGGATCTGACGGGGTTGCCGACGACGCCGGAGGAGATGGATGGGTATCTGAAGGATGCGCCGGCCGATCGATACGAGCGCCTCGTGGATCGACTCCTGAATGAGGAGCCGTATCGGTCGCGGATGGCGGAGCGGCTGGCGACGCCGTGGATGGATGCGGCGCGGTACGCGGATACGTGCGGGATACACACGGACAACGGGCGGCAGATGTGGGCGTGGCGGGATTGGGTGCTCAACGCGTATCGCGAGAACATGCCGTATGACAAGTTCGTGATCGAGCAACTCGCCGGCGATCTGCTGCCGGATGCAACGATGGCGCAGAAGATCGCGAGCGGGTTCAATCGCAACCATGTGACAACGGATGAGGGCGGGGCGATCGCGGAGGAGTATCTCGTCGAGTACGCGGTGGATCGGGCATCGACGACGGCGACGACGTTTCTCGGTTTGACGATGGGGTGTGCGCGGTGCCACGACCACAAGTTTGACCCGATCTCGCACGAGGAGTTCTACGGGTTCTACGCGTTTTTCAACTCAATCGAGGAGCCGGGGCTGTATACGCAGACGCCGGATGCGAACCGGGCGCACGAGCCGTTCATTGAGGTGCCGACGGCGGAACAGCAGGCGAAACTGGCCGCGCTTGGGGCCGAAATCGACGGGCTGCGAAAACTGCTGGAGCAGGCGACTCCGGAGGAGGAGAGCGGGTATCGCGCGTTCATGGATGCGGCGCAGCGCGATGCGGGCGTGGCGTGGGCGACGACGGATGTGGTGAGCGCCAAGGCGGAGAGCGCGGCAACGCTCTCGGTGAATGAGGATCGTTCGGTGCTGGCGAGTGGCGCGAACCCGCCGACGGAGGTGCAGGAGATCATCCTGCACGCGAAGGAGAGCGCGGGCGGATTGAAGCTGCTGCTGCTGGAAGCGCTCGCAGATGCGTCACTGCCAAACAAGCGCGTGGGGCGAGCGGGGAACGGGAACGCGGTGCTGACAGGGATCGATATTGAATCGTTTCACCGAGGCGAGCCCGAGAAGGCTAAGAAGCACAGCATTCAGTGGCTGTGGGCGGATCTATCGCAGACCGATGGGGATTACCGGTTCACGAATCTGCTGGTAAACAACAAAGGTGCGGATCGCGGGTGGGCGGTGGATGGGCACAGGACGCCGGGGGATCGGCATCTGATGGTGCTGCTGGATGAATCGATTCCGAGCACGCCCGAGACGGATGTGCGCGTGCGATTGCGGTATGAGTCGGTGCATGCGCAGCATGTCTTTGGGCGTGTGCGGCTGACGCTCGGGACGATCGGGGATATCTCGCACCTGCCGACGGAAATGAGCAACTTCTGGCTCGCGGGGCCGTTTCCAACCGGTGGGAAGCCCGACCTGTACAAGGAGAACTTCGGGCCAGAGATGGCGACGAGCATCGACTTTGCGCAGAACTTCGGATCGGGGAATCAGTTCTGGAAGTATGACGCCAACATTCGTGATGGTGTGGTCGGCACGCTGAGCGATGGTGTGAACCACGCGTATCTGGGGCGCATCATCGTGACGCCCGTGGCGCGGTCGCTGCCGGTGTCGCTCGGGAGCGATGATGGCTTTGTGCTGTATCTGAATGGGAAGGAAGTGTCGCGCCGGCAGATCGAGCGCGGCGTCGCGCCCGATCAGGACAAGGGAGCGCTCGAGCTTCAGCCGGGCATCAATGTGGTCGTGCTTAAGATCGTGAACTCCGGCGGCGCGGCGGGATACTACTTCCAACCGCAGCCGAACAAGGCGGATGGACAGTGGCCGCACGAGCTCGCGGCCGCACTCATGCCCGCGGCATGTCGCACGGTGGCGGCCGATATCGCGGTGAAACAGGCGTGGCGGGCGAGCAAATCGCCGCAGTTTGGCGAGCGCCAGAAGCAGGTGGACCAACTGATGCTTCAGACTGGCGAGATTCGCGCGAAAGTTGCGAAGACGATGGTGATGAAAGAGCTGGCGACGCCGCGGGAGACATTCGTGCTCAGCCGCGGGCAGTACGACCAGCCGGATAAAACACGGCCGGTGAATCGCCATGTGCCTGCGGCGCTCGGCAAGCTGCCCGATGGCGCTCCAGCAAATCGGCTGGGTCTGGCGCAGTGGGTTGTCTCTCCTGAGAACCCGCTGGCCGCCCGTATCGCCATGAACCGGATGTGGGAGATGATCTTCGGCGCTGGGCTGGTACGGACGAGCGAGGACTTTGGATATCAGGGCGAGTGGCCGAGCCATCCGGAACTGCTGGATTGGCTGGCCTCGGACTTCCGGGAGCATGGCTGGGACATGCGGCGGATGCTGCGGATGATGGTGACGAGCGCGACGTATCGGCAATCTTCGGTGCCGCGGAGCGACTTGGCGGAGCGTGATCCGGAGAACCGGCTGCTCGCGCGGATGTCGCGGCGACGGCTGAGCGCGGAGATGACGCGCGATCAGGCGTTGTATGTTTCCGGGCTGCTGGTGGAGAAGTTTGGCGGGCCGAGCGTGAAGACGTATCAGCCGGATGGGCTGTGGGGCGAGGGGGCGTTGCCGGGGTCGAACACAAAGGTGTATGAGCGGGGGAAGGGCGACGATCTGTATCGGCGGACGCTGTATGGGTATTGGAAACGGGCCGCGCCGTCGCCGGATATGCAGGCGTTTGATGTGCCGACGCGGGAATATTGCGTGGTGCGGCGGCCCGCCACGGTGACGCCGCTGCAGGCGCTGGTGCTGTGGAACGATCCGGCGTTTGTGGAAGCGTCGCGGATGCTGGCGCAGCGGACGCTCTCGGAGCCGGGGGATGAGTCCGCACGAATCGCGACCATGTTCCGCCGCTGCACAGGGCGGCGGCCTGAGACGAAGGAACTCGATGCGTTGACGCGCACGCTCTCAGCGGCACGCAGCCGGTACACGAATGCACCGGATGACGCGGCGAAGCTGCTCGCGGTCGGCGAGATGCCCGTCTCGGAGAAGATGGACAAGATCGAACTGGCGAGCTGGACGATGATCGCCGGGGCGGTGATGAATCTGTATCGGACAACGACACAGGAATAGGGACGGGTTTCCGGCTGTGGCGAGGATTGCGACGACCTGGGCATGAGCATGTGGAGCGTGTATGGACCCGATCGAACAGCGGTATCTTGACCTCACGCGGCGGCGGTTCTTTGGTGTCGCCGGGCGCACGCTCAGCGCGGGCATCGGCTCCATGGCCTTCGCGTCTCTGCTGGGCGGAATGGCCGGGAGCGCTCGGATCGCGCGAGCGGAACCGCCCGTGGGCGGCCCAGGTGCAGGCGTGCTGCCAGTTGGCGCGTACACCCCACTGACATTTCCCGCCAAGGCCAAACGCATCATCTATATGCACATGGAGGGCGCGCCCAGCCAGCTCGACCTCTTTGACTACAAGCCCGAGCTCGCCAAGCGATTCAACGAAGACCTTCCGGACTCCGTCAGGCAGGGGCAGCGATTCACAGGCATGACCAGCGGGCAGGCGCGTTTCCCTGTTGCTCCATCCATTTTCAAGTTCACCAAGTACGACAACAACCAGGATGGCGCGTACGTCAGCGAGCTCATGCCGCACACGGGCGCGATGGCCAAGGAGCTCTGCTTCATCCATTCGATGCACACGGATGCGATCAACCACGAGCCGGGGATCACGTTCTTCCAAACCGGCAACCAGCAGCCGGGGCGTCCGGCGTTCGGCTCGTGGATGTCGTACGGGCTGGGCACTTCCAACGAGAATCTGCCGGCGTTCGTCGTGCTGATCTCGCAGGGGTTCGGCAACATGCAGGCGCTCTCCGCGCGATTCTGGGGGAGCGGATTTCTGCCCAGCGAGCATCAGGGGTGCCGCCTTCGCGCCGGGGCGGACCCGGTGCTGTATCTGCAGAATCCTCCCGGCATGACGCGCGAGGATCGCCGGCGCATGCTCGACACTGTGAACGAGCTCAACGAGCAGGAGATGGCCCGCGCGATGGACCCGGAGGTTCGCGCTCGCATCGCGCAATACGAGCTCGCGTATCGCATGCAGATGTCGGTGCCGGACCTGACGGACTTCTCCAATGAGTCCGAGGAAACACTGGCGATGTACGGGCCCGAGGTGAAGAAGCCCGGCACGTTCGCGGCCAACTGCCTGCTCGCCCGCCGCCTGAGCGAGCGCGGCGTGCGCTTCGTCCAGCTCTACATGCGCGGCTGGGACGCCCACAACAACCTGCCGCGGGAGATTCGGTTGCAGTCGCAGGCGGTGGACCAACCGCAGGCGGCGCTGATCAAGGACCTGAAGCAGCGGGGCTTGCTGGATGAGACGCTGGTGCTCTGGGCCGGTGAGTTTGGGCGAACGGTGTACTCGCAGGGCACGCTTTCCAACGACAACTACGGGCGCGACCACCACCCACGTTGCTTCTCCCTCTGGCTCGCTGGCGGAGGCATCAAACCCGGCATCAGCCACGGCAAGACGGACGACTATTCCTACAACATCACCGAGAAGCCGATGGATGTCCACGACCTGCACGCGACGATGCTGCGGCTGATGGGGATCGACCATCAGAAAATGACGTATCGGCATCAGGGGCGAGACTATCGGCTAACGGATGTGTTCGGGAAGGTTGTGCCGGACATCATGTCGTAGATGGAAATGAGGCGTCGAGTACCACGAGTTCCGCGGCGCGGTATGCTGGCGGGATGATCCTGCAAGCACTTGTCGTCGCGGCGTTCGGATTGGCCTCTTCAGCGAGCAATCCGCTTCAGATGGTCCAGCCGCAGATGGTCGCGAATGGCGTTTCGACGACCCAACTCAAGTACTACGTGGAGAGTCTTGCTGGCTTCGGAACCCGCCACGTCCTCAGCGACGTCACCTCTCCCACCCGCGGCATTGGAGCGGCACGAAACTGGATCAAATCCGAGTTCGAGAAGTCTGCCGCAGGGACCGATGGCCGCATGTCCGTCGCCTTCGAAGAGTTCGATGTTCCTGAGGGCCGTCGCATTCCCAAGGGCGGGGCGCATCTGGTGAATGTGGTGGCAACCCTTCGCGGCAGCGACGAAAAAGCCAACGCTCGCCGCATCTACATCGTCGGCCACTACGATTCGCGCAATGGCGGGGAGATGGACGCGACCGGAGATGCCCCCGGCGCGAACGACGATGCCAGCGGGACCGCGGCGGTGCTTGAAGCGGCGCGGGTGCTCGCGAAGGAGAAACTCCCCTGCACCGTCGTCTTTCTTGCGACGGCAGGCGAGGAGCAGGGACTGCTCGGGGCGAAGTATCACGCCGAGCGAGCAGCGGCCCGCGGCGAAACAATTGTGGCCATGCTCAACAACGACATTATCGGCGACCCCTGCGTGGAAACCGGGGGGAGCAAGACCGATGTCCGCATCTTCAGCGAGGCCGTTCCTCGCAACCCCAGCGCGGAATCGCTCGCGGCAATCCGTGCGGTGAGCGCGGAGAGCGATTCTCCGAGCCGCCAGCTGGCGAGATTCGTCGCGGAAACGGGCTCGCTTTACAAGCTTGGCCTCACCCCGCGCATGATCTTCCGACCCGACCGCTTCATGCGCGGCGGTGACCACTCGGCATTCAATGAGGCCGGCTTCTCCGCGGTGCGATTCACATCATCCTCCGAGGTCTACGAGCGGCAACACGCGAACGTGACGGAGAGAGATGGCAAACCCTACGGCGATGTCCCCGCGTTCGTGGATGCCGACTATCTGGCGAGCGTGACGAAACTCAACATCGCCACAATCGTGCGCATCGCCCTCGCACCACCCACCCCCGTGGATGTCCGCATCGTCACCGAGAAACTCGGCAACTCCACCACGCTCCGCTGGTCTGGCGAGCACCATCCGATGACCGCTTCATACGAACTCGTCTGGCGCGACACCACCGAGCCCGCCTGGTCGCACGCGAAGTCCATCGGCCTCGTCAGCGAGATCACCGTTGACACTAGCAAGGATGATTACTTCTTCGGCCTCCGCGCAGTCTCCGCCGATGGATACAAGAGCATCGTCGCCTTTGCCTGGGAAGCGAAGAAGTAGCCCAAACCGAGACCTCGGCGCAAGCACAGGCACCACGCGCCGCACGCTCCAGCACTCTCAATTCATGCCGCCCGTGCGACTCCCTCGCGCTCTCCGTACACTTGCCCCCCATGTCCGAACCCGCCGGGAAATCCGCCGCAACGATCACGCCCAAACCCGGCGTCAACTGGCGGCTGATCGTCATGTGCCTCTGCGCCGCCGCGTGTTTCCTCCCGTGGATCTCCCCACCACGCGCCCTCATGATCGGCGTCGTCCTCGCCCTGCTCGGCTGGACCTCGCACACCAAGATGGCGACCAAGATCGCCAAGTACCTCATCCAGATCGCCGTTGTCATGCTCGGTCTGGGCATGGACCTGCGCCAAGTCGCCGCGGCGGGCCTCATCGGCCTCGCCTTCGCCGCGGGAACCATCGTCGGCACCTTCGCTCTCGGCATCGCGCTGGGCAAGCTGCTCAAGATCGACGCAAAACTCACCACGCTCCTCTCCAGCGGCACCGCGATCTGCGGCGGCTCCGCCATCGCTGCCACCGCCTCCGTCATCGGCGCCGCCGAAGCCCCCATCGCCGTCGCGATGGGCGCGGTTTTCCTCCTCAACGCCGTCGCCATCTACATCTTCCCATACATCGGGCACGAAGTCGCGCATCTCTCGGCCCACCAGTTCGGCACCTGGGCCGCCATCGCGATTCACGACGTGTCCAGCGTCGTCACCGCCGCGGGCGAGTTTGACAAGCACTGGCCGGATGCGACGAATCCTGCCCTCGCATCGCAAACCGCAACCGCCGTGAAGCTGACTCGCACGCTCTGGATCGCACCCGTCGCCCTCGCGTGCGCGTGGTGGTTCAGGTCGCATGGAGAGCCCCGCGCCGATGGCAAGAAGGCGAAGATTCCAATTCCCTGGTTCGTCCTCTGGTTCGTCGTCGCGGCCGGCATCGGCACGTACTTCGGACAAACCGTCGCCCCCATCGCCGTCCCCGCGGCCGAAGTCGCCAAGTCCAAGCTCATGGCCGTGGCACTCTTGCTCATCGGTTGCGGGCTCTCCCCCAAAGCTGTCATGAGCGTCGGCTGGAAGGCCATGGTCATGGCCATCGTGCTTTGGGTCGCCATCAGCGCGGCCGCGCTCTGGGTCGTGATGCAAACCTGACGGAGGCCCGGGCGCTCGCCCGTGCATTCCTCGCGTGCCGCACGGGGTGCCCGGGCTTGCGCCCGCGCCTCCGTTCAGATCGACACGAGCTCATCATCCGCCCCATACACCCCGAGCATCTCCAACGGCTGCGCATACCGGAACGTGTTCATCCTCTGGATCGGCGGCGAATAAATGTGCAGCGTGATCAAATCCATCCCTGGTGCCTGCATGTTCGCAACCTGATGGATATCCGGATCATCCGCCGAGCAGACATACCCCGGCGCCATCGAGATCGTCTCCGCCGGGCAGACGCACCCGCTCGGCGAGAGGTGAAAGCGAATCTCCGTTCCCGTGCCGTGGATCACCTTGAACGCGCAGCTCACGCCGCGATGGTCGTGGATCGGCGTGCAATGCCCGGAGCGCCAGCAGAGCGCGAGCAACTCGTAGTGCTTCCCCCGCGCGATCGTGTTGCGCCGATAGGACCGCTGCCCGAAGGTGCAGCATGGCTCGATGTCCGCACGCGTGAGCGTGAGCTTCTTGAGCATCTGCTCCTGGGTGCGCAGATCGCCGCGCCCCGTCAGAGACTCCAGATACGCGATGATCTCCCCGAGCTTCGGGTAACATCGCGCGGCCTCGGATCCCGTTGGAAACGTCGCTGGTGGTGTGACGGTGGCTGGCATTCCACAAGTTTACGCGATCCGAGCCGGATGGCCCGCCAACGACCACAGTTGGGCCCAAAGGCCGGCAAGTGCCGGGGTTTCACCACCCCCTCTCCTCGCGCCGCTAAACTCCTCCTTACATGACGAGCGAACCGACTACGAACACTTCCACGCCGACCGTCTTCGCGGATGATCTTCCCGCGCCCGCCATTGCCCCCGAGGGGTGGCCGATCGTTGTGGGATTCATCCTCGGCAGTGCCGTTCTGAGTGGTCTCGCCGCGTGGATCACCGGTCCGATCGGTGGCTCGCTTGTCGGTTTCGTCACCCTCGCGCTCACCATCTGGTGCGTCTGGTTCTTCCGCGACCCGCGCCGCCGCATTCCCGTCTCGCGCGGCGGCACATCCCTGCTCATCAGCCCCGCCGACGGTGTCATCTGCTTCGTCGGCCCCGCTCTCCCGCCGGAAGAACTCGCCCTCGGTGATGACCGCCTCGGCCTCACACGCGTCAGCGTCTTCATGAATGTCTTCAACGTCCACGTCAACCGTGCCCCGATCGCCGGAGTGGTCGAGAAGATCGCGTATCGCCCCGGAAAGTTCTTCAACGCCTCGTTCGACAAAGCCAGCGAGCACAACGAGCGTAGCTCGATCATCCTCCGCCGCGAGGATGGCACACGCCTCGTCTGCGTCCAGATCGCCGGGCTGATCGCCCGCCGCATCGTCTGCCGCGTCAAGGAAGGCACCAAGCTCGCGACCGCCGAGCGATACGGCATCATCCGCTTCGGCTCGCGCGTGGATGTGTATCTGCCTCGTGGTATCCAGCCGATGGTCAAGGTCGGCGATGCCAGCGTCGCCGGCGAAACCATCTTCGCGCTCATGCCCAGCGCCGGAGGGCTGAAGTAGATGTTCATCCACTATCCATCCAACAAGGGAACGGTGCCGCTGCGGATCATCGTCCCCAATCTGTTCACCACGGTCGCGATGTGCTGCGGCCTGGCCTCGATTTACTACTCGCTGAAACTCGACTGGGATCGGGCCATGCTCGCAGTCCTGCTCAGCGCGGTCTTTGACGCGATGGATGGCCGCGCGGCCCGCCTGCTGAAGGTCACCAGCCCCTTCGGCGAAGTCCTCGACTCTCTCTCGGACTTTCTCAGCTTCGGTGTGGCACCCGCCATGCTCCTGCACCAGTGGATGCTCAAGGAGCAGGGAATCTGGGGCATGCTCGCCGTCACGGCGTTCGTGCTCTGCAGCGCGATGCGGCTCGCCCGATTCACCGCCGCGGCACGACCAGCCCCCCCACTCCCGCCCGGCGAGGAATATCGCCAGACGCTGCTGAAGTCCAAGTTCTTCACCGGGCTCGCCACCCCCGCCGCCGCCGGAGCCGTCATGGTCCCCGTCATGCTGGCGTATTCGCAGACCGTCGGCGGGCGAGTGCGAAGCTGGCTTGGCATGGAAATGGGCATCGGCCCCACCGGCCGACTGATCGACGCATCGGCCGAGAAGGCCGGACCGATCGCCGCGGCCGTGGTGATCTGCTACACGATCCTCATCGCGCTCTGGATGGTGAGCCGCATCCCCATGTTCTCGTTCAAGAAGATGCGTATCAGCCGTCGCGCCGTCGTGCCGCTGCTGGTGAGCGTGGGGCTGATGGTCGCACTCGCAGTGAGCGACTTCTGGCTGCTCATGGCCGCGCTCGCGAGCGTGTATCTCGCGACGGCGGCGATCAGCTTGCCCTCACGCCGACGGATCATGCGAAGGCCCGCGGCGGAACTTGCAGAGGTCAAGACCCGGCCGTTGAAGACGGAACAGATCCGCGGCTGAAGGCCGTAAGCATCACCCCGCAACGCAGATATTCCTAAACGTCGGCGTGTACCCCGGGAAGACGGTGGCGAGGTTCGAGTTCTCCAGCCGATCCTGCACGATCTCCGCGAGAATATCGCGAAAGTCGGTGGTGACCTGGAGGTCCAGGTTCTGGTAGAGCTGCCCCGGCCCAAGCCCCGGCCACGTGCCGTAGACCTGCCCTCCGTTGATCTTCTTGCCGATGACGAACATGGCGTTTCCGTGGCCGTGGTCGGTGCCGAGCGAGGCGTTCTGCGCCACGCGCCGGCCAAACTCGGACATGATGACGATCGTCACGTTCTTGTTCCCGTTGATGATCACATCCTCGTAGAACGCCCGGATCGAGTTCGCCAGGTCCGCCATCGTCAGCGCCATGCTCCCCGCGACGACGCCCTGCGCCGAGTGCGTATCCCAGTTGGACTTGTCGATGGCGACCGCTTCGACGCCGATGTTGGCGCGAATCAGCGCGGCCGTCTGCTTGAGTGCCTTCGAAAAGCTGCTCGCGCCCGTCCCGCTGGTTGGCGGATATGGGAACGTACCCGACGGCGGAACATACGACCCAGCGCCCACCGTCGCCATCGCCGCGATCGTCGCCGCCGTGTTTGCCGCGGCGGTCTTCACCGGATTCGGCACGCCCGCATACGTGGCGTTCAGCCAGTTCTGCCGAGCGGTTCGCGTGGTCGACGATCCCTGCAACTGGTAGTTCGAAAGGTCGGGGACCGGCACACCCTTGCTCGCGCCCACAAGCTGAAGCTGCAACTGATACCCGATACCGATCGCCCGAACCGTCGCCGTCGGGTCCGCCGGGTTCACCGACGCGACATGCCGGCCCAGCCATCCCGTGAAGATGGTCTGATCCGCCGGCTTGCCGACTTCCATGTACTTCTGCGCGTCAAAGTGTGAGCGGCTGGAATCCGTCGAGCCGCTGGCGTGCACGATGGCCAGGTGCCCCGCCGTGTAGATCGGAGCCAGCACCGCCATCGCCGGTGGCAGGCCGAAAAAGCCGTTGAGGTCCGTGCAGCCGTTGACATCGCCGGGTGGCGGCACACCGATGCCCGGCGTGGCCGCGTTCGCCGAGGGGCGATTCACGTAGTAGCTGGCATCGCCGTAGGGCACGCAAAGCGTGAGCCCATCCGCCGCGCCGCGGAGGAAGATCGACACAATCACATCCCGCGTCGTGAAGTCGCGCGCAAAGACCACGCGCGGCATCCACGCCGGAGCGGTCACCGCCGCGGCTGAAGCCGCGCCAGACCAGAGCACAAACTGGCGACGTGACAACCGGTTGTATTCGTCGCAGGCGTTTGATTGATACGACATGGGTGGCTCGTGAAGTGCGGAACCGGGTGAAGCGGAATGGACGGAACAAACAATCAGACCGATCCGACTCGATGCTCAATACCACTGGAACGTCGGAAGCGACACGGCAAGGCCGAGGACCTCGCGGATGTTGGTCACACTGCCCGTGGCGGGGAGATACGCCAGCAACTGGTTCCGCTCGGGAACCGAGAGCACGCCGTTGAAGAGCTTGGTGTTGATGGCATCCACCACGGCGTTCTTCGCCGTGGCTGTGCCCACGATGCTTGTGTGATCAACGCGAACGCCCGTGAGCGTTGTGTTGTTCCACCAGTCGCCGTTGTTCGAGTTTGAGCTGTTCATCAGCCGCGCCCCGAAGTTCCAGCGGGCCAGGAGCAGATCGGTCCACGCTTGGAGCGTGTCCGGATATCCGTCCGGAGGATTCCAGTCAAAGGGAAGATGCCCCGCCTCCGTCAGCGGCGTCTGCAGGTTGTTCGTCGCGGTCACCTGCGCGTTCAGCCCACGAAGCGCGGAGACCAGCAGGTGCATCGGCCGCTTGAACTTCATGGGGACCGGGTTGTTCATCGTGTACCGCAAGATCTCCGCCACCATCGCGGGAATGTTCCCGCTCGTGGTCTGATAAACCTGCGCCACGGAGGTCACCAGCGACGCCGGCGGCGGATCGTGCTGCAGGAAATGCCGGATCAGCTTCCGGGCAATGAAGTCCCGCGTGCTCGGGTGGTTGGCAAGAATGTTCAGCACATCCTCGCCATCCTGCTGACCGCTGGCCGCGGCTCGGGCCGGAATGATGTTGCCAAGCACGATCTTTTGGTTCGTATCATGGTTGGCGGAGTTGTACCGGAACGTGTACGCGTTCGCCGCCGTGCCGGTAAAGTACGTCCAGCCAGTGAAGCACTTCGCCACTTGCTGCACATCAGACTGCGAATATCCGCCCGTGACAGAAAGCGAGTGCAGCTCCATCAGTTCACGCGCGTAGTTCTCGTTCGGCGCGTTCTTGGTGTTCGTGTCGTTGTTGAGATACGCCAGCATCGAAGGCGAGTGCGCGCTGGCGCTAAGCATCGCAGGAAACGTGCCCATCGCGTTCGCGCGGATCACATCCCGGTCGTCGATGAGCTTCAGAATTCCCGCCACATCATCGCGAATCCAGATGTTGAAGTGGTCGCTGAAGCACTCCACGATCCGCTCGAAGAGCTGCCGCTTCGAGAAGATCGCCCGATACAGCCGTGCCCGCTGCAACTGGTTGATCAGATCGCCTTGCGAGGGCGACGTCACGATCTGCAGCGGCGTGAACGCCAGCGCGGGGAAGTTCGTCGCCAGATACCCATCGACGGCCGAATCATCGATGCTCGCCGGGTTCAGGTGATAGTTCAGGTATCCCTCAAAGCCCCACTGCTGATAGAGCGCAAGCTCCGCCTGCGTAAAACCGAAGGTCATGCGATCAACGATCGCACGCGACTGGAACCGGTCGCCGCTGGGGTGCTGCCTGAACGTTGCTTGGCCATCCAAAGGCGGAATCAGCGTGGAACCGAGCTGGCTCATGGATGGTCCTCGTGCGGCCGGGAAAGGCGAACTCTCCGATGCGTCGCGTGCCGACGACGCACCATCCGTCCTTCCACCCGCTTGCCCAGATTACCTCCAACCGACCGACTTGCCACCACGGCGGGCATCCTGGCGCGGGAAACCGTGGAAAACTTGCCGATCATGGCGCGGAATGGCCTGATCTGGGCAGTTGCCCCCACCACTCCGACCGGCCAGCCCCCGTCGGCCGACTCAGACCACGCGGAACTTGCTCGGATCAAACGTCGGCTTGGGATACCGCAGATCCATCCCATCCAGCGTGTCCGCCACGATCTGCGAGATCGCCAGATCGCGGAACCACTTCCGGTCCGCCGGAATGATGTGCCACGGCGCGGCCGCGGTGGAACACTCCGTCAGCGCATCCTCATACGCCCGCATGTAGTCATCCCACAGCTTCCTCTCATCCAGGTCCTTCGGCTGCATCTTCCAGTTCTTCTTCGGATTGTCGATCCGCTCCTGCAGCCGCGTGCGCTGCTCGTCCTTGCTGATGTGCAGGAAGAACTTCAGAATCACCGTGTTGTTCTCCGCCAGATGCCGCTCGAACTGGTTGATCTGCCGATACCGCTCCGACCACACCTTCTTCGGCACCAGTTCGTGCACGCGAACAACAAGCACATCCTCATAGTGCGAGCGATTGAAGAGCCCGATCTCCCCGCGCCCGGGACAAACCTTGTGGATGCGCCACAGATAGTCGTGCCCCAGCTCATCCGCCGTCGGTGCCTTGAACGAAGTCACCCGCACACCCTGCGGGTTCACACCCGTAAGCAAGTGCCGCGTCGTTCCATCCTTCCCGCTCGCATCAATTCCCTGCAGCACGATCAGCAGCGAGAACCTCGCATCCGCGTACAGCAGTTGTTGGAGATCGGCGATCCGCCGGACGTTCTCGGCGGTGATCGCATCCACCTCCGGAGCATCATTCAGCCCCAACGATTCTTCCGGATCACGCTTGGCCAGCTTCGCCGGCTTGCCGGGAATGACTCGGAACTCTTCGGAAAAGCGGCGGCGAGCTTTGGCAAGTGACATGCAATCAGAGTATCGCCCGCCCCATCATTCTGCTAGCCCTTCTGCACAATGCGCGGCGAACCGCATTCGGAACATACCACCGCCTCCGGCGCAGACTGACTGATCGGATACGCGCACCTCGGACAGACCTCGTACCCCACCGCAGCCATCGCGCGACACCGCATCGGCCACATGACTCTCATCATCAGCACGAACGAAACGGGAAGCTGAACCGCCACGGTCGCAGCCACGATGATCCACTTCCATGGCAGCGGCGCATACGAAATCGCCGGCATCCACACGCACCCGAGCGCCACCATCACTCCCGCTGGAATGATCGCGACCACCATCGGCGGCCTCTCACCCTTGTACGCGTTGACCTTCGCCCTCAGTGCACGTCGGGCCTCCCGCGACAGCGGCAGATTGCGAGGAAGTCCATCGAGCGAGAACATCATGGGGAGCTCACGATCCTCCCAGCGCCCTCACCACCGCCTCAAACAAGTCCTCCGGCTCGCTCATCCGCCCCGGCCCGCTCGTGCGGCACGCCTGCCACCCTTCCGCCGGACCCACGACCCGAAACCCATCCCCGCGCAGCGTCGCGAGGTTCCGCTGCGTCGAGGCCTGCCCCCACATCGCCGCGTTCATCGCCGGCGCGAGCAACACCGGCGTCTTGCTCCGATCGATCGCGCTCAGGATCAGCGTCACCACATCATCCGTCAGCCCCATCGCCAGCTTCCCCGTGCAGTTCATCGTGCACGGCGCGACGATCGCCACGCGGCAGTGCCGCGCCAGCGACACATGCTGCGGATCCGACGATTCGATATGGTCCCACGCGCTCGTGTACACCGGACGCCCCGAAAGCGCCTGAAACGTCAGCGGCGTCACGAACTTCGCCGCCTCCGGTGTCATCGCCACCGTCACCTGCGCCCCCGCCTGCGCCAGCCGCGAAACCAGAAAGCACGTCTTGTACGCAGCGATACCACCGGTCACGCCCACAAGGATGGGTGCGCCCTGAAGAGGATTGGAGTCTTGACTGCTCATGCGCGGCCCAACCAAGCGCGGAGCGAACGCACGGACCTCATCGCCCGTGCCACAACCGGATCAGACGTTCGCCGTCAACTCGCGCGCACGCTTCGCCTCAACGGGGCCGAGGATCTTGTCGATCTCGACTTCCGCCGCCGGGTCAAACTCGTACACGATTTTGCCCTGGACGATCTCCTCGATCGCCAGTTCCAGATCCGAGCGGCCATCGCGATCCACCAGCGGACGCGCCCCGTCCATGAGCTGGACCAGCCGACGCTGAATCAGCGCACACAGCTTGAACCGGCCGCCGATGCGATTGACAATCTCTTCGCTCTTGAGCGCTTCGATCATGGGTCTGAATGCTCCAAAGGGTCGGTGGAATCGGGCCGCACGCCAGCGCGGCAGAACTCTCCCGGCCAAGCATCCATGCTAGGCCGCTCACCCTCATCAGACCATCACATTCGAGGGAAAACCCCGGCTATCTCACGAGATTCAAGAACAGCACGTTCAAACGCCGCGTATTGAAGGTGGGGACTGGGATCGGGTCCACGCCACACACAGAAAGGCGGCCCGTATCCCGAACAAATCTGCTACACTTGGTCGATCACTATGAACCGCGTGTTCGTGGCGAACGGTCGGCCGAGCAAGAGCTCGACCCAGCGGACGTGATCGAGCAGCATCGGATCGGTGATTTTCGGGCACACCCGAACGCGTCGGCGACAGGCCGAGGCGAACGAGCATCAACAGATCAACGGGGTGGATGGGGCTTCCGGGGCGTCGCCGCGGATACGCGCGGCCAGTGAGTACGAGATTGTGATCCAGACCATGAAGTTGTGGAGCATCGGCGAGCGCATTGTCCATACCGGCAAGCCGGAGTGGGGCGCGGGCGAAATCAAAACCGCGACACGCACGACCCAGGATGGTCGCCCGTGCCAGTTGCTGCAGATCCGCTTCGAGCGCGCCGGGCTCAAGACGATCTCCACAGCGTTCGCGAACCTGATCCCCGCCGACGATGCCGCCGCGCTCAGCGCCGAGCCGCTCGTCGCGCCGCCCATCAATGGCGTCGGTAACGGCAACGGCACCAGCCACGGCCAGAGTAAGGAAGACGAGTTCGCGGCGCGCCTCATGGGCGAGCCGGGCACCGCGGACATCAAGTCGAAGATGACTCGGTTACCGGACTCCGCCACCGATCCCTTCACCACCCCCCAGAGCCGCTTCAAGGCAACCCTCGCCCTCTATCGCTTCGCCCCAACCGGCGGATCTCTGCTGGACTGGGCCGCGATGCAGAGCGGCTTGGCCGATCCCATGTCCCGCTTCAACCGCCACGAGCTCGAGAAGTTCTTCGAGTCCTTCGTCATGGTTCGCGACGCTCACTTGCGGAAGCTCACCGCCGAAATGCGCAAGACCGACCCCGCCAGCATCGGCCTCCTCGCCAAGCAGGCGCCTCCTGCGGCGCAACAGGCGTTGCGTCGCTTCGACACAATGCGTTGACTCGCGGCAACACCCGGCACAATCGTCATAGTCCGCGCCACGCGACTTTCACTGTCACGGCGCGATAAGAACGCGCTTGCCGCACAGCCGCGGCCTGCGAATGGTGTTGTCGGACGCATCCTCGCGTTCTGGCACGGTGCATCGCACCGGAGTTTTGCCCCCGGAACGGGCGTTGCCATGTGACATTCGGTCGCGACGAGCGATCCGCTGCGGTGTCGGGCCCTCCCTCTCACACCCACCCGCCGCGAGTGCGCACACCCCATACCCGACGCGGAGCAGTTCCCATGAACGAGCAGGACTTTCAGGCCAAGCTCTCCGACCTCATGCAGCAGCTCGACGGCCTTCCGTCCCCCGCCAAGGAGCAGCTCCAGCAGATGGCCACCGACACACGCGATCGCCACGCCCGTATGAAGAAGACCGTCGGCGAGCTCCAGGACTCGCTGGACTATCTCCGGCTGAGCATCAAGTACCTCGTCTTCGATCTCGAGGCCACGCGCCGCGAGAACCAGTATCTCCGCAAACTCCTCGATGCCAAGCACGGCACCGACCACGGCCCGGATCACGGGCATGATCACAACTGCGATCACGGTCACGATGACAACGGCCCCGAGCATCCCGATGCCGGCACCGATCGCGCCTGATTCCATCGCGCGGGCTTCAAGCCCGTGTTCCGCTCCCTCCTCTCGTAGTTTTTCCAAAACATCTCAGGCAGCATCGCTGCCTTACACAACTCTGTTGGGTTTTCTGGAGCACCTGTTCGAGTCCAGTTCGAGGCACCTTCGGGACATCTGGCGCGGCGGAACCTGAACCCCTCCGCCGCGCCGCTCGAGGCAAAGAGGTCATGGCGTCCCTTGCGGATGCGGGCCGCGCGGTGGCGCGGCCCGCATCATTTTTGCCCTGCCGGAACGACCTCTTGAAACGCCGGAACCCGCCTATGCTTCGGCCCAGAATCCGGAGAGGTGGCCGAGCGGCTGAAGGCGACGGTTTGCTAAACCGTTATACGGATTTTGGTCTGTATCGAGGGTTCGAATCCCTCCCTCTCCGCTTGACAAAGACCCCGCGAACGCGGGGTCTTGTCGTTGCACCGTTGCATGGGCATCAATCGCCGATCAGATGTTGGCGGGCACTGCGTGGGGAATCTGGGATGTCTCGTTCTCTGAGGTGTGACGAAGGGGCTTCTTGGCAGCGACCAGCAGGTAGATCGCGGGCACGACGAAGAGCGTGAAGACCGTGCTGATGCTCATGCCGGTGACGAGCACGATGCCAATGCTGTTTCGGGCCGCGGCGCCCGCGCCGGTGACCAGCACGAGCGGGAAGTGGCCGAAGACGGTCGCGGCGGAGGTCATGAGAATGGGGCGGAGGCGCGTCATCGCGGCCTCGCGGACGGCCGCGGCCTTGGAATGGCCCTGTTCCTGCAGATGGTTGGCGAACTCGACGATCAGAATGCCGTTCTTGGCGACCAGACCGACGAGCGTGATGAGCCCGACCTGCGAGTAGATGTTGATGGTAGTGAAGCCGAGATAGGTGAAGACGAGCGCACCGGAGATGGCCAGCGGCACGCTGCCCAGCAGCACGATGAGCGGGTCGCGGAAGCTGGAAAACTGGGCCGCGAGGACGAGATAGATGAGCGCGAGCGCGAAGCCGAGCGTGACGGCAAGGGTCGCACCTTCGGTGCGGAGCTGGCGGCTCTCGCCGGCGTAGTCCATCGCGTATCCGGGCGGGAGAATCTGCTTGGCGGCGAGTTCCAAGGCGTGGAGCGCTTCTTCCTTGGTGGAGCCGGGGCTCACGACGCCGTAGACCTTGAAGCTGTTGCGCTGCTGGAAGCGGGTGAGGGTGCGCGGCGCGGTCTCGGTTTCGAGCTTGACGAGCGAGGCGACGGAGACGAGACCGCCGCTGGGGGTGCGCACCTTGAGATTGAGAAGCTGGTCGGCGTTCTGGCGGTTGGAATCCGCGATCTGCGGGATGACCTTGTAGCTGCGCCCGTCGTAGTTGAAGCGATTGACGTATCCGCCCGAGAGCAGCACGGCGAGATCGCGCCCTACGGAGGCGAGATTGAGACCGGCGTCGGCGACCTTGTCCTTGTCGATGACGATGCGGGTCTGCGGCATGTCGATCTTCAGATCGGTGTCGGCGTAAAGAAACTTGCCGCTGCCGAAGGCCATGCCGACGAGCTGCCCGGCATAGGGGGCCATCTGCTCGGCGGTTTGGGTGCTTGTGACCATGAACTCGACCTCGAACTGACCAGCGCCCGGGAGGGGCGGGGGCAGCGCGGGGATGGCGCGGATGCTCTTGATGGGCATGAGCTTGCCGAAGACCTCGTTGCGAATCTCGGCAGTGGTTCGCGTGCGCTCGTCCCAGTTCTTGACCTGGATGCCGCCGAAGCCGGAGGTGGTCTGCGCGACCTGGAAGAAGAAGCGGGCCTCGGGAACGCTGAGGAAGGCCGCGGCGGTTTCGTCAAAGCCGCGAAGCGTGTAGGCCAGCGAGGAGTCCGGGGCGGACTGAACGATGGCGAAGACGATGCCTTCGTCTTCGGTGGGGGCGAGTTCCTTGCGGCTCTGCATGTACAGCGGATACGCGGCCGCGCCGACGAGGACGGCGCAGATGGCGAAGGCAATGGGCACCTGGAGCATGGAGTCCAGCACGCGGCCATAGAGAAGACGGAGCGCGTCGAAGCGGGCGTTGACCCACTTGGCGAAGCGGTTTTCCTTGCCGTTGGGGGAGACGAGGACCGCGCTGGCGATGGGGGAGAGCGTGACGGCGACGATGCCGGAGACGACGACGGCCGCGGCGAGCGTGAAGGCGAACTCCTTGAAGAGCATGCCGGTCAGTCCGCCCTGGAAGCCGATGGGGGTGTAGACGGCAGCGAGGGTGATCGTCATGGAAACGATCGGGGCGAAGAGTTCGCGGGCACCGATGAGCGCGGCCTCGATGGGTTTCTTGCCGGAACGGATATGCCGCTCCACGTTCTCGACCATGACGATGGCATCGTCCACGACCAGACCGACGGCGAGGACGATGGCGAGGATTGTGAGGAGGTTGAGCGAGAAGCCGAAGAGGATCATGGCGATGCACGCGCCGATGAGGGAGATCGGCATGGCCATGAGCGGGACGAGGACGGTGCGGAAGGAGCCCATGAAGAGGAAGACGACCAATGCCACGATGGCGATGGTCTCGCCGAGGGTCTTGGTGATCTCCTTGATGGCGTGGTCCATGTAGTACGTGCCGTCGTAGGCGAGCTTCATGTCGATGCCGGCGGGGAGCGCGGGGCGGACGGAGTCGAGACGATCCTTGAGGAGTCGCGCGACGTCGAGCTCGTTGGAGCTGGGAAGCGGCCAGACGGAGAGATACATCGCGGGCTTGCCGTTGAAGCCGCACTGGCCGGTGGGCTCCTCGCTGCCGAGCTCGACGCGGGCGACATCGCGGAGGCGAACGAACGCGCCGTCGTTTTGGGAGACGATGAGCTGCTCGAACTGGGCGGCGGTGTGCAGATCGGTATCGGTGAGGAGATCGACCTGGATATCGGCGGCCTTGGTGCGGCCGACGGCGGCGACGAAGTTGTTGCGCTGCAGGGCGGTCTGGATGTCAGTCGGCGTGACGTTCAAGGCGTCCATACGGTCGGGCTTGAGCCAGATGCGCATGGCCAGTTCGCGAGCACCCTCAATGCCGACGCGCTGCACGCCGGGGATGGTCTGCAGTTCGGGCTGGACCTGCCGGATGAGGTACTCGTTGAGCTGCGTGAGCGAGAGCGTGTCGCTGGTGAAGCTGACGTAGAAGGTGGCGTAGGGCTTGTCGGTGCGCTGGATGTCGACGACGGGGGATTCGGACTCGGGCGGGAGCTGGCTGCGGACCTGGTTGAGTCGAGCGCTGATCTCGGCGAGCGCGGCGTTGCTGGGGTGGTTGAGCCGCAGGTGAACAGTGACGATACCGACGCTGGCGGTGCTGGAGCTCTCGATGTAGTCGATGCCGTCGATGGCGGAGACGGCGCGCTCGATGGGGGTGGTGATGAAGCCGCGGATGGTTTCCGCGCTGGCGCCGACGTAGGTGGTGGTGATGATGATCGAGCTGGACTCAAGCCGCGGATACTGGCGGACGGGGAGCGAGGTGATGCAGCGCCAGCCGACGGCGAGGATGAGCAGATTGATCACGATCGCGAGGACCGGACGCTTGACGAAGATGTCGGTGAACGATGATGTCATGGGTGGGGCTGAGAGAGGCGGGGACCGACTGAATCAGGGATGGGCGAGAGAGAGAGCTTACTGCTTGGATTGGGCGGGTTCGGGGGTCGGAGCGGCGGCGGGTTTGCCTGGGGGCTGGTCGCCGCCGGGCATGACGAGCGCGCCGTCGCGGAGCTTGAAGGAGCCGACCGAGGCGATGCGATCGCCGGCCTTGAGGCCGTCGAGGACGATGACATCCGGCCCGATGACCGGGCCGAGTTTGACGAACTGCTGGCGGGCGCGGAGCTTGTCGGCGCCTTCGCCTTCCTTGGTCGAGGGTCCGATGAGGAAGACGTGGTCGCCGTAGGTGGCGTGGCGCACGGCCATGGCGGGGATGACGACATAGTCGTGGGGATCCTCGACAGGGACGACGACCTCGATGGACATGCCGGCGCGGAGCGTGTCGTTTGAGTTGTCGACGATGCCGCGGACGCGGACGTTGCGGGTGGTCATGCTGACCTGCGAGTCCATCGCGACAACCTTGAGGGGAACGGGCGCGGGGCCAAGCATCTTGGAGGTGATCATGAAGACGGCATCGGGCTTGACGCGGCGGGCCTCCTCCTGCGGGAGGGCGAAGTCGAGGTAGATCTGCTTGTCGATGCCCTGGAGCGAGGTGATCTCGCTGCCTTCCTTGAGATACTGGCCGGGGTGGATGGAGCGGATGCCAACGCGGGACTTGAAGGGGGCGCGGATGCGCTTCTTCTCGATGAGAGCGCGGACCTGGTCGGCGCGGGCTTTGGCCTGTTCGGCCTCGGCGGCGACGCGGACGAGATTGGCCTTGGCGGCATCAAGATCGGCCTTGGCCTGGTCGGCATCCATGGCAGAAGCGGCGCGGCTCTGCATGGCCTCGCCGATGCGGCGGGCGCGGGACTCGGCGAGCGCGACGTTGGTCTCGATCATCGTGCGGCTTGCCGTCGCCATGTTGATGGTGGCTTCGGCGGCCTTGAGGTCGGCTTCTTCGGTTGAGGTGTCGAGGGTGAGGAGAACATCGCCCTTCTCGACGATCGAGCCGGAGTCGAAGTTGATGGACTTGACGGTGCCGGCGACTTCGTTGCTGACGGTGATGGACTGGAGCGCGAAGACGGTGCCGACCATGGAGGCGGTGGGCTGCCACTTCGCGGTGCGGGCCTCGATGACCTGCACGGCCTCCGGAGGCGCGAAGCCGGCGGGACCGGCGGGAGCTTTGCTGAACCAGATCGGGTAGTTCCTCCAGGCGTATATGCCGCCACCGAGCAGGAGAAGCCCGCCGATGACGCCCGCTCCGATGACCATAGCTTTGGGATTCATTCCAGTTCCTTCTTGCACTTGTCCCCCCCACTCACCCAACCCACACGCTGCTCTCCGTCTCCCCGCCATTTTGGCCCATTCGGGGCCTCATTCTCGGCTTTGGCGGGTTGGATGCACGGAGGAGGTCGGGTCGCCCGGACGGCGCTCTTGGCCGCGGGCGGTTGGTGGGGAGATGGTATCTTGAGTCTGTGCTGGTATCCGTGTGTAGGGGTCTGAAAAAATACTCCTGCCAGTTTCAGTGGAGGCCCGAGGGCGGCGAGCGATTTGGGGATTTGGGTGTTTGAAACAGGAGCGAGCGCGTGAAGATCGTGTTGATTCTCGGAATCCTGCTTGGTGCGGTGCTGGGCGTGATCGCGATGCTGTTCATTGGAGGGTTGTTCATTTCGCGCACGCACAGCGCGACCGGGAGCGTGAAGCTTGCGGCCTCGCGGGAGAGCGTGTGGGCGGTGATCACGGATCATCCGGGGCAGGTGTCGTGGAGGAAGGGGCTACGGGCCGTGGAGCGCGGGGAGGAGATCAACGGGCATGCGGTGTGGCGCGAGATCGATTCGCGCGGGCGCGTGATGCCGATCGAGATTGTGTCGAGCGATGCCCCGCGCAGGATGGTGGCACGCATCGTGGATGAGGGGTTGCCGTTTGGCGGGACGTGGACCTATGAGCTGACGCCCGAGGGGAGCGGAACGCGGGTGCGGATCACGGAGGATGGGGTCATCAAGCCGCCGCCGTTTCGGTACATCGCGCGGCTGATGGGATATGACGCGACTCTGAGGGGATACCTGCGTGCTCTGAGCGCAAAGTTTGGGGAGAACGGGGCGATCGAGGGGTGAGCTTGCGCGAGAATCGACGGTGAGGGCATCGTCGATCTCACAGGGATCGGGGGCGTTCAAGATGGCGACGGCGCAACGGCGTTTTTCGGCGGGGGAGGTGGCGGCGCGAAGGGCGGCGAGGAGTTCGCGGAGAGAGGTGAGGCGGGCTTGGGCGAGGATGGTGAAGTACGGGGACATGGGGAGCTCCGGGGAGGGAAGGTCGAAGTTCAAAGTCGGAGACGGATGGATGCGGGGGCGACGAGCGAGGTGATGGAAAAAAGGGGTCTCCATAGAGGGGCCGAGATACCGATTTGGGCGCGCAAACGCGTCTCGCGCCGAAGGGAAATTGAGCGCAAGTGCTTGTCAGCACTGGTTGGAAAAAAATGTGAGAATTCCGAAAGGTGACCTGAAAGTTGCGCTCTTTTGGGCGCACAAACCCGCGCAAAGTCCCCGGTTCGTGGTGCAGGAATCGATGCGGGGAGCGTCATGCACACCCCGGGCGGCGAGCGGCCGCGCCGACGAGGCAACGAACTCTGTTACTCATACATGAGTGCGCAGAGTGGGGTCATTGCACAAGCCCTCGCTTGCGAAGATCGTCGAGCATGAGCGTGGCGACGTCGGTGTCGGAGCGGGCGAGGAGGTGTTGCATGCCTCGTGAAGCGGCGAAGGCGTGGAGCGTTTTTTGGTAGAGATCGAGGCGCTGCTGGTAGCGTTTGACGAGGTCGGCGGTGACGGTGACTTCGGCGATGCGGCCGGTTTCGGCGTCGGTGAGGCGGAGATCGCCGATGAGCATGCGGTCGCCGCTGGGGGAGCGCTCGGTGAATGGATCGAGTTCGCCGGGGGAGAGAACTTGGATGAGCGTGGTGTCCCAGCCCGCGGGGCCGGAACCTGACGCGCCGCCAGCGAGAAGCGTGAGGCCTTGCTGGTAGCCCTCCGGGATAAGGAGGTCGGAGAGGATGACCATGATGCCGCGGCCGGTGCGGGCGGAGGCGATGGTGCGCATGGCGGCGGTGAAGGTGGATGAGGAGGTTCCGGCATCGCGGGCAGGCGAGCTGCCCGTGCCTCCGATGGTGTTGGCTGCTGTGCTGCCCCAGGTTTCGTTGATGAGGAAGTTGGCGAGGCGCTGGATGTTGGTGCTGCCACGCATGGGGGGGAGGCGTTTGACGCCTGCGCTGGTGCCGATCAGCCAGAGGGCAACGCGGTTGTTGTTGACGAGGCCGAGGTAGCCCAGGGCCATGGCGATGCGTTGGGCGAAGAGGAGCTTGCTGGGGGTGCCGGCATCCATGCTGGGGGAGCAGTCGAGGACGATGTGGAGGGCGAGGTCCTGCTCTTCCTGGAAGATCTTGATGAAGAACTTGTCGAGGCG
>JBGANP010000007.1:0-78798 GCA_044222255.1 Phycisphaerales bacterium
GTCTTCTGCGCCGTCGCGGCGATGCCAAGCACGCGGATGCGGAGCTTGGTGGTCTTGGCCTTCTGCTCGTCGGCTTCTTTGCCTTCGAGCGCGACATCGTGCTCGGCCCGACCTGTGCCCGCGGGCTTCACGCTCTCGAACAACACAACATCTTTCGCGTCCAGAAGCGATTGGAGATTCTTGTAGAACGGCTTGTCGCCGATGTGGACAGCGGCACACATCGTGACGGAGGGGCCGACCTGCTGGCCGTTCTTGTCCTCTTTGACGAACGTTCGGCACGCTGACTGCATGACGATCCGCTTGTTCTCATAGTCGTCGATGGTGCGGATGTAGCGGGAATCGGATTTCAGAGTCGTGGCTGGGGCTCCGACACCATCGACCTTGTCCTGCGCGGACGCCACGTTCGGCGTCGTCGCGGCCGCGATCAGCGCCAAAACAAAGGCCATACCCAAGCCCACACCCATGCCCCATCGCCGTTCACGCACCGTCGTCATAGTCAACTCCATACAGGGAGAATCGCGCGATGGAGGGTTCTCCCACGCGGCTTTGGACATCGGATTGTTCGCCGCTCGGAAGCGCCGCGTTCGTTATTCCGTCCGCATGCCCGCCAACAGCCGTCCCGCGGTCAATCTGGCGCGAATTCGCACAACCGGCTCGGGATCGGTGCGGACCAGCTCCGCGATCGTTGCGGCGACCGCTTCGGCCGACCCGTTCCCCGAACGCCCACCCAGTCCGGCCGAACGCTCCGCAAGCCAGAGGCCCGAGACCCGGTGCATCGGCCTTGCATCGGTCAGAAGCGGAACGATCACCTCGCCACTGGCATCCGTGCCCGACAACTGGCGTTCGCCGAGCAGTCGCGCCCGGGCCGCGCCCGCTCGCACCCGATGGTTGGGATCATTCTTGAACTCGATCGCGGCATGCGCAAGCAGCGATTCCGCGCGGCCGATAGATCCGGCCCGCCGTGCCGCTCGCGTCATCGCATCGATCGCGTTGGCGCGAACGCGATCATCCGGATGTCGCAGGCATTTGTGTACGGCGTGCTGGGCCGCGGGTGAGGGAAGATCGGCGAGCGCCGTCACGGCGGCCGCCGCGGCGTGCAGAATGTCGCGTTGTTCCTCGCTGGAAACTGATCCGGAGGCGTGGGTCGAAACCGCGATGATCGAGAGCAGTTCGAGTTCCAGTTCGGCGCCCAGACCAAGACGCGAGGCGAGTTGGATCGCCCGCACGGCCTGACCTCGTCCCATCCGTACTTGCGATTGCAACGTCGCAACGACGCCCGATCGGTTCGCACGCAGCATCTTCCATGCCGCGGCGATCCCTGCGTTCCGATCCGACAGCGGATCAACCGCGGCCGCCAGGGCCGCCGCGGTTTCTCGCGTGGTTCCCGTGCTCGCGAACTCCAGGCCGTGCAACGTCCGGCGGACGCGCTCGATCCCGAGCAGTATTCGAGTTGTCGGCATTCCGACCGTCAGCGCGGCGGATCGCGCCAGCCGCTCGCTCGCGTCAAAGCAGAAATCCAGGGGCAGATCCGAGCCGCCGACTCGGTTTGCCTCGCGCAATGCGTTGAAACGCGCGAGTTCCGTTGGCGCGGTCAGCAGCGACTCCAGCGCGTCTGCGCTCCGGGCGCTCTCGACACAGGAAATCCATGCCGCGGCGTTCGATTGCGCCGTGGAGGAAAGAGCCGACACGGTTTCCGGGTCGAGCATCAGCCCGTTGGTGCGACGCTTGCGGTCGCGCTCGGCAGCGCCCGCGAGCGCGCCCCGTCGCGAGGGATTGTGCATCAGGTGGCCACGCACGAGCACGCGCTCGTGCCCGTCGATATCGCACGGCGCGGAGAGCCGCTCCACGCAACCGGCGCGGTGCTCGGCCCGCCCGAGCCAGAGCCACGCGGACTCGCGCGAGGCCAACCCGTCTCCGCGACGCAGCATGCCGCGCAGGATCATGTGCGCCGGGTGCTCGCGATCCGCGAGCCAGCCCTTGAGTTCCGCTCCTGCGGCCTTGATCGCCGCAGGTGAAGAACAGATCGCCAGCAGTGCCCCGATCGCCTCCCGCCGGCGATGCCGATCAAACTCGCCGACGCTACGCACCACCATGCGTTCGATTGACGTGAGCGTTTCGGAGTCCAGGGCAGGACTGTTCTGGCTGCGCTCAGCAATGGCGATCATCGACTCGGCGGCACGCCCTGCCACCCGCTCATCCTGATCCGCGAGCAACTCGCGCAGCAGCCCGAAGGTGTCCCGCTCACACACACGCCCGATGAGCGTCGCCGCCGAGAGCCGCGACTCAGCGTCCACATCGATGGCCGCGGCGCCGCAGGCCTTGCCCCACATGCCGTGTCCAGTGACAAGCGCCCGCTCGCGCTTGGCGGGTTCGATGCGGTCAAACACGCTTGCCACCAGCGTGAGCGCATCCAGTTCCGCCTCAGTGGATTCAAGTTCCAACAACCGATCAACGATCACGCCGACCTGCGATGGCCCCGCGTCCTTGAGCGCCAGTCGATATCCGGCAACTTCCGCCCGAAGATCACGCCCGCCAAGTACAACGCGAACGCGCTCCACCAGCCCGGTGGTGAGCCGACCGGCCAATCCTGGGCCTGTCGCTTCAAGTCGCTTGTGGTTGATCTCCGAGGCCGGCATTACTCTGCTTTCACTGATTGCACTACCTGTTGTGGGTACAACTTGGGAATATCGAACGAATTGTACAATACTCTGGCAAGTTTTTGCTTGCGACCAGCGTACAAAATGGGTTCAATGTCTGTTCGATCGGTCTGTGGTCTGTTCTCAGCACAAATTCCGCACCCAAGGAACCCTCACGAACCGATTGCCGAAGTGTGCGTCGCTCTGTTTTCCGATGCTTGTTCCGACTGCCGATACCTCCGCCCGGCCTCTGCGGGCCATGACACCTGAAAGCACGCTGCGATGAACTCGCCCTCCCGCGGCTCCGCCGCAAGTCAGACACTGCAGTTGTATCTGTACCGCCGCCCGCTCCATCCCGAGCACTTTCCGCTCAAAGGCAGGAAGGCGATCAACCATGGCGGATACAACCTGGAGGCCTGGATCATGCCCGGCGGGCATGTCCTTCGGTTTCGCCACGGCGACCTGACGCTCTCCGAGCTGCTGGTAGATCACGAAGACAATCTCCCCCTGGAAGGTGCCGTGACCGGCTTTCCGTGCGCTGGGGAGCATGAGTTTGAGCGTCAGTTCGCCCCCGAACGAGTAGGCTATTGCACGGCCGTGCAGACCGAAACGCTCAGCGACAACCTCTACAAGTCCACCTACGAGGACATGCTTGACTACGCGAAGCAGACCGACTCGCTGACATACAAGTTCCTTGATGGCGATGGACGTAAGTGTCTGTCGCTCCTGGACTTACAGCAGCTTTCGAAGGAAGTGCATTGCCAGGGGTTCCACCTCCTGGCGGGCACTGGGCTGGTGGTCCGAACTCAGACGATCTTCGATCACAAGTGATCGGTGGACTCTGGGTGTTCTTCCGCCCCAACTTCACCGGCTCAAGTTGACCCAAACCTGCGGCGATGTACTGTTTCCACGTCCGAATCGCGGTTTCCCACATGCGCCAGACCCGAATACAGATTGCCGCTCGAATTAGCACGCCCCGCTGAGGGCTTGGCGGTCTGTCGGTCGCGCTGAATACACCATCTCAGACGATCCATCGCCGGAGTTTCCTTGCGGGGCTGTCGCTCGGACCGCCTTTCGTGGTTCCTGAGCCCGTCCGCCCGATTGCCGGGCGTCGATACGATCCCGACCCAAACCTGACCCACACCGCGGCTTGGCCGCGCGATCCATAAGAGAGTTTGCCCATGTCTTCGCCTTCTCCGCATCCGACCACTCCCCAGCCCGCAACGACAGACACCAACGGCGAAGTTCCCGCCGCCAAGTCCTACAAGGACACGCTCAACCTCCCGAAGACGACCTTCCCGATGAAGGCAAACCTCGTGCAGAACGAACCCGCGAGCGTGAAGCGCTGGGGCGCGATCGGCGGCAAGGGGATGTACGAGACGCTCCGAGCCAAACTCGCAGGCAGCCCGAAGTTCACCTTTCACGATGGCCCGCCGTACGCCAACGGCAACATCCACATGGGCCACCTAATGAACAAGACGCTCAAGGACTTGGTGGTGCGCACCAAGACCATGCGCGGCCTCGACTGCGCGTACGTCCCCGGCTGGGACTGCCACGGTCTGCCGATCGAGCACAAGGTGATGCAAGAACTGGTTGAGTCCGGCAAGATGGCAAAGGTCGCTTCGTTGCCGGATGACCAGCGCAAGATGGCCGTTCGCCGCGAGTGTCAGAAGTATGCAGAGAGATACGTCAAGCTGCAGGCCGGGCAAATGGAGCGGCTGCTGACGCTCGCGGACTACGCGCATCCGTACCTCACCATGGCGCCGAGCTTCGAGGGCGCGACGATGGAAGTCCTCGCCGATCTCATCGAGCAGGGACTCGTGTACCGCGCGCTCAAGCCGGTGCACTGGTCGATTGCGAACGAGACCGCGCTTGCCGAAGCCGAACTGGAATACCAGGACCGCGAAGACCTTTCCGTGTATGTGGACTTCGAGGCAGAGAACGCCGACGCCGTCTACGGCGCGTTCGGCCTCGCCGAGCACAGCGCGGATGATGTCGATGAGGACGAAGAGGACACCGAAGGACCGGAGAATGCGGGACCTGCCGTCCATCCCGGTAAACGCCCCAACGCGCGGCCGAGCTTCATGATCTGGACGACCACACCATGGACACTTCCCGCGAACGTCGGAGTGGCGATCCATCCGCGCACCGAGTACGCGCTCGTGTGGGTCGATGGCAACGCCTGCGTGCTCGCCAGCGCGCTGGTCGAGAAAGTCACGAAGATGGCCAAGGCCGAGCGCGTGGTCGTGCTCGCGACGACGATGGGCGACAAGCTCGTCGGACTGCGATACAAGCATCCGTTCGTCACGCATCCGCCGGCGTGCGGCCTAGGCCGCAAGTGCGATCAGCAGAAACTCTGGTCTGTGGTCGCCGCCGAGTACGTGACGACTGAAGACGGCACGGGCCTCGTCCACACCGCGCCGGGCCACGGTCAGGAGGACTACGCAACGGGTCTCCGCGAAGGCCTGCCCGTCTACAGCCCCGTCAAGAACGATGGCACGTACGACGATACCGCGCCGGACTGGCTCAAGGGCGTCAGCGTCTGGGATGCCAACGCCAAGGTCACTGAGTGGCTGCGCAACTCGGGGCATCTGTTCTTCGACCACAAGTTCACGCACAGCTACCCGCACGACTGGCGCTCCAAGACACCGGTCATCTTCCGCTGCACCGAGCAGTGGTTCGTCAGCGTCGAGGGGGCACACCATTCCGCGTACCGCGGCCTGAAGGCCCGCCCGAGCGTCAACCTGCGCGAGCTTGGCCTCACGGCGGTAGATCCGGAGAACACGAAGCAGAAGGACGGCGTGAACGCCGTAAAGTTTGTCCCCGAGTGGGGCCGCAACCGCATGCGCGGGATGTTGGAATCGCGCCCCGACTGGTGCATCTCGCGTCAGCGTGCTTGGGGTCTGCCGATCCCGACATTCTTCACTCCGCACGGTGGCGTGCTGATGACCGCCGCGAGCGTGCGCGCCGTCGCCAAGGTCGTGCGCGAGAAGGGCTCCGACGCGTGGTTCCAGCAACCGCCCGAAGAACTTCTCAAGTACTACGACCCCGGCGCGGATGCCGACCCCATGGCCCGCGCCGTCCCCAAGGAGCAGTTCGCCACGCTCAAGAAGGGCAACGACATCCTCGACGTCTGGTTCGAGTCCGGCTCGAGTTGGAACTCCTGCATGCGCGAGCGCGGCCTCGGCTACCCAGTCGATCTCTACCTCGAGGGCTCCGACCAGCACCGCGGCTGGTTCCAGCTCTCGCTCCTCCCCGCGCTGGGCGCCACCGGCCAGCCCCCGTTCCGCACGCTGCTCACGCACGGCTTCATGGTGGACAAGCACGGAAAAAAGATGTCCAAGTCCCTCGGCAACGACATCAAGGTCGAGGATCTGCTGAAAGACCACGGCGCGGATGTCTGCCGCTGGTGGGTCTGCTCGCTTTCGTACGAGAACGATGTGAAGGTAGACATGGAGTTCTTCAACCTCGCGGGCGAGAGCTACCGCAAGGTCCGCAACACGCTGCGCTTCATGCTCAGCAATCTCGATGACTACACATCCACCGCGACTTCCGCGGCACCCTCCCCCACTTCCCTCGACGCATGGATCCTCGGCGAGTACAACACGCTCGCGAAGGAAGTTCTCGCGGCATACGACCGCTACGACTTCCGCACGGCGTACGAGCAGCTCTACAACTTCTGCAACGCCACGCTTAGCAGCGTCTATCTCGCCGCCGTGAAGGACCGTCTCTATTGCGACAAGCCCGACTCGCCGCGCCGCCGCCGCACGCAGCAGACGCTCTGGCAGCTCACCGACGGCCTCTGCCGCCTGCTCGCCCCGATCATGTGCCACACCGCCGATGAGGCGTATCGCGCGCTGCACAAGAAGGATCCCAAGGACGTCGAGACGACGATCCACTCGGAAACCTTCGTCGAGTCATACCCGGTCGCCGCCGATCCGGGTTGGGGCACGGTGATGAAAGCCGGCGAGGCCGCGAGCAAGGCGATCGAGCAGGCCAAGCAATCCCTTGGCGTGGATAATCCGCTCGATGCGGGCGTTGTGTTGCCTGATGCCGACGGCACCTTCGCACGCTTCGATCCCACCGACCTCGCCGACCTGCTCGGTGTCAGCCGCGTATCGCTGGACAAGGCCGCGGCGGAGACCCGCATCATGGACCTCCGCACCGAGCCGCGTTGCGAGCGTTCCTGGAAGCGAGATGGCACCGTTCGGAAGCGTTCCGATGGCGGCGTGCTGAGCGATCGGGATGCGGCGGCGATCGGCGCGGCCTGATCCGCGAATGAGTATCCAACACGAACACGGAGCGGGCATTCCCCGCTCCGTGTTATCCTTCCGCCGTGGAACTCACCCCCCTCCGCTACTTTCGAGCCATCGCCCAACATGGTCACATGACCCGCGCCGCCCGCGCTCTCGGCGTCTCCCAGCCCGCGCTCTCCGCGATGCTCAAGAAGCTTGAAGGCGAGGTCGGTGCGGAACTTCTCCACCGCACCGGCCGCGGCGTGGAACTCACGGAAGCCGGCCGCGTCTTTCTCCAGCACGCCGAGGACGCCCTCCGCCGCACCGATGCGGGGATACAGGCGGTGCGTGAACTGGTGGGCCTCGAGCGCGGCTCCATCCGCGTCGGCGGCGGCGCGACCGCGACGACCTACCTGCTCCCACCAGTGGTCAGCGCGGTACGCAAGAAGCACCCCGGCCTTCGTTTCTACGTTCGCGAAGCGGGCTCAAACACCGTCGCGGCCGCGGTACTCAGCGGCGAACTCGATCTCGGCATCGTCACGCTGCCGATGAGCGAGAACGCCGCGGAAGAACTGCTCACCATTCCGCTGGTGGACGACGAGATGCGGTTGATCGTTCCGCCTGGGTACCGCCACGCTCCGCGTGGCGATGCGAAGACCGCGATGCGGAGCGTGGCGGCGCCAAACGCCACTCCAAAGACATCCAACGGCTTCCGCTGGAAGGATCTCGCGGGCGAGTCGGTCGTCGCGTTCGAGGCAGGAACCGCCGTCCGCGAGATCGTGGATCAGGCCGCACTCAAGGCGGGCGTCGCCCTCAAGGTTGTCATGGAACTCCGCTCGATCGAGTCCATCAAACAGATGGTTGCGGCGGGCATCGGCGTCGGCTTCGTCTCCCGTTTCGCGCTCAAGGAAGGCGAGGGCCTGGTCTGTCGCGATGGCGGCATCGGCCGCAAACTGGCAATCGTGCGGCGTCGCGATCGAGTGCCGAGCACCGCCGTACAGGAGTTCGAGCGGGCACTTCGGCAATCCGCGGCACGCGAATAACATCGCAAGCGTTCAATGACCACGTCATTCGAGGTGATGACCATGGAAAAGAAGAAGACGACGAAGAAAGCACCCAAGTCCGCGGGCAAGCCCAAGCGTCCCGCCGCAACGCTGAAAAGAGGTGGCATGGTCGCCCGCCGCGCCGATCTCGGCGCGGCCGTCGGCCTCCACTTCGCCACACTCCCGCAGCCGCAGCGCGGCATCGCCGAGAAACTGCACGCACTGGTGACCAAGGCCGCGCCGAAGGCGACGCACGCCGTCAAATGGGGCATGCCTGTGTACGAACATCACGGCATGCTCTGCTACATCCGCTCACGCCCGAAGCATGTCACCTTCGGCTTCTACGAGTCCGGCACGACGCTGAAAGACCCCAAGGGGATGCTTACCGGAACGGGCGAGAACATGCGCCACGCCAAGCTCGCGCTCGATGCCCCGATCCCCGAGAAGGAACTCGCCGCGTTCGTAAAGCAGGCGGTCAAGTTCAACGAAAGCGGCGCGGGCTGAGACGCGTACAAGCCCTACCCTCGCCCCGTGTTCAAAGACGCCAAAGGCAACTTCGACGGCAAGGTCTTCATCGGCGTGATGATGGGCCTCGGCACCGTCAGCGGCGCGGCCCTCAAACTCTGGTGGTCCGTCGGCGAGACCATGCCCCCCTTCTGGCTATGGGCCATCCCGCTCGTCTTTCTCGGCATCGGCATCTCAGTCTGGATCCAGCGTGCCAAGGACCAGAAGAGCATCCGCGAGCGCGTCGAACGCTCCGCCCGCGTTGATGCCCTCCGTTCACGCCGCGAACCCGCGTCGGATGCCCCGCCAGACATAAATGCGATTGATTGATCTTGTAACTCCAATCGATTGGATTCATGTTTCGTCGGGTGCGATAGTTGTCCGTCAGAACAACCTGCACACGCACGCACGCGCACACGGAGCATCGCCATGTCCAACCCCTCGAATTCCTTCAACGCGAAGAAAACCCTCAACGCAAACGGCAAGACGTACACCTACTTCTCGCTGGATGCCCTGAAGCAGCAGAAGATCGGCCACGTCGATCGACTCCCCTTCTCCATCAAGGTGCTGCTTGAGTCCATGCTCCGCAACGTCGACGGCTTCGTGGTGAACGCCGACGACGTCACCGGCCTGGCCAACTGGAACGCCAAAGCCCCCGCCCAGGTCGAACTCCCCTTCATGCCCGGACGCGTCGTGCTCCAGGACTTCACCGGCGTCCCCTGCGTCGTCGATCTCGCCGCCATGCGCGATGCCATGAAGCACCTCGGCGGCGATCCCAACCAGATCAATCCCCTCGTCGGCTGCGACCTGGTCATCGACCACTCCGTGCAGGTGGACTCCTTCGGCAACAAGGTCTCGCTCTCGATCAACAATGACAAGGAGTTCGGCCGCAACCGGGAACGCTACGAGTTCCTCAAGTGGGGGCAGCAGTCGCTCCGCAACTTCCGCTGCGTGCCGCCCGCCACGGGCATCGTGCACCAGGTGAACCTCGAGTACCTCTCCCCCGGAACGCTTACAAAGCAGGTCGGCAATGAGACCGTCGCGTACCCCGACTCCTGCGTCGGCACGGACTCGCACACCACCATGATCAACGGTCTCGGCGTGGTCGGATGGGGCGTCGGCGGCATCGAGGCCGAGGCCGTCATGCTTGGTCAGCCGTACTACATGGTCACGCCCGAGGTTATCGGCGTGAAACTCACGGGCAAACTCCCCGAGGGTTCCACCGCGACCGACCTCGTCCTCGCCGTCACGCAGATGCTCCGCAAGAAGGGCGTCGTTGAGAAGTTCGTCGAGTTCTTCGGCCCCGGCATCGCGGCCCTCTCCGTCCCCGATCGCGCCACCATCGCGAACATGGCTCCCGAATACGGCGCGACGATGGGCTTCTTCCCCGTGGACACCAAGACCATCGAGTTCCTGAAGTTCACCGGCCGCGCCGAGCAGGCCGTGCTCACCGAGGCCTACGCCCGGGCCAACGGCTTCTGGTGGGATGCCACGCAGACGGCCCCCGACTTCACCGATCTCATGGAACTCGACCTCGCCACCATCCAGCCCGCGCTCGCCGGCCCCAAGCGGCCGCAGGATCGCGTACTGCTCAAGGACTTGCAGCAAGACTTCAAGAAGGGTCTCACCGCCCCGGTCGGCAATCAGTCCTTCGGCCTCGCGCCCGAGAAACTCACCGCCACCGGCACCGTCAAGCACGCGGCGAGCAACGTCTCCGTGCAGGCCGCGCCCTTCGCTGGCAAGACCAGCACGCTCACGCACGGCGCGGTCGTCATCGCGGCGATCACCTCCTGCACCAACACGTCCAACCCCGACGTCATGATCGCCGCGGGCCTCGTCGCCCGCAAGGCCCGCGCCCTCGGCCTGACCGCCAAGCCCTGGGTCAAGACCTCCCTCGCCCCCGGCTCCAAGGTCGTCACCGAGTACTTCGACAAGGCCAACCTCTCCGCTGATCTGGATGCCCTCGGCTTCCAAACCGTCGGCTACGGATGCACTACCTGCATCGGCAACTCCGGCCCGCTCCCCGAGGAAGTCGAAGCCGCGATCAAGGAGGGGGACCTGATCGTCTCCTCCGTCCTCTCCGGCAATCGCAACTTCGAGGGGCGTGTGCATCCGGCCGTGAAGGCTAACTATCTCGCCTCCCCCCCGCTCGTCGTCGCATACGCCATCGCGGGCACGGTGGACATCGATCTCTTCAAGGACCCCATCGGCACCAGCAACACCGGCAAGCCGGTGTACCTCAAGGACATCTGGCCCTCGCACCAGGAAGTCACCTCCCTCCGCGACTCCTGCGTCACGCCGGCGCAGTTCCAAAAGGAGTACGGCAACGTCTTTAACGGCAACCCCACGTGGAACGCCGTCCCCGTCTCCAAGTCGGATCGCTACGCGTGGAACGAGAAGTCCACGTACATCCAGAATCCCCCGTATTTCGAGGGCCTCACGGAGAAGCCGCAGCCCCGCGCCGCCATCACTGGGGCACGCGTGCTCGTCCGCGTCGGCGACTCGGTCACCACCGATCACATCTCTCCCGCCGGTGACATCGCGGAGAAATCCCCCGCGGGCGAGTATCTCAAGTCCCTCGGCGTGCCCAAGCAGGACTTCAACTCCTACGGCTCCCGCCGCGGCAACGACCGCGTCATGACGCGCGGCACCTTCGCCAACGTCCGCGTGAAGAACCGCCTCGCCAAGGAACCCGCCGTCCCCAACGCCGACGGCACCCCCGGCGAGGCCAAGATCAAGGAAGGTTGGTGGACGACGGACTTCTCCGCCGCCGGGGCGGGCAAACTCTCCACCATCTACGACGCCTCCCTCAACTACAAGAAGGAAGGCACGCCCCTCATCGTCATCGCCGGCAAGGACTACGGCATGGGCTCCAGCCGCGACTGGGCCGCCAAGGGCACGATGCTCCTGGGCGTGAAGGCCGTCATCGCCGAATCCTTCGAGCGCATCCACCGGAGCAACCTCGTCGGCATGGGCGTCCTCCCGCTCACCTTCAAGCCCGGCCAGACCCCCGAGTCCCTGGGCTTCTGCGCCACCTGTCGCTTCGACATCCACCTCCCCGCCGACATCACCCCGCGCGGCGACCTCACCGTCACCGCTACGCACACCACCGGTGCCAAGACCGGCCAGTCCGTCACCTTCACCGCCACCTGCCGCCTCGACACCGCGGTCGAGATCAACTACTTCCGCAACGGCGGCATCCTCCAGACCGTCCTCCGCAAACTCCTCAACGAAAGCCGCAAGCCGGCCCGTGTCTAGGACGCGCAAGCCGGAAGGCCCCGCACGCCGGTGATCCTTCGGTATCCTGTTCCTTAGGGTGGATGGGCGTTCGGGAGTGATCGAGCCATGACGACCCGACATTGCTATTTCGTTGTGGTGATTGCAGCGACTACCGTCGTACTGCTCGGCGTCGTCGGGCTTGCGAACGCATCTTCGTGCCAGGATTCGAAGCCGACGCCGGGTCAGCCCACGGCAGCCGAACCCGTCTCCTCCGATCTTGAGAAGGAAAAACAGCAAGCCCTCATCGACGAGGCGATCCGGTTCGAACTGCATCTTGCCCCCGGGACAAGCCCGACGCCCGCCGATCGCGCCCGCGTGAAGCGATTGAACTTCATGGGGAATGGGTTCAACGACGTCGGCCTCAAGTTGCTGAGCGACAAGGATGCCGGATTGGTCGGGCTCACCTCACTTTGGCTCTACGGCTGGGATGTGACTGACAAAGGAGTCCAAACCCTCTCGCGACCCGACACCGGCCTGAAGTCACTCACCACCCTCGAACTCTGCTGCATGCGCGTCACGGATGCCGGAGTGCAGTCGCTCGCCCGACATGACACCGGCCTCAAGGCCCTCACCACTCTGTACCTACCTTCCACACGAGTCACCGACGTCGGAGTGGAAGATCTCGCCCGAGCCGACACGGGGTTGACAGCCTTGACCACCCTTTGCCTCTCCAACTCTCAGGTGACCGATACTGGACTGGTGGCGCTGGCCCGGGCCGATACCGGGTTGAAAGGACTTGCCTCCTTGGCTGTCCGCTCCACGAAGATCACGGATGGTGGAGTGCAGGCGCTCGCAAGTCCCGATACCGGCCTAAAGGCCCTCCGATCGCTGGACATCAGCACCACATCGGTGACAGACGCAGGGATTCACATGCTTGCCAGTTCCGACACCGGTCTCCGATCGCTGACCACGCTATGCCTGACGGGCACTCGGGTGACGGAAGCGGGGGTAAAGGACCTCGCCCGGGCCGACACCGGTATGAAGGCGCTCACTACGCTGCATTTGGGCGATGCGCAGGCGACGGACGCGGGGAAAAAAGCCGTGATGGATCGATGGCCGAGGATGCAACTCCGCCTTCAGTAGACCGCCATCGCGATTCTGATCCTCCGCAAAAGCTTCATGCCGCCACTCTCAGTCGCAACGGGTGGCTATGTGAGCGTGGCTGTGCCGCACTCCGGGCAGACAGCAGATTGAGCGAGGCCGGCGCGGGAGCAAGAGCATTTCCCGCACTCCGGGCAGGCGGCGGATACGGCGATGCGTTTTCCGCCGCACGATCTACACGAATCCGCACCAACACTGCCCGAACGCCCGGGTCATTCGCACAAATGTGCGAAGGGAATGTCGCAGTTCCGCCCGGGATTTCGAACTGCCCTCATGCACACCACTTCCGCACCGCGCTCGCTCGCCCGAATCCTCCGCTGCGCGCTCGCCTCGCTCGCGGCCGCGCTAGCCATGCTGGGCGCCGCGCTCCCGGTCCGGGCCGCGTGCCCTCCGGCCGTCACGAATCTTGTCGCCAGCTCCTCCATCTGCGGCGGGAACATCCTGCTCACCTTCGATCCTCCCGCGGGCGGCCTGAACTTTCCGCAGGTCTTTTCAGGGCCGTTCGATATCTTCGCAACCGCCCAGCTCATCGGCACGGGGTCCCTCAACGGGTCCTCGTTCGAGGTGACCGCACCCACCCCGAACATCACACAGTTTTACTGGGTCCGCTGGCAGGGGTTCGACCCCGCGTGCCCGAACGGGCCGCTCTCCGCTCCCGTCGCGGCCTTCTCCACCACTCCCCAAATTGTCGCCTCCGGCGCGAGCCAGCTCGTGACTCCGCCTGCCGTAAGCATCGGATGCACCAGCATCACCCTGAACTGGCAGCGTTTCCGCGAGTCGCTCAGCGCGGCGGTGGTGCGCACGCCCCTCACCGGCAGCGGTGCGGGCGCAGCGCAAACACTCGCGGTGCTCGGAGGCACCACCACCACCTTCACCGACACCACCGGGAGCCCGGGCCTGCAGTACGACTATCGCATCCTGTACACCGTGCCCGGCTGCTCGCTGGTGAACGCGCCCTCGCCGGCCGCCCGCGTCTTCTTCCCCCCGTCCACCGGCGTGCCGGTCATCTCGCCCGCCGATGTCCTGGCCGGAAGTGCCGCCACCCTCTCGGTGAACTTCCCCGCGCTGAATCCCGGCTTCAGCCCCGCGCCGCAGTGGTTCCGCGGGAGCACGCTTATCACCGACATCCCCGGCCGCATCTCCGGCGCCAGCACCACCGCGCTCACCTTCACCCCCGCGCTCCCGCAGGACCAAGGCGTGTACACCCTCCGCGCCTCGACGCCCTGCGGCCAGCTCACGCCCATCCCAGTCTCCCTCATCGTGCGGGCCGCCTGCCAGGCGGACTTCAACGCCGATGCCCACTTGGGCGTGGACGACATCTTCGCGTTCCTGAACGCGTGGTTCGCGGGGTGCCCGTAAACGCAACGCGGCTATGCGGGGGAGAACGAACCGAAGCGCGGAAATTACCAACAAGGCGGAGTAGATGCGGGGAGTTACGTCAAGGATCACCAAGTCGGCGCGGGCGCCCCGCACTCGGGGCAGACCCCCCCAACCGCGAGGCCGGTGCGGGAGTAGGAGCACTTCGGGCACGCGCCGAGTTTCGCGCGGCGGCGGGCGAGGGTGTCGAGAAGCCAGGCAAGCGAAGTCACAATGATGGCGAGCAATAAGGGAGCCCAAAGGGGTACAACCAAGCACGCCCACCCGGAGCCATTGAGTTTGGACGCCGGCGCATTCCATCGCCGAAAATCCCAGTGAACTTCGAAGGGGAGGCAATCGCCACCGAGGAACGGGAGCATTCGAGCAATTCTTACACCACGGAACGAAGGCGCTTGGTCTGGAAACTTCCAGAACTCGCAGCACCCCCACCGCAATAACGGTTCGCATCCGTTCCAACTGCACGGCGACATCTCGTACCACCCGCTGACCACCCAGAGCCCCAGAAGCAACACGCACACCACCGCCCCTCCCCACTTCACCGTCTTCCTGATCCTCGGGTGCGGCCGCATGGGTCCATTCTACATCCTCTGGCCTTTCTCAGTGTTCTCGGTGTGCTCAGTGGTGAGCATTCCCCCTGCGAGTCGTTGCACCCGCCGCGCGCACCACGGGCAGGCGAGCTGCCCGTGCCACCCAAGGCAAGACCACGAGGCGCGGACACGCTGCCTGTGCCACCCGATGCGAGACCGCGCGAGTCCCGCGTATCCTCGCGGCATGACCACGCCCGAGTTGCAACTTCTCCTGCAGGCCGTCTCCTCCTCCGCCATCGCGGGCGGGCTGATCTACACCGCCATGCAGTTCCGCAAGCAGCGGCAGGCCCAGCACTTCGCCAACTTCTCCAAGCTCGTGGAGATGCAGATGCACCTTCGGGAGATGCGGGTGAGCGATCCCTCGCTGGCGAACGTCTACACGGGGGATGTGCGCTTCGCGGACACTCTGCCCACCGAGGTCGAGCGGCAGCGGGCGATCCGCGAGTATTTCTTCAACCTCATGCAGCTCTCGGTCTTCGAGATCGTCTGGGTCGGGCATCGCGACGGGCAGGTGCCCGAGGACTACTTCCGCTCCTGGGAGAGCCGCATGCGCGACATCGTCGCCGAGCCCAGCTTCCAGGCGATGTGGCGATCACCGAGCATGAAGTTCATGCACGATGAGTTCCACCGGTACATGGAGGGGATGGTGGGGGAGAGCAAATAGCACATGGCGGCGGCGACATAGCACGCCGCACCGGCGAAGGCCGGCTATAGGTAAAAGTACCACACATACCACATCGTCGCGAAGATGGCCACGCGGACGATGTACGTCACGATCGACACCAGCCACGCCTCCTCCCAGTCCAGCTCCATCACCTGCATGAGCAGGCCGACGTAGATGATCGCCAGCAGCGGCCACGCGATGAACCCGGGAATGAACGAGCGCAGCACCGCGCCGACGGCATCCGCGACCGCATACACACCCGCGAGCCGCACGAACGTCACGCCGAGGGGCTCATCGAACCCGACGAAGGCGATGCTGCACCCGACATAGGCTGCGAAGCCGACCACGACGTTGATGATGAAATACGCGAGATACCACGCGGCCGTCCCGGCTCCTCCGGCGATGCCGCCGCCTCCCGCCGCGCCGACGACCGTGCTTGACATCATCCCCTGAATGAAGAAGACCACCACCGAGATCGCCAGCCCGATGCCGATCATGATCGCGGGGCCGACGAACATGGACTTGAGCGTGTTCGCCTCGGTCTGCCGCGCGCGGAGCATCCGCGTGTTGATCGTCCCACACTCCGGGCAGCGGCCGGTCTTCGTGCCCGTCATGTCGTAGCCGCACTTCTTGCACGGTTTGGGGACGTGCGTCGCCGTCGGCTCCGCGCTTGGTGGGACCGCGGTGCCCTTGCCGATGTGGAAGCCCGTCTTGCGATTGAAGCCGCATCCGCGGCAGATGTCCGAGCCCGTACCGAAGGGGTGGCCGCAGTCCGGGCAGACGTTCAGATTCGCCAGGCCGATGGTCGCGGGCCGCGCGGCCGGGGCGGGATCATCCGCGAGCGCGAAGGTGCCATCATCGGGGTGCGGCGCTGCGGCCGGTTTCGGAGTCGCGGACGAGCCATCCGCACCGGAGGTGAGCGAGACCATGCCGGAGGCGACCGACCCGTGCGAATCCACCGTCGGACCCAGCTTCGCCGCGGCGAGTTGCCGCAGCGCGGCCCCGCACGGCTCGCAGAAGTATCGCCCCTTGGAGTCCTTAAGTCGCTTCGCGCTGGACACATCCGCGCCGCACTTCCCGCATGTCATCAACGCGCTGCTCATGCCGCCTCCATCGTCGCGGCATCTTCCCACAAGGAGCCGCACGATGCAACTCGGCACACCTTTTCATTCCAGCGCCAGCCCCGCCATCTTCCGCTCATGCTCCAGCAACCACTGCTTGCGCCACAATCCTCCGCCGTACCCCGTGAGCGACCCGTCCGCGCCGATCACGCGATGGCAGGGCACCACGATGGCCAGGAAGTTCTCCCCATTCGCCCGCGCCACCGCCCGCACGGCCTCGCGCTTGCCGATCGCGGTGGCCTGCTGGCCGTAGCTGCGGGTCTCTCCGAGCGGGATGCGCCGCAGCTCCGCCCAGACCTCCTCCTGAAACGGCGTCCCGCTCGCCGCTAAGGGCACGGGGAACGGTTTGCCATCCTGCCCGAGCCAGCTCTTCCCTGCGAAGTACTTTCCCATCTCGCGCTCCACCGCATCCAGATACTTGTGATCCTGCACCACGATGTGCCCGAACCGCTTCCGCAGCCGCTCGATCTGCCGCTCGAGTCCCCGGCGGTCCACGAAGTCCAGCGCTCGCAGGCCGGTGTCATCCACCAGCGCAAGCAGCGGCCCGATCGGCGTCTCCAACCACCGCGCCGACAATGCGTGCAACTCCTCGCCGCGCCCGCCCGCCGGGGGCGTCCCGAAGAGCCGATGGAACGCCTCACGAAACGCCGAGTCCGATTGCAACCCTGACTGCATCTTCGCCTCTCCCATCTTCCGGCCGCTCCGCACCGCCGCGAGAGCCAAGCCCATCCGCCGCGCCCGCGCATACTGCTGGAACGTGCTCCCGTAGTGCTGCTGAAAGAGCCGTCGCACCGTTGATGGATCAAGCCCGCGCTCCCGCAGGTCTCCATCGCGCAGTCGAATCGCGGGCTGGTCATCCGCCTCGCGCTTCAGCTTCACCAACCACCCCGGCGCGGCCTTCACCGTCCCGACATCCTCCATCGGCCGACACACCTTGCACGATCGATACCCCGCGAACATCGCCTCCTTCGGCGTCCCGAAAAACTCCACGTTCTCGCGCTTCGGCTTCCGCGCCGTGCAGGTGAAGCGGCAGAAGATCCCCGTCGTCTTCACTCCCACCACCGCGCGCCCGTCGAACGCCGCATCCTTCTCAATCAGTGCGCGATACAGCCGCGCGGGTGTGCCGCTCAACTGCGCCCTCGGCTCCAGAGTTGTCATGGCTGCGGCTGTCATGGAATGAACTGTTGCCCCTTCCGCCCGTGCCGCCACCGGTTTTCGCGCACCCATGTCGGGTTCTCCGCCTCCGCCACCGCGCAACCGCTCGCCTTTGCACACAGTACGGGGCCCGACCCAACCTGTAGTACCGAACCCCCCGCAAAGACTCAATCAACAGTGGTAGAGCCGCTTGTGCCCCACCCGATTGTAAAGGAGACTACTTGCGTCAGAGCGTGACAAGTGACCCGGATTAGCAAGCGACCCACAGCACAGGAGGCCCCCGATGAACGACCTTCAGAGCACCGTGTGGACCAAGCTTCAGCAGTACCGGATCGATGAACTGGTGGATGGCAAACCACCCGCGTTTCCCTTCGAACGCCGCCTTGCCCGCGAGAATGGTTGGACCCTCGACTATGCCACCCGCGTCGTCGATGAGTACAAGAAGTTCCTCTACCTCGCCCTCTTCGGCGGCCACCCCGTCTGCCCCAGCGATGAGGTCGATCAGTGCTGGCACATGCACATGACCTTCACCCGCTCGTACTGGGACCGGCTCTGCAAGGACATCCTCGGCATGCCGATCCACCACGACCCCTCACGCGGCGGGAAATCCGAAGACACCAAGCACGACGACATGTACGCAAAAACCAAGCTCGCGTACGAACGCATCTTCGGCACCAAGCCGCCAGAAGACATCTGGCCCTCATCGGAGCGCCGCTTCGATCACTCCAAGCGATTCCGGCGCGTTGATCGCTCCACTGTCTACATGATCCCCAAACAACGGATTCATCAGGCCGCGATGATCGCCGGCGGCGTGTTCCTGAGCGGAACGATCGCGGGATGCTCACGAGCCGTTGGCGGAAACGGAGTCTCCGTGATCCTCATCTTCCTCGGCATCATCGCCTTCCTCGCCGTGATGTCGCTCATCTTCCGCGCGGCACGACACACTCGCAGCAGCGGATGCACCTCTTCCAGCGGATGCGGCGGCGGCTGGTTCTTCGGGAGTGACACGGGAACTTCCAGGGATTCCGGAATCCACCATGGTGGCGATCATCACGGCCACCACGGACACGGCTCGCACGACAGCAGCGGCGGCCACGACGGTGGCGGTCACGGTGGTCATGGCGGCGACAGCGGCGGCAGCGATGGCGGTGGAGGCGGAAATGACGGTGGAGGAAGCGGGTGCGGTGGCGGAGGCGATGGCGGCGGAGGTGGCTGTGGTGGCGGAGGTTGCGGCGGCGGCGGAGACTGACAGACTCGTGGCGCCACTCACACGCGATTCCACAGACATCTCGCGACTTTCGCCGACATCCCCCTTGAACTGTCGGCGTTTGTTTGGTACCGTCCCGCCTTGCCATCTCCCGCCGCAACAACTCCCACTCGCGCCGATGCCGCCCTCCGCGCCCGCATCAGCGCCACGCTCACCTCCCTCTGGGGCTTCACCGAACTCCGCCCCATGCAGTTCGACGCGGTAAAGGCCGCGCTCGCCAATCGCGATGCCCTCGTCGTCCTCCCCACCGGCGGCGGCAAATCCCTCTGCTATCAACTCCCCCCGCTCCTCCGCGATCCCGGCCAGCCCTCGCTCTGCATCGTCGTCTCCCCGCTCATCGCGTTGATGAAGGATCAGGTCGATGGCCTCAAGCTCGCCGGATATCCCGCCGCCGCGCTCCACTCCGGCGTCTCTTACGAAGACTCCGCGGATGTTCGCCGCGAGGTCGAAAGCGGCACGACCAAACTCCTCCTCGTCGCCCCCGAGCGTCTCCTCGGCGACGGCTTCCTCGCCTGGCTCGTCCGCCTCGGCCAGAAAAACCCATCCCGCGGCGTCGCCAGCATCGCCATCGATGAGGCCCACTGCATCAGCCAGTGGGGCCACGACTTCCGCCCCGAATACCGCCGCATCGCCGAACTCCGCGAAGCCCTCCCCGGCGTCCCCGTGCAGGCCTTCACCGCCACCGCCACGCCGCGTGTCCGCGAAGACATCATCGCGCAGCTGCACATGCGCGATCCCGCCGAGCTCGTCGGCACCTTCGATCGCCCGAACCTCACGTACCGAGTCATTCCTCGCAGCGGCAGCGGGATCGACCAGATCGAGGATGTCCTCCGACGCCACCAAGGCACCACCAACGAATCCGGCGAAGCCGCCATCGTCTACTGCATGAGCCGCAAGCAGACCGAGGAGGTCGCCTCCGAACTCACCTCGCGCGGCCTGAAAGCCGAGGCCTACCACGCCGGCATGGACCACCGCGCCCGCCATCGCGTGCAGGAGGCCTTCTCCTCCGAGCGTCTCAACATCGTCGTCGCCACCGTCGCCTTCGGCATGGGTATCGACCGCGGCGATGTCCGCTGTGTCATCCACGCTTCGAGCCCGAAATCCGTCGAGGCCTATCAGCAGGAAACCGGCCGCGCGGGCCGCGACGGCCTCCCCGCCGAGTGCGTCCTGCTCTACTCCGGCGCGGATGCGATGAAGTGGAACAACCTCATCGACCGCAGCGCGGGCGAGAGCGAAGTCCACGTTCCCTACGAAGTCATCCAAGCCAGCAAAGACCTCGTCAACCAGATGCAGCGTCTAGCCGCGAGCACCCGCTGCCGCCACCGCGCCCTCAGCGAGTACTTCGGCCAGGAATACGTACCACCATCATGCAGTACCCCCGCGGTCACGCGGGGGCCACATGGCACCCAGACCGCAGCCGATGCCCCTGCACCAACCGCTTCCGAATCCACTTCTCCATCGTCCTCCTCCTGCAACGCCTGCGACGTCTGCCTCAACGAGCTCGAGCAGGAGCCCGACTCCACCACCATCGCCCGAAAAATCCTCTCCTGCGTCGCCCGCCTGCGGGGAATGCGAGAAGACTCCTTCGGTGCCGTGTACATCGCCGATGTCCTCCGCGGCGCAGGCATCGCCAAAGTCATCGAGCGCCAGCACCATCTCCTCACCACCTTCGGCCTCCTCAAGGAGTTGCCCAAGGACACCATCGTCAACCACATCAGCCAGCTCGTCGACCTTGGCGTCCTCGCCCGCGCCGCTGGCGAATATCCCACCATCCAGCTCACCGCCCATTCCGCCGCCGTCCTCAAAGGCGAACGCCCCATCACCCTCTTCCGCGCCAAGGCCGCCGAGCAGGTCGCCGGCGCTGAACGCAAACGCGGCAAGCTCGACTACTCCGGCGCAACCTCGGCTCCCCTCAACGATCAGGAAAAAGCCCTCTTCGAGCATCTCCGCCAGATCCGCCGCGCCATCGCCGACAAACTCGGCGTTCCCCCATACGTCGTCTTCAGCGATGCACCGCTCGAAGAGATGGCCCGCGTCCGCCCCGGCTCCCTCGCCACTTTCGCCAGCATCCGCGGCGTCGGCCGCTCCAAGCTCGAACAGTTCGGCGAACGATTCGTCGAAGCCATCCGCGAGCACTGCGAGGCCGTCGCCATCCCGCTCGATGTCGGCACCGGCTCTCGCCCGCGCCCCACGCTCTCCGAGCGTGCCGGTCAACTCCCGACCTCGGCCACCGATTCCAAGAAACGCGCCTTCGAGATGTTCGCTCGCGGCATGGGCGTCGAAGATGTCGCCGCCCAGATCGGCCGCGCCCGCTCCACCACCAGCGAGTACCTCTTCGAGTTCGTCGAAATGAAACAACCCAGAGACATCTCCCCCTGGGTCAGCGCGGCGGACTACACCCGCATCCTCGAATCCGTTGGTCGCCTCAAAGCCGAACGCCTCAAGCCCATCTTTGATGATCTCGGCGGCACCATCGGCTACGACCAGATTCGGCTGACCCTCTGGCACCGCGGCAACGCCCTACCCGCGTACTGACACTTTCTTCGCGGCATTTTTGTGGGATTGTACGGGTTCCTTTAGGAATTCCCGGCATTTCCCACCTCCGACTTCCCCCCTCCCACTTCCCACCCTACCCTCACCTCCCCACGGCGTGCCGGGCATGCAAGCAGGGTGACTTTCACCCCCCCGTCGAGCGTGGACGTGTTCAGAAAGGATGGCATCCATGTACGCCATCATCACCGAAGGCGGCGGCCAGCGCAAGGTCGCCCAAGGCGAAGAGTTCCTCGCAGACCTCATCGACGGCGGCTCCGTCCAGGTCGGCAAGGCCGTGAAGTTTGACAAGGTCCTCCTCGTCGGCACCGCAGGCGGCTCCGCCAAGTTCGGCAAGCCCTACGTCGCAGGCGCCTCCGTCACCGCCGAAGTCGTCGAAGCCGTTGTCATGGGCGAGAAGCTCTTCGTCCAGTACTTCCAGGCCAAGAAGGGCTCCCGCAGCCGCGTCGGCCACCGCCAGCGCTACACCAAGCTGAAGGTCACCGCCATCAACGGCTGATCAGAGGCTCGGGCGCAAGCCCGGGCACGGCGACCCGCATCTCCAATCCCACCCAAGGCCCAGCATCCCGCTGGGCCTTGTTTATTTGACGCGTATCACTTCTTCTGCATCCCCTGCACCATCTTGATCACCCGCGCGATAAAACCCATCCCCATCATCGCCGACCCCACCATCAGTGGCGGAATCCCGCACGCCCCGATGATCACAAAGTGAATCATCCGATCCGACACGCCCTTCTCCCCGCCTTCCGGAGTGTCCAGCGGCGCATCAATCGCGCTCGAGTACATCCCCACAAACTCCTTGAGCGCAAACCCAATCCCATACAGCACTACCGCCAGCCCGCCGACAAAGAGCACAAGCGCGATGATCGTGCGGATCTTCATGGCTGTGGATCCTTCGGGCCCGTCGAAAGCGACTCCCCATTCGCCACGTCCCTCCGTCCCTCCGCGATAATCCTCGCACACCCAACCGCGACAATCACGATCCCCAAATACTGCAGTACCGCATGCGCCGACGCAAACATCATCCCGATGTTGCGTCCGAGCAGCGTGCGACCAGTCTCGAAGTCACCGCGCTGCACGTTGGACCAGAATGTCCAAGCCAGATACACCACACCCGCCACAAGCAACACCACCAGCCCATCGACCACCAGCCGTGTGGCCCGCCGAACTGCGAACCAATCCGCCGCCCATTCCCAGATCGTGCGGTTCTCATTCATGCCGCCAGTGTACAGAACCTCACCCCGCCCCGCGTTTCATACTCACTTGCTCACCGTCCGCTGCTCAATCCGCTTTTCCGGCACTGTCTTCACAACCCGGTCCACATAGCTCCCCGGCGTGTGCACCGCATCACCATCGATTTCCCCCGTCCCCACGATCTCCTCCACCTCCGCGATCACGAATGCCGCGGCGCTCGCCATCATCGGATTGAAGTTCCGCGCGGTCTTGCGATACACCAGATTCCCAAACCCGTCCGCCGTATGCGCCTTCACCAGAGCCAGGTCCGCGTACAGCCCCGTCTCCAGCACGTACTCCCGCCGGCGGGCATGAGCGTCATCGCGCGGCCGGACGCGCGACTCCATCGCCGCATACGTCCCGGTCGTCGCCGTTGGTGTCCGGTTGTGATGAACGCTGTCGTCCATCGGCCTGTAGAACTCGCGGATCTCCTTCCCCGCCGCCACGGGCGTGCCGACACCCGTCGCGGTGTAGAACGCCGGAATGCCCGCGCCACCCGCGCGGATCCGCTCCGCCAGCGTCCCCTGCGGATTGAACTCCACCTCGAGTTCGCCCTTCAGAAACTGCTGCTCGAAGGTCGCGTTCTCGCCCACATACGACGAGATCATCTTCCTGATCTGCCGCGTCTGCAACAGCAGCCCCAGCCCGAAGTCATCCACTCCCGCGTTGTTCGAGATGCACGTCAGCCCTTTCACCCCGCTGTCGCGCAGCGCAACAATCAGATGCTCGGGAATCCCGCACAGCCCGAACCCCCCCACCATCACCGTGATCCCATCGCGCAGCACGCCCTTGCTCTTCAGGTCCGCGAACGCCGCCGCCGCCGTCTCGAATCGCTTCTGGTTCATAGCCGCGCAGTGTAGCGTGGTGCCCGCGGATTCACCGCCTCCGCCGCGCCGCCGCCGCCAGCCCGATCCCCACCAGCACGATCGCCCCCGGCTCGGGAATCGTCCGTACCCGGTAGTTGTCAAAGTACCCCTCATCCGCAGACGTATTAAACGTTGCCACCTGCACATCCGCGTGGCTCATGCCCGGCGAAAACACACTCGTCATCGCCAGCCCCGTACCCGTCGGCACCCCGTCGATCAGCAGTGCCCACGTGTGGTTCGTGAAGTTCAACTGCATCTCGAAGTGAACCCACTGCATCGGCGCGTACACGATCGGGTTGGCCGGCGCGGTCCCCGTCACCAATGTCCGCACCGCCCTGATGGTGTTGCCATCGCGCCCAAGCCCCGCCCTCGCAACGCGCTGCCCATCCAGCCCGTACACATCGATCAGATACCCGAAGCTCGGCGACATGCCCCCGGTCGTCCGCGCGATGTCGCACTCGATGGAGAGCAGTTCGCCAACTCCCGGCACATAATCAATCTTCGGGAAGAACCTGTTGTTCGTGACATCGCTCCCCACACGCACCGCCTGCGCGCCCTCGCTCGCCACCGATGATTGCACCGTCGCAGTGTTTGCCGTCACGCGGTCCGCGTACCAGTCGTTCTGCCCCGCGAGCTTTCCGGTCGAGTAGTACGGCGCCTCAAACCCCTTCGCGTCAAACAACACCGTCGCGCGCGCGGACGCGGCCACTCCCACCATGACCAAAGCTCCCAGCGCCCACAACCGCATCCCGCTCTCCTTCCTCCACACCGGCGCGCTACATCACCGCGGCCCAAAGCCGCAACACCAACGCACCGAAGTCGAGGGCTCTCTTCTCAACTCCCGCCCGACAAAGCCGGGCCTCTCGCAAGTGTGTCCGATCCCGGTGCTCCGTCAAGCCCCCCAAGTTCCCATTTCAATCTGATTGCGATTTCACGGGCTTGCCGTGGCCATTTCCGCACGCCTTGGACCGAAAACATCCACACGAGCGCACATAACCGCCCCCGCAACAAAAAGCGGCACGTCTCCATCGCAACATCACTTTTCGCCTCCCAACGCACTCAGAGATCAGAACAGCTTCTGCTGGTCCTTCAGTTCCTTCGGCCGCGCATCCAGATCGCGCAGCTCCTGCACAAACTGCCCCACATTCTCGAACTGATAGTGCTCGCTCGCGAACCGCACATACGCGACCTTGTCCAGCGCGGCCAGCTTCTGCATCACCCGCTCACCGATCGCGCTCGACGGCGCTTCCCGATCAAACTCGCGATACAACTCCTCCTCCACCTCATCCACCAGTTGCCGCTTCGCCTGCTCGGAAACCGGCCGCTTTCCGCACGCCGCCAGCACGCCCTTCAGCACGTTCTCCCGATTGAACGGCACCCGCGTCCCATCCCGCTTCACCACCATCAGCCGCGCCGTCTCCTCAACCTTCTCGTACGTCGTGAACCGCCGCTCGCACTTCAGACACTCGCGCCGACGCCGCACCACCCGCCCCCCATCGCTGGCGCGGCTGTCGATCACCTTGTCGTCGTTATGCCCGCAATACGGACAGATCACTTCGCGTACCTCATTGACCGCCCGCAGCAGCCGACAAGGCCGCAAGCAAGGCATGGGTAGTGTCGCCGATCGGCGCGGCCGCGTCAAACAGGATTCTGCCTTCCGCACGGAGTGCGCACGATCGTTGACGGTGGCGCAGCGACGCTCTGGGAGCAAGCCACCGGTGCGCAGCCACCATTTCCCTTCTTTCTACTACTTTTCCGCCCGGCGGAGGGCGGACGACTTGGACGCCCAACGTGCCCGGGCATCACCAAACTAGAGTCAAACCTCACCAAACCCCCCTTTCCACTTTCGCCTATACTCCGCCCATGAACGGCCAGACGACGACGACAACCACTCTCCCAGCACACAGCGGCTAGCCGGCCCGCTGCCCCTCTGTCCTCCCAAAGCCCGGCACCACGCCGGGTTTTTTCATTTCGCCCCGTACCATCCCGCCCCTCCGATTTGCCCTTTGCTATTTGCCCATTTGCTATTTGGATCCCCCTATGCCCCGCATCACCCTCCCCGATGGCTCCGTCAAAGAGTTCCCCGCACCCGTCACCGCTCGCCAGGTCGCCGAGTCCATCGGCCCGCGCCTCGCCATGGCCGCCGTCGGCGCCAAGATCAACGGCGAGATCCGCGACCTCAGCACCGTCATGTCCGATGACGCCGCGCTCGCCATCATCACTCCCACCACCCGCGACAAGAAGCCCGACCCGGATGCCCTCTTCCTCATCCGCCACTCCGCGGCCCACGTCATGGCCGAAGCCATCCAGCGCATCGTCCCCGGTGCGCAACTCGTCTACGGCCCCGCGCTCGAAGACAAGTTCTACTACGACATCAAGTTCCCCGACAACCGCCCGCTCAAAGACGGCGACTTCGCGGCCATCGAAGCCGAGATGAAGAAGATCATCGCGGAGGATCGGCCTTTCACCCGCTACGAAGTCAGCGGGCCAGATGGGCTCTCGCGATTGCAGCGAGAGGGAAACAAATACAAAGTCGACAACGCAGAAAAGGCACTTGGTCTCCCAAGCAGTGTCTACAAGTCCGCGGCCCCCGCGCCTGCCAAGAAGCCAATCACAATCGGAGATCTGGCATCTGCCGCCAAGGTTCATGCAGCAGACATCATCAAGCGGTTTTTTCTCCAAGGGGAACTCGCCACGGTCCACACCGTCCTCGACCACGAAAAGGCCCAACAGGTCGCCCGGGATCTCGGCATCACTCTCGATGGCGTGAAGCGCTCCGAAGATCTGTCCTTCTACGCCACCGGCACCCCCGGCCAAAACTGGGAAGACCTCTGCCGCGGCCCCCACGTCCCCAGCACCGGCCGCATCGGCGCCGTCAAAGTCATGTCCCTCGCCTCGAGCTATTGGCACGGCGATGAAAACTCCGACCGCCTCACCCGCGTCTACGGCACCGCCTTCGCCACCCAAGCCGATCTCGACGCCTTCCTGAAGCAGAAGGAAGAGGCCTCCGCCCGCGACCACCGCGTCATCGGCAAGCAACTCCGTCTCTTCCACATCGATGAAACCGTCGGCCAGGGCCTCATCCTCTGGACCCCCAACGGCTCCATCATCCGCAAGGAACTCCAGAACTTCATCGGCGCCGAGCTGCGCAAGCAGGGCTACACCGAGGTCTTCACCCCGCACATCGGCTCTCTCGACCTCTACAAGACCTCCGGCCACTTCCCCTATTACAAAGACGCCCAGTTCCCGCCGATCATCGAGCGACAGACTCTCGACGCCCTCTGCGCCGATGGCTGCAGCTGCGCCGACGTCATGCGCCGCGTCGAGGGCGTCTCCCAACGCCTTGCCGACGGCATCAACGAACGCACCAAGGCCACCACCATCGCCACCGACCGCATCATGCCCGACGATCAACTCGTCCAAGGCTTCATGCTCAAGCCCATGAACTGCCCGCACCACGCCAAGATCTTCGGCTCCGCTCCGCACTCCTACCGCGACATGCCCGTCCGCCTCGCCGAGTTCGGCACCGTCTACCGCTGGGAGCAATCCGGCGAACTCAACGGCATGACCCGCGTCCGCGGCTTCACTCAGGATGATGCCCACCTCTTCTGCACCGAGGACCAGATCCCCGGCGAGATTCAGGGCTGCCTCTCCCTCGTCAAAACCATCTTCAACATCCTCGGCATGAAGGACTACCGCGTCCGCGTCGGCCTCCGCGACCCCGACTCCTCTAAGTACACCGGCGCTAAAGACAGTTGGGACAAAGCCGAAGCCGCCTGCATCGACGCCGCCAAGTCCCTCGGCGTTCCCTTCAGTCAGGAGCCCGGCGAAGCCGCGTTCTACGGCCCCAAGATCGACTTCGTCGTCAAGGACGTCATCGGCCGCGAATGGCAGCTTGGCACCGTGCAGGTCGATTACCAAATGGGAAACCGCTTCGACCTCTCGTACATCGGCCCCGACAACAAGCCCCACCGCCCCGTCGTCATCCACCGCGCCCCCTTCGGGTCCATGGAGCGTTTCTGCGGCGTGCTCATCGAGCATTTCGCCGGCGCCTTCCCCACCTGGCTCTCCCCCGAACAGGTCCGCGTTCTTCCCATCAGCGAGAAGACCATCGACTACGCCCGCACCGTCGAGGCCGCCCTGAAGTCCGCCGGCGTCCGCGTCTCCCTCGATGAGTCCAACGACCGCATCCAGGGCAAGATCAAGGTCGCCGCCGAAATGAAGATCCCCTACCTCCTCATAGTCGGCCCCCGCGACGCCGAGCAAAACGCCGTCTCCATCCGCATGCGCGGCACCGACAAAGACGCCGGCTCCATGCCGCTCGCCAACTTCGTCTCCGCCATCAGCGCAGAAATCGCCGAACGCAAGGCGGAACTCTCCGTCAAGCCATAAACCGCCATGATCAGGGGAGCACGCCGCACAAATCACCGCGGCGTGTTCCATGGTCCGGTAAAGCACGCCCGTGGGCCGGTCGAAAAACGATCATGCTCACCGACCCCGCCGTCACTCGCCTCACCGCCCTCGGCGAGTTCTACCAGGCCGCCACCGCCATCGCCACCGTTCCCGGCTGGCTCCACGAGCTTGAGGGCTACGCCCTCATGACGCTCGTCGCGCACGACCCATGCGACGGTGTCATCGCCGAGATCGGTTCCTTCAAGGGCCGCTCCACCTGCTGGCTCGCCGCTGGCCTCAAGCACGTCGCCGCCTCCGGCCGCACACCCGGCGTCGTCTACGCCATCGACCACTTCACTGGTTCCCCCGAACACCAGCCCGGCGGCACGCATCCCGATTCCGACATCGCCGCCCACGGCAGCACCCTCCCCGCCTTCCGCGCCAACCTTTCCCGCCTCGGCCTCGGCGACATGGTCGAGCCCATCGTCGCACCGTCGCTCAAGGCCGCGCCAACTTGGGACCATGGCCCCATCCGCCTCCTCTTCATCGATGGCGACCACTCCTACGACGCCTCGCGCGCCGACTTCGAGGCCTGGAAACCCCACATCGCCCCCGGCGGTCTCGTCGGCTTCCACGATGTCGGCGCGTGGGAAGGCGTGACGCGCTTCTACACCGAACTCCTCGCCGCAAATCCCGCGTACAAGGAAGTCGCCTCAATCAACTCGCTGCGCATCATCCGCATGGCGGCGTAGCTTCGCTCACTCATCACGCTGCCCATTTGCAAGTGCCCGCTCACTTGCACGCATCGCTCACGGTTCCTCGCATCGCGCGCCGATACTCGCGCCCGCGCCACACCGCGCGACGCTGAACATCCGCCCGCCCCACATCCAGAGTCCCCGCCCATGCGATATTCCTATCAGGTCTCCGCCGGCGCGCTCGCCTGCGCCGCCTCGGTGATCGGCTGCACCGTCGCCCTCCACCTCTACCGCATGCACCGCGGCCGCCGCTTCTGCCCCGGCCCGCGCTCGTCGTGGTACGCGTTCCTCTCTCCGCTCCGCCTTTTCATCCTCCCGGGCTGCGGATACAACCTCTCCGGCCTGCCCATCGCCCCCTGCGGCTCGCTCACGTGCCCCGAATGCGGCCGCAAACTCCGCGATATCACCCAAGCCCGCACCCACCCCTCCCGCTTCCGCTGGCACCGCCCCGCCCTCATCGCCATCGCTGTCGCGTGGTTTCTCGCGCTCACCGATTCGGCACGCACCGGCCAGTGGAGCACGCACGCCCCCGACTGGCTCGTCATCGCCCACCGCGTCGTCCTCGGCAAGCACGGCATCCCATCGCTCAACCAGCGCGCCGATCACCGCCTCTCCACACGCATCTTCTCGCCCACTCAACTCGACTGGATCATCCCCAGCTACATCGACGATCTTCGCAACGACGAGATCCCCTGGAACGCCGACAACGCCATCGCCCATCTCACGCGCATCGGCCTCCCGGCCGTTCCACGCTTGAACGTTGCACTCGATTCTTCCGACTACCAGCAGCGACAGCTCGCGGCCCACATCCTGCGACAGATTCTCGACAACACCGCCTTCCAAGGATTCATACCCTCCGATCGCCTTCTTGCTATCACAGCCGAGGGCTTGCGTTCCGACACGCTTCCCTTTGATCCCGGCGACGACACGCGGCCGGCGCACGGCCTGTACGTCAACAACGCCCGCGAGGGCATGGACTTTCTCGCGCACTTCCCCCTTCGTGCCCAGCCCGACTTGCTCCGCGCCATGCGCTCCTCCGACCAGCAGGCCAGATTCCTCGCCGCCGTCATCGCCACTCAATCCGATCCACCGGTTCTCCTGTCTGATGCCGCTCCGATCCTCATCTCGCACCTCAAAGACAACGCCATCGGCGAAGACGCCAAGTTCGCTGCCTCCGCGCTGAAAGCCGCCGGCCCGATCGCGATCCCCTATCTCCAATCCGCCGCGCACTCCACCGACGACCAGCAGCGAAACACCGCGCTCTTGGTCCTCCTCGACCTCATCACCGAACCCACCGAGGCCGAATCCCTCCGCCGCCCGCTCCAGCACATCTCCTCGATCTACTTCGACCCGCCCCGGCTCACCCCCGCCGACATCAACACCTACGCCCCCTTCCCGGATTTCCCCGCCACCGCCCTTACATCTGATCTCGCCCCGCGGTAAACTGGCGGCCTGCCCCCAGGAGCCGCCCATGCCCTCCATGCCGCACAGATTCCCTCGCCAAGCCCACCTCCGCCGCGCCGCCTTCGCCTTCGGCGGTTGGGTCATGCTCCTCTTCCTCATCCTCATCGGTGTCTGCATCGTTAACTCCTATCTCACCTGGTCGCGTCTCCCTCCTCCTGGGCGCGGCGCGTATCAAGCCGGCTTCCGCCTCGGCATCTGGTTCGTTCCCGTGATCGTCCCACTCGTCGCCCTCGGCCTTGGCTGGCTCGTCGGCAAGCTCGTCGCCCTCATGTTCGGCAACTCCGATGATGCAGGCAACATCGGCGCGTCCGTCATCCTTCTCAGTCTCATCGCGCTCTTCGGCTACGGCATCTACTCCTCCGCGACTGCGCCAGCGCCCGCCACGAACACCGCCAGTTCTGGCACATACTCGACGTCGCCCAATGGCCCCGCACCCTCAGACGCCTCCGAGTCCGCCGCTCGCCTCGCCGACCAGCAGAAGGCCCAACTCAAGGCCATGCAGGATCGCAACCAGCAGAACCTCGATGCCATGCGCGAGGCCAGTCGCAAGCAACTCGAAGCCCTCCGCAACGGCACGCCCGGCGCCACCCAACCGCCGACTCCTGCCGCGCCCCCGCCTTCGACATCGCCCGCCGCGCAATCACCCAACACTACTCCTTCGACTCCCTCCGCGCCGTCTCTCAATCCGAACATTCGCCCCGTCATCGACGCCTTTGAAAAAGATCTCGACGCGAAGATCGATGCTCTCATCGCCCTCTCCTCCAAGACCGTCCCCACACTCCAGCGCACACCACCGCACGATGCCGGCCGCATCAAGTCCCGCCTCGCCGAGGCCGAGGCCCTGCGTGCCGCCGCCGATGCCGTGAAGCGTCTGATGGATGAGGCCACCAACTCGCTCACCTCCAAGCTCGAGGGCGCGGGCATCCCCGCCTCCGAAGCACACACCGCCGCGTTCCGCTGGTCCGGCTTCGATTACAAGTCCGCCACGCGCGGCTTCGCCGCATCTTCCCTCATCCGCATCGCCGACAAGACCCGCGAGGAGTGCGAGTATCTCACCGACAACCTCGGCAAGTGGACGCTCGACTCACATGGCGATGTGAAGTGCGATGACTTCCAGACCAAGAGCAAGATCAACTCGCTCAGATTCTTCGTCAAGGCCGAAGCCGATCGCCGCACCGCGATCGAGGACCAGCTCCGCGGCCGCTAAACCGCCTCGCACAGCCCCTTCTCACAGCCGAATCTCCCCGATCTGCGCCACCACAACATCCGCCTCGTGCAGCTTCTCCCGCGGATACGTGTGGCACACCCCCACCACCCGCATCCCCGCGCTCTTCCCCGCGCGAATCCCCGTCGGCGTGTCCTCGATCGCCAGACACGCGTTCGGCTCCACGCCCAGCGTCTTCGCCGCCAGCAGATATCCATCCGGAGCTGGCTTCATCCGCGGCACATCATCCCCACAGACCAGCGCATCCAGCACATCGCGCACGCCGATCCGCTCCAGCATCGTCCCCACCGTCTCCCGCACCGATCCGGAACAGACCGCCACCGGCCCGCGGCGCTTGGCCGCGCGAACCAGTTCGACCGCTCCCGGCTGGATCGTGAACTTCTCGGCGTCGATGCCCTGCCCCATCAATCCCCACTTCACCCGCAGCTGCGCAGCAACACGCTCCTCATCCACGCGCTCTCCGTTCCACTCCGCGATCTTTCGGAACGCGTTCTCATCTCCGCGCCCGACGATCTCCGCGAAGAAACGCTCCGTCGTGAACGTCCACCCAAGCGGCGTCACCGTCTCGCGGATCGCCCACTCGTGCAGCGGCTCGGAATCCACCAGCACCCCGTCAAAGTCGAAGATGATCGCCCGTATTCCTTGCAGCATGGCCGAAAAGATACGAGCCCCGCGCGGCATTGTCCGCGCGGGGCTCGCGAGAGCATCGAGATTATCCGGCGAGAATCACTTGCGGCGACGCTTGGCGAGCAAGCCCACGCCGAGCAGTCCCAGAGCCGCCGCACCCGGAGCGGGAACCGGCCCGCAGCCCTGGATCGTGATCACGGCGTCGTTGAAGTCATAGTCGCTGCTCTGGCCGCGGACGCGGTCCTCCCAGAACAGAGCCCACTCGCACGCGCCGGTATTGCAATCGGTGATCTTGTAGGTCACGAGCTGATCAAAGGTGTCGCACTCGTACTGCCCGACGCCACTGTTGTCGCTCTTCCGCGAGGTGAAGGTCTTGCCCGTGCTCAGATCTTTCAGAGCCCAGCGGAACGCCGCGGGCATGTTCACCGTCGCCGGCGAGTTGAACGTCGACGTATTGAAGATGGTGTGGAACGAGTGATCGTTGCCGCTGTCGTCAAAGTAGCCGAAAATCGAGTTGTCCGCGGCGTACTTGGCCTTGGCCACGATCGTCGTATTCGCCGGGCCCGTCCAGGCGTTGTCCGTGCCGCTCACGCCGGTGGTGAGCGAGGTCGGCATCGCAACGCCGGCATCGGCCAGCCGCATCGCGCTGAGCGTGCTGGAGGAGTAGTCGCGGCCGTTGGAGCTCTTGCTCCAGTTGCCGCCGTACACCTGCGAGAGCAGCTGGGCGTGGTTCTTCTCCCCGCCGCTGGCCGCGTTAACGGTGGTGAAGGTGGGCGTCGCCATCGCAGCCCCGGAGGCGGCACAGATGGCGAGGGCGGAAAGGACGCTGACATTGATGCGGTTCTTGGTGATCATGGTTCGACCCCTTGCGTGGGAGGCACCGTCGTGATCGCGGGATGCGTTCACGGTCGTGTGTCCACGAGAAGAGATGCCATGCGATCACACCACCGGCCAGACTTCGGGGTCGTGCATCGTTGCGGCGCGGGAGCGCATTCCGCAGCGTTCCCCGCGCTTCACACGTCGGCGTGAGATATGGGCCGCCGCCGCTGAAACTCGCGTGTTATCGCCCCTTCGTGGCATGGGCCTGCCGGCCCATGTTTGGGCCGCTTCGCCCGAAGCATGACTCCGGGAACGTGAAGCGAGCAGAATGTGCAACACACAATCTCAGCACTCAGCGCTCTGAACTCGGCACTACTCTTCAAACGTGTAGTGCGCCACCGCCAGTGCCTGCTGGTCGCCGCGATTCGGCAGTGTCGACGGCAGCACCCGCACGATCGCGCTGGTGGACTCCAGCGCGATGGACCGGATCGTCTCCGTCGCGCGCGGAATGAACAGCTCCGGATACGCCGCGCCGATCGTGCCCAGCACAAACACTTCCGGGTTCAGCACATCGGTCAGGATCGCCATGATGCGGCCCAGTTCCAGCGCGACGCGATCCGTCACGCGCCGCGCCGCCGCGTCGCCCGCGCGGGCCGCCTCGCAGAGCTTTTCCGGCGAGATGATTCCATCCGCCGCCAGCACCTCGCGCAGCACGCTCTTCTCATTCGTGTGAATACACACCGTCGCCTCGCTCGCGGCCATCTGGCTCATCCCCGGCCCGGAGCAATACCCCTCCACGCTTCCGCGCCGGCCGAAACCCACCGGCCCATCGTCGCTCGGGCTCAGCCGGATCCGCCCGATCTCGCCCGCAAGCCCAAGCGGTCCCTCAAACAGCCGCCCATCCACGATCAGCCCCGCGCCCATGCCCGTGGAACACGTCAGAAACACCGCCGTGTTCGTCCCCTTCGCCGCGCCCCAGAGCCACTCCGCATACGCCGCGGCGTTCGCATCATTCATCATCGCGCTCGGACACGCGAAGTTCTGCTTCAGCCAGTCCCGCAGCGCGAAACCATGCCACCCCGGATTGTTCGGAGGATTGATGAACTTCCCCCCCTTGTAGTCCAGCGGCCCCGGACAGGCCGCGCCCAGCGCGAGCACGCGTCGGTTCCCCGCGAGCACGCTCAATCGCTCCTTGCACTTGGCCAGCATCACCTGCGGCGTCGCGCCCCGATCATTCGAGATCCGCTCGCTCGTCAGCACCTTCCCCTCGGGCGTGCCAACGCACATCCCGATCTTGGTGCCACCAATGTCCAGTCCGAGATACACGTCGCCCTGATCCAGGTTCACATCCGTGCTCACACCAGTGGCTCCTGCGGCATCGCGCCCACCTCCGGACGCTTGCCCATCATGCCGAACCACACGAGCAGAAACAGCGGATATCCCAGCCCGAGCGACACCGCGAAGCACATCACCGCGTAGGTGAACATTCTGATCATGCCCGCCATCTGCGCCATCTGCGCGTTCTGACCGAACGCTTCGAACACGCGCTGCATCTCCGCCATCCCGACGGCCACGCTTCCGATCGTCAGCACGATCGAGATGCCCGCGTACACCAGATGCAGCAATCGCCCCTTGGCCAGCCGCTTCAGGGTCATGATGCCCGCGACCAGCAGCACCACCGCCCACAGCCATCCCAGCACGCCCAACCCAACCGACAACGCCGATGGCGGCGGGATGTGGATCGGAGCGCTGTTGGGCATCTCAACATCCTTGCCGCCCTGCACCAGCCCCATCACATTCTGCACCAGCCCGCATCCGCCGCAGATGAGACTCAGAGATGCCAGCACGATGCTGATGATCCCCACCACCTTCGGCCACGCCGGCGGCTCACCGGTCATATTGAAGTCGGCGCTGACGCTCGGAGTTGGATCGGAATCGAACTGAGACATTTCGCCTCCCTCGCCACGTCGGCGATCTGATTACACCAGCGGCTCCTGCAGCGCCGCGCCCGCTTCCGGACGCTTTCCCATCGCGCCGAACCACACGAGGCAGAAGATCGGGTAGATCGCGCTCACGCAGGTCATGCCGATCGCCTGCACGAACTGGCTCCCCATGCCCCCCTGCGCCATGAAGAACTTCGTCCACGGATCATCTGGATGCGCCGAGAAGAAGCCGCTTGTCGCGCCCTGATACTGATACGCGCCTGCGAGGCCGACCAGCGTAAAAAGCAAGCTCAGCGTGCCGTACCCGAGATGCAGCATCTTCCCGCCCGCCGCGCGTCGCACCGTCGAGATGCCCGCGACGATCAGCAGAATCGTTCCGATAGGCCAGAAGATTGCGGCCACGGTGGAGAGCACACCGGGGCTCAGCTCCGCGGGCATGGGTATCGTGGGGATGACCGGCCCGCCGCGAGCGCCGGCGCCGCCTTGCGCCTGCAAGTCCCCCATCTTCTGCATGAACGCCGGCATCGCGAACGTGAAGACCGCGATGCACAGTCCGCACACAGTTCCCAGCGAGCCCAGAACGATGCTGATGATCCCCACCACCTTCGGCCACGCCGGCGGCTCACCGCTGAGGTGAAAGTCCGATGCTGCCTGAGACGCGGGATCGTTTGCAAACTGTGACATGGCATGGCCTCCAGTAGAGGCCACAGGATACCAGATTCAGAGCCGCGCGGCGCAAACCCCGGACCCCATCACAACTGCTTCAGGAACCGCAGGTCGTTCTCAAACAGCATGCGGATATCCGGGATCGAGTACTTGCCCATCGCCAGCCGCTCGATGCCGAAGCCGAACGCGAAGCCGGACCACTGCTCGGGATCGATGTTGCACATCGTCAGCACCGCCGGATCGACCATGCCGCAGCCGCCCAGCTCGATCCAGCGCGCCGGCTGATCCGCACGAAGCTGGATGAACATGTCCACCTCCGCGCTCGGCTCGGTGAACGGGAAGTAGCTCGGGCGCAGTCGCACCTGCGCATCGGGCCCGAAATACGCCCGCGCGAACTGCAGGAGGCACGTCTTCAGGTCCGCCATCGACACGTTCTTGTCCAGATACAGACCTTCGATCTGGTGGAACATGAAGCTGTGCGTCGCGTCCACCGTGTCGGGCCGGTACACGCGCCCCGGCGAGATGATCTTCAGCGGCGGCTTCTGCGTCTCCATCACGCGCACCTGCACCGTGCTCGTCTGGCTCCGCAGCATCCGCGGCACGCTGAACCGCGTCGGATCATCGATGTAATAGTTGTCGATCGGGTCCCGCGCCGGATGCTGGTTCGGAATGTTCAGCTTGATGAAGTTGTGCTCGTCGTCCTCGAGCTCCGGCCCCTGCGCCACGCTGAAGCCCATCCGCGCGAAGACCTCCACCAGCTCATCGCGCACGCGCGAGATGATGTGCCGCCGTCCCAGCCCCGTGGAGTAGTGCAGCCCCGGCTCGGTCATATCAAGGCGAACTTCGCCGGCCTTCGCCGGTGCCGCGGCCGCACCACCCATCGATTCCTGACGCGCCTTGAACGCCTCTTCAAGCTCGACTCGCACCTGATTCGCCTTCGCGCCGACCGCGGGCTTCTGCTCCTTGGGCACATCCTTCATCGCGCCCAGCGCGGCCTTCATCTTGCCGGAGTTGCCCAGATAATCCTGTCGCCACTGCTCGAGCGCGGCGCTATCTGCCGCGCTGCCGAGCGCGCCGAGTCCTTGCACGCGGAGTTGTTCGAGCTGTTCAAGCATGATCGGGGCGGAGTGTAGGGCAGAGGCCCGGGCGCAAGCCCGGGCACCTGCGCGCGGCGGGCATCGAACAGCACGGGCTTGCGCCCGCGCCTCGGTTCATGTCATGCAAAACGACAGCGGCCCGCCGGAAGATCCAGCGGGCCGCGTGTGCTTGATTCGTATCAGCCGAGCATCAGTTGGACTGGCCGGTCATCGGGCAGACCTTCTTCTCGCCGGTGCAGGACTTGCTGCAGGAGCCGGCGGTTGCGGCGGGGGTCGCCTGCGCGTCGGTCTTCACGTTCGCGGCCTTGTCCTTGCAGCAGGCGCCTTCGCCTTCCTTGCAGCACTTTTCAGAGTTCTTGCTGCAGGCGCCGAGGAACGCGGCGGCGGCGACGGTGCAAACGAGAGCGAACGAGGTGGTGAACTTGCGCATGGTCTGGAACTCCGAAAAAGAGGGTTGGGTTTCCTGCTTCGGGCCGTGGCACCCGCCGCGGCCGACTGCTTTGACTGGCTCCCCATCGACGAACGTCTATGGGTGAATCCAATCTTACACAAATCCTACCGGGAAAGCCAGCCCGAGTTGCAGGCCATGTACGGCCGTTTTACGGGTGGACCTGACCGGTTTTCCGGATCAAGCCGCCTTTTCAGACGGCTTGTCAGCGGCGGCCTTGCGGACCTTCGCCGCGAACGCCGTGCGCTTGTCGGCCTGGCGACGACGCGTGGAGGGGCGGCCGCCGATCTCGGGGCCTTCTTCAGCGCCGACGAACTGAATCACGCAGAGCTCGCCGCCGTCGCCGATGCGGGCCTTGCCGAGCTTGACGATGCGGGTGTAGCCGCCGGCGCGATCTTTGAAGCGCGGGGCGACGTTCTCGAAGATGTGGCGGACGAGCTTGGGGGCCTTGCGCAGCTCGCCGTAGCGGTTGCGCTCGACCTTCTCGCCGTCGGGGATCTTGAAGTACTTCTCGGCGCGATCCTTGAGCTTGGAGACGGCTTCCTTGTCGCCGTCGGTCGCGCCCTTGGCGAGATAGAGCCAGTCGAAGGCGAGCTTGTCGCCGCCGAGCTTGGCGATCACGCGCCGACGTGCCGCGAGCGTGCCGCTCTTGGCATCGGTCACGATCTTCTCGACGAACGGCTGCAGGCACTTGGCCTTCGGGATCGTCGTGGTGATCTGGCCGTGCTGGAACAGGCCCAGCGCGAGGTTGCGCATGGTGCTGGCGCGGTGGGCGGTGGTGCGGCCGAGTCGGTATCCGCCTCGAAGGTGACGCATGGGAAACTCCTACATCTGCTGGCCCGACGCGGCGAAAACAAAGTGCCGGCCGGATGGTGCTGCAAACAGGTCTGGAAAAACAGGTCTAAGCGAATCAGGGAAACAAAGTCCGGCCCGAGGGGTCATCCCCGAGCCGGTGAACAATCAGACGGTCTGTCCCGGTGTGAAGGGCGACGAGGGCTGCACGCCCTCGGGGAGCTTCATGCCAAGGTCCAGGCCGATATCGACGAGCTTCTTCTTCACTTCGCGGAGCGAGGTGCGGCCGAACGAGCGAACCTTGAGCAGGTCGGCCTCGGTGCGGATCACCAGGTCGGCGACGTTCTGAATACGGGCGGACTCCAGGCAGTTGCTGGCGCGGACGGAGAGCTCCATCTCGCCGATGGGCATGTTGAGCTTGCGGATCAGCTCCTCGTCGATGCCCGCGGCCTTCGCGGCATCCTCGCTCACCAGCTCCTGGCCGATGTCGAAGTACTGAACGAAGGGGTTCAGGTGCTTGCGGAGAATCTTGGCCGCCTCGACGAGCGCCATCTCGGGGACGACGGTGCCGTTGGTCCAGATGTCCAGCACGAGCTTGTCGTAGTTGGTCTTCTGGCCGACGCGGGTTTCCTCGACCTTGTAGCGGACGCGCTGCACGGGGGAGTAGATCGCGTCGATCGGAATCAATCCGATCTCCTGCTCTTCCTGCTTGTTGTACTGCTCGCTAGCGGGGACGTAGCCGCGGCCCTTGCCGACGCGCAGCTCCATCTCGAAGTCGACCTTGTCCGTGAGCGTGCAGAGCACGAGATCCTTGTTCAGGATCGTGACGGCCGAGTCGCCCTCGATGAGGTCGGCGGTGACATCGCCGGGGCCGGTGGCCGCGACGGTGAGGATCTTGGGCTCGTCGGTCTCCATCTTGACGACGAGATTCTTGACATTCAGGATGATGTCCGTCACGTCCTGGATCACGCCCGGGAGCGAGGTGAACTCGTGCTGAGCGCCCTTGATCTTGACGGAGGTCACCGCCGCGCCTTCCAGCGAGGAAAGCAGGATGCGACGCAGCGAGTTGCCGATGGTCGTACCGAAGCCCTGCTCGAAGGGCTCGACGGTGAAGCGACCGAACACGTCGCTCTTGAACTTCGGATCGATGATGACTTTGCTGGGCAACTCGAGCCCGCGCCAACGGATACGCATGGGAAAAACCTCTGTGTTCGGCGGAACCTTGCGGATGTGAACCGTTCATCGCTTGACGAGACAACCCGGACCGCCGAACCACTCCGGGAGCTCTGCTGTGCGAGAGCGGACGAGACAAAGAGAAATGCCCGAGCTTGCACCCGGGCCCCTGATGATTGGTTAGACGCGGCGACGCTTGCGGGGACGGCAGCCGTTGTGGGGGATCGGTGTGTGATCCTCAACAGCGGTGACGCGGATGCCCGTGGAGACGATGCCGGTGACGGCGGACTCGCGGCCAGCGCCGGTGCCCTTGACGAACACCTCGACCTCGTTCACGCCGACCTTGCGGGCCTTCTGTCCGGCGGACTCGCCGGCGCGGGTGGCCGCGAACGGCGTGCTCTTGCGAGCGCCCTTGAAGCCGATGGTTCCCGCCGAGTCCCAGCAGAGGGTCTCGCCGTTGATATCGGTGATCGTGACGATCGTGTTGTTGTGAGACGCCTTCACGTGGGCGATACCGCGTGTGACGTTCTTCCGGACCTTCTTTGCCTTCTTCGCCATTGTCTGCTCCTCGGATCAGCCGACCGCAAAGGTCGTACCCGGGGTTGATGAATGAAACCCTCCGCTTGCGCGGAGGGCTCGTGATGCACATGATTACTTGGCCTTGACGCCCTTCTTGCCTGCGACCGTCTTCTTCTTGCCCTTGCGGGTGCGGGCGTTGGAGCGGGTGCGCTGCCCACGGGTGGGCAGGCCGCGCCGGTGCCGGTCGCCGCGGAAGGAACGGATGTCCTTCAGACGCTGGATGTTCTGCTGCACGCCGCGACGCAGCGCGCCCTCGACGGGATAGTTGCCGTCGATGATCTCGTTGATGCGGGCGAGAGCCGTCTCGTCCACTTCGCCGGCGCGCAGATCGGGATTGATCTTCGCCTCGGTGAGAATGTCCATGGCGATCTTCTGGCCGATCCCGTGGACGTACTGGAGGGCGAAGTAGATCTTCTTCTTCTCGGGGATGTCGACGCCGGCGATACGAGGCATGGTTCGTTCCTGTTGTCTGCTCTGCGAGCGGGAGATCGATTGTTTGTTGGACGCCCATCGCACCGGCGCAGGCCGGCGAGATCAGGCCTCAGCCCTGGACCTGCTTGTGCTTCGGATCGGCCTTGCAGATCACGCGGACCTTGCCCTTGCGGCGGACGATCTGGCAGGAGCCGCAGACCTTCTTGACACTGGCCTTGACCTTCATGGGAATCCACTTTCGGGGCAGGAGTTTGACGGAAGAGAATCGGAACTGATACGTGAGCCGAGCCCCATGGCCCGGTTTTCTGCGGGGAGGATGATAGGCAGGAGCCGATCGGATCGCCTCCTGCCGCGGATGCTGAAAACACTGGTTGTGCCGGGCTTCCTTGCCCGATTGCAGATGACCCGAGAGCGGGGCGCCCGCGGCGGCCTTACTGCCGGTAGGTGATGCGGGCCTTGGTCAGGTCGTAGGGGCTCATTTCAACCGTGACCTTGTCGCCGGGAAGGATGCGGATGTAGTTCATGCGCATCTTGCCGGAGACATAGGCGAGCACGCGCAGATCGTTCGGAAGCTTGACTTTGAACATCGCGTTCGGGAGAGATTCCTCCACGATCGCGTCGAGTGTGAGTTTGTCGTCCTGCTTGGCCAATGGGGTCCTTCTGAGGGGCTGAAAACACAAGAAACGAAGAAGGCAGATGTTAGGCAGGCCGAATCAGGCCGCGGTTCGACCGCCCTTAGCGGCCTCATCGTGACCGAGGAATCCGGCGTAGTTGCGCATCAGGAGGTTGGCCTCCACGCGCTGGATGAAGTCGAGAATGACCGAGACCACGATGAGCAGGCCCGTGCCGCCGAGGAACTGCGTCACGGTGTAGGGAATGTTCATCGCGTGGTTGATGACCATCGGGGCGACGGCGATCACGGCCAGGAAGGCGGCACCGACGTAGGTGATGCGCTCCATCACCGTCTCGAGGTACTCCGCCGTGCGGGGGCCGGGGCGGAGACCGGGAATGAACGACCCGTGGTCGCGGAGCTGCTTGGACATCTCTTCCGGATTAAACTGCACCGTAATCCAGAAGTAGCTGAAGAAGTAGATCAACACAATCTCGCAGATGACGTACGGGAACTCGCCGTTGGCGAAGTTCTTGCTGAGCCAGTCCGTCATCGACGACCACCAGGAGTCCGGCAGGGAGACCTTCGCCTGCTGACTGAGCATGCTGAAGATCACCGACGGGAAGATCATGAGCGAGGATGCAAAAATCACGGGCATGACGCCGCCGTGGTTGATCTTCAGCGGGAGGTAGGACTTCTGACCGCCAAAGACCTTGCGGCCGCGAGTGTGCTTGGCCTGCTGGATCGGGATGCGTCGCTGGGCCACGGTCATGAGCACCGAACCCGCGATGACGACCACGAAGCCCGCGATGATGAAGAACACAGCCGTCCAGCCGATCTTCTGCGAATCGCGGGGATCAAAGTTGGTGATGATCCAGTCGATCGCGCTGGGCATCTGAGTCAAGATGCCCGCGGCGATGATGAGCGAAACACCGTTGCCGATGCCGTGCTTGTCGATCTGCTCGCCCAGCCACATGAGGAACATGCAGCCGGCGGTGAGGGCCGCGGTCGCCATGATCCACCAGACCGGGTTGGCCGCGGACTCGGGATAGACCAAGCCCATCGTGCTGATGTACTTCAGCCAGCCGATGCCCTGAACGATGCACAGGCCGATCGTGGCCAGGCGCGTCCATTCCATGATCTTTTGGCGACCCGTTGGCCCTTCGTTCTGCAGCGCCTTCAGCTGCGGCAGCACCTGGCCCAGCAACTGGAAGATGATCGAGGCCGAGATATAGGGCATCACGCCCATGCCGAAGATCGTCGAGCGGCCGAATGCACCGCCGGAGAAGACGGACATGAAGCCCGCGACGCGGCTCGCCGCGGAGCCCTCGGTGGCCTGCTGCTGGAAAAACTCCTCCAGCGTCTTCTGGTTCACGCCCGGGAGCGGAATCCAGTGGCCGATGCGAAACACCGCAAGCATCCCCAGTGTGAAGAGGATCTTGCCGCGGAGTTCCGCGATCCGGAAGACATTGAGAAAAGCTTGCAGCATTCGTGTGCGTCCGGGGTGGCGTCCGTGCCGAGATCAGTCGCGACTCGGAAGGAGCCGACCCGCGACACGGTCAATGGCGGAAAGGGTAGTTCCGCGCAATCAATCCTTCTTCGGGGCGTCCTTCGGGGCTTCCTTGGCAGCGTCCTTCGCGGCCTCGGGCTTACCTTCTGGCTTGGCCTTGGCGTCCTTCTTGGCGCCCTTCTTGTCGGCGTCGGCGGCATCGAGATCCTCGATGACGACCTTCTTGGGGCCGGAGGAGCGCTTGAGCTTCTTGGTGAGGTTCTTGGGGGTGAGATCGTCGGAGGAGCGATCCACGCCGCGGACCTTGTCGCGACGGGTGCCGGTCTCCTTGACGGAGCCGCCCGCGTCGGTGATCAGCTTCTTGGCCGAGGCCGAGACGCGATTGGCGACGACCGTGAGCTTCACGGACACCTTCTCGTTCTTCGAGAGGTCGCCGAGGATCTTCAGGTCGCGGCTGTCGTCGCGGATCAGGCCCGCCTTCTGCAGCGTAGCCATGCTGACCTCGCCGCCCTTGGCGAACGCGGGGTGCTGGATGATCGCGCGGAGGTTGACGATCCAGAAGTGCGTCGTGAAGTTCGCGTTCGAGAAGCCGAACTTCCGCAGGCGGCGGAAGTAGGGCATCTGACCGCCTTCAAAGGCGAGCTTCGTGGCGTGGCCGGAGCGAGAGGACGCGCCCTTCTGGCCGCGGCCGGAGCGACGGCCCGTGCCCGAGCCGGTGCCGCGACCGACGCGCTTGCGCTTCTTGTTCTGGCCGGCCAGCACTGTGATATCGTGGATCATCATGACGGGAGACTCCCGGGAACTGTCTTGCGTGACACGGGCCGATTCGCCCGTGATTCTGAACTACATCATCTCTGATACTGATTAAACGAACTGACTCAGGCCATCCGACTCAAGCCTTCGGAGCAGCTCCCGCGGCCTGGTTGCCGCCGTCGGCCGGGCCGCTGTCGCTGCCGCCGATCGGGCGACGCGGACCGCGATTGCCGCCGCCACCGGGACCGCCGCGACCACGACCCTTGCGCTCGTCGGCGACGGTGTTGACCGGGCCGCGGGCCTTGCGGGGGCCGGAGGTCTCGGCCATCGTTGACTTGGAGGCCTCGATGCGCTCGAGGATGTTGGTCTTGCCCAGCATCTGGCCGCGAAGGGTCGCGACATCATCGGGGAGGCGGAGCTGAGCGAGACCGTCGAACGCGGCCTTCACCGTGTTGCGGGCATTCGTCGATCCGTAGCACTTGGAGAGGCAGTCCTGCACGCCCGCCATGTCCATGATCGAGCGGACCACGCCGCCGGCGACCACGCCGGTACCGGGCGAGGCCGGAATCAGGCGGACCTTGGAGGCCGAGAACTTGCCCTCGACCTCGTGGTGGAAGGTGGTGCCGACGCGGGCGATGGTGATCATCGCTCGCTTGGCGTACTTCTGTGCCTTCTCGATGGCCTGCGGCACTTCGTTGGCCTTGGCATAGCCGTAGCCGACCTGGCCGCGGCGGTTGCCGATGACCACAAGCGCGCCGAACGAGAACCGGCGGCCGCCCTTGACGGTGCTGGCCGTGCGGTACACGCCGATGGTCGTGGATTCGAGCTGCGATGATTCGTCGAGGATCTCGGGCATGGGATGGGTCTTTCGATGCTCTGCTTGGGACTATCTTGAACAGGTCATATGAGTCGTATAGGACCTACACGACCTATCTCTTGTGGTCGCTGCTGATTAGAACTTGAGGCCTTCCTTACGAGCCGAGTCACCCAGGGCCTTCACGCGCCCGTGGTACTTGAACCCGCCGCGGTCGAACGCGACCGTCGCGATCCCCGCTTTCTTGGCGCGATCGGCGATCAGCTTGCCGACCGCCGCGGCCGACTTGGAGTTGCCGGTCTTGCCCTCAACGGTCCCCTCGGCTTCGACCGAGCTGGCCGAGACCAGCGTCTTCCCCGCCAGATCATCGATGATCTGCACGTGGATGTGCTTGAGGGACTTGTACACGGCGAGCCGCGGCTTGGTGGGAGTGCCCACCAGCTTGGCGCGCACGCGCTTGTGTCGCTTGATCCGGCGTTCGGCTTTGAGCTTGTTCTTGTTCATGACTGATGCTCTTCTGTGGACTACGCGGCACGCCGCGATGGACTCTTGCTTCTGACAATCCGGCGGTGGCCGGCCAACTCTTCCGCACCGGCGAAGGCCGGCATACTTACGCACCGAACTGTTTGCCCTGCTTGCGCTTGACGGTCTCGGTGGTGTACTTGATGCCCTTGCCGTTGTACGGCTCGGGCTTGCGGACGGCCCGCGTCTTGGCGGCGAACTGCCCAACCATCTGCTTGTCGGCGCCCGAAACCTTGATGATCTGCTTCTCAACCGTCACGGTCAGACCCTTGGGGATCTCGACCATGATCGGGTTGGCGAAGCCGACGACCAGCTTCAGCTTGCCCGCGGCCAGCGATGCCGTCCAACCCACGCCGACGACTTCGAGCTGCTTCTCGTAGCCGGTCTGCACGCCGAGGATCGCGTTCTGGATCAGAGCGCGATTCGTGCCCCACAAAGCGCGGGCGAAGCGGTCCTCGCCCTTGTCCTCCGGGATAGAGCAGGTGACGGACTTCTCGCTCTCGTTCCAGGCGACCTTCACCTCGGGGTGGACGTTCACAACCAGCGTGCCCTTGGGCCCGGTGACGGTGACTTCCTGGCCCTTGAGGGCGAGCTTGATTCCGGCGGGAACGGTGATGACTTTGCGGCCGATACGGGACATGGTTTATTTGCTCCTCAGTCGCCTGTCGCGACCGGCTTCAACCTGAGTGTGTAAGAACAATAACTGATTAGTTCACGAGTGCGAGGAGCTCGCCGCCGAGCCGCTGGTCGCGGCACTTGCGGTCGCTCATCACACCCTTGGAGGTGGAGACGATGCAGATACCCAGACCCTGGATCGGCCGGGGAAGTTCCTCGACGCCCTTGTAGACGCGCCGACCGGGCTTGGACTCGCGCTTGACCTGGTGCAGGATGGTCTCCCCGCGCGGGCCGTACTTGAGCTTGATCTTGATCTTGCCCTGGCGTCCGTCCTCGGCGATGCCGAAGTCGTTGATGTAGCCCTCGTCCTTCAGGACGGCGGCGATGCCGCGGCAGACCTTGGTGTTCAGGCAGACCACGTCCTTCGCGCGGTTCGAGGCCGCGTTGCGGATGCGGGTCAGCATGTCGGAGATCGGATCGTTGATCGCCATGGTCGTTCTCGTGGGTCTTTCGTGCGGCCAGGTCGTCCTGGGCCGCATGGGGGTCGTGTGGATCGAATCGGTCAGTGAGGAATCGGAATACGTCTATCGATTTACCAGGAGCTCTTGCGCATCCCGGGGATCTTGCCCTCAAGCGCGAGCTTGCGGAGCATGATGCGGCTGATGCGGAACTTGCGGTACACGCCGCGAGCGCGCCCAGTCAGCTCGCATCGGCGCACGATGCGCGATGAGAACTTGGGCTTCCGGAGTGTCTTGGCCATCTGTGCCTTGGTCGTCATGATCCGAACCTCTGTCTAGTGGCATCGGCCTACCGGCCGATGTGCGGGACTCGTGCTGAAAACTGGACGCGTTAGTTGTTCTTCTCGTCCTTGCGGAACGGGAAGCCGAGCTCGGTCAGAAGATGCCGGCTCTTCTCGGGGCTGGAGCGATCGAACTTCAGGTTGATGTTCATGCCGTGGGTGAAGTTCACCTCGGCCATGTTGATCTCCGGGAAGACGCCCTGCTCGGAGAGGCCCATGGAGTAGTTGCCCTGGCGATCGAAGGCCTTGGGGTTCAGGCCGCGGAAGTCCTTCACGCGAGGCGTGGCCAGGTGGATCAGGCGATCCAGGAAGTACCACATGCGGTCGCGACGGAGCGTGACCATCGCCGACGTCTCATAGCCGGCGCGAACCTTGAAGTTCGAGACGCTCTTCTTGGCCTTGATGACGATCGGCTTCTGGCCGCTGATCTTCACGAGCGTGTCCAGCACCGTCTGGCGGACCAGCGGGGGGAGCTTCGTGCCCTCCAGATGCCGGCCCATGTTGACGTTGATGGTGATGCTCTTGAGCCGCGGGCGCTGCATCGGGTTCGTCAGCGAGAACTTCTCGCCGACGGACGCGTCCACCTTGTCCTTGAACAGGGCCTTCAGGCGTGCCGGAGGGAGCGGACCGACGGGCGCGGACTCGTCGTGCGCCTTGCTCTTACCGCTGCCGCCCTTGGGCTTGCCGCCCATCTGTGGCTTGCCGCCGGTGTGTTGTGGTTTCGTGTCCTTGGCCATGATTCAGACTCGCTTGCTTCGAAAATGCTCTCGGGGAGAGCGGGGAGAATCGGTACGTGCTGAGGGAAGATCCGTCCCGCGACGATCAGCCCTTCTTCTTCGTGTCCTTCTTCTTGACATCCTTCTTGGCGTCGGCCGAGCGAAGGGGCTCGCCGATCGTGTCGCCCGTGGTCGCGGCGACGCGAAGCTTGCTGCCGTCGGCGTTCTGCTTGAAGCGCACGCGCGTCGGCTTGCCGTTCTTGTCCACCGGGCTCACATTCGAGATGTGGACCGGCGCCTCACGCGTGATGATGCCGCCCTGCGGCGCCTTCGGCGTGGGCTTGAGGTGCTTGGTGCGGAGATTCAAGCCCTTCACGATGACGCGTTCGGTCCCGGGCTTCTCGCCCGTGATCACGCGCACGATCGTGCCGGTCTTGCCCTTGTGCGAGCCGCTGGTCACCATGACCAGGTCGCCCTTGCGTACGTGACGAGCCATCACACCACCTCCGGTGCAAGAGAGACAATCTTCATGAAGTTCTTTTCCCGCAGCTCACGGGCGACGGGCCCGAAGATGCGCGTGCCCTTGGGGTTGCCGTCGTCGAGAATCAGCACCACCGCGTTCGCGTCGAACTTCACGTACGACCCGTCCGCGCGGCGTGTCGGCTTGGTCGTGCGAACCACGACGGCCTTGAACTTCTCGCCGGCCTTCACATCAGACCCGGGCAGGGCCTTCTTGATCGAGACCAGCACGCGATCACCCACGCCCGCCATGCGGCGCTGGAACTTGCCCGTACGCGTCGAGGCGCCGTACACGCGGATCACGTAGGCGATTTTCGCGCCCGAGTTGTCCGCGACTTCGCATCTTGTTTCTTGTTGCAGCATGGGATTCGTTCCCGATTCGTTTCGTTGTGTTCTGGATCAGTCGTTCGTTCGTATCGTCAGCTTCGCTCGCGAAATCCGCCGGCTCACGCCTTGACCGGCTTCGCGTTCGGGTCCTGGGTCACCAGTTCCACCCGGTTGCCGCGTTCGACGATCCGGACCAATGTCCAGTGCTTCGTCCGCGACATCGGGCGGCAGGGCTTCACCTCGACGGTGTCGCCAAGCTTCGAGTCGTTCGCCTCGTCGTGCACCTGCAGCACCGTCTTGCGGGAGATGAACTTCCCGTACTTCGGGTGCATCGTCTTGTAGTTCACGACAACCGTCCGCGACTTGGAACGCTTGTCGGACTCGACGGTGCCGACCATCGTCACGATCTTGTTCGCTGCGCCGGGGGCGTTGGAGGTTGCTTTGGCTGCTGGTGCTTTGGTGGTCGGCATAAGACTCGGTCTTTCGTCGGGCTGGTGCTTGATTCAGGTCTGTGGCACGAGCCCCGTGGCTCATGATGTCTGGTTACTTGGACTGCTTACTTGGCCTTCGCCTTGGTCTTCGCGGCCGTCTTCGCCGCCTTGCGCTTCGGGGCCGCCTTCACGGCCTTCGTCGCCTTCTTGCCGGCGACGCGGGCGTGGCTGTGAACCGCCGCCTTCTTGCCGTGCTTGACGACCTTCTTCTTCTTCGCGGGGGCCGCGGCCTTCTTCGCCGGAGCGTGCGTCCGGGGCTCGCCCTTGCCGGTGATGCGGCGGGTGGACTGCTCGGTCATCAGCCGCGCAATGTTGCGCTTCGTGATGCCGAACTGGGAGTGGTCCTCCACCTTCTCAGTCACCGACTGCGAACGCAGCGTGTAGAGCTTGTCGCGAAGATTCTTGACCTCGGCTCCGATCTCGTCGGAGGTCATCTTCTTGATGCCCGCTGCAAACTTCTTTTCTTCGTTCTTGGCCATGAGTTGAACTCTTGCTCGCTCTTGCTTTGTTGATCGTGATCGTTGTTGCTCTGAAACACTCAGACGCTAAGGCGACGCCCCACAAACCGGCACTTCACCGGCATCTTCATCGCCACGCGGACGAGGGCCTTCTTCGCCGCCGCCTCGGGCACGCCGGCGATCTCGAACAGGATCGTCCCGGGCTTCACGCGGGCCGCCCAATACTCGACCTCCGCCTTGCCCGTACCCATTCGCGTTTCCAAGGGCTTCTTGGAGATCGGCTTGTCCGGGAAGACGCGGATGAACAGCTTGCCCTCACGCTTGAGGAAGTGCATCGCCGCCACACGCCCGGCCTCCAGCACTCGAGCGGGGACCCACTGGCCCTCCATCGCCTGCAGGCCGTAGTCGCCGAACGCGACGTAGTTGCCCTTCGTCGCCTTGCGGGGGCGCACGCGACGCTGCTCCTTGCGGAACTTGACTCTTTTGGGCATCAGGGCCATCGAAAACACTCCGTCTTGCTAACCGGCGTTCGCCGGGGTGAACTCGTTGAAACCACAAACCATTCGACTCGAAACTGCTATCAGCGACGCCCGCGAGCACGCGCCCGGCCGCCCGCGGCCTTGGATTCGCTCTCGTCGGTCTCGCCCTGCTTGTACATGCCCTTGTAGACCCACACCTGCACGCCGATCATCCCGTAGCTCATCAGAGCTTCCGCGACGCCGTAGTCGATGTGCGCCTGCAGCGTGCTCAGCGGGAGAGAGCCCAGACGCATATCCAACGTGCGGCTCATTTCCGCGCCGCCCAAACGGCCGGCCATCTGGATCTTGACGCCCAAGGCGCCCGCGCTCATCACGGCCTCGGCCTTCATCTTCATCGCGCGGCGGAACGCCACGCGCTTCTTCAGCTGGTCCGCGATGCCCTCGGCGATCAGCTTCGCATCCGTGTCCGGGTTCTTGATCTCGAGGATCGAGATCGAGACCTTGCGGCCCGTCTGCAGCATGAGCTCCTCGGTCAGGCGATCAACTTCGGCGCCCTTCGGCCCGATGACCAGGCCCGGACGGGCGGTCTTGATGATGACCTTGAGTTCCTCACGCGTGCGCTCGATGTGGACATCGCTCACGGCCGCGTGCGGTGGCTGGCGGTTCAGTCGCTTGTCCAGGAAGCGACGGATCTTTTCGTCCTCGATGAGCAGCTCGCCGTAGACCGCCTTGGGGGCGTACCAGCGGGAGCGGTGTGCCTCGGTGATGCCGACGCGGAAGCCGAATGGTTGGGTCTTTTGTCCCATGATTTACTTCCCCTCTTCCAGGCCGATGGTGATGTGGGTCATGCGCTTGATGATCGGGTGTGCCCGGCCGCGATCCTTCGGCTGGAACCGCTTCATGCGGGGCGCGTCGCACGCGGTCGACCGCGTGATGACCAGAAGATTCTGGTCCGCCTCCGCCAGCTGCGCCTCGGTCAGCGCGGCCAGCAGGGCCTTCTTGATGTCCAGCGCGGCGCGCTTGGTGGTGAACGAGAGCAGGTTCAGCGCCTGCTCGGCCTTTTTGCCGCGGATCAGATCCACGAGCAGCTTGGCCTTGCGGGGCGAGCCGCGGTGGTACTTGAAGATGCACTCGAAGCAGGCGAACTCCGCGACCGGAACGCCCAGGGCGTTGGCCAGGCCGACGATGTCCTCGCGCTTGCAGCGGGGATGGTCGTTGCCGCGCATCCAGTTGCCGATCGCCGACTCGGCGCGAGCGCCGGTCAGTCCGGTGCGCTCCACCGCTTGGGCGAGCTGCTCGATGCCCAGACCCTTGGCCTCGGCGAGTTTCTTGAGCTTGGATCCGTTGATTCTCACGGTGTCATCCTCTGGCTTTGCGTGGCACGGGCTCGGGCCCGTGGTTCTACTTTCTTCAGATCATCCGCACGGGCAAACGCCCATGCCGGGGATCACTTCTTGGCTGCGCCCGCCGTGTCGCCGCCCTCGATGCCTTCCTTCTTGTTCGTGTGGCCGCGGAACGTTCTCGTGTTGGAGAACTCTCCGAGCTTGTGCCCGACCATGTCTTCGGTGACGAAGACATCGTTGAACACCTTCCCGTTGTGGACCTTGAAGGTGTGGCCCACGAACTCCGGGACGATGGTGCAGGCACGCTTCCATGTCTTCATGGCTTCGCGCTTCCCCATCTGGTTGAGCTTCTCGACGCGCCGGTACAGACGCTCGTCGACAAACGGTCCCTTCTTGCTGCTGCGGCTCATGCTTAATCCTTCTTCTGACTCGATCTCTTCCGGACTCGATGCCTTGATCCCTTGATCCCTCGATGCCTTCTCTTAGTGCTTCTGCCCGTACCGCTTGCTCACCCGGCGGCGGATGATCAGCTGTGTCGAGTGCTTCTTGGAGTTGCGGGTGTTGCCGCCCTTGGACTCCACGCCCGTCGGACCCACCGGCGGCCGGTTGCCCTTCGAACGGCCCGAACCACCACCCAGCGGGTGAGCGTTGTGGCTCTTCGCCACGCCGCGCGTGATCGGACGGAACCCCAGGTGCCGGTTCATACCGGCCTTGCCCAGCCGACGATTCTGGTGATCGATGTTGCCCGTCTGACCGATGGTCGCGCGGCAGTCGATGTTGATCTTGCGGACTTCGCCCGAGGGGAGCGTGAGAGTCGCGTACTCACCCTCTTTGTTCATCAGCCGGGCGTAGGTGCCCGCGCTGCGGCAGATCTGCGCCCCGCGCCCGACCTGCATCTCGACGCAGTGCACGTCAAGCCCGGTCGGAATGTCCCGCAGACGCATGTTGTTGCCGATCTTCGGATCCACCGGACCCGTGCCGCTGCTCTCGATCTTCGTCCCGGCCTTGAGGCCGATCGGGCAGATCACGTAGCGCTTCACGCCGTCGGCGTATTCCAGCAGCGCGATGTGCGCCGAGCGGTTGGGGTCGTACTCGATGCCCACCACCGTGCACGCGATCCCGTCGCGATCGTTGCGACGGAAGTCGATCATGCGGTACTGACGCTTCACGCCACCCCCGCGACCACGAACCGTGATCTTGCCGTGGTGGTTGCGCCCGGACTTGCGCGGCAGCGGAGAGAGCAGCGTCTTCTCCGGCTTGGTCTTCGTGACCTCGGAGTGCATATTCACCGAAGCGTTTCGGCGGCCAGCACTCGTCGGCTTGTAGATTCTGATGGGCATGGTCTGTCTCGTGAATCTCGAATCTAGTTCAATCCAACCGTGTCGTCACACTCTCAACTGCGTCCCGACTGCACCGGCGAAGGCCGGCGTATTCAGTTCGCACCGGCGAAGGCCGGTTCAATCAAAACAACTCGATGGCGTCGCCCTTCTTCAGCCGCACGATTGCGGTCTTCGTGGTCGACTCCTGACCCATCCGGAACTTCATTCTCTTGAACTTGCCGCGGCGGGTCAGCGTGTTGACCTTCTCGACCTTGACCTTGTACGCCGCTTCCACGGCGGCCTTGATCTGGTCCTTGCTCGCGCGGGTGTCCACCTCGAAGGTGTACCGCCCCAGCTCGCCCATCGCGTAGGTGCCCTTCTCGGTCACCAGCGGACGCTTGATCACATCGTGAGTTTGCATGGCTTATGCCACTCCCTTCTTGGAAGTGCTCTTGGCGGTCTTCTCCGCACCGGCTTTGGCCCGGCCAAGCGGATTGATCTTCGCCGACTTGGTGATCTGCGAGGACGGCCCGTTCAGGAACGCCTCGAGATCGCTCTTGGTGATGACCAGGTAGCGGTGATTGAGCAGATCGAAGCACGTCAGCTGTCCCGCGGGAACGAGCTTGACCGTCTCCATGTTGCGGGCGCTCAGGCGGACCTGCTCGTTATCGTGGCCAATCGCGACCAGCGCGGTCTTGTCAACCTTGATGGCCTCGAGGAACCCGACGAAGTCCTTCGTCTTGGGCGCCTTCATCGCCATCGAGTCAACGATCTTGACCTCGTTGTCGATCAGCTTCGCGAGCAGCGCGTTGAGATTCGCCTTGCGGCGCATCTTCTTCGGCATGTCCTTCTGATAATCGACCGGGTCTCGCTGCTTGTGGTGCGCGTGACCGCCGCCGCGGAAGTGCGGAACCTTGCGATCGCCGTGACGGGCGCCGCCGGTGCCCTTCTGCTTGACGATCTTCTTCGTCGAGCCCTCGACGTTCTCGCGGTTGAGCGTCTTGGATGTGCCGCGCCGGGAGTTGGCGTGGTACATCACGTACGCTTGCTTGATGAGCGCGGGGTTGACCTCGCCGCCCAGAGTCTCGGCGTCGATGGCAAGCTTGCCAACCTCAACGCCCTTCATGTTCAAGACGGGGACATCCATCTGTCGTACCTCGTCCGACGCCTCACTTGAGCCCCACGACCGCTCGGTCATGCTGGCCGGGTCTTCCGCAACCGGCTCATCGGAGCCGACTGCTTGCACCCTGCTTTCCTCGCCTATCCGTCTCGTTGCCTGTTATTGGTGGCAACGACGCGGAATCGACTCGGCATCATCTATGAATCAAGGCGGTAAAACCTCGATCCACTGAACTCTGTTTCCGCTCCGTGGTTTCGCGCTTCTTCGCACAGGACTCGGTCCTGCGAAAACAAACCCGACCTTCGGAGCCCGCCGACCGGTTTTCACACCGACCGACGGAGAATCCATCACAAACCCTTCAGATCACGATCACTCGCGACCCGAAACCCGCGGCCGCCTTACTTGGTGGCTTCCGCGAGCTTCTTCTGCTTGCTGCGGTTCAGGCGTGTGCACGCACGAACCGAAACGTATCCGTTGTTCGCGCCCGGGATCGGGCCCTTCACCAGCATCAGGTTCTGGGCCAGGTCGATCTTGATCACATCCACCGAGCGGACGGTGACCTGCTCATCGCCCATGTGGCCGGGCATCCGCTTGCCCTTCTTCAGACCGCCGCCGAAGCCGCGGTTTGAGGCGTGGGCGCCGATGGAGCCGGGAGACCGGTGCTTACGCTCGGTACCGTGGCTGGCACACAAACCCTTGAAGTGGTATCGCTTCATGACGCCCTGGAAACCCTTGCCCTTGCTGGTTCCCGTGATGTCAACATACTTCTGGTCCGCGAGTGCATCGACGGTCAGCACCTGGCCGGGCTGATACTCGCCGATCTTCTTCGCATCAACCTTGAACTCTTTGTGCCAGCGCTGGGGGCCGACGCCCGCCTTCGCGTCGTGGCCGATCTCGGGCATCGTGGAGTTGCGGGCCTTCATCTCGCCGAAACCGATCTGCACCGCCGCGTACCCATCCACCTCGACGCTGCGGATCTGAGTGACCACGCAGGGGCCGAGTTCGATGACGGTAACGGGAATGCTCGCGCCGCCTTCACCGAAGACGCGCGTCATACCGAGTTTCTTGCCAAGAAGCGTGACTGCCATAACTCCGTCCAATCCCTTCTGTCGATCGCACCCAAGGGTGGCCGACGCTTCGTGCTCAATCGCAGAGGAAGCTGTCCAAACGTGTGCCGGCGACTCTCGTCACGCGGCGTAAGAAAACAAGCCCCACGCTCTCGCGCCGGGCTTGCATATATCAGGCCTTGATCTTCACGAACACACCAGCGGGCACAACCAGACGATTCAGCGCCTCGACCGTGCGCGCGTTGGGCTCGATGATGTCGATGATCCGCTTGTGCGTGCGGATCTCGAACTGCTCGCGGGATTTCTTATCGATGAAGATCGAGCGAAGCACCGTGTAGCGCTCGATGCGCGTCGGCAGCGGCACGGGGCCGGCGACCTTCGCGTTGGTGCGCTTGGCATGCTCAACGATTTCCTTCGCGGAAGCGTCGAGCGCCAGGTGGTCGTAGGCCTCCATCCGGATTCTGATCTTGCCGCCGGTCATCGTGCGTATGCCTCGTGTGAGCCGCGAAACGAAAACGTCCAAACATTCACCCGATACTGCCACTAACCGATGCGTCGGGCGGGTCTTTCCCGTCGCGTCGGGCGTTCGAGCGATCCATTCGCCCGGCCGCATTCGCTTCTGAAAGCATGCTTTCGCATGCTGTTTCGGCCTCCATCGCAGCCCTCATCCTTGGGCCGGCGAATCGTGAGTCTGACAGCGTCCGCCGAAGCGGCTTTCCATCAAACAGCGATACGCGGAGGCACCGAGCAATAAATAGCCCGGTTGCGAGCCGAGAAGAGTAGGGCCACCCTCCCGAATGTCAAACGGCCTCCCCTCGGACGTGAAGATTTCACTCAACCTCCCGCGTTTCCCCGCGACGCGCAACCCTTGCGCCCTCCTCGAAATGGCGATCCTGTCGCCAACTCGCTCGCCGCTGGACACGCTCCGTCCGATACCAATGATCCTCCGACCACTCTACTCCCCCACTTCCCCACCCTCCCTGCTCAAACTCCCTCCTTTATAGACAGAAGGGCTCCCGACCATGCCGCTCTCATTCCGCCACCTCATCCTCGCCACCCTCGCGGCCATCCCCTGTTTCGGCGTCCCATGTCTCGCCCAGCGCGGCTCCGGGGATGACCCCGGATCACAGCCAGCCATCAAACCCCAAAAGGACTCCGCCACCGGAGCCCTCACCCTTGCGGATGAGCCCTACCGGCTCGACTCGGTCGGGCTCAGCGTCCGCATCCCCCTCGGCTCGCAGGTCAAATCCAACCGCATCGCCGATCGCCAGACCGCCCAGATCGTCCCCGAGGGCAGCACCTGGCTCATCAACATCCAGACTCCCACAGCCACCGCCGACAACGGCACCATCGAGCAGGCCCTCGACAAAACCATCGACCTGCTCCGCGGCACCTACGGCATCGTCGATCCCTCACAAAAAGAAGTCCTCGAAACCCAGGCCAAGATCATCGAGCAGATCAAGGACCTCAAACTCCCCGGCGGCCCCGCCGCGCGTCTCTACGTCTCCACGCCGCGCGGCAATCAATCCCGGCTCATCAAGGGCTACACCATCTTCAAGCCCCAAGCCAAGCAGTTCGTCGTCTTCGAGTTCATCTGCCACGAGCAAGACTTCGCCAAACTCCGCGGCACCTACGAGACCGTCGTCGGCACCGCGATGTTCTCCGGCTCAGACGCTACTTCGATGGCCCGCGCCTCCGCCATCAAAGCCGGCGCCGCTTTCGTCAACTCCCTCACCGAGCAGGACTACATCGCCGCCATGGGCGAGAAGGAACTCTGGTTTCGCATGTTCAAACCCGGCAAGACCGGAGCCAAGGGCGACGATGAAGAAATCGGCTACAAAGGCCTCCGCTGCTGGCGCGGCAAGCGCGGCGAGATCAACCCCAACAAGCCACGCAACCTCTGGAAAACCGCCGATGAGCAGGACGGCTGGCTCGCCTCCATCCGCTCTCGCGTGATCTGGAACGGCCAGATGCTCGACACCCAGGCGCTCTACTACATGACGCCCGATCGCAACGAGGAGAGTTGGTCCATCTCGATGGGCGTGAAGCAACTCAACGGCCAGAACATCAGCGATGCCAGCGAGACCGGCGCCCGCATCGGCCGCGAGATGACGATCGTCAAGACCGCCTCCAAGCAGCCGCCCGTCACGCTCAAGCCGCCGATCATGGGCGATGGTTACATCTCGCAGTTCGAGACGCTCATCATCCCACGCATCATCGTGCAGAAAAAGCTGCAAACCGAGCTCGGCTTCTACTGCTGGCAGAACTACGCCGGCAGCGACTCGGGCACGATCTCCTTCCGCAAGGATGTGCTCGCCCCCCAAGGCAGTTTGTTCACGCTCACCACGAACATGCGCGACGACTCCGCCCCGCAGGTCTCCGTCTACAACGAGAAGGGCGAGCTCACCCGCTCGGAACTCCCCGGCAACATCGTCTGGGAGCCCACCGATCTCACGCTTCTCAAGCGGCTCTGGAAGGACAAGGGCCTTTCCGTCGATCGCTGATCGCAGGACGAATCCGCGCGATCACGGAAACCCTGTTTTTCGCAAACCCGCGGGTTTTCACGCCCTTGCGTGCGGGGCTCGCGCCCTTCGCGCTTGCGTTTTGTTGCGTTCTCGCGTACAACCCGTGCATGCTGACCCTCGCCATCCGACGTGATCTGGCTCTCCCCGCGGCCCTGCTCGCCGTGTGCGGCACGCTCGCCGCGTGTTCCTCCTCGCGCACCGCGATGGATGCGCCCTACAGCCCGAGCAACGCGATCTCCGTCCGCGAGGGCAAGGATGCGCCGGTGCCGAACATCAAGATGGGCGACGCGGCCACCATCGCTCGCATCCTCGATGAGGGCAAGCACCGCAACCAGGTCATGAACCACCTGCGCCACCTCACGCAGGAGATCGGCCCGCGCCTCACCGCATCCAGCAACGCCGAGAAGGCCAGCAACTGGACGCTCGAGCAGTTCCGCTCCTGGGGATTGGAAGGATCGCTCTTTAAGTGGGGCGAGTACGAGACGCGCTTCGATCGCGGCCCCTCCACCGGCAAGCTCTACACCAAGCGCACTACCAAGAAAGAGGACGGCACCTCCGAGGAGAAGTGGAACTCCGTCCGCGACCTGCAGTTCACCACCCTCGCCTGGACGCGCGGCACCGACGGCCCCAAGCGCGGCCCCGTCGTTCGCATGCCCGACACCGAAGAGGAATACGCCAAGGTGAAGGACTCGCTCAAGGGCGCATGGGTCATGCTCGAGCCCGTCTCCATCGAAGGCCGCGGCGGCGTGCGCGGCCCCGGCCAGCGCGGCGGCGATCGCTTCAAAGCCCGCATCGAGGCCCGCGCCAAAGCGGCCAAGGGCGAGGATGTTTCCAAGTTTGCGCTCGAAGACCGCGTGCTCTTCGACGGCATCCTCGGCTTCATCTCGTCCTCCACCGACCAGCGCGATCGCGTCTGGACAACCGCCGTGCCCGAGGCCCGCACACGCAAGGCGGCGGACATTCCGCCGGATGTCGAGGTCATCGTTCGCCTCGCCGATCACGACAACATGGTCGTCCGCATGGTGGAGAAGCAGGACTTCCAGATCGAGTTCGACCTCCCGCACACGCTCACGCCCGGACCCATTCCCTGCTACAACACGATCGCCGAGATCCGCGGCACCGAGAAGCCCGATGAGGTCGTCGTTGTCTGCGGCCACATGGACTCCTGGAACGGCCCCGGCTCGCAGGGCTGCACCGACAACGGCACCGGCTCGATGGTCTGCCTCGAATCCGCACGCATTCTGATGGCCGCGAAGGCCAAGCCGAAACGCACGATCCGCTTCTGTCTCTGGACCGGCGAGGAGCAGGGGTTGCTGGGTTCGGAGGCATACGTCAAGTCCCTCGGCGAGGACATCAAGAAGGTGAGCGTCTGCCTGAATGACGACGGCGGCACCAACTACGAAGGCGGCATCAAGTGCACCGCCGACATGGCCGACTACCTCGCCGCGGCGACCGCGCCGACCAACAACCAGTTCTTTGACTTCATGGATGGCAAGCCGCTGAATGTGAACATTCAGGTCGTCGACAAGTTCATCCGCGGCGGATCGAGCGATCACGCCTCGTTCACCTCCGCCGGCTGCCCCGGCTTCTTCTACGACGAGGTCGGCCGCGCCGACTACGGATACGGCTGGCACACGCAACACGACAAGCTGGACCTCGCGGTTCGCGAGTATCTCGAGCAGTCGTCCACAAATCAGGCGATCACGGCGTACAACCTCGCCTGCGCCCCGGACCTCCTGCCGCGCGTCCCGCCGCCACCGAAGGAAGATGAGAACGCCCCGCGTCGCCCGCGCAACCGCGATCGCAACGCCGGCGACACATCGCCGGGCGCGACTCCCGCGCCCGCGGCCGGAACGCGCAACTGATAAGCGCTATCCTCGGCCCGATGAAGAACGATTCGGCGAACTCGGCTTCGATTCCGCAGGTGCTGCTGTTCACCGATGGCGCGTGCTCGGGCAACCCCGGCCCTGGCGGCTGGGCGTTTATCCTCAAGCATCCATCCAGCGGCAAATCGCTGGAGGATTCCGGCGGCGAGAAGCTAACGACCAACAACCGGATGGAGCTGATGGCCGCGATCAAGGGCCTTGAGGCGCTGAACACGCGTACAAAGGTGGAGCTCTGGTCAGACAGCAAATACGTCCTGGACGGCCTCAGCTCCTGGATGGCCGGATGGAAGAAAAAGGGCTGGAAAACCGCCAATAAACAGCCGGTGAAGAATCAGGACCTGTGGATGGAGCTCGACGAGCTCAACGGCAAGCACCAGATCACGTTCCACTGGGTCAAGGGCCACAACGACCATCCCGAGAACGAGCGATGCGACGAACTCGCCGTGATCGCCCGCGACGCTGCGGGCGCGGGCGCTCGATGAGCGGCTTTTCCCCGGCTGTGAATTGCAAATCACAAAAACCTGTTTCATGTCATTGCGTCGGGCGCGATGTGGCGGTAAATTGAATGCATCGGCCGATCTCGCACGCGGCCATCGCCATCCGGCGTCTCGTGGGTGTTTGTTTGTGCGCTGCCCTCGAAGACAGGATGCCAAGATGCTTCATCGTTCACTGTTCGCCTCGTGTGCTTCGCTCGCGGTCGGCGCGGCCGCGCTCGCTCAGCCGTGTACTCCCACGTTCGATCTCGCCCTCGGAGCGCCCGGAGCCCCGAGCTCCAACATCGGCGTGCTCTACCCCACCACCTTTTTCTCGCCGGGAGTCCGGCAGATGTTCGTCGGCGGCGGATTCCCGTCAATGGGCGGCGTTGCGGGAACCAGCGGCATCGCGATCTGGAACGGGACGACCTTCACACCGCTGGCCTCGGGCATCAACTTCGGCGGCTCGACCGCCGAGGTGAGCGCGGCCACGACGTTCGGCGGGAAGCTGTACATCGGCGGCCAGTTCGTCGGCGCGACGGGCGGACCCGCGGCTCGCGGCCTGATCCGCTGGACGGGTTCGGCATTCGAGCAGGTGGCTCCCGATCCGGTCACGGCGATCTTCGCGCTCCGGGCCGTGACCGTGTACCAGAACGAGCTCTATGTCGGCGGGTCCTTCGATCGCATCGGCACGACCATCACCAACTGCGTCGCGAAGCTGAATGCCACGCAGGACGACTTCGTCGCGCTGGGCACCGGGTTTGGGGCGACGGCCGGGGCGGGCATCTTCGACATGGTGACCTTCAACGACGGCTCGGGCGACAAGCTGTATGCGTGCGGCAACTTCACCTCGATGGACGGCGTCGCCTCGACGCGCTGGATCGCGCGGTACAACGGAACGGCGTGGGAGACGGTCGGCGGCGGCATCATCTCGGGCTCCGCATCAAGCAATGCCCGCGACATGCTGGTCTTCGACGATGGCACCGGGCCTGCGCTGTACGTGGCGTGCGGTCGGTCCAGCTCGTTCGGCACCGGCGCGGAGTCGGCGGTGCACAAGTGGAACGGCGTTTCATGGACCGCGATTCCGGGCTTTCAGGATGATCCGCTGGATGTGAACTTCACGGCCAGCTCCATCGGTCTGTACAACGACGGGCGCGGCACATCCGTTCTGGCGCAGGTGCGGCTGTCGCAGTCGGGCGGCGTGAATCCGCGGCAGGCGCTGCTGAAGCTTGAGGGCAACCGGTTCCGGTTGGTTCCCGGCGTGTTGTTTGACGCCGGTGTCTTTGAGATCCAGCCCTTTGACGACGGCGCGGGGCTCGGTTTGCGGACATGGCTGGGCGGTTCGTTCACGAATGTGAATGGGGCTTCGGCGAATCGTCTGGCGCAGATCAGCGGGTGCGCGGCGACCTGCCCGGCGGACTTCAACGGCGTCGGTGGACTGTCCGTGCAGGACATCTTCGACTTCCTTGCGGCGTGGTTCGCGGGGTGTCCATAAGGCCTTGGGCCTGATTGTTCGTGATTTGCATTGCGGATTCACCGGCCTTGCCCGCATCGGCGAGGCCGGTTCTTTTTCCGGCGCGATCGAGGGGGGTCGCCGGCGTTACTCGGAGAACTTGGCCCACAGCTTGGGGAACTTCTTCTCGAGGTCGTCGCTCTCTTCTTCCCACATCTCGCCGGCGGGTTCGGTGGGGCGGCCGCTGGCTCGGGGCATTTCGTCGTCGGATTTTTCGTCGAGGGCTTCGGCGGGCATGTAGATGAGGGACTCGCACTCGAACTGGCCGGGCTCGCCGTAGGAGAGTTTGGCGGTGGCGAGGGACTGGGGATCGGCGATGGCGGCTTCGCAGATCTGCTGGCCCTGGGCGATGAGCCAGGCGCGCCAGTACTCGAAGCCGTCATCGGAGCAGCCGAAGTTCATGATGTAGGCCGCGGCCCAGAGATCCCAGTGGAAGAGCTTGTCCATGAGGACATCGAGCTCCTGCTGGAAGGCGATGATGTCGGCGGCGGGGAGCTGTGCGAGCTCATCGCGGACGGCTTCGGCGAAGGTCTCGACATCGGTGGGGGCGCGCTTGCGGGCGCGATCGATGATGGACCAGAAGGTTGGGGAGGCGGAAGTCGTCGTGGACATGGCGGGAGGTTACGCAGCCGAGGCGCGGCGGCCAGTGCGCGACGCAGGAAGTATGTTCAGTCTGGGGATGCGCGGTGCCGGATCGCGCGATGAGATCGGCGGCGAGTGATGCGTTTGCGAGCGCGGGGCGGACGAGGCCGAGCGGAGATTTGGGATTGCACGCGAGATGGCCGGGCGCGGGGGCGGCGTAGGTGATGGGGTATGGAGGGTGCTGGGTGCCTTTGTAGTTGTGGAAACCGGACCAGTATCCGTGGTTGTAGGAGAGACGCTGGAGATGCTGGACGTGGTGGTTGTCGGTGATGTGCCTGGGGATTTTCGGGGGATCGGCGACGAAGGGGGAGAGGTTTACTTCGTCATCGCGTAGCTGGTTGGCCCATTGGCGTGGGACGGGTGGGCGCGATGGGGCGGGATTGTCTTCGTCGGAATCGATGCAGTCTTCGGACGCTGAGTGCTCGGGATCATCTGAATTATCGGAATCGTCGGAATCCGCAAGGGAATCGGCGTTTTCGAGTTCGGAGTCAACGCACTCGGATTCGTCGAGGTTGGGGTCTTCGAGATCGGAATCGAGGTCGTCGTCGTCGATGTCGGGAGTTGCGTTGTTTGCGGGAAGATCCTCGCTTGCGCTTCGGGTTCGTTGGGGGCGGGGCTCGACGGAGGCGGCGTATTTGAAGACGATGGAGGCGGCGAGGCGTTTTTCGCGGAAGTCGGTGTCTTTGGCGGCGAAGATTTCGGCGAGGGCGGCGGCCGCGGCGGATTTGAGGGAGAGGAGGGAAGGGTCGGGGCAGGGGCTGGGAGGAGGGCAGAAGAACGATGGCGCGGATGGGGCGGGCGCGGAGATGTCGTGCGCGGCAAGAAGCGTGGCGGTGGGCGCGGGCGGGTTGGTGGTGAGCATGACGGACCCCCTGTGGCTGAAGCGGAAACGGACCCCCTGGGCGAGCCGGTTGGGGCTCGCGAGACGATGGGGTCAGAATACAGCGGGAGGGAAGTTTGTCAAGTGGATGTACGGTTGATTGCGGAGAATTGTTGGCGTGTGTTCGGTAAGTTGAGGAGGGGCAAGGGGTTGGGAGTACTTCCGCGGGGTGGTCAATGCCAGAGTGTTCTTGCCGCGGCTGCGATGTGCAGGAGGTTCATGGCGAGGATGACCGCGAGAGCGACGAGGGGCCAGCGGGTGCGGGGCTTACGGAGCGCGGCGATGAGGGCGAGGAGGATGGAGAGCGTGGCGAGGGCGATGACGAGGTACATGCCTTCGGTGTTTTTGTTGTGGGCGTAGGTGGTTGCGTTGAAGCTCAGGGCGAGAAGGGAGAGGAGGAGGGAGATGAAGAGGAGGAGAGGTTGCATGGGGGAGCGTGCCGAGCGCGAGAGTACGTGTGCGATGGGGCGCGCGAATAGTCCACGTTATAGTGGCGAAGATGCCCGTGGTTGAGAGTTCCATTTTGATCCGCTGCACGCCCGAGCGGGCGTTTGATGTGTCGCAGGATTATGGGTTGCGACTGAAGTGGGACCCGTTCCTGGCGGATCTGAAGTTTCTGGATGGGGCGATGGTGGGCGGGGTTGGAGTGCGGACGTGGGTGCGATCGAAGCGCGGGATGGAGATGGTGTCGGAGTATGTGGCGTGGGATCGGCGCCCCCCCACCGCGGTGGTGGCGATCAAGATGGTGGACGGCGGCGCGGCGAGTTCGCGGGCGACGAAGATGTTTGAGCAGTTCGGGGGATCGTGGCGGTTTCGGGCATCGACGGCGGATGCGGCGATGACGGAAGTGACGATGCGTTACACGTTTCGGACGCGGCCAGCGTGGCTGCGGTGGGCGATGGAGCCGGTGGCGAAGTGGGTTTTCGGGCGGGATGTGCGCGGGAGGTTGGCGGGGCTCAAGCGCGGCGTGGAGGAGATGGGGTTGCGGGCTGGAGCCTGAGTTGTGTCGGTGTGTTGTTAACGAGCAGGGGTGCGGGCGTGCCGCATCGCGCGGTGAAAATGATCGGGGCGACTTCCAATACACTCAGGAGCCATGAGCGATTCGGGATATCAGCATGGACGCGAGTATGAGGTGGAGCCGCCGCCGCTGCCGGGGGCGGGAATGGGCGTTGCATCGCCGCCGACGCGGCCGCGGTGCTGGAAGTGTCAGTATGACCTGACGGGGTTGCAGGTGACGGGGACGTGTCCGGAGTGTGGGACGCCGGTGTGGTCGGGGCCGGCGGGGATCGCGCCGGGGGCGCAGGTGCATGCGGACGGGATGGTGTGGGGGATCGTGGCGATCGTGCTGCTGTTTGCGTGCATCGGGCCGCTGGCGGGGTTTGTGGCGATACCGGCGGTGGTGAAGGGGCACGCGGCGATGGCGATGGTGCGGGCGGGACGGACGCCGCCGGAGCTGGTGACGCAGGCGCGGACGGGGATGATTCTGGGGTGGGTGACGATCGGGCTATCGGGGTTGTTTGTGCTGGCGTGGGTGGCGATGTTGCTCGTGCGGTGAGGAGGCAGCGCGGGGCGGCGAGCGGGCGATCAGCGTTGCTGCATGCGCTTGGAAATCGTGGCGATGATGGCGAAGAGGATGAAGAGTGGAGGCGTGATGACCATGCCGAGGAGGGGGATCATGGCGTAGGCGAGCCACTTGTAATCGTCGGAGGCCTCGAATGCGGTGAAGAGGGAGAGGCCAACATCCGCGAGAAACTGCGGGAGCGTGAGGAGAAGGAGCGAGGTGGTGAGGAGGCGGCCGCGGATTCGGGCGGCGAGGATGGCGATGGTGCTGCCGACGAGGACGGCTTCGAGGAGCATCACGCCGCTGGAGATGGCGATTGAAGAGGCTTCGAGTCGCTTGGCGAAGGCCCAAGCGATGAGGACGGGGATGTGGGTGGCGAGAGAGAGGAGAGCGGCACGGAGAGCCCAGCGGTGGGCGTTTGGATAGTGGGTGGCCGCGGCGAGACGGATGAGGCCGCCGCATTCGGGGCAGGGGGCGGAGGCGGGGATTGACTGGAGGGAATAGCGGCAGGCGGCGCACCAGGGGCCGGTGGTGGAGTCATTTGGGGGCTTGAAGGAAGCGGTGCGGGCGAGGAGGGATGCGAGGGGGAGGCAGAGGGGGAAGAGGATGAGGAGGAGGAGGATCACGGGGGAAGGTAGACGATCGGGCGGGGAGACGGAGCGAGCGGACAAGCAATCGGTCCGGGTGACTACGCAGAAAAAGGTAGAAGTGGAGCGGGATCACTCAGTGGGCGGCTGCAACTGAAGGATGCGCTGACGCAAACCGCTTCGAAATAGCTCGAGGTCAGAGCGGAATGCCGGTTTCCACTCTTCGCTCCAGTGGGCGATGACGCTGGGCATGTCGGCGGCGAGTTCGTCCATGAGCTTGTCCAGCAACGTGTACTCGTCGAGCCGCAGGTCAGCAAAGTACCACCCTCCTATGGCGTCGTACATCTCAAGAATGTCATGTGTGAGCCGAGAGCCAAACGTCGTGAGCCCCTCAGGGCGCGAAAGGATGAAACCGGTGATCGTGCGCATGGTGGCCTTGCGGCACAGCCCGCGGACATCTCCTCCCAAGTCGTACATTCCTGACATGTGCTCTCCGATCGATCATCGAGGTCGAGAGCTTACTTCGCTTCCCGCTCCAGCACCTGCGACAGTTCCTGCTCCATTTTTGGCAGGTCGTTTTGGATAGTGTCCCAAACGGTTCGTGTGTCGACAGCGAAATAGACGTGGACGATGACGTTTCGCATGCCGCGGGCCTGTCGCCACGCGACGATGGGGTGAGCGGCTTTGATCTCGTCGGGGACATGAGCAGCGGCCTCGCCGATGATGTTGAAGTCGGCGAGGACCGCCTTCTGGGTCTTGGCGTCGGCGGCGAACTGCTCGAAGGTCATTCCTGCGACGAAGGAGCGGATTTCGCGGGCCGCGCCGATCATGTCGCGGATACGCTGCGGCCAGGCGCGGGTCTGCTTCTCAGGCGACACGTCGCATCTCCCGCTCGACCTCATCGCGCATGAATGGCCGGACCATGTGGCGCTCGCCGAGATCGACCTTGCGGCCGAGCAGGCCTTCGAGCGTGTCGAGAATGCACCCCAGGGTGCCGAGCGTGGGGTGGGAGTCGGGCTGGAACTCGACGAGGACATCGATATCGCTGTCGGGGTGGTCGTCGCCGCGGGCGACGGAGCCGAAGAGATAGAGCTCCTGCACGGCGAACTCGCGGCGGAGGTCGGGGAGGGCGGCTTTGAGTTGCGCGATGACTTGGTCGCGGAGCATGGGGGGATTGTATCAACGCCCGATATGGCGTGCCGCGCTCGCGACTCCGCAGGAATAGCGCGAACCCGCCAATCGGCCGACGATTATTCATCCAATGACGGCAGCGGCATGTTGAGCAGTTCCTCGAGCCAGCCGCGCAGACGCAGGCCAAGCCAATGCCCGTAGCTCGAAGGTGGTAGTCGTGCGATCAGGGCCGAGTGATTTTCGGAGGCAAGGAAGAGGCCGGTCGATTGGAACTGGGCGGCGCACGGGAGAGAAAGGACGGCGGTTCGCGTGCGGATGGGGCCGAAGTTCCATGGCCCAGACCTGCGGGAGATGCGGAGCTGATCGTCGCCAGACTGGATGCGGGTCACCCAGGTCCAAGTGCCGAGAAGGAGCGAAGTGACGAACCACAAGGATGGTTGAGTTGGAGACGGCGCGAACCCGCAACGGCCCGACTTGCGGTGCATGGGGAACTCGCGATATCTCGTCGAAATCACCGCACATGGTCTCGATTCGGCTTCGCACGTTCGTGAACGCGAACGCGCCGATAATGCAAAGAACCATCAGGAAAAAAAGGCCGATCATCCAAATGTTGGCGAGTATGTCCAGAACGCGGTTGGACGGCGACCACAGAGCTGAGGTCTGCAACATGATGATGAGCGGGAGCATGAGCCACAGGCCCGGGCTCCAGATCGCGAGCACAGCCCAGTCGCGTAGGCGCTCAAACCGTTCGATCTGTTGTGCTTGTTCCATGCGTGTCGAACAAGGGCGGGTTGGAGGGCGCGAAGCCAAGGCGCTCGGGCCGCGGCGGCACGAACATGGGCCGGGAGGCCCATGCCACTTTTGATGCTACTTGCCCACTGCCTTGCAGACCTTGCTCGCCGCATCCGTCAGGTCTGTCGCTGCCTGCAGCGTCGGCACGAGGGACTTGGCGTCGCTCAGGATTTTCCGTCCGGCGTCGACGTTGGTGCCTTCGAGGCGGACGACGAGGGGGACTTTGAAACCTGTGGAGCCGTCGGGGTTCTTGTAGGTCTTGGCGGCGTTCACCACGCCCTGGGCGATGATGTCGCAGCGCATGATGCCGCCGAAGATGTTGACGAGGATGCCCTTGACGTGCTGGTCGGAGAGGATGATCTTGAAGGCCTCGGTGACGGCTTCTTCGGTGGCTCCGCCGCCGACATCCAGGAAGTTGGCGGGGGTGCCGCCGTGGAGCTTGATGATGTCCATGGTGGCCATCGCGAGGCCCGCGCCGTTCACGAGGCAGCCGATGTTGCCGTCGAGCGCGATGTATGAGAGGTTCGCGGCCTTGGCGCGGAGCTCGGCGGGGTTCTCTTCGGCGGGGTCGGCGAGTTTCTCAAGATCGGGGTGGCGGAAGAGGCCGTTGTCGTCGAAGGAGAACTTGGCGTCGATGGCGATGATCTGGCCGGTGGGGCCGTCTGTCAGCACGAGCGGGTTGATCTCGGCGAGGGTGCAGTCCTTCTCGACGAAGAGCTTGGCGAGTTTGATCATGATGTCGGCGGCTTGGTTCGCGAGCTTGCCGGAGAGGCCGAGCTGGTAGGCGACCTTGCGAGCGGCGAAGGTTTGCAGGCCGAGCATCGGGTGGAGGGGCTCTTTGATGATCGCGCTGGGGTTGTTGTGGGCGACGGTCTCGATCTCGACGCCGCCTTCGCGCGAAGCGATGAGAACGTTGCGGCGGGTGCCGCGGTCGGTGGTGATGGCGAGGTAGAACTCCTCCTTGCCGCCGCCCTTGCGATCGGCGATGTCGACGCCGGCGGCGACGAGGAGTTTCTTGACGACGAGGCCTTCGGGGCCGGTCTGAGGGCTGACCATTTTGTTGGTCAGCATGAAGGTGGCCGCGGCTTTGGCCTCGGCGGCGGTCTTCACGAGCTTTACGAAGCCGGCCTTGCCGCGGCCTCCGGCGTGGACCTGGGCCTTGATGACGATCAGCGCGTTGCCGCTATCGGGATTCATGCCCGCGGCCTTGGCGACTTTGTTGAAGGCCTCTTCGGCGGCGAGGGGGGACTCGATCACCTGTCCGGCGGGGACGGGGATGTTGAAGGAGGCGAGGAGGTCGCGGGCCTGGTGTTCGTGGATTTTCATGGGTCCGGAGTGTATCAGTGCCGGGGGTGATGATCCCCTGAGCGTGGGACACTCTGGATAGGGGCGAGGGGCAGGTCAGCAGCCGACGAAGTGCTTTCGCTCGCAACCCACGAACCTGCCTGATCAACAGCCGACGAACTCGCCTGATCAGCAGCCCACGAACCAGGCGGCGAGGAACTGGAAGATGTCGGTGACATCGTCCGCGCCGGAGTGGTCGAAATCGCCGATCGGGCTGCCGCCGAACCAGGCGTCGAGGAAGAAGAAGATGTCGTCGGCGGTGAGGACGCCGCTCTGGTCGACATCCGGGGCGCAGGATGGGGGAGCGGAGATGGGGGCGAGGCCGCGAACGACCCAGGCGCGCTGCTCGCCCTCCAGGAGACCTGTGCCGACGAGGGTGGTGCCATCGGCGCTGATGCCGCGGCAGTCGGTGAGGCGCCAGTTGGTGAGATCCACGCCGCGGATGGCGAGGTAGGCGTTCAAATCGACCATGCCCGAGGGGGGCGTCCAGATGAAGGCGCAATCGCCGACGGGAGAATCGGACTGGCCGAGAACGGCCCAGCCGTCGGCGCTGACGGCGCGGCCGTAGGAATACGCGCCGTTGGCGCCGGGGAGGACGCCGAGATTTTCCATGACGGGCGATGCGCCGCTGCGCCAGCGGAAGGCGCGGGGGAAACCTGCGGTGTCGGCGTAGCCGGTGACGGTGGTGCCGTTTGCGCTCACGGCCTGGCCGCGGGAGAAGGTGCCGCCGGCGAGGAGGCCGAGATCGACGGTGCCGGAGTCCGCCGTCCAGCGGAAGGCGCGGAGACCGCCGAAGGAATCGGCGGTGCCGACAAGCGTGGAGCCGTCGGTGTTCATGCCGAAAGACTGAGAGAAGGTGCCGCCGGGGAGGCCACCGACGATGCTCATGCCGGAAAGCGCGGTCCAGCGGAAGGCGTGTGTGCCGAAGGTGGAATCGCCGGTGCCCGCGATGACGGAGCCGTCCGCGCTGACGGCTTGGGCGAAGGACTGCGATCCGCCGGGGAGGACGCCCAGATCCTGCATGCCGCCGGCGGCGAGCCAGCGGAAAGCGCGGTTACCGAGCGTGGAGTCACCGGTGCCGGCGACGACGTTGCCATCGGCGCTGATATCCAGCGCGTAGGAGAATGTGCCGGAGGGAAGCGTGCCGAGAGACTGAAGGCCGGTGGCGGCGGTCCAGCGAAAAGCGCGGCCGCCATCGGCGGCGTCGCTGTATCCGGTGACGATGGAGCCGTCTGCGCTGGTGGCGTGGCCGATGGAGTAGAAGCCGCCGGGAAGAACACCGATGTTGGTGATCGTGGGCTGCGCGAGCGAGGTTGCGCTCGCGCAGCCGATCACTGCAAGCGTGGTGGCGACTTGCGGGAGCACTTCCCAGAATCGGGAACGCCGCGGTCGTAGCGGCAGAGCGTCAGGGCGGACTGACAGCATGGAACAATTGTAGCATACAGCGGACGAGTTCAGTCACGCTGAATGGAATCTTGACGCTAACACCCGGCAAACCAAGCCCCAAGGAAGTCAAAGATGTCCTGTTCGGTCAGGCCGCCCGCGGCGTTCCAATCGGCACGGGCTTCGAGATTGAACCAGGCGCCAACAAAGACAAAGATGTCCTGAACGGCGAGTACTCCGGAACCGTCAAAGTCCACGGCGCAAGCGACAGGTTGCTGTGGCACCGGAAGGCCATCGACGGGAATCGTGGAGGGGGTTCCGGGGCGGAAGAGCGTGAGGGTCGCACTGCCGGTGGTGGCGGCGGGCGGAACGTTGGCGGTGAACCAGAAGTTGTACATGGTGCCCCAACGAAGGGCGTTGGTATTCACGTTCTCTTCGTACTTGGCGGGGGAGGCAAAGGAAACGCGGTTGCTGAGGCGCTGGGCGACCCAAGGGGCGTTGTCGTATGGCTCGCCGGAGTGGTAGAGCGGCGCGTTGAAGCCAATGTTCGTCACGATTGCATCTGCTCGGATCGGGATGCTGAACCCGCCGCCGGAGCGGTGAGAATCAATATTGAACGCGGCATAGTCGTATCGCCATGTGCCGTTGCCAAGGGGGGTGACTTTTCCGGCCGCGACGAAGCGACCCTCGCCGGGGACATCCGCGTTGACGATGGTCACCGTGGTGTCGGGCATGTTGAGCCCGAGGCCGTGTTCGCGCCAAGCGTAAATGGCGGGCTTGCCGGTGGCCGTGGTGCCGGTCATCGTCCATGCGTAGGTGGGCGTGGCGCCGGTGTTTGCGACATTTGCGGGGCGATACGAGGCGTTGTTGAGCTTGGCGGCGGGGAGCTCTTCATTGCAGACGTAGATGCCCTCTGCAAAGTAGCGGGCGCCTGCGAAGTTCAAGGCATCCATATCGGAAACATTGACCTGGACGTGACGCCAGATGGCGTCGCCGGTGCCGGCGGCGATCGGAGCAAATGAGCCCGCGTAGGGATCGATGCCTGAGCGCGGGCCGAGCCGCGTGGTGCCGCCGTTGAAGCCCGCGGAGTAGACGTCCTGGCAGCCGGGGCGGAGGCCGAAGCCCGTGCTGGAGCACGTGCCGCAGCCACCGTTTCCGTTGGCGACGCAGCAGCCGTGCTTGGCGTGGCCGAGGCCGAGTTGGGTGAGTCGGCCGTCGTAGATGCGATAGGCGTTCATCGCGAGGGCGGGTGTGCCGCCGTTGATCCACGCGAGCGAGGAGTTGCCGATATTGCAGGTGTAGCTGCCCCACGCATAGCCGTATTTGCCGTTGACTGGCGCGCCGGTGGACGGGTAGCGGGCAGCATCCTGAATTTGCGAGTGCGTGATATCCGCGCCCTGCGCGAGCGCGAGGCGCGGCGATGCCGCGATCGAGAGCGCACAGCCACCCACCACCGACAGAACGAGTGTCGAGACGTGCCGCATACGGGCCTCCTTGGCAAACCCACGAGCGTGAGTTCCCCCGTCCCCCGATCACCTTGAACCTGGACGAACACCGGCGTGTTGGAATCAGAACGATCCCCTCGACAGCATACAGCAAGGTGGCGGAGTTCTGCAAGTAAGTTGTGAGGCCTCCACGCCCCCCGGAGAAAGGGGGAGGTGGTTTTCATGCCAGATGAAATCCATCAACCGCGTTTGGCAGCAAGGAAGAAGCGTTTGCGGCTCAGCAGCCAGCGAACCAGGCGGCGAGGAAATCGAAGATGTCCTGAACGTTGAGCCCGTCTACGCCATTGAAGTTTGCGGTGGGCGTTCCGGCGAACCATGCGGAGAGAAAGTCGAAGATGTCGGCGACGGTGAGGCCGTCGGCGTGATTGAAATCGGCGGGGCAGCCGCAGCCGTCGGTGATGTAGACCAGACCGAGGAGGTTGCCGGATCCCATCGCGCCGACCGAGATTGCAGCACCGGTGGTTGTATCGATCGTGTAGAGCGTGTCGGTGTTGTTGCAGATGAGATAAAGCAGGCCGTTGTCGCGGTTGAAGGCAAGCCCGTTGGGATTGGTGGGCCCGAGCAGGGGGCCGATGAGCGTGGCGACGCCGGTGGCGCGATCGACGGAGTAGAAGCTGTCGGAGTTGCTGCTGGTGCCGTAGAGATGATTGTTCGCGGAGTCGTAGCCGAGATTGAAGAAAGACGTGGTGCCGGAAAGACCTACAAGCGTCGCGGCGCCGGTGGTTTTGTCGATCTGGTACAGGCCGCCGTTGTGGCTGGACCCTCCGTAGAGAATGCCGGTGGAGTTGTCGATCTCGAGCCCGTGCATGACGATCGCGGCATCGCCATAGGCGCCCACCAGCGTTGCGGTGCCGGTGGAGACGTCGAGCGTGTAGAGAGAGTCGTTGCCGGTCGAGGTGAGGTAGACCGTGCTGGTTGTACAGTCGTACGCGAGACCGGCGGTCGTTCCGGCGTTGGAGCTGACGGTGCCGATTTGAGTCTTGGCGCCGGTCGTGATGTTGATCTCGAAAAGAGCGCGGCTTGAGTCAACGGCGATCATGCGTCCCTGGCCGCAGGCCACGGATGCGGAAACCGAAGCGGCAATCGCGAACACAAAGAGGCGATGCAAGACGCTCATGGACAGACTCCGAGTTTCGGGAGGGCGATGTGGCGGATTCGAGTGAATCCACTTCTTCGAGCATACTAGTTCGGGGGCTTTTCGCAAGCCCATCATGTGCCGAACATCTCAACTTCATTTTTCACCGGCGTTCGGGAGGTTGTTCGGGGGCGTCCGCTGATCCGGCCAGGCGTTGATGCGGGGCCAGTTCCACGCGAGGCGCATGTGGTTGATGGGTGTGGTCTGCTTGTGCGGTCGGCGGGCGTCGTCGTACATCATGGCGGTTCGGATGACGTTGCCGTCGAGGTAGTCGCCGGTGCAGAGGCCGTCGGGCTTCTGAGCTTGGAAGAGATGGATGATCTGGGTGTCGGACCAGTTCAAGAGTTGCTCGCGGATAGCCGGGCGGTGGGCGGCGATGTGGATCGCGCTCTCGATGGTGTCCGCGAAGCCGTCGGGGTTGTCGCCCTCCCAGCGGAGATTGTCGGTGCGGGTGACGGCAAGGGCGATGGCATCCACTCGGGCGAGAAGGGCGTCGAGCCGAGCGGGTGCGATGGAGTTGTGGCGCTGCTCGGCCTGGACGAAGAGGAGAACGCCGCTGAGAAGGTAACCCCAGTTGTCGCAGGGCTCGGGATCGGTGATGGTGAGTTCACGGCGCGGCAGGGACTTTGGCCCCCCACTTCCACCACCATCAAGCTGTGTGACGAGAAGACCGTCGGCGTTTACGCCGCGGGCGAGGATGAGCTCATACATGCGTGCGAGCGGCTCGGCCCAACGATCGGCGCGGGCGGCCCAGGCGGGATCCGACTTAAGCGCAACGGCGGTGGCGAAGGCCTCGGCGAGTCCGACGGCGGTTTCGTTGCCATGGTCGCGGAGGCGGACGATGCCGCTGGAGAAGCGGTCGGTCTGGTAATCGTAAAAGTGAAGCGGCACGCCGGGAGCATCGGGATGCGTGAGCATCTGGCCGACGATGGCGTCGGCGATGGCGGCCAGCATGGCGTGGTATTTTTCGCCGCTCTTTGGGCCGCAGGCGAAGCCGAGGCGGCCGAAGGCCTGGAGGACATCGCCGTTGATCTCGGAATCGCGGCTGGGGATCTTGCCGAAGCGGGACTGGACTGCGCTTGAGGCGATGATGGCGTCCGCGAGTTCCTTCATGCGATCGAGCACGGCGGGATCGCCGTGTCGCTCGTAGAGCGGCGTGAGTCCGTCCTTGAGATACTCGCAGGTGGCGAACATGCGCTCGCGGGCGGTCTGGCCGCCGGTGCGGCCGGAGACGGAATCGATGGCGCGGCAGAGGCCGCCGGAAATGCCTGCGGGATTGACGACACGCTCGGCCTGGAGTGTTTCACGCAGGAGTGGAACGCTGGGGAGATTCTGTTCCTGCGCGAGCGTGAACTGGAAGCCGAAGAAGTCCGCGGCGGTGTTGCGGTAGTTCCACTCGGGGTTGGTGGCGGACTGGGGGAAGAGCTTGGTGGTCGGGTTGCGGCGGAGCATCCAGACGTCGTGGATGCGTGTGGCGCGGGCGAGGGCATCTGCGGCGAGCGCGGCGTTCAGTGCGTCCACCCGAGCGGTATCACCGATGATTCGGGCATGGTCGCGAGAGGTGAGAAGCTCGCGGCGCGCGGACAGAGAGAGATCGGGAGATTGCGACTGCGCGAGCGCGCGTGGGGCGAGTGTCGCGAGGAGCAAGAAAAGAGTGAGCCATGCCCGCATGGGGAGATGTTTGGCGCGCGGAGGGGAGGACCTCACACCGGGGCCGATACGGCCCGAACGTGGGCTGGATGGCCCATGCCACTTTAGCAGCCGGTGAACCAGGCGTTCAGGAAATCAAAGATGTCCTGAACGTTCAGACCGTTCACATGGTTGAAGTCGGCGGCAGGGCTGGCCGCGAACCAGGCGCCGAGGAAATCGAAGATGTCGTGGACGGTGAGGCCGGCTTGGTGATTGAAGTCTGCAGGGCACTCGGGTGGCAGGTCACGGATAAACCATGCGCGAGACTGTCCGGTGAGGGACCCGTTTCCGGCGATTGCAGATCCGTCGGCAGAAACACCACGCGCTTCGCTGAGCGTCCATCCGGTCGGATTCGTGCCGAGAGCGACGAGTCTTTCGCGGAGTTCAACCATGCCGACTGATCTTGTCCAGATGAAAGCGCGATCGACGTTCGAGAGCGTGCTGCGGCCCACGATTGTCCAGCCGTCGGCGCTGATGGCCTTGCTGTACGAAGCGCCGTTGCCAAGGAGTACGCCGAGATCCTGCATGCCGGTTGCACTTGTCCATCGCATGGCGTGATTGCCTGGGTTGTTGCCGAAGCCGACGATGATCGAGCCATCCCGGCACGCGGCGAACGCCTGCGAGGTGGGCAGGCCCGGGAGTGCGCCGAGCTCCTGCACGCCAGCAGAGGCGGTCCAACGGACTGCGTATTGAACGATCGCAAACGTGCCGCAACTGCCGACAACCGTCGATCCGTCTCCGCTGATGCCCTGCGCGACGAACAGGCCGAGAGCGGGGATCGTGCCGAGATCCTGTATGCCTGCCGACGGCGTCCACCGGAAAGACCTGGCTTCCCCAGCGTTTGTCGAACAAGAGCCCGCAACCGCCTGCCCATCTTCACTGACCGCAATGCCGTCGGAGTACGTGGAACCCGGCAACACACCAAGCGGTTGAAAGCCGGCTATGGCAGTCCATCGGAATGCTCGCCTGCCGGAGATCGTGTTGGTTGTGCCGACGACGAGGGAGCCGTCGGCGTTCACGGCATTGGCCACGCACCAAAGGCCGTCGCCGATCAGCCCGAGATCCTGAATAGACCCCGCCGCGGTCCATCGAAAGCCCCGGCTGAAGTTGTTGCTGTCAGTGCAATACCCCACAACAGTGGAGCCGTCGGCACTCACCGCGGTCGCGGTGGTGCTGGTAAAGCCGGGAAGCACGCCGATGTCGACGATGCTCGGCGGGACTGCGACGGCGGGGACGACCAGCGCTCCCAAGATCACCCCGGCGGTCAGCAAACAGACGGCGACCACTTGCGCGAGCATCAGGGGCACTCCAGTATGCATCTCCTTTTGCAGGATACAGAGAAATCCTGAGCAATCAAGCAAGATTTACCATCTCGAGACCAACACCTGGGCCCAAGTGTGCACGCTAGCAGCCAGCAAACCAGGCGTTGATGAACTCGAAGACGTCCTGGACTTCGAGGCCCGCGCTGGCGTTGAAGTTCGCCGCGGGATCGCCGGCGAACCAGGCGTTCAGGAAGGAGAAGATGTCCTGCGTGGCCAGCGTGCCGTTGCAATCAAAGTCCACGGGGCAGTTCGGGTGCGAGGTCCAACTGGCGAAGTAAGAAGAGACCTGACCGCCGGCGGTGGTGAAGGGGCCGCCCGCGAAGATGTTGCCTGCAACGTTGCCATTGCCGAACCCGCCGGGATGGACGGCGACGGCATTGACGACGGCGTTCGTGCCGGTTCCCAGAGGCGACCAACCGCCGGGCGTGAATCTCCATCGCGCGATGCGATTGGCGGGGAGACCGTTGGCTGCAAGAAACGAGCCGCCCACGATCAGGTCGGCACCGAACTGGGCGGGGGAGAGAGCGAGCGCGTTGACCTGAAACTCCAATCCCGCGGCGAGGGCCGTCCAGGCATTTGTTGTCGGGTTCCAACGGACAATGTGATTGACCTGGAGCCCGCCCGCGAGCGTGAAGTCGCCACCGATGATGACATCGCCGCTGGGGAGCGTGAGCAGAGCGTACACGCTGCCGTTCACGCCGGAGCCGACGGCGGACCACGCGTGCGTGGTGTCGTTCCAGCGGGCGAGGCCGGATGCAAGGACTCCGCCGGCGGAGAAGAAGATGCCACCCGCGATCAGGTCGCCGCCGAGAAGAATCGTGAGCGCGTGGACGCTGCTGTTCGCTCCTGAGCCGAGGGTGGACCAGGTGCCCGTTGCGGCGTTCCACTTGGCGATGTTGGCGGCCAGGGAGCCACCGGCAGTCGTGAACGCACCTCCGACGAAGAGATCTCCCGAGGGTGTCGGTGCGAGTGCGAGAACGCGTCCGGGTTCGCTCCCGGCGCTGATACCGGAACCGAAGTTGGACCATGTGCTCGTGGAGGTGCTCCAACGAGCGATGCGATTGGCGGAACCGCCGCCAGCGGTGGAGAACTCGCCGCCGACAATGACATCGCCGGTGGAGGCGGTTGCGACCGCGAAGACAGGGCCGTTCACGCCGCTGGTGAGCGGGGTCCAGACGTTCGTGGCGGGGTGAAAGCGCGCGACGTTTGCGGCGGGGCCGGAGCCGGCGCGGGTGAATGTGCCGCCGACGAAAATGTCTCCGCCTTGCGCGGCGGAGAGCGGAGCCATTGCGTTGACGGCACCATCGACACCGAGGCCGAGCACGCCCCAACTCGTGGAGAGGTGATCAACGCGAGCGACGCGGCTCGCGGCGAGACCCCCCGCGGTGAGGAACGCGCCGCCGACGATGATGTCCTGACTTCCTCCACCACCACCGCCGGGGTGGAGGGCGAGCGTTGTGACCGATGCACTCGCGCCGGAACCGATGGGGCTCCAGACGCCGGTGGTGGCGTTGCACTTGGCGATGTTCGAGACGCTGAAGTTGCCTGCGAGCGTGAAGTTGCCGCCGACGATGAAGTCGCCGCTGGGGAGGACGAGAAAGGTGTTGATGAGGTGCGCCGCGCCGGCGATACCGGGGCCGAACGTGGACCAGGTCTGCGCGGAGATGGACCAGCGGGCGATGCCGAAAGCGGGGTTGCCACCAGCGCTGATGAACGGGCCGCCCGCGAGCACATCGCCGTTGGGAAGTACGGCGAGCGCGTTTGCGTCTCCGCCCGTGAGGCCTGTGCCAGGATCGGACCAGACGCCCGCGGCGGAACGCCTCGCGATGCCGTTTCCCTGAGCGGCTCCTCCCGTGAACGTGCCGCCGACGTAGATATCGCCGCTTGGATGGGCAAGGACGGAGACGAGCCCGCGATTCGGGCCGGCGCCGAGCGAGGACCATGTGCTGGTCGCCGGTGCGTAGCGGGCGAGGCCGGTGACGGTGACTCCGCCCGCCGCGCCGAAGTTGCCCACGACGAGGACATCGCCGCCGGGCGTGATGGACAGGCCACGGACCTCGCCGCCGGTGACACCGGCGGCGAGCAGGTCCATGTGTTGGCGCTGGGATTGAGCCGCGCGATCGCGTTTGCGGGAATGCCGCCGGCGTTTGCGAACATGCCGCCGATGACGAGATCGCCATTCGGGAGCGGGGCGATCGCGAAGACGCTGCTGGATGTTCCCTGTCCGATGTTCGTCCAAGTGGCGGTCGACGCCTGCCAGCGGGCGATGTTGGCGGCGGACACGCCACCGGCCACGGAGAACGCGCCGCCGACGATGACATCACCGTTTGGAAGAACGATGGATGCGTAGACGGTTCCGTTGGTGCCGGGGACGCTCTCGCCGGGGAGCCAGCGGGGTGTGCATTGGGCGCGGGCGGGAGTTGCGCAGCCGAGCAAGAAAATGAGGGGGAGCGACAGCCATCGCAGGAGCGGGGCCGTGCGCGAGCTGCGCCTAGAGGCGGCGAGGAGTGGGTGCGTGGAACTGGGAGTCATCGGAATGCCACGCAGTCAGTACGAACCGGCGGTTGGCATCCTGCGCAGGAAAACGGGATCGACCGTGATTGGGTTCCGTTCAGCCCTCAACAGCCGACAAACCACGCGGCGAGGAAGTCGAAGATGTCCTGCACCGTCAGGCCGCCGACACCGTTGAAGTCGGTCGCCGGTGATCCCGCGAACCATGCGTTCAGGAACGCGAAAATGTCGGTGACCGAGACCAGAGTATCGCCATTGAAGTCGGCCCGACAGAGGACTGCGGCCGAGGACGCCATGCCGTAGGCGGCACCGAAGACGCCTCCCGTGGCGCCGAGCACGGTGGCCGCGCCGGTGGCGGGGTCGATCGCCAGGAGTTCGCCGGTCGTAGCGTTGATGGTGCGGAGCGAGCCGTCCCGGTTGTCGCACGCGAGGTCGGCGCAGGAGACGATACTGGCGCCGAGCGGACCGATCACCGTGCGAGCCCCGGTGGTGGTGTTCAAACGCACCAGCTGGGCCGCGCCGCCGGCTTGGTCGATGCCCCAGAGAGTGTTTCGCGTGGAGTCGAACTCCAGGGCGCGAAGCGTGCCGCCGAGCGCGCCGCCGATCGGTGTGGTGGTCAGGACGGGGAGGTTGATGCGGTAGAGCTGACCGTTCGAGGGCTGCATGGCGTACAGCGTGCCACTTCCAGCGGGGTCGAAGGCCAGCCCTGTGATGATGTTGGAAGGCCCGGTGACGGTGCCGAGCAGGGTCGCCGCGCCCGCGGTGGTCATCGTGAAGAGTTGGCGAGATTCGTTCACGGCGTAGAAGCCACCCGCTCCCCCCACTCCCCCGAGCGTCGGGTTGAACGCGAGCCCCTGCCACTCCGCGCCGATCTGCGCGATCTTCGCGAACTTCTGCGGCGCGGCGTTCACGGTGCCGAAGTTGTTCGCACGGTCGCCGAGGGCGTACCAAGTTCCGGCCACTGTCCCGTTGCCCGAGGCGCACACGCCCAGTGGCGCGGCGAGCGCACCTTGCAAGCCAGCGAGCTGGATTGCGGTGCCCGTGTTCGAGCCGCCGGTCGAAGTGCATCCACCATGTGTATGGATGCCGATGGCTTGCCCGGTCGTTTCGTTGAGCACGCATGAGCCGGAGTTGCCGCCCGTGGTGTCCACGATGTATTGCACCCGCGTGCCCGAGAGCGCGAGAGACGCAGCGGTGTGCGTCTGCTGCGTCTGGTTGAGAGTGCGCGGCATGGGAGATGCGTTTGTGCCGTAGCCGGTGATACGGAGTGTCACACCCGCCGCGGCCGGGGCGGCAGACGCAAGGACGTGGCGCACGCCGTATCGCTGGAAGGGCGTCTGGCCGTGGTTGGAGTTGGGAAACACGCCGATGTTGCGCCAGTCGTTGCCGGTGCCGCCGCTGAGACCTTGATTCGAGGCAATGTCCACGACGTACTGATCGTCCGGATGCGAGGCGACGAGCCCGCCGGTGGAGGTCGAGAGCGGGACGATGAAACTCATCACCGAGGAGGCCGATGCGCCGCAGTGGCCGGCGGTGAGCAGGGACGAGTTTGTGTCGTTGATGATCCAGGCCGTGCACCCGCCCGCAAAGCGGCCCTGGCGATTGTCGGTCGAGGGCACACGGTCGTCGGTCGCGCCGCAGATGGTGCGGGGTTCGAACGGCGAGACATCTTCAACGATTGCTTCGATGATGCTCAAGCGGCTGGCACCGGTGCCGGGGAAGGCGTGCAGGCGGACGGTGAGGATCGGGCCGTTGAAGTACGCGGTCTTGCTCCCCCACTGCTGCAGGTGCTCGGCATTGAGGCGCTGCGAGGCCCCGTCGAGCGCGCTGGTGATGGTGATGAACGAGCCAGTGCCCGCTGCGACTGATCCTGAGAGGACCGACTCGCCGAAGACAAGACGGGCGATGCCATTGGCCGGGACGGCGACATCCTGCTCGTACACGACCCGCGCTGAGTCAGAGATTGGGTCGTCGTTGGCGACCGGGCCGGAGGCGGCGAGCACGGGAATAGTGATCTCGGTGAGGCGCGCGACTTGGCCGCGGGCATCCATCACGCCCAACCCCAAGGCAGAGGCGAGAGCGGCGGCGAGAAGCAACCGAGCTGTCAGACGATTCGGCATAATGGGACTTTCTGGTTTCCGGATCCGGACCACAAGCGGATGTTGGCTGCGGTAAGCCATTGAGTATGACCTCGATTCTATTGGCCGCCCGCCGAGGTTTCGGTAAATCGCCAAACACACCCAAAACGAATGAGATCGGGCGTGCTGGAGCCGGGGGCGGCAACGCATCGCTCCGAAATGGGGCCATGTACCCTCCTCCGGGTTCGGAATTCACCAGCTTTCGGGCCCGGAGGGCGACGCAGGACTTTGGCGGGCGACGCTTGGCTTTGCCCTTCCCATACTCACCCCCTACCCTTGACCCCCACCC
>JBGANP010000088.1:0-14276 GCA_044222255.1 Phycisphaerales bacterium
CCCGGCCAAAAAGAGACGATCAAATGGGTGGCGAAAGTCGGGAAAAATCCAATGCTCTGGAAAAAGAAGCAGGCGGGGTAAGCACCGCCGATCTGCTCCAATTGCTCAATGATGCGGAGAACAATCCGGACAATGACGGATATGAATTTCGCATGCAGCTTGCCTCAATGGTGCTGATCGGACTTCGTGATAAGGGGTGGACGCAGACCCAGCTTGCCGAGGCGGCGGACATGGAACCGCCCAAAATCACCAAGATTGTTCACGGAGACTCTAACGTCACTTTCCGAACTGCGTGGAGGGTATTGAAGGCCTTGGGAATAAAGGCCAGACTCACAGACGAGTCCGTTCCTGAGGTTTTTTCCAGCACCACCAGTCCGCATGTTCAAACTTTTGAGGTATCCACCGATGGCGAAGACATCATCTCCGCTCACACCATCTCAGGCACAACTTTTAGGGTCCGCAGTATTGTCAGTGGACAAAGTGCAAGAGGTAAACTCTCTGACCGCGCCAAGAGTGCCCAATCTTGATCTTCAGTGCCTCTGGATCGACCAAATGAAACTATCCATGCGGGGCGATGTCCCCATCATCCAAATGACATTTGGCACCATCATGCCCGATGGCGTAAAGGACGTAGTTTGCATTCAAACGACGCACGCGCACGCAGAAAGAATGGCGGAGGCGATCGGAAAAGCCCTTAGCCGTTCATCTGAGATGTTCAAGGAGCATCTAGACAAGAAAGCCAAGAACACGACCAAGAAGAAGCCAGCCGACCGTTAGCTGGCCCTTGTGGTGAAACTGGCAGACACGCCACGTTTGGAACGTGGTCGCGCGAAAGCGTGGTGCGGGTTCGATCCCCGTCACGGGCACTTGCGATAGACTGATGGACATGGCGAAGAAAAAGACCGATCCCGGCTTGAAGTTGAACGTGTCGTGGGAGGAAGCGGCAGAGCGGTTGCTGCGCACACCACCCGGCAAGACACCGCCACGCGAGACGACTCCGCGCAAAAAGTCGGCGAAGAAGAAGACAGCAAAGAAATAGGCCGGATGAGAAGTCCACCGTAGACATCTGCGGTGGCTTCTCTCATGCGCCCGCGTCATCCGAACGGTCCCCTATTTGACTCAGGACCACACTTCCGGCGCGCACAAACCCGCACAACTTTCAGGCCGCCCGCGCGGAATTCTCAGTTTTTTTTCGCCCAGTGGTGACAAGGACTTGCGCGCATTTCGCCCCGAATGCTGCGCGGGTTTGGGCGCCCAAACGCGCACTTCGACCCCTTCATGGAGGACCGCTTTTTTTCGCGGCCCCCAACCACGCCTTTCCCAAGGGGGTCCCCATGTCGCCGTACGCATCCGCACTCGCCACCGCCCGCCTCGACGCCATTCGCACACTCGTCGATGCCCTCAACGAGGCCGAATCCCCCGAAGAAAAACGCCGCTGCGCCGTCGCCATCTTCAACGCGCCGGCACCCTTCGATCTCGATGATGCCACCGAGTCTGTTGAAGACGAGGAGAGCGCAGACGACAACCAGAACCCCGATGAGACATCGAATGATCGCACCGCGCTCAGAAAACCCGAGCCATCAGCCACCGCGAATCAGATGTCGGAGATCCCCGCGTCCCTCGTCGCATCAACTACGCCGCCTGTGCCGGTTTCGGCTGCTTCCCCGACTTGTCGCCTCCCGATCCACCCACGGCGCCCTCAGCCCCCGCTGCAGCAGCAACCGGCGCAACGGCCTTCTCCGGCACTCGAATCGTCGCACCGCAGTTCTTGCAACGAACATGCTTGCCCCGAGAGTTGGCCGGAACAGCCAGAATCTTGCGGCACGAGAGGGCGGGACACATGATGCGGAGGGTCTCTGAAGCCATGGTCTTCTGACATCGACCACCGCGCCCAAGCGAATCACATGGCCTGTCATCCGTGCCAATTGCCGCACCGACAGGCCCACCCCGAAGGACCGAAAACCACGTCAACGTCCGATCACTTGTCACCCATCCCCGCTAGAGTTTCCCGTTCCAACCCCTCGCAGGATGCCCCCCAGCATGGCCCACGCCGCAGCCCATTCTCCGACCTCTCTCGCACGCCCCACCGCCGTCTCGGCGACCGGTCAGGCCCAGTGTTCCGCCGTGGTCGGTCTGCAATGGGGCGATGAGGGGAAGGGCAAGATCGTCGACCTCATCGCCGGCGGCTACGACGCCACCGTCCGCTACAACGGCGGCGCGAACGCTGGCCACTCCGTCGTCGTCAAGGGCGAACGCTACGCCCTCCACCTCATCCCCTCCGGCATTCTGAACTCCGGAAAGCTCGCCATCATCGGCAACGGCGTCGTCGTCGATCCCGAAGTCCTCATCAAGGAAATGGACGGCCTTTCCGCACGCGGCGTCGATGTCTCCGGACTGGTCATCTCCAGCCACGCCCACGTCGTGCTTCCCTACCACAAGGCCGAGGATGAACTCCGCGAGAACGTCCTCGCCCACGCCCGCTCCGGCGTTTCCGGCGCGCCCTCGCAGGCCATCGGCACGACCAAGCGCGGCATCGGCCCCGCCTACGCCGACAAGGCCCACCGCGCCACCGCCGTTCGCATGTGCGATCTCCTCCGCCCCGAGGTCCTCCGCAACAAAGTCGAGCTCTCGTGCGCGATCAAGAACGCCACTGTGCGCGGTCTCGCGGAAGCCGGTGGCGCGGCGGGCAAGCAGTTCACCCCCGATGAGATCATGAGCTGGGCCACTCCCCTCACTGCCCGAATCAAGGACCGCGTGAAGGACACCACCTACCTCCTCCACGACATGCTCGGCGCGAAAAAGCGAATCCTCTTCGAGGGCGCGAACGCCGCATTGCTCGATGTCGACCACGGCACCCACCCATTCGTCACCTCCTCCTCCACCACCGTCCTGGGTATCCCCGCCGGCACCGGCATCCCCGGTTCGCGCATCACCGAAGTCATCGGCGTCTGCAAGGCCTACTCCACCCGCGTCGGCAACGGCCCGCTCACCACCGAACTCGGCTCAACCAAAGGCCTCCCGCTCCGCGGCGAACCCTTGCCGGCGAACATGCCCACACCGACCGGCGACGCCGCGATCGGCCAGCGCATCCGCGAGAAGGGCCGCGAATACGGCACCACCACCGGCCGCCCACGCCGCGTCGGCTGGCTCGATCTCGTCGCTGTCCGCTACTCCGCCATGCTCAACGGCACAACCTCGCTCGCAGTCATGCTTCTCGATGTGCTCAGCGGCCTGGATGAGCTGAAAATCTGCACCGCCTACTCCATCGATGGCGCACAGACCGACCGCTTCCCCGCCGACGCCGACGACCTCTACCGCGCCACCCCCATCTACAAAACCATCCGTGGCTTCAGCGAGGATGTCACCGCCGCCCGCACCCGCACCGACCTCCCCTCCGGCGCCCGCGCCTACATCGATCTCATCGAGGAAATCGTCGGCGTCCCCGCTGGTCTCATCAGCGTGGGCCCCGATCGCGTGCAGACGATCCGGGCATGAGCTGCCAGAACAGTCCGAACGTGCCACGACTTTGCGGCTCCTCCGCAAAGTCGTGCGGGCGGCCACCGAGCACCGAACACCCCGGCGACTCCGGCGTACGTCTCCCATCACACCCTACGATTCCCCCGCCCCCATGCCCCTCGCCGCACCCCCACTTCCCACCCCCAGCCCCTTCGCCGCTGACCCCAGCGCGCAAGCCGCGCTGGCTCGCCTGCGCCGCGTGAACCCTAAGGCCGACCCCATAGGTCGCCTTCCGGATGTCCACCCCGAGCGCATCCCGCGCCACATCGCCATCATCATGGATGGCAACGGCCGCTGGGCCCGCAACCGCGATTTCCCGCGCGAGTTCGGCCACCGCAACGGCGCGGCCGCTGTCCGCTCCGTCATCGAGGAGTGCGGTGCACTCGGCGTCGAAGTCCTCACGCTCTACTCCTTCTCCATGGAGAACTGGAAACGCCCCGCGGGCGAAGTCTCCGCGCTCATGCAGCTCTACATGACCTATCTCGAAGGCGAAATCGAGAAGTTCATGAAGGAGAACCTCCGCTTCCGCCAGATCGGCCGCCGCGAAGGCCTCGCCCCCGAAGTCCTCGAAGCCGCCGATCGCCTCACGGAAATCACAAAGAACAACACCGGCTCCACGCTCTGTCTCGCCGTGAACTACGGAGCCCGCGCGGAAATCGTCGACGCCGTCCGCGCCATCGCCGAACGCGTCAAACGCGGCGAACTCGAACCCTCCGCGATCACCGACGCCACCGTCCACGACCACCTCTACACCGCCGGCCTCCCCGACCCCGACCTCCTCATCCGCACCGCGGGCGAGATGCGCGTCTCCAACTACCTCCTCTGGCAGATCTCCTACGCCGAGCTCCACGTCACCGACGTCCTCTGGCCCGACTTCGGCACCGCCGACCTGCACGCGGCCATTCGCGATTACGCGAAACGCAACCGGAACGTTTGGCGGGCTGCTTTCAGCAGGTCAGTGCTCTTGCTACCGACACGCATGACCGGTGGTCGAGCCGCGTCCATAGCCTGCGTGCTCAAACAACGTCTCATCATGGGGATCACGCTCATCCCAGCATCTGCTCATTTCAGCGACGGCTTTGAGGGCTGGGTCGGCCCTGAATCAAGCGGTTGGTATCTGCACGATGCGGAGTTCCAGAGTTCAAGGAGCAGCGCGCACGCCGAGCACCGCGGGAGAAGGACTCACTTTCGATTTGAGTCCTGCGAGCGACTGGGCCCATCATGTGAGCATGGACTTGTTCTTCGATCGCATGCACGCGTACAACCCCTACAAGCACTGAACAGGCCGCGAAATCCTTATCCCGCCAAATGACATGATGCCGTCTCATCGCGACAGGTCAGTGGCACGGCTCAGCGGCACTGGTGCGTACCCTTCGCCCCGTGCTCAAACAACGTCTCATCATGGGCATCACGCTCATCGCTGCCCTCATCGCCGCCCTGTGGGCCGACGAGTTCGGCGCGCACGCCGCACGCCAACGGTTCGGCCCCCAACTGGCCGCGCGGCCTGATGATGCTCCTCATCGGCCTCCCGTCGTCTGCTGCCGCGCGATGGGCGCCATGTTCCACGCCAACGGCGTCAAGGCCTCACGCCGCTGGATGGCCTTCGCCGCGGTGGCGGGGCTGTTGGGCGCGTTTGTCCCCGATCGGATGAACCCCCTCCACGCCGTCGCCCTCGTCGCCGCGGTGGCCACGGGCGTCCTCGCCGGCTCGCTCGCCTGGCACATCCGCGACAAGAACCTCCACGGCGCGACCGCCGCCGTCGGCGCGGCCATGTTCGCCTTCGTCTACCTCGGCCTGATGTTCGGTTTCCTGCTGGCCCTCCGGCGCGAACACTCGGCGTGGGTCGTCGCAGGCGTCCTGCTCATCACCAAATCCTGCGACACCGGTGCATATTTCACCGGCCGCCCATCGGCCGCCACAAGCTCATCCCGTGGCTCTCCCCGGCAAGACATGGGAAGGGCTGTTCGGCGGCATCGTCACCGCCGCCCTCTGCGCCATGGGCGGCCTCTGGCTCTACCGCCACTATGTCGGCACCACCGGCCTCGGAACCATGCCCTGGGCCTACGCGGCCCTCGTCGGCGGCCTGTTCGCCATCACCGAATAGGCCGGCGACCTCCTCGAAAGCGTCCTCAAACGCGATGCGGGGGTCAAGGATTCAGGCCATTCTCTGCCCGGGATGGGTGGAATTCTCGATGTGCTGGATTCAATTCTCCTCACGGCGCCCCTTGCTTTCTGGCTTCTCACCGGCTGGCGCGACAATTCCCCATGACGAGGTGTTTGAGCAGGGTATAGTTACTCAGGGACGGGATGTTCGATACACAACCGGGGCCAGTGGATGTCGGTGACCAAACAGCTTCTGGATTTGTTCCGAGTGGATAAACAGCTCCGCGGCCTTCGATCCAGACTCGATGGAGCGGAGCGTTTTCTTACCCAGCAGAGCACCCTGCTCGCCGAGATGGACAAGCAAAAGTCCACGCTGGAGGCCCAGGTCAAGCACCTGCGAGCCGTCATCGCCAACGAAGAGGGTGAGGCCGCCCGCATCGAGGCCCGCACCACCTCCCTCCGCGAGCAGATGAACTCGGCCAAGACCGCCAAGGAATACAACGCCTTCCTCACCGAGCTCAACACGCTCAAAGAGCAGAAGACGGCGGCCGACGAGAAGGTTCTCGAATCCATGACCAAGGTCGAGGAGAACGAGAAGAAGCTCGCAGACATCCTCGCCCAGCACACCGAACGCTCCAAGATCACTGGCACTGCCAAGACCGACCGCGACGCCAAGTCCGTCGAGATCAAGGACCGCCTCGCCGAACTCACCACCCAGCGTCAAACCCTCACCACCGGAATCCCGGCCCGTGAGCTGAAGATGCTCGACGACCTCATCAAGACCCGCGGCGACGACGCCATGGTCCCCGTTGAAGTCCTCGACCGCCGCTCCCACGAGGGCTCCTGCTCCGCCTGCATGATGGCGATCCCGGTGGAGGCCGTCAGCGCCCTGATGTCCGGCAAGCTGATGAGCTGCCCCAGCTGCCGCTGCATCCTCTACGTCGAAGAGGAAACCTTCTCCGCCACCCCGGCCAAGAAGACCCCAGCCCCCAAGAAGGCGGCCGGCCCGAAGAAGCCCAAGAAGGACGCGAAACCGAGCGAAGAAGTCGCGACCTGAGCTTTTGCCTCGGTTCTCCAATACCTGCCACACCAAGACCCGCTCCGTGCGGGTCTTTTTCATTGAGTCGCCTCACCCATCAAACAAGTCCACACCCCCACCGCCACCCGCCCCCACCGCATTCGGCATCCCCACATGCGTCGCCCCCGCCTTCGTCAGCGCACGCCCCCGCCGCGTCCGGGCCACAAACCCGATCTGCAGCAGGAACGGCTCGACGACATCTTCCAGCGTACCGCAGTCGTGGTTCAGCGTCGCCGCCACCGCTTCCAGCCCCACCGGCCCGCCGTTGTACGTGGTCGCGATCGTCCGCAGATACGACCGGTCCAGTTCATCCAGCCCCAGATCGTCCACACCCTCCAGCGCGAGCGCATCTCGCACCATGTTCGGAGTGAGTCGCCCATCGCCCTTTACTTGCGCGAAGTCGCGCACCCGCCGAAGCAACCGGTTCGCGATCCGCGGCGTCCCCCGGCTCCGCTCCGCGATCATCACCAGCCCCTGATCCGATGAGACAACGCCGAGCAATCCCGCCGACCGCCGCAGAATCACGAGCAGTTCGGCCGCCGAGTAATATCGCAGCGCGTGCGTAATCCCGAACCGCGACCGCAGCGGCGAAGAAACCAGCCCGGCCCGCGTCGTCGCCCCGATCAGCGTGAACGGCGCGAGTTTCTTCTGGATCGTCTGCGCGTGCATCCCCGTCTCGACCTTGATGTCAATGACGAAGTCCTCCATCGCCGGATAGATGAACTCCTCGACCGCGATCGGCAGGCGATGAATCTCATCGATGAAGAGAACATCCCGCTCCTGCAACTGGCAGAGCATCGCGACCAGATCCGTCGGCCGCGTCAGCGCGGGCCCGCTCGTGAGATGCACCTTGCACCGATTCCCCCCGCTCGCGCCTCCGCCCATGCCCATCTCTTCGGCGATCACATGCGCCAGCGTCGTCTTCCCCAGCCCCGGCGGGCCGTGCAACAGCACGTGTTCCATCGGCTCGTTCCGACCCTTTACGGCTTCGATGGTGATCGCCAGCCGCTCTACCAGATCGGGCTGCCCCACATACTCCGCGATCGTCCGCGGCCTGAGCGACCGCCCCACATCCCGCTCCTGCTCAGACAGGTCGGTCGCGGCACTCTGCACGGGAGAAACGAGGCGTTCGACGGCCATGGGTGCAAGTGTATCGGGCAGTGCCTCGCATTCGCCGTTGACAATCGCATCAACCGACACAAATCTCAACCACCATCGCATTCCGCGGCCGCCGGTAGCACTTTCCAGCGAGAGTGTCTTACCCTCCCCCATGCCCCCGACCGCCCCCGCCACGCACCATCCCGTCGCCGTTGCCGTCCCCGGCTCTTCACCCGTTCTCCGCGTTGAGGTCGCGCCCGCGCCTGGGCACGCCGACCCCATCGGCGACTCTCTCAAACGCGATGCCGCGGCCGCGGGCACGCCGCTCTCCGGCGCCCGCGCCACCCACATCTATCTCATTCAGCCCGCCCCCGGCTCGCCCATCTCCGCGGCCCAGCTTGATCTGGTGCGGGCGAAGTTGCTCGCTGATCCCGTGACCGAGCGGTCCCGAATCGGCTCGGCGGAGATATCTCACGGTTCACATCTGGTGGAGGTCCACCCGCTCCCGGGCGTGATGGACCCCGTCGCGCAGTCCGTGCAGCAGGCGATCGGCGAGTTGCTCGGACTGGAAACACCGCCGCAGGTTTCCACCGGTTGGCGGTACGACATTGCTGGAACCAACCTCACGCAGGATGCCGCCGGAGCGCTCGCCGCGCGGCTGCTCGCCAACCCCGTCATCCAGAAAATCCACGCCACTCCCTTCCACCCCGCCACCTTTCCCCACTCCGGCGCGCACGCCGGCGGCATGGGCTCCGTCAAGGTCATCGGCCTCAGCGAACCGGACCTCACAAAACTCTCCCGCGAGGCCCACCTCTTCCTTTCGCTCGATGAGATGATCGCTGTGCAGGAGCACTACACCACGCTCGGCCGCGACCCACGTGAGATCGAACTGGAAACCCTCGCACAGACCTGGTCCGAGCACTGCGTCCACAAGACGCTCAAGAGCAAGATCCGCTACCGCCAGACCGCCACCGACGATCTCATCAACTGGGCCGATCGCCCCGGCCACGAGATCCAGTCCGATGGCACCATCGTCATTGATAATCTTCTGAAGCGCACCGTTGCCGCCGCCACCTTCAAGCTCATCGAGCGCGGCGTGGACTGGACCCTCTCGGTCTTCTCCGACAACTCGGGCGTCATCGCCTTCGACGATAACCACGCCGTCTGTATCAAGGTCGAGACCCACAACCATCCCTCCGCCATCGAGCCCTACGGCGGCGCGGCCACCGGCATCGGCGGGTGCATCCGCGATGTCATCGGCACCGGCCTCGGCGCCCGCCCCATCGCGAACACCGATGTCTTCTGTGTCGCCCATCCGGACTCCAAGGACATTCCCACCGGCTGTTTGCCTCCCCGCCGCATCCTGACGCAGGTCGTCGCGGGTGTGCGCGATTACGGCAACCGCATGGGCATCCCCACCGTCAGCGGAGGCGTGTATTTCGACGATCGCTATGTCGGCAACCCCCTCGTCTACTGCGGCTGCATCGGCGTCATGCCGCGCTGGGCCGTCAAGGGTGAGGTGAAGCAGGGCGATCTGATCGTCGCCCTCGGCGGCCGCACCGGCCGCGATGGCATTCACGGCGCGACCTTCTCCTCCGCCGAGCTCGAGCACACCGCCACCGACGAGTTCGCGCACGCCGTGCAGATCGGCAACGCCATCACCGAGAAGCAGACGCTCGACGCCATCATGCGGGCTCGCGACGAGTTCGGCAAGCCCCTCTACAACGGCATGACCGATTGCGGCGCGGGCGGATTCTCCTCCGCCGTCGGCGAGATGGGTAAATCCACCGGCGCAATCGTCCACCTCGAAAAAGCCCCGCTGAAGTACGCTGGATTGAGCGCGACGGAAATCTGGATCAGCGAAGCCCAGGAGCGCATGGTCCTCGCCGTGCCGCAGGCCAACCTCGCAAAGCTCGAGACCATCTGCAAGGAAGAGCACGTCGAGCTTGCCGTCCTCGGCACCTTCACCCCCGCCCCCGGCAGCACTGAAGCCAACCCCGACCTCGCCCTCATGTTCCACGGCCAGGAAGTCGGCCGCCTGAACATGCACTTCCTCCACGAAGGCATCCCGACACCGCGTCGCGAAGCAACGTGGACTCGCCCCCTCCCCCCGCTCGAGCGGGGGAGCTGTCGCGAGCGAAGCAAGCGACGGAGGGGGCACGTACGCCCTCAACCCACGACATCCTTCTCCGCCTCCTCTCCCACCCCAACATCGCCAGCAAACACTGGATCATCCGCCAATACGACCACGAGGTTCGCGGCGCCACCGCACTCAAGCCCCTCGTCGGCCCCCTCTCTCGCGGCCCCGGTGATGCCAGCATCGTCTGCCCAGTCCCCAACTCCACCCGCGCCCTCGCCATCTCCTGCGGCCTGCAAACCGGCATCGGCGACCCTCTCCTCGGTGGCGACCCCTACCTCATGGTCCTCGCCGCCATCGACGAGTGCGTTCGCAACCTGGTCTGCGTCGGCGCGGACCCTTCGCAGATCGCCATCCTCGACAACTTCTGCTGGCCCTCCTGCGCCAAGCCGGAAAACCTCGGCTCGCTCGTCCGCGCTGCCGAGGGCTGCTACGACGGCGCGCTCGCCTACGGAACCCCGTTCGTCTCCGGCAAGGACTCGCTGAACAACCAGTTCACCACGCAGGATGGGCGCACCATCGAGATCCCGCCCACGCTGCTCATCAGTGGCATGGCCATTGTGCCGGATGTCCGGCGCGCCTGCTCGATGGACGCGAAGAAGCCCGGCAACACCCTGCTCCTCATCGGCCAATCCCAAAACGCCCTCGGCGGCTCGCACTACCAGCGGCTCTTCGGCGCGGCCGCAGAGGCATCACGCATTCCGACCACCGATCTCGGTGCGGGTCCGCTCGCCGCGCGAGCCGTGGCATCGCTCATCGCCGATGCACTGATCGCCTCCGCCCACGATGTCTCCGACGGCGGCCTCCTCACCGCCGTCGCCGAGATGCTCATCGCGGGCTCCACACCAGCATCTCCCATCGGCGCATCGCTCACGCTCACCGAGCCCGGCATCTCCCCCGTCGCCACGCTCTTCGGCGAGTCTCCCTCACGCTATGTGCTCGAAGTCGCCCCCGCGAATCTCGATCGCGTGCAGTCCTCGCTGCGCGCCGCGGGCGTTCCCTTCCAGTCCATCGGCACGTTGAACTCCTCCGGCACGCTCAGCGGCACAAGCCTCGAAGCGCCCCTGCCCATCGAAACCCTCGCCAAGTCCTGGCTCCGCACGCTCGACTGGTAACACCCGCGTGCCGAGCTCGTCGCGCATTACTCACCCGAGCGCATGCGTCCCATGTGTCATCGCCCCGCCCGCCCGCAGCGCGGCCGCGATCAGCGTGGTTTCCGCGATCTCCTGCTCCGTCGCCCCCGCCGCCCTCGCCTTCTTCGAGTGAATCTCGATGCAGTACGGGCACTGCGTCGTCATCGCCACGCCGACCGCGATCAGTTCCTTGTACCTCAGCGGCACGACGCCGTGCCTCACCACCGCCTCGTCAAACGCCACAAACGCCTTGAACGCCTCCGGGGCCAGCGTCTTCATCGTCTCGAACTTCGCCAGATTCCGCATGTCGTACATCGCATGTTCCTTTCAGAACACAGGGTCGCCAACGGCTTCGGCGACATCGCAGCCGCTCCTCAACCGTTCGATGCAGAACGTAGTGGCTTCGTTACAACGGAACAGTGCACTTGAAGTACACCACCGGTGTACTTCGAGTACACCTCTCATGCTCGCAAGACGCTCAACGACTCACACCCCCACGCCACCCACCGCGAACGTGAACGCCCCGCCCACCCCCGCCACCAGCGGATCGTTCACGAGAATGCGGATCACCGCGCTCCGCGCCCCGAGCGCCAGCGGATCAAAACGAACCTTGAACGTCACGCTCTGTCCCACTCCGATCAGCCCGCTCGACGGCTGAGCGCTGATGAAGAAGTCCGCCGCGTTCGTGCCCGCGATCGTCACGAACGTCGCGCCGGTCAGGAACAGATCCGCCAGTCCCGTGTTCCGAATCGTGAACAGCCGCACGCGGTTCGCCGTCCCCGCCGTGCCCAAGCTCCCGAAGTCCGTCTTGTCCAGCACGCTCGGCGTCAGATCCCCCGCCGCGATCCCCACACCCGCGTTCGTCAGCTCCATGCGCGCCTGCGCCAGCCCCGTTCCGCGAATCGCAAACGTCCCATTCGGCGTCAGCGGATCATTGCTGACAATCGTTATGCTCGCGTACGCAAAGCCAACGTACCCATTGGGCGTGAATCGCACGCGGAACTGCGTCGTCGCCCCCGGCGCAAGCGTGGTTACGGCCGGCAGCACGAAGATTGTGAACAGATTCGCGTTCGCCCCTGTGATCGATACCGCATTGCTTCCGCCACTTCCCAGCGTCAGCGTCGCCAGCCCGTTGTTCTTGATGGTGAAGATCCGCACCTTCTGCCCGTACTGCGCGTTGATGCCCGCGAAGTTCGTCCAGTCCGCCGTCGTCGGCGAGTCATCCCCTTGCGCGATCGCCGTCTGATTCCCCGAGACCTGCATGATCGGCCGGTTCACGCCGCGCCCCAGGATCGCAAACGTGTATGTCGGCGTCGACGGATCGCTCGACTGAATCGTAATCGTTGCGTTCCGCACGCCCAGCGCGCTCGGATCGAACACGATCGTGAACGATGTCGTCCCGCCCGCCGCCACGTTCGTCGAAGCATCCGCGACCAGCGTGAAGTCCGACGCGTTCACGCCGCTGATGACCACATGCGAAAACCCGCTCAGCCGCAGGTTCTGGTTCCCCGCGTTCGTGATGGTGAACGTCTTGGTCACGTTCTGCTGCGTCAGGTTCGCGTTCCCGAAATCCGAGTTGTCATCCCGCCGCGGCGACGTATCCCCGCTCGAAATCACCAGCCCGTTCCCCGACACCTGGATCACCGGCGCTGGTGGCGCAACGCCCCGTACCCCATCCACCTTCGCGTTCTCCGACCCGACGACGATGTTGTAATACGTGACCGCGCTTCCCCACCCGGCGCCAGAGAACGTCACGGCGTACGTCCCCGCGGGCACCTGCATCTGCCATCCGCCCGCGCTCATGCTTGTCGCGCTGTATTCCGGCGCACCCGCGCTCCCGTTCGCCGCCACGGCGGTTATCGTCACACCACCAAACCCCTCGCCCGGCGAATACCCATCGCTCCCCCCATCCTGATACGCCACGCCCACCAGAAACGGATTCCCCGAGTTGAATCGCCGCCCGAAGTCCTGCGTCACCACCCACGGCCCCACCGTGTGGCCTGCCACATTCCCCGGCGTCGCGATGCGAATGCCCACCTCGCGATAGGTCGCCTCCATCATGTTCTCGCGGTGTCCGGGAGGATCCTGAATCCCCGTCGAGTTCGGATCGTTCGGATCGCCGCCCCAGTCCAGCGCGAAGCCCGCGTGCGTGTGGATGACGCCCTCCGCATACGCGTACACATTCTCCCCGACCTGCGACCAGTTCGTGTATCCCGCGTTGTTCGCGCGAGTTCCCAGCGCGGGCTCACCCGGTGCCTGGTGCGTCTGCTGGTCCGCCGCGATCATCGCCGCGTTGTGCCCCTCCGCCGCGAGATACAGCTTGTCATTCCACGCCAGCGGCTGCACCGACGTCAAACTCGTCCACTGCGAGGCCAGCAGTGTGCCGCTCGTGCGAAAATACCGCAGCGCCGAGTCCACATTCGGGTCGCTCGATCGCGCGGGATTGCCCAGCGAAGTCGTCAACAGCCCCAGCTCCGCCGCCGGATTCATCCGCATCCGGTTCAGCAGCTCCATCAGATACTGCTCGTTCGGCGATGGATCAAACACCATCAGTTGCCGCGGCTCGAGCGCCTCCATCGCGCACCAGCCGCCCGCCATCCCCCCGCGGCCATGAACAACGCCAACCTGTAGTGCTCTCCGCGCCATGCTCATGGGCTCCTGCCAAACGCCTGCCGCCCCCCCCCGTCATTGCCCCACGAACCGTCTAACTGATATCGGCTCGCCCTCGCTACGTCGCACTACAACCCCAAGTTCTCAGACCGCTCCCAGTTCCGTTCCTGACGCCCCTGCGGCCAACCCCGGCCTCACTTCTGCCTTCCGGCTTCTTCCTTCCTCCCCGCCCGCTTCGGGCGTACGACCGTTGCCGGGGGCGCAGCGAGTCTTCGAGCAAGCCCCTGATTGATCTGAGGTGCGAAGCACCTCAAGCCGCGCAGCGGCGCCAGTGCCTTTTCTTTGGCTTCACACTTCCCAGCCGTTCCCGTCTCGACTTCCCGCTTTCCTCAGTCACCCTTTCGCCCATTGCCGCAATCTGTCCGCCGCCTTCTCAAGCGTCTCCATCCGCTTGCAAAACGCAAACCGCGCGAGCCCCCGCCCAAACTCCTTGTGCTCATAGAAAACACTCGGCGGAATCGCCGCCACGCCCACCTCGCTCGTCAGATACTTGCAGAAGGCCTGATCATCCGCGAATCGATCCCCCAGCCGCCCCTTCCCA
>JBGANP010000089.1:0-13953 GCA_044222255.1 Phycisphaerales bacterium
CCCACGATTTTCGTGACCAGCTTCCCGCCTTGGAATCCCGGGAGGAAAAGGCCTTCGTCGGCCTCGGCGTTCTCGCACGCAACAACTCCGTGCCATATCAGGCATTCCTCAATCCGAACACGCTTGACACGCTCGCGACCGCCGAAACCACCGATGGCCGCCCCGTGCTCGCCGATCTCTCCGGAATCGCGATCGAGAACGCAATCACGGTTGCGGCCACCGATGCGCCCAACATCAACTGGCACTGCTCATTCTCCTTCGACAACGACAAGCAACTCGACAAGGCCTGGAAGCCGGTCGTCTACATGGGCGATCGCGCCGACTACCGCTTGGGCAACACCTTCTCAGCCAACTGGAAGAACACCGGCATGTGCGTGCTCTGGACCGATCAACACGCGGCGTTTGTGAAATCACGGTCCCTCAAGGACCAGAGCGATCCCAACATGTACCACCACAACGAGTTCAACGGCGAAGGCGGCGATGAATCGCGCGACGGCATCGGTGTCACGCAAAGCACGCTCGACACCCATCTTCGATTTTTCAGCGAAGAAGAGGACGATGCTCTCCTGCCAAACTGACTCGTCATCGAACCAGCACACGTTTAGAGACGTACCTGAAATCGCGTGTGCGGGTTTGGGGGGCGGTGCGTCACCGCCACAACCCCCGAAGTTGGCGGGCCTTTTTCAATCAGGAGCTAGCAGTCCATGGCTTTGACTGTCTTTCGTTCTGCCGTGCGCGCCACACTGGCCGCTTCTTCTCTGACAACATGTCTCTCCGTGGCCAGCGCACAAACCTGCGCCGACCACGGCATTCCCGTGAACGGTTTCCCAAAATGGCAGGAGCGAGCCACCCTCACGCTCACAAACGCATGCCGCATCGCGCCCGCCGCCTATCGCAGCACGTTTCTTACATCAGCCACGGGCATTCTTCAGCCGAGCGTGTATCCCGCCGTCCCACCGGTGCAGTTCAACATGCAACTCACGCAATCCGCACGAGCACACTCCACCGATCTCGCCACGACATCCAGCTGCGGCTTCCAGCACAACTCCTGCAACGGCACCCTCTGGAGCGTCCGCATCGCGTCCTACTACCCGGGCTACTCAACGATCGCAGAGAACATCGCCGCCGGATACGCCGACCCGCTCAGCTCGCTCAACGGCCTCATCCTCGACAATGTCGGCGGCGTTCCCTCGGCCGACGGTGCCTCCACCGATGGCCACCGCCGCAACATCATGTCTTCCAACTACACGCAGCTCGGCTGCGGCTACGCCACCGGCCCCAACACCTACGGCCGCTATTGGACACAGGACTTCGGTCGCCCGCAAAACACCACCACCATCTGTTCCCCCATCGCGTCCGCTTCGCACATCATCCAGACCGGCTCCGTCGTCTTCCTCGCGAACTTCTACGACACCCAGAACGCCGCGCCGCAATCCGCCGACATCGTTGTGAATGGAGTGACCTCGCCCGCTTCCGTCTACCTTGGAACCGCCGCACGCGGTACCTATCGCTTCGCATCAGCCACCACTACGACATGCCGCTCCTACCACTTTGAGTTCCGTGATGCTTCCGGAACCGCTTGGCGCTACCCCGCCCGCGGCGAACTCCGCACCTTCGGCGAGGGCCCCTGTTCAGAGGATTACCTTGCCTCTTCCCCCCCAACCTGCGCCGCCGACTTCGACGGATCCGGCACCCTGTCGGTTGCTGACGTTTTCACCTTCATCTCGGCTTGGTTTGCCGCTGAGGCCCGTGCTGACTTCAACCATGGCAATGGCCTGACGACTCAGGACATCTTTGACTATCTTGCCGCGTGGTTTGCGGGCTGTTGACCGGACACAACCCGATCATTTATATCCGCCCGCTTGACCCCGACCATCACCCTGCCTTTACTCGTCCCCCCGTGTCATCACGTTGATGCCCGGATCTCCCCACGCCGGACCGCAGCCGCGGCCAACCGGCACAGATCGTTCGCCCGCCAGCTGCGGGGAACACGTCGGTCAGTCCTCGGGCATCCGTCCGATGTGGCTGGTCGCACGACGGAAGGAAGGTTGTCTCATGGCTCGTTACACAGGCCCCAAGCTCAAGTTGTCTCGTCGATGCGGCACTCCCATCGAGGACATCCCCAAGCACACGTCCAAGCGCACGCTGACTCCCCCCGGCATGCACGGCTACCGCGGTCGTCGCCTCCGCGACTTCGGCGTTCGTCTCAACGAGAAGCAGAAGCTTCGCCACCACTACCATGTTCTGGAGCGCCAGTTCCGCCGCTACATCGAAGAGGCCGGTCGTCTCCCGGGCAACACCGGCGAGATGCTCCTCCGTCTGATGGAGCGTCGTCTGGACAACGTCATCCGCCGCGCCGGCCTGGCCCGCACTATCTGGGCGGCCCGTCAGATCGTCGCCCACGGCCATGTGAAGGTGAACGGCCACAAGACCGATCGCCCGAGCTACTCCGTCGAGATCGGCGATGCCATTACCGTCAAGGACAAGCTCCACAAGCTCGTCCGCGAGAACATGGAATCGCTCTCGGGCCACGAGGTTCCGGGCTGGATCGAGTTTAACCCCGGCGAGTTGACGATCAAGATCGTCGCCCTGCCGACCTCGGATCAGATTCCGTTTGACGTGAATCCCAACCTCATCATCGAATACTACCGATAAGTCGTCGGCCTTCCCCACGGGCCACGGATTTCGCGCTCAGGCACTTGCCGGGGCGCAGGATCCGGGGCCCTTTGACCAATCCCGCCGGCCCGGATGCTCGCGGACGACGCTCTCTGGCCCCATTCGGGGCGCGAGGACTCCTCTCATGCTCAAGTGGCTTCGCAAATACAATACCTACATCCTGGTCGTCGGCGGCTGCCTTCTCATGGTCGCCTTCCTCCTCCAGGGTGTACTCAGTGATCTCTCCAAGCGCGGGCTCTTCGGTGGCACGGTCTTCAAGATCGGCTCCACGCGCGTCGGCCAGGAAGAGTTCGGCCAGTCCGCGCGCGAGTACGGCGCGCTCGCCATGGTTGTCGATTCCAGCCGCCTCTACAACGGACGTCAGGGAATCGCCGCCGTCGGCGGCGGCGAGAACGCCGAGCACTGGTATCTCCTCACCCACGAGGCCCAGAAAGCCGGCCTCATCGGCGGCGTCAAGGATGGCGAGGACTACATCGACGAGCTGGCCCGCGGCATGGCCTCGCAGATCGCCCGCCAGCAGAGCGAACTCGACACTTATGCCGCCGTCTTCAAGATGAACATGATGGGCGCGATGGATCAGGCCAAGGCGTCGGCCCGTTTCTCCGACGATCAGATGATGCAGGCCTTTGCCAAGCTCCGCGGTGCGGTTCGCCTTCAGAACGCCTATCAGGGCACGGCTCGGTACTCCGCGCGTCGCCTGACCGCCGAGAGCCGCAGCAGCTCGGATGCCATCACGATGGACTATGTGCTCATCCCTGCTGAACGCGAGCTCGCGGGAATCCCCGAGCCCACGGAAGCTGAGATCGCCGCGCAGTTCGCCAAGTACAAGGACACCCCCAAGGGCGGCGGCGACTTCGGCATCGGCTACAAACTGCCCGCCCGTCTCAAGCTCACGTGGATGGAGCTGAACAAGGACATCATCTCCAGCGCGCTCACGGTGGACGGCGTCGAAGTCGAGAAGCGATTCCTCCAGGCCTATCCCAACGGCCAAGTCGGCATTACCGGCAAGACCCCAGAGAGCGAGCGGGCCCGCCTCGAGACCGAGGTTCGCAAGGAACTCGCCGAGAAGGTCATGAAGTCCGCCGATCAGATCGTCCGCGCCGAGATTGAAAAGGCCACCCGCAAGCTCGACAGGGACACCGACTATCTCCGCCTCCCAGCCGACTGGGGCACCCTCCGCCCCGACTTCACGCAGATACGCGAGCAGGTCGCCAAGCGTCTCATGGAGCAGTACAAGATCACGATCCCGGCCCCCAAGGTGGTCGTTCGCTCCAGCACGTGGATCGAGCAGCGCGATGCCGACATGCTCGAGGGGATCGGCCAGGCCTATATGCGTCGCGGCCCCGATCGCCGCGCCTTCGGCAAGGTCGCCTTTAGCGTCCGCGAGATCGCCGACAGCAACGATGTCGCGCTCCAGACGGAAGTCCCCTTCGCCGAAACCATGGAGTCCGACAACGGCAACCGCTACTACTTCATGGTCCTTGATGCCCGCAAACAGTCCCCGCCGGACACCCTGAACGAAATCAAGACCGACATCGTTCAGGACATCAAGCGTCTCGCCGCCTACGACAAGCTCAAGGCCAAGGAATCCTCCATCCGCGCCGAAGCCGTAGCACAAGGCCTCGAGGCGATCGCGAAGGCCCCCGCCGGCTCGGCGGACCTGGCCCTTCCAGTCCACGAAGCCACCATCAGCAAGGTCCGTCTCATCGCGCGCGAGGATCAGCAGTCGCAGTCACTGGACACTCCCGCCTTCCGCGAGAAGGTCGTCGCCTCCTTCGCCGGGCTCGATCCCCTGACCGATCCCACCAAGGTCGACGCCGCTGCCAAGACCTTCTCTACGCCCGTGGATCAGATCCTCTCGCTGTGCGTCTATCGCGCCAAGCGCATGCTCCCCCTCACGACCGAGCGCTTCCGCAACAATCAGGGTGGGCTCCTCCGCCAGGCCGCGATGACCGAGTTCGGAAGCTCGATGGAAGACAACCCGTTCAGCTACGAGACCATGAAGAAGCGTCTGAACGTCACGGACTCCGAAGGCCGGACCTCCAAGCCCGACAAGAAGGATCAGGCCGCGAAGTAATCCCCGTCGCGATCGCAAGCCCGTCCTCGTATCTCGCTCACTCCCACGCCCGACGGTTCAGCAGTCGGGCGTGTTTATTTTTCCGTTCATCGCCGCACGCATCGCCCCGCCGATCGACCGCCGCGTAAGTTGCGGCAGCGACGCCGGCAGCGAACCGGGCACCAGCGAGCGAATCGCCTCACGCACAATCCGAACTCCACCCATCATCGCCAGCCCCACAGAGGGCCGCGGCTTGAGCGCGTTTCGCCGGATCAGCAGCGCGGTGACATCATCGTTGAACACACGCCCAAGATCGCGCGGCCCCGCGGATGACTCGGAAAGCTTTGCGATGCGATCCAGCAGTTCACGCACGAACACCTCCGGCCGCGTCGGATCGACTTCCGTAAGAACACGCCTCAATCCCGCGTGTCCAAGCAGCGATCCGTCCACATTCTTCGCCTCGATCAGCGAATCGGTGTAGAACAACACCAGATCGTCGGGGCGAAGGTGGATGCTCGTCGTCGGATACGCCGTTTCCGCGATGATCCCGAGCGGGAGATTGGTCGGGCCGCGTGACGGCCGCGCGGCAGATTCAACCGGCTCAATCGCGCCCCACTCTCCGCGTTTCGCGTCGAATCGCATCGGCCGCGGATGCCCCGCGTTCGAGACCGCCAGTTCGTCCGTCGGCGCGAAGTATGTGGCGACCACCGCGGTGGCAAACAGCACTCCGCCACTCGCGCTCTCCTGCTCCGATTCTCCAATGACCCCAAACTCTCGATTCACCTTCTCAACCAGATCGGTCTGTTCGATCGAGTTGGTGTGCTTCCGCATCAGCCGCCGCAGCGCATCTGCGGCCTTCGCGACCGGCGCTCCGTGCCCTGAAACGTCGGCGACAATCAGCCGCGTGATTCGCCCCGTGGCGCAGCTGGTCACATAGTGAATGTCGCCGCCAGCATCATCCTCGCTGGCCGCGCCCTCATGGCGAAACGGAAGCGAGTACACCCACGCATCCAGCCCGGGCATGACCACGCCGTTGTCGATGGCGCGATTGCCGCCCCAGACTTCCATGCAGGCCATCACATGCTGCTCGGACTCGGTGCCTTGATGCCTCATGTCATGATGCCTTCTTCACTCGAACCCGGCATCACGCCAGCAGCACATCCAGCAGTTCCGGCACGCCCTGGCCCCGCGTCGCCACCGTCTCGATCACGGGCCGCTTGCCCGCGACATCGCGCAGGTCTCGCACCAGTTCGTTCTCCCCCGGATGGTCCGCCTTGTTGCAGACGAAGACATCCGCAATTTCGAGAATGCCCGCCTTGTCCATCTGCACCGCATCACCCATGCCGGGCGTCAGCACAACAGCCGTGCGATCCACGAACGAGCGGATCTTCGTCTCGTTCTGCCCCGCGCCCACCGTCTCGATGAACACGGTGTTGAACGACTCGCCGCCGGCACATCCGCCGATCAGTTCCACGATCTCCGGCAGCGCGTGATAGTCCTCGCCACTGATCGCCAGTGATCGGTAGAACACGCTTTGATCCAAGGTGTTGAAATCCACCCGCAACCGGTCCCCCAGCAACGCGCCGCCCGTGATCGGACTCATCGGATCAAACGCCACCACGGCGCACCGCCCCATCGCAGAGTTCTCCTTCGCGCGACGCGTGTACTCGCCCACCAGCTGCGCCACCAGCGTGCTCTTGCCCGCGCCCGGCGAGCCCGTGATGCCGATCACCCGCGTCGGTCGCTTTCGCGCCGCGCCACTGCGAATCGGCCGCCCCGCGTGCATGAGCGAGATGTCCCGAGCGAGTTGCGACTCCGTCGTTCCATTCGCGACCATCTGCGTCTTGGGCTTGGTCGCCCCGCGGACCGCCTCGACAATATCAATCAGCCCCGTGCCCGTCGTGAAGCACTTCGCCACCCCACCTTCGATCAGCGTCGCAATATCTTCCTGCGGCAGAATCCCCCCCATATACACCGGCATGTCCGCCCGCCCCAGATCCTTCAGCGCCGTCACCAGCCGCGGCCCCAGGACCAAGTGCGAGTTGCTCATCATGCTCGCCGCGATCACATCACAATCCTCATCGCGCGCCGAGATCGCCAGCGAACGCGGCGTCTGCCACAGCCCCGAATAGATCACATGCACGCCCGAGTCCCGTAGCGCGCGGGCGATCACCTTCACGCCGCGGTCATGCCCATCCAGCCCCATCTTTCCCAGCAGCACCCGCGGCCGGTGGTCCAGATCGGCGCAGCGGTCCTTCTTCTCAAACTCGGTGGTGGCGGTGTGCAGTGTGGTAGTCATGACGTGCGTGCAGGATACGCGATGCACGCCTGCGAAGCACGTTGGGAAACCGAGTGCAATCGCGAAGACACCATTCACGCGCAAGTCAGCGACGCATCAGCACCCGAATCCGTGGTTTTCACCGGCAGATCGCCCGCCGCCATTCGTTCCCGCTTCAGCGTGCTGGCAAGTCAGACACGCTCACTGTTGCTCCGCGAAAACCATTCGAATGCCGTCCCGCATCGATGTCCGATACGCTCCCCTGCATGGCCGCTTCTTCCGCAACAGCCACTCAGCCGCTCCCGTCACCGGGTCTGTACGCCGACAGGTACGAACTGCTGGACGCATGGCGCGGCCTGGCCGCGCTCGCCGTGGTCGTCCATCATGTCACACCGCTGAAGTTCGGCGGCCCGGCCGTCATGGTCTTCTTCGTCATCAGCGGCTACTGCATCGCCGCCTCCGCCGACGCGTGCCAGCGGAAGGGCTGGGGGTTCGGAGGATTCATGGCGCGACGCATCCGCCGCATTTATCCGCCATACCTCTTCTCGCTCGCGTATTGGGCGGCCATGCGGCTCACGAAGTGGAAGCTCCTCAGCGGAGCCAACGATCTGAATCGCTCGCCGGTCGAGTGGCTCCAGAACGCGACGCTGACACAGTGGTTTACGCTGCTCAGCCATCCACTGCCGCGAGCATCCGCCAACCCAACGCTCTTCGTTCCCGCGTATTGGTCGCTCTGCTACGAGGAACAGTTCTACCTCATCATGGGGCTCATGGTGCTTGCATGCTCGCTCATGCGCACCAGCATCCTGACCATGTCGCTGTCGCTCATGGCCATCGGGCTGGTATGGAACTCAATCTGGCCGCAGATGTGCTTCGGCATCTTCATCGAGTACTGGTGCCACTTCGCGATCGGCGTGGTGATCTTCCATCGCCTCTGCCGCGTGGAGAGCTCGGTCATGCGCCGAATGATCGACGCGGGCACGCTAATTGTGCTCGCCGCGTGCGTGTATCTTGGCTGGTTCCGCGCGTCCCCCCCATCTCTCGCGCAGCAGGCAGATATCGAGTTCCGAATGGTCTACCAGGAGCTTGCGCAGGCATTCGGCTTTGGGCTCCTGCTGGTCGCGATGCGCCCCATCAGCACCCTCATTTCAAAGTCTGCCGCATTCAAACCGCTGCTCGCCCTCGGGCACATCACCTTCAGTCTCTATCTCATCCACGGAAGCAACCTGACGCTGATGCCCGCGATCGCCAACAAGCTGCTGGGCTTCATCAACCACCTCGCTCCGCCGAATGTCGAGCAGCCGTGGCCGGCGGCTTGGATGTGGACATCCATGACCATTCAGCTCATCGGCCATGTCGCCATCGCCACGGTGTTCTGGTATTTCTGCGAGCGACCGTTTCTCAACAAGCCGCTGGGCGTTTCGAAGCCCGATGCGAAACGCAGCACGGGCCACTCACCCAATCAGACCTGATCCTCGACGGATTCAGCAATCCGCCAGGGTCGTGGCCTCAACGCGTCGGAAACTCCCACTCCACGCCCGGTGTGTATCCGATGGTCTTGTAGAGTTGCTCTCGCGTCTGCATCCCGTCCAACGAGCCCTGCACGCTTCCTTCCTTCTTGAGCGCGGCCAATGCTCGTCCCACCGCGCCCATCGCGACGCGCAGCATGCTCACTGGGAAGATGACGCACTGATAGCCCATCGCGCCGAACTTGGCCGCGGAGATGATCGGCGTCTTGCCGAACTCCGTCATATTGGCGAGCAGATAGAAGCGATGCGATGATCCCACGGACGCACGCAGCGTCGAAGCGAACTTCGCGAACTCATCTTCCGTCGTCAACCCCTCCGGAAAGATCATGTCCGCGCCGACATCCAGATACGCCTTCGCCCGCATCACCGCGGCGTCGAACCCCTCCACTCCGCGGGCGTCCGTGCGGGCACAGATCACAAAGCCCTTGCCGTCCGCCTTCGACGCACCGACCGCCGCTCGCACCTTCTCCACGGCATGATCCAGCGGCACGAGTTTCTTGCCATCCAGGTGGCCGCAACGCTTCGGAAACACCTGATCCTCAATGTGCAAGCCCGCTGCGCCCGCGCGGGAATACTCGATCACCGTCCGGCGCACCATCTCGCTCTCGCCGAAGCCCGTATCCGCATCCGCAATGATCGGAAGCCCGCTCGCATCGTGGGCCTCGCGAATGCAGCGGCAGAAGTGATCGAGCGTCAGAATCCCGACATCGGGCACACCCGCGGCCACACTCGTCGCGGCGCCCGAGATGTACGCGGCCGGAAACCCCGCATCCGCAACCATCTTCGCGCAAAGCGCATTGAACGCCCCCGGCATTATCACCGTTTTTTCGGGGCCGGGAGGATTATCCAGCAGAGCACGAAGTCGCAAACCGGGAGAGGTCGTCATGCGTTCATCCTACGAGCTTGATACCGAGTGATTCCGAACCACTCACCTCGCTCCGACACTTCGCAACTTTCCCATTTGGGATCCATGCCGCTCAGCCGTTCCACTTCCGCTCGGGCTCGCCGGTGTAGATGCTCAGGGGCCGGATGATCCGGTTGTCCGCGTGCTGCTCGATGATGTGGGCGCACCACCCGGTGATGCGGGCCGCCACAAAGATCGGCGTGTACTGCGGCACTGGAATCCCCATCACGAAATACGTCATGCCGCAGGGGAAGTCCACGTTCGGGTGGATGTTCTTCTTGGTGAGCATGATCTTCTGCACCTGCTCGCCAAGTTCGAACCACTTGGGCGCTGGAACGCCGCCGAAGGTGCCGTGCAGCGTCCCCGCCATCTTCTTGCCCAGCCCGTGCAGGATGCCCGCGCGATGGTCACCGTTCTTGTAGACGCGATGGCCGAAGCCCATGAGCTTGCGCTTGGTATCGAAGGCCTTCTGCATCCAGTCATCCACCGCGCTGGTCCCGATCCCCTTCTCGCCGACGTCCTTCACGATCTCCTTGAGCATCTCCATCGCCATCTCGTTCGCGCCGCCGTGCAGCGGGCCCTTCAGCGCCGCGATGCCACCGGTGACGGCTCCGTGCATATCGCTGAACGTGCCGGAGATCACCCGCGTCGTGAACGTGCTGGCGTTGAACTCGTGCTCGGCGTACAAGATGAGCGAGACATCAATCACCTTCGCCTCGTGCTCGCTGGGCTTGCGGCCCGTCATCATGTAGAGCATGTTCGCCGCGTGACCAAGGGTCGGATCGCCGCCGAACTCGCGCCCGACGAGCCCGCGCCCGTCGATCACATTCTGCATGTGCCCGATCATCGTCGGAATCTTCGCCAGCAGCCGCTTGGCCTTGCGAAGATTCGCCTCCTTCGTCACCGACTGGGCATCCACATCGGTGTGCCCGAGGATGCTCACCGCCGTCCGCAGCACATCCATTGGCACGGCCCGTCCGCTCGCCAGCCACCCGCCGCATGACTCGATGAACGCCGTGACATCCGGGTGCAACGCCCGCTCCGCGATGATCTCCGCCTTGAACCGGGCCAGCTCCTGCGCCGAGGGCTTGTGCCCCTCGAGCAGCACGAACGCAACTTCTTCAAACGTCGCGTGGGCCGCGAGGTCGTGGATCTCATACCCGCGATAGATCAGCTTGTCCTGCTCGATCGAGCAGACCGCCGTCTGCCCGCCGATGACGCCTTCCAATCCCCTCGCAAACGCGGCCTGTTTGTCTGACTTGGCGGTTGCGGCGGCATTCGCGGCGGGGGCGGCGGTGGACATGGGTGTTCCTGATGTGAAATGTGGCGGGATGGCAACGCGGCACGCGTCTTTCGCACTCTAGGCCAGTTCTCTCTGAGTGTGGCTTTCTGAGACAGGTTCCGGGCTTTCTCCCGGCCCGTATGTCCGGTTCTCCTTTCACCCCCCTCTCCCTTTCACCCCTTCGCTCTCTATTGTCCGTCCCATGCCACCCCATGCCACCCGTTCACTCTCCCCCCTCGGCGTCTACTGCGGAGCCGCCTCAGGCGCACGCCCGATCTACGCCCAATCCGCCCGCGCTCTCGGCACGGAGATGGCTCGCCGTAACATCGCCATGGTCTACGGCGGCGGCCGCGCCGGGCTCATGGGCCATGTCGCCGATGCCATCCTCGAAGTCGGCAACGGCACGCAAGTCACCGGCATCATCACCCGTCAACTCATGGACAAAGAGCTCGGCCACACCGGCATCCACGATCTTCGCATCGTGGACACCATGCACGAGCGCAAGAAGATGATGGCCGACATCGCCCGCGGCTTTGTCGCGCTTCCCGGCGGCGTCGGAACTCTTGACGAACTCTTCGAGATTCTCGCGTGGGCCCAGCTCAGCATCCACGACCACCCGATCGGCCTGCTGAACGTTGAAGGCTTTTACGACCCGCTCCTCGCACTCATGGAGCACATGGAGCGGGAGAAGTTCCTTCGCGTCTCCCCGCGCGACGCGATGGTCGTGGACTCGGACCCCGCCGCGCTGCTGGACCGGATGGCCCGGCACACGCCGCGGACGCCAAGATCGCACTCCGGGGAGTGACGGCCTATCCCGGAATGCGATCGCGCGTGGCCGCCGTCTTTGCCGTTGCTCGCTACTTGTCCGAGAGCATCCCCGTGACCAGCATCGCGCCGACAGCCAGCGCGATCAACCCTCCGAAAACTGCCATCATGATCAGACAGCCCTTCTTGGTCTGGTACGGCTGCTCCGGACTTTGGTGAGCGACGTGACCTGGCTTGGGGGCGACGGGAGGTGAACCGGATTGCGTGGTGGCGGAGCGAACGGGCGTGGGAGAGGCGGGATTCGACATGGTGACAACTCGCTGACGTGGCGGCTGCGAATGCAGCGCGGCCGCGGAGTGATCGGTGTGAGGAAAGCACCCGGCCGCACGGCTCTAAGCGAGCAGCGAACGGGGATGCACATGGAATGCGAAGGAGCGAAGCGTGACCAAACGGGCGCGGCCTAACAGCCGCGCGGCGACGAACCCGGCGGTGGTCGCGGCGCAACGCCCGGGCCGGCCTGAATGCGCTGAGAGCCGGGAATCATCGGGCCGCGCTCGATCGCGCGGATCGTCCCCGACGGCGGCGAGCCCCTCCACAACCCATTCCCCTGCACGCTCGTGATCGCCCAGAGTCGCATCGCGCGCTGGCGAGGACCATCGTGGATCGGTGATGCCGAGCCAGCCCGCACCTCCACTGAAGGTCGCGCCGGGCTGGTGTCTGCAGGGACATCCTTGACGACAGCAGGTTCGAAACGATCCCCCGAGCGACCAGAGTGCTCATGAAGCGGGGACGATGGTGAGTGGCCAAGGCCATCTGCACCGCACTCTACCCTCTCCACCCCTACGCCAACCAAAACCACTACCCAGGCAAGCATGCCCAGAACGGTGTGACAGACTGACAGATTGGATCGAAGAAAGTGCTTCACCAGTGAGATCGTATGGTCGCAAGACTCCCTCTCGCATGCTGGTTCGTTCCACCTGCTCGCGCCCGTCAGCCGACATCTGCCATCCTCGAAGCAACGAATAACCCCGGGCAGGGCCCCGGGGTCGCTTGAAGAGACAGGTTGTTGATACCGAAGCAACGCCGCGAGGCCTTACCAGCCGCCGCGGCCGCCGCCTCCGCCTCCGGAGTAGCCGCCGCGATCTCCACCACCGCCATACCCACCACCACCTCCGCGGCCGCCGCCACCGCCTCCATATCCGCCGCGGCCTCCGCCGCCTCCACCACCACCCCAGCCACCACCGCCGCCCCCACGACCGCCGCCACCCGCTTCCCGCGGCTTGGCTTCGTTCACGGTGAGATTGCGCCCGTCCATGTCCTTGCCGTGCATGGCCTCAATCGCTTTGCGGGCCTCGGCATCGTTCGGCATTTCGACAAACCCGAAGCCCCGGCTGCGGCCCGTCTCGCGCTCCATAACCACCTGCGCAGACGCCACCTGTCCGAACGGCTCGAACGCCTCGCGGAGCGCATCATCGGTGGTCTTGAACGACAGGTTCCCTACGTACAGCTTCATGATCCGAAGCATCCAATCTGCCCGAGAACGCCAGACTGAAAAACCGCTGCTGCTTGCCTCGGGCGAGATCGCGCGTCGGTCGGCGTGGGCATGCACGGAACCACCGTGCGGCATCACAGCCCACATCGGGAGCGAGTATACCCAGCCAGTCGGAAAGGGATCAAATCCCGATCTATTCCAGAAATGGCTTGTTTCAGGGAGTCTGGGAGGGAGTCGCCGGTGCACCCGGAGCGGCTGGACCACCTTCGGGCACTGGCTTTCGGGCTCCTAACGCTTGCTCCACGGCCGTCGCGAGAAGCGTCGCCAGCAGATCGTGTCCAAACGCACTCGGATGGATGTCATCACGGGCCTGGAAAATATCGCGCGAAGTCATCCGCGTTCCCGCGCCGACGCCGCGCGTCGGTGCGCCCGCCGCTTCAGCCCAGGAACGCATCGCGTCATACCCCGGTTGCGGCTTGCTGGCGAGCTCGGACTTCTTGAGCCACTGCACGACCGCCACCTTCGCTCCTGAGCCCTTCGCCCGCGCGATGAGATCTGTGTAGGCCGTGCGGCAGCGCTCGATGTCCTGCTCGTGTGTGGTCGTTTTCATAGGAGGAGGAGGCTCCGGCGCACGCCCCATCGCCTTGCAGACCGCCTTCCACCCATACACACTGACCAGCTCCTGCAACGCACACCACGGTTTCTCGCGCGGCCAAGAACTTCCAACGTATTCCAGCCCAGGCACATCGTCCCAGTCGTCGCTGTTGCTGACGATCACCACGACATCCGCATCAAAGACGCCGAACCGCTTCACGTACGCAAGCTGATTCGGTGGGCCCCAACTCGGCGCACTGATGTTCCCCACCACCACATCGCGTTTGAGCGATCTCGCCAGCTCGCGCTGCAGGATCGTGGTGGCGAGTTCAGACTGATCAATCTTCCCGCCCCCGTTCACAACGCTGTCGCCGATC
>JBGANP010000090.1:0-13902 GCA_044222255.1 Phycisphaerales bacterium
AGGGTGGCACGGGCATCTTGATGCCCGTGCGGGGCGCAGAGGGAACGCCGGACCGCCACCTGTCATCGAACGTGCCCTGCACGACCCCACGGGCATCAAGATGCCCGTGCCACCCCTTGCAGTCTTTCTTTGTGACCTGCGCAGTGCTGCTTCTCATCAGCATCTTGGGAGGATGCGGCGGACACGGATTCGACACGAATAACACGCTCACCGACCGCGGCCACCTCGTCATCGTCGGCGGGGGGCTCAAAGATGAACACGTCGCTGTCTTCAACCGCTTTGTCTCCCTCTGTGCCGATGGCCCCATCGGCATCATCCCCATTGCCAGCGGCGATGGCCTCAAAGCCGGAGAGAGCTCCGCCGAGCGCTGGCGGAAATACTCCGGCACGCGTCCTGTTATCGTCATCCCCCTCACGCAAAACGATGCTGCCAAGTCCGATGATCCCGCCATCGCTCAGCAAATCGCCACCTGCGGCGGCCTCTGGTTCACCGGCGGCCAGCAGGATCGCGTCGTCAAAGTGCTTCGCCCCGAGGGCAAACGCTCGGCCTGTCTCGCCTCCTGCTTCACCGTCCTGCAGCGCAACGGCGTCATCGGCGGAACCTCCGCCGGCGCGGCCATCATGTCCGACCCCATGATCACCGGCGGCCGCTCCGCTTCCGCAAAATCCCGCGATCCGGACAACGAGGACAACCACCACGTCACCACCAGCGAAGGCCTCGGCTTCTTCACCTTCGGACTCACCGACCAGCACTTCATACAGCGCGGCCGTCAGGGCCGTCTCGTCGATGCCCTCCACGACCTCAAAATCGCCCGCGGCTTTGGCGTCAGCGAGAACTGCGCGTTGGTCGTCGATCGCGCCTCCGCCGAGTGCGAGGCCATCGGCTCCGAGGCCGCGGTCTGGATTATCGACGCCTCAGCTCCCGATGCCTTTAGTGGCGATCGCGTCCTCGTTCGCGTATCCATCCTCAGCACCGGCGACAAGGTCGATGCCCGCACGGGCAAAGTGAAGCCCGAGACAGCCCTTCGCGATGTCCGCAAACCCGGCCTCTCGAAAATTCTCCGACCTGCAACCGATGTCTGGGCGTTTTCGAGCATTTCAGCGGGCCTGCGCACACTCTGCGAGGGCACCGATGGCGCGTGTACAACGTACGACCCGCTCACCTCGCTGACCTTCGAGACCGATGCGAAATCCCGCATCCTCGAAAGCCCCGCTGGCCGCTTCCCCTGCTTCGCCGATCTCCGCATGACCATCGAGCCCTCGCCGCAAGCCAAGCAGAAGTAGCCAACCGTGGCATGGGCCTACTGGCCCATGTGCGTTCAGTGGCACGGCTCTCCCGAGCCGTGTTGGGGGCGCCGCGGCCCGAGTGCTTTGTCGTCTTCCTCATCTCGTCACAACTCGTGACCCGGTCTTTCGCGCCTCGCGAACGACCGAGATACTACAACCTTCACGCAACACACCAGGAACGAGCGAGTCTTCGCACTCTTCACGCGGAGATTCACCGCCGCTGCCCAGTCCCCTTCTGCCCCCGCGGCACATACGCCCCCATCGGCCCCGCTCCCAGCCCCTTGATCGGCGCTCGCTTCTGCTCATCCGTGAGGATGTCCTCTTCGCTCAGCCGGTGTTCATGTAGATACACCCGTTGCCCACACTCCGGACATCGCACCCACCCATGCTCCACGCGCAAACCCACCAGCGAGAACTCGCAGAACGGGCACCCCGCGCGATTGATCAGCCGCTTGATCGACCGCACCAGCAGATACCACCGCACCGCAACCGCGGCGGCTACTGCGATCAATACGCCCACCAGCAAGTTCCCCACCGCCCACTCGCGAAGCGATGGACTCGCCGCAGGAATGCCTCCCGCCGCCGACACCGCCGCGGCGGCCGCCGCATTCGACGCCTTGATCGCCACCATCACCGCGATGCCAACGCTAATCCACGCAATCCCGGCGAGCGCGCCCGCCAAACCCGGAATCACCCAGATCGCATCGCCACGCCGAAGTTTCGCCTGACGCACGAGTTTGTCGTACTCATCGTCGGAGTAGCTGGAGAGTTCAGGGATTTGGAAGATGGAGGAGAGAAAGCTCATGGTCTGGATCGACGCCTATTCATGAATCCCGGGTTCGGAAAGAGGATTGGGGTCCAACATTGGCACAAGAATGTCCGCATTGCTGAGACCCAAACTGCTCAGAGTGTGTCGCGTTCCGCACTCTGGACACACCACAGCTCCCTCGGTCGGTTGAAGCCCGAGCATCGAATAATCACAAACCGGGCAGGCGCAACGCCCGAGCTGTTTGCGAACAGCGCTTCGAAGCCAAACATCACGCAATACCAGACCGCCGATGGTCGGAATGCCCACCCCAACGACCATAAAGATCAGTGCCACGCCCAGACGCCAGTCTGGGGCTGAAACTTCTCCGAAAACAGTGTTTGTGAGCCCGATTCCCAGACCACCGCCAATACAACCACCGGGCAGGAAACACAGCCCCACAATGCACAACACTGCGACCCGCGTCCAGCGGTTCACCCGCTCCGCGGTTTTCACAAAGCCGATGCACTCGTCGTCGGAGAACCGATCGAGTTCCTCGAAGGCGCGATACACCTTGCTCATCGGAAGTCGCATCACGCTAGGTATACCACATCGCGCTCCGGCGGTGGCTACTTCGCCGGAAACAGAAACTCCAGCGCCCCGCCAAATCGCTTCCCCCACGCCTCCTCAGAGTGCGGCGCACCCTCATCAATCGTCAGCCGGAATCGATCCTGCTTCAGCCCCTTCCCCTGCGCCAGTTCCTTGAACGCCTGAGCCGTCGCGACATATTGCTTGTTGGCCGATTCGCTGGTCGCTTCCTTGCCCGTCTCTTTGCCACCCATCCCAAACGCCACCTTGAGCGGCCAGCTCTTCGCGGCCGCAAAGTGCTTGAACGCGGCTCGCTCCTTCGCCATCAGCGGCATGCTTTCCGCCAGAACCTTACCAAACACCTCGGGATGCGCGACGCCCGCCTCCATCGCGATAATCGCGCCCAGCGAAGCACCGCCGATGCCCGTGCTCTCCGGCCCCGTTCGCACGCGGAACGCCCGCTCGATGCGAGCCCGCACCTCGCCATTCAGGAACTCCACGAACTCCCCGCCGCGCGGCGACACCTTGTCGATCATTTCAAACGGCAGATATTCCTGCGACCGCAGACCGCCCGCATTCGGAATCCCGACGATGATCAGCGGCTCGATCTTGCCATCGGCAATCAGCTTCGCCGCCGTCTCATCCGCGCTCCAGGATGCCGGCGCGCCATCAATCTTCTCAAACAGGTGCTGGCCATCCATCATGTACAGAACCGGATACGTCTTGCTCTTGTTCTCCGCCGCGTCGTAGCCCGGCGGCAGCCAGACCAGCAGATCGCGTGAGAGCGAGTTCGCGCCCGGCCCGCCGCCCCCCACCACTTCCACGCGTTTCAGCGATCCCGCCTTGACCGTGATCGTGCGATACCGATCGCCCGCGCTCGCTTTCGCGGTTCCAGGGATTGCATCGTGCCAGTTCTCGACCGTCAGCTCGATCACCGGCTTCTCGCCCGCCTTGAGCTTCGAGACATCCACCAGCGGGAGCATCCGGTTATCAACGTTCTTGAAGTCCTTGTCCACTTCCACGTTGTCCCACGATCCGCGCGCGAACTTGAACGCGATCCGCGAGTCCAGCGTTGGCTTCTCCCACACGATGCGCCACTTCTGATCCGACTGCGCTTGAAGCTGCATCTTCGGATCCGCCGGGTTCCAGCCGTTGTGGCTCGACGGCATGTGGATCGGGCTCGACGCGTTCGCCTTCTGCGACTTGTCCGTCACCATGATGATGAAGCCCTGCGCGAGCGACTCTGGCTGCACCATTTTCGCGTCCGATGTCGCGTCGGGCTTTTTGGCGTCAGTAGCAGGCTGTGGTGCCGGAGATCCGCTCGATTTTTCCGCGGTCGTGGGACGGATGAACTTCGGCAATCCCTTGGTTCCGAAGAGCCACGCCTGCATCCCGACCAGCGTCGCGACGACGACCAACAGCCAGCCCCACACAAACACCTTGCCCATGGAGTTCCCTTTCTGCTGCATAACGCCCAAAGGGTAGCAAAGAAAAACCCACGCTCATGGGAGCGTGGGTCTCGTTGATGCCGAGGAATGTGCGATTACTTCGCCGCGAAGTTCTTCGCGACCTCGCTCCAGTTCACCACGTTCCACCACGCCGTGACATAGTCCGGGCGGCGGTTCTGATAGTGGAGATAGTACGCGTGCTCCCACACATCCAGCCCAAGAATCGGCTTGCCCTCGCAGCCCGCGATCGCCTTGCCCATCAGCGGATTGTCCTGATTCGCAGTCGAGCAGATCTGCACACCGCTGCCGTCCGCCTTCACAACCAACCACGCCCAGCCGGAGCCGAAGCGCCCAGCCGCAGCTTTGGCGAACTCATCCTTGAAGTGAGCAAAGTCGCCGAACGCCGCCTTGATCGCCGTCGCCACCTCACCCGTCGGCTCCCCGCCGCCACCCTTGCCCGGCGCGGCCATCAACTTCCAGAACATCGAGTGGTTGACATGCCCGCCCGCGTTGTTGCGCACCGGGCCGCGCTTGTCCTCAGGAAGGTCGGCGAGGTTCTTGATGACCTCGACCGGATCCATGCTCGCCCATTTCGTTCCATCGAGCTGCTTGTTGGCGTTATCCACATAGGCCTTGTGATGCTTGCCATGGTGGATTTCCATCGTCTTCGCGTCAATGTGCGGCTCAAGCGCGCTAAACGCGTACGGCAGTTCGGGCAGAGTGAAAGCCATCGGGAACTCCTTAAATTTCAATCATGCGGGCTCCACCGGTTCAGGTGGTTTCCCGAGTGTTTCAGTGTTCTCTCCGAATCGGCACCCGATTCGGCCCGGAAGTCAACCCCGGGTTGCAAAGGTCAAATGAATGATGTATCTTCGCGGCTCGCTCGGTCGCACGGGTCAGTTTGCCCCGTTTGACCTTTCTTAGCGAGTCTACGCCAAGCCGAAGGGATGGTCCAAACGGGCCGCTCCTTGCGGGCTCCACCAGACTTGAAGTCGCCTCGGCGGCTTCTCCCGCAGGATGCGGGGTTCGGACTGGAAGTAGACACAGCGGCCCGAAGGACTGGGCTCGCGTTTCATACGTTGCTCGCTCAAGGATGAACCAGTCGGGGTATTCCCGCATCAAGTACAGGTGCGGCCATCGCTGCTCTCTGGCTTGTGGAAAGTCCGGTATCTGAGATTGTGAAGATGTGGAGTTTGCGGAATCTGAATGCGGAACGAAATCTCTCTCAAACCGTACAAAGGGTATTCTGGCGAGTTTGGAATGGTTCCAGTTGGTGTTTCCAAGGATGGTCCGAATAACGGTTTGGAAGATTTCGCGGATTGTGCGGCCATCTGACGCGGAAAGACATAAGTCGAGGGGGTCAGACCCCTATTCATGTGGTAGAGTGAGGTAGATTGTCTGATAAGGCGGCCGGATTGTGGGCCGCAAAAAAGAGTCGTTCTGAACGCCCGAATGGATGCGGACGTAAAGAACTCAAGGAGATTCGTGAAGGCGCTGTAAAGCAGGTGTCGAACTCGTTCGGGTGCCGTTGGCAGGATGCCACGGCTTCGTTCGCCGAGGACGGCGCGTGTCGAGCAGTGCGGTGTTCTGGCAGGGCAAGCCGATGTAGGCCGCCCCGCCGACCAGGACAGAGGTTCCAAGACGAACCACCTGCCGTGGGAGCCAAGTTTGGCAACCGGTTCGGACAGGCCAAACAGGGCATAGAGCCCGCTAGGAAGACAGATGGTGAACATGAAACACACACTCAGCCCTCTTGAACAGCACCGCCGCAAGACGCGCGTGCAGCTCAGCTCGGACCATACCGGGCGCGGCGTGGGCGCGCCCAAGGCGCGGCGCTCCCTCTCCAAGGAGGATGAGAAGCTCCTCGCCGCGCTCCTGAACCCGGCCAACCCGATCGACTACATCGACTCGACGGCCTTCCGCGAGCCGACGGCCGAGCAGATCATCTACACCCAGGGTGGTGACATCGCCAAGCCCGACACCTCTTGGTACCACCCGGTGATGGACGACCTGTCCCCCGGCAAGCACCGCACGGTGAAGAGCACGCAGCAGGTCATCCTGACGGGTGCCCAGGAAAAGATCCTCTTCCACAAGTTCAACTACGCGCGTTTCCGCGTGAGCGAACTGCAGAAGAAGATCTGGATTTCTGATGCCCGCAAGCCGACGCCCGAGCAGGCCGAGGACATGCTGAAGTGGTACCGCATCGCCGAGCGCGTGCGCGAGCAAATCGCCGAGACCAACCTCGCGTTGGTTCTCGCGATGGCCAAGCGCACTCGCATGAGCGAGGTGGACTTTGCTGATCTGGTCAGCGAAGGCAATATGGCTTTGCTCCGCGCCGTCGATAAGTTCGACGCCGGCCGCGGGTACAAGTTCTCCACGTACGCCTGCCGCGCCATTCTCAAGGCCTTCAGCCGTCAGGGCATGAAGCTCTCCAAGTACCGTCAGCGCTTTCCGACGGACTTTGACCCGAAGCTCGAACGCTCGAACTACCTCGAGACCAAGCGGGCCGACTTCGAGAAGGATGCCGCGGAAGAGGTCAAGCGGATCGTGCTGGAGAATCGTGCGGACCTGACGGATGTCGAGCGCACGGTGATCGAGCATCGGTTCGGCCTTGAGACGACCGACGGCGAGAAACCGATGACCCTGGAGCAAGTCGGCCAGATCATCGGCGTCACCAAGGAACGCGTCCGCCAGATCCAGAACAAGGCGATGGAGAAGATCCGCGTCGAACTGGAGAGCAAGTTCCTGGGCGTCAAGCCCCCGGAGGCGCCCGGTGCCGAGGGTGCAGCTCCGGCAACGCAGTCTTCCGGCGCGGTCATGCAGCCCGGCCTGCCGAGCGCCATGCCCGGCTCGAACGATCGCCACGAGGACTTCGAAGAACTCGTCGCTCTGAACTGAGAGCGTTTCCCCGCAGTTCCTCCAAGCCCCGCCGAGCCTCGGCGGGGCTTTTTCGTTCGTATCTCCGTGCCATTTGCTTCGGAACCCACCGGCCCACCGCTCCGAACCGAATGCGCCGTCCGTGCGTGCGCCGGGCGGGATGTGCCTGTCCATGCCATGGCCGGCGGAAGCGGGCAGGCGCGTCGGGAGATTCGTGCGTATTCTGTCGGCGATCGGAAATGCAGTGTCCTCAAACGGAACCCACTCGCCGGCCTCAACCGGCGCACCCACATCGGCGGCCGCCGCCCTCTCGAACGGCACACACTCCATGAGCTTGCACAGCGACACAGAATCGACGGCGGCACACACCGGACACGTGACCCTTGACCCGGATGCGAAGCACGACCCGCACGCGACGCGGTTTGGCGACTTCCTGAAGGCGTCCATCAAGTTCGAGGCCTCCGACCTCATCATGAAGACGGGGCAGAAGCCCAAGATCCGCCTACGCGGCGCGCTCAAGCCGCTGGATACCACGCCCGTTTCGTTCGAGGAGTTCGTGTCGATCACGAAGCACATCCTCAACGAAGAGCAGATGAAGGACCTCCACCACTACGGCTCGGTGGACTTCGCGTATGACTACGACGAGCACACCCGCTTCCGCGTCAATCTCTTCCAGGCACGCGGCAAGCTCTCCGTCGCGGCACGCAGAATCTCCTCCAACATCCGCCGCTTCGAGGAGCTCTTCCTCCCGCCCGTGATGGAAGAGATCGCCATGCAGCCACAGGGCATCGTGCTCCTCTGCGGCGTGACCGGCTCCGGCAAAACCACCACGATCGCGGCCATGCTCGATTACGTGAACGAGCGCAAGCCCGTGCACATTGTGACGATCGAAGACCCGATCGAGTACATCTTCACGGACAAGAAGGCCACGATCAACCAGCGCGAGATCGGGATCGACTGCCTGGACTTCAAGATCGCCCTTCGCGCCCTCGTCCGCGAAAATCCGGACATCGTGCTCGTCGGCGAAATGCGTGACAAGGAAACCTTCGAGGCCGCGCTGCACGCCGCTGAGACGGGCCACCTTGTGTACGGAACCATCCACGCCTCATCGACAACGCAGACGTTCAGCCGTATCTACGGCCTCTTCGAGACGGAGGAAGTCGAGCAGGTCCGCCGCATTCTTGCCTACCAGATGCGCGCGTTCGTGTATCAGAAACTTCTCCCCACGCTGCACGAGAAGATCCACCGCATCCCCGCGCTGGAGATCATGCTCAACAACGCCGTCGTGCGCAAGCACATCCTCGACGGCCGCGAGGGCGAGCTCCGTGAGTACCTCAACGCCATCGAAGCGTTGCAGGTAGGCATGAAGGACTTCAACCACTCCCTCGTGGAACTGGTCGAGAAGGAAATGATCCACATGCGTGTCGCGCTGGAGAACAGCCCGAACGTGGACGACCTGCAGATGCGGCTCAAGAAGCTGGGTTGAAACGCTCCATAGCGATCATCTGACCGACACTCCACGACAGCCCGGGTGATCGACCCGGGCTGTGTCTTTTTTCACTGCACACCCGCACATTCGCCGCACATTCCTGCAACCCGGAATGCACATTGAGCGGAAAGTCGGGTACCCTATTCGTTCCTCTCAGTCCGTCGATGGCCGGCTTGCCGGTCCGGTCTGGGGGTATCGACTCGACGGCACTCTTCGCCCTCCACCCGGACCCATTCGGGAGCCCTTTCGGGAGCTTGCATGCCCACCTCGGACGTTTTGACGACTTCGCTCTCCCCACTCGCCTCGCTCGGCTTGCCGACGCTGCTGGCCCAGGCTGCGGACCCCAAGGCCGCGTACTTCTTGGTCAGTTGGTACAAGCCGCTGGCCATGCTGGTGCTCTTCCTGCCGTGGGCGTGGGTGGTATCAAAGATTTATGACAAGCACGCCGGGCAGTTCTTCCTGCCGCGCCGGAAGTGGAACCTGGTCCACATGGGCGCGGCGATCGCCGCGCTGCTCTCGGTGTTGCTGATCGGCTTGGCGATGCCCGGGTCCGAAGGCGGCTTCTGGATCGGCTTCGGGCTTGGGCTCATCATCCTCGCTGCCGACCTGTACGCGTACGTGCATGTCGCCAACAAAGATGATCGCGTACCCGAGCGGCACCAGATCACATGGGCCACGTTCGTCAAGCCGCCGGACAACAAGAAGAAAAAAGTCGTCAAGGGCCCGGCAGAAGTCAAATACGCCATCCGCGGGCAGGACGAGAAGAGCAAGTACACCAAACTCATCCCGGCGCCGATCGTCGAGACTCCCGAGATGGAAGTCCGCGTCGCGGCGGAGAAGATCTACGCGACCGCGCTCCGGTCTCGCGCCTCGCAAGTCGATATCGGCCCCACGGGCAATCCCGACGGCTCGTACGGCGCGAAGCTGCTGGTGGATGGCGTCTATCAAGCGGGCGACACGATGCCCGCCGCAAATGCCTCCAAGGTCATCGACTTCTTCAAGACCTGCGCCGGGCTGGACATCGCCGATCGCCGCCGCAAGCTGCAGGCCAACTGCCAGTTCGAGGATCCGGCTGGCAAGCACACCGTTCGCGTCACGAGCGTGGGCGGTCAGGGCGGCCTGCGCCTCTCGCTGCTGCTAGACCCGGAAACCGCTGTCGTCAAGAAGCTCGAGGAACTCGGCATGCTGCCGATGCAACTCGAAGAGGTGAAGAAGATCACCGACGACTCCAAGGGCGTGGTGCTGGTCACTGCTCCCCGCGACAATGGCCGCACGACGCTGCTCTACAGCATCATCAAGAAGCACGACGCATACATCAACAACGTGCAAACCGTCGAAGTCGACCCACAGGCGGTTCTCGAGGGCGTGCGCCCCAACAAGTTTGATGCCCAGTCGGATGCGAACCTTCCCGCCGGCGCGACCGGTCCGGAGTTCGCCACGCTGGTTCGCTCGATCATGCGTCGCGACCCGCAGGTCGTGGCGGTGGCCGAACTGCCGGACGCGGCCACGGCGAAGGAAGTCAGCCGCGCCGACCACGAGCGCACGCGTGTGTACCTGAGCTTCAACGCTCCCGATCCGATTGTTGGCGTGCAATCGTGGGTCAAGTTTGTCGGGGATCAGCGTGCCGCGGGCGAGTGCCTGCACGGCGTGATCGCGGGCAAGCTGCTCCGCAAGCTCTGCACCAACTGCCGCGTGGCGTATCCGCCCGCTCCGGACATGCTCAAGAAGCTGGGCATTCCCGAGGGCAAGGTGCAGCAGCTCTTCAAGAAGGGCGGGCAGGTCCTGATCAAGAACAAGCCGGAGACGTGCCCCGTCTGCAACGGCAGCGGCTACCACGGGCAGGACGGCGTGTATGAGGTCTGCCACTTCGATAAGGAAGAGCGAGACCTCATCGTCGCCGGCAATCTGAGCGGGCTCAAGGCCGCGATGCGCAAGCGCAACATCCCCACGATCCAGCAGGTGGCCATCCGCAAGGCCGTCGACGGCGTGACCAGCGTTGAGGAAGTCATGCGGATCACCACCGGCGACGGCCCCGCGCCGGCGACACCTCCGGCAGGCGGAGGATCGCCCCCATCCGGCGGAGCAAACGGTCCCGGTGCGCCCAAGCAACCCGCCCCCCCCACACCCGCGGCGAGCGCGGCAAAGAAGTCCTGATTATTGAGTGACCAGCGCAGCCCGACATCGGGCGGCAAGCAGTTCGGATCCCGATCGAGTCCCCGGTTCCCGAGACCTTCCCATGATCCTCAGTCTGATCGTCATCGTCGTCGCAGGAATGATCGCGTATATCTGGTCGGCGCGCGGCTTCTTCTCGGCGTTCCTCCACATGCTCTGCGTGATCGCGGCCGGCGCGATCGCGTTCGCGCTCTGGGAGCCCCTGGCTCTCTGGATGCTCTCGAACGACACCACGCAGGGCGGTACGCTGATCGACCTGGCGTGGGGCATCGCGCTCGGCGTTCCCTTCGCCATCATCCTCACGATTCTCCGCGTCGCGTGCGACAAGATCGTGCCGTTCAATCTGGACTTTGACGGCACGGCCAACCTCGTCGGCGGGCTTTCCTGCGGCGCGGTCTCCGGAACACTGACGGCCGGCATCCTCGTGATGTCCGTCGGGTTCACCCGCCTGGATACGGAGTTCCTCGGCCACCAGCCGGTGATCTACTCCTCAGCAGGTGGATCGCTCGTGCGAGGTTCCGGTCTGTACTTCCCCGCCGACAAGTTGACCGCGTGGTTCTACGGCACGCTTTCCAACGGCTCACTGGTCCCCACAAGCAGCGATGCGCAGAATCGCCCGAACTCGCTGGGCCGACTCCACCCGGAGCTTGCCGACGAGGGTCCGATTCTCCGAGTGAACTGGGAAGAGGGCAAGGCCAAGACGACCCTGCCGCCCGACGCGTTCGAGGTGCTGGCCCGCCAGAAGTTCGAGCCCGCGAACGACCCAAGCTCTCTGTTCGGCGACAGCTTCGAGCCCGGACGCAAGGACTCGTTTGAGTATCTCAATGGCGAAAAGGCCAATGCTGGCAACTCGTACATCGAGTCGTTCGTGGTTCGCTTCAAGTCAGGCGCCAAGGAGCAGTCCGGGCGCATCGTCGTCGGCACGGGCCAGGTCCGCCTGCTCGTCCAGAAAGATGCGAACGATCCATTTTCCACGATGAGCATCCTGCCATTGAGCGTCGTCTCGCAGGCCACCGGCGACAAGCCGCTGAACGGCCGCTGGCGTTACAACGCACCCAACGTCTTCATCTCTTCCGTCGGCGGGCGCGACGATGCCCCGATGGCCTTTGAGTTTGTCACGCCCAAGGGCGCCACACCGATCGCTTTGTACGTCAAGGGCATTCGCTACGACGTTTCGGGCATGCAGCCCTCGGCCGCGTATTCGTCGCAGACAGCCCGCGACGACGCCATTCGCAGCGGCGCATACGTCCCGACCACGCAGGCCAAGCCCATCGAGTGGGGCCGCGCGATCAAGATGAAGGGCGACACGAACTCGCTGGGCGAGAACACGCTGGTGATCCGTCAGCAGATGCCCTTCACCATCACGCTGCAAAAGGACGTCCTGTACGGGCTGGAAGTGGACGACACCAACTCGATCAGCGGCGGCGGGCTGGCCAAGTTCGACAAGAAGGACATCGCGCCGTTTGGCACGGACCCCAAGCTGCAGGTCCGCAAGCTGGCCGTTTCCGACGACACCAACATCGTGCAAGTTGTCATGGATGGCCGCAACAAGCAGTTTGGCTTCCTCTCCGACGTCGCGGCCGGCTACGACCGCGAAGCCCAACCGCTCGTCGTGGACTCGACCGGCCAGCAGTACTCGGCAATCGGCTATGTGTATCGCGGCGCGGGACAGACCTGGATCTACTTCAATCCGCAGGCCCCGCTCAAGAGCACCATCGATCGCGAAATGCCGATCCTCACACGCAGCCAGCCGGATCAGGAACTGGTTCTCATCTTCCGCGTCAGCAAGAACGTCAAGCTCAAGGGCGTCGCGATCGGCAGCCAGGGGCTGGTTGAGTTCCAGAAGCCCGAGCCGGAAGTGAAGTGAGAAGAAGGGATCGAGGGATCCAGGCATCGAGGGAAAACGTCGAAACATCAAGACCCCGGGCCATTGGCTCGGGGTCTTTCACTTGATGCCTGGATGCCTCTTGCCTGATTGCCTATCTGTAAATCGGCCGCAGCTTGCCTTCAAGATGGCGGAGGAGCGGGTCCGCGCTCAGCGGCTTGCCGGTGAGCATCTCGCAGAGCTCGCCGGCGCGGTATCGCTTGCCGTGCGAGTGGATGTTGGTGTTCAGCCACTTCTTGAGCTGTCCAAACTCGCCGCGGGCCATCTGCGCCGACAGATCTGGAATCTGGGCGTTGATCGTCTCCCAGAACTGGGCGCAGTAGAGGTTGCCGAGCGTGTACGTCGGGAAGTAGCCGATGAGCCCGAAGGACCAGTGGACATCCTGCAGGCAGCCGCGCCGGTGGTCTGGGACATCCACGCCGAGATACTTCTTGTACGACGCGTTCCACTCACCGGGAAGGTCTCGTACTCTCAGCGCGCCGGCGATCAGCCCACGCTCGATGTTGAAGCGGATCAAAACGTGCAGGTTGTACGTCGCCTCGTCGGCCTCAACACGGATGAGCGATGGGGTCGCGGTGTTCACAGCGGCGTACACCTGATCCGGAGTGAACCCATCCAGCGGCGAACGGCCATCCGCGGCCGCAGTCATCTTCCTCGCGTGCGGCAGCAGCCACTGCCAGAACTCCCGGCTGCGCCCCACGAAGTTCTCCCACATTCGGCTCTGGCTCTCGTGGATGCCCAGCGAGATGTCGCTCGCCAATGGCGTGCCCAGCAGCGGCGGACGCTTGGGCAGCCCCTGGTCGTACAGGCCGTGTCCGCCCTCGTGCATGGTTCCGTACAGAGCATCGCTCCAGTGGGATTCGCGATAGCGTGTCGTGAGTCGCGTGTCGCCCGCGGCGATGCCGGAGCAGAACGGGTGAGCCGTGGTATCCAGCCGCCCGGCCTCGAAGTCGAAGCCCATGGCGCGGAGCACGAACTGACCAACCTCGTGCTGCTGCGCGGCGGGAATGGTCACGTTGAGCGGCGCATCCGAGGGTTTCCTGCCCGAGGCGTTCAGTTCCTTGATGAGCGCGCTCAGCCGCGTGGCCAGCGGCGTGAAGATGCCCTCGATCTGTTTCGCAGTCGCGCCGGGCTCGTACTGGTCCAGCAGCGCATCGTACAACTCACCGCCCGCGGGAACGCCCAGGAACTCCGCCTTGCGACGCGTGAGCGAGATCATCTTCTCCAGCCAGGGCTCGAAGAGGGCGAAGTCGCTCTTCTCGCGGGCCTCCTTCCAGACTTCCTGTGCCTGCGAACCGGTTCGGGCGAGATCGGCGACCAGATCGGTGGGGATCTTGGTGGCATGGTCGTAGTCGCGGCGCATCTCGCGGATGTTTCGGGCCTCGGGCGCGGTTGCGATCGCCGTGAGCGAA
>JBGANP010000091.1:0-13888 GCA_044222255.1 Phycisphaerales bacterium
CGCTCCCGGCAAAGCATGCCCAACCGTGATACCCTTCCCGCCTTACTGACCAGCCCCCTTCTTGCCCACCCGTACTCCACCCGGCCTCCCCCCCGCCCCGCAGTCAATGGCCCCAGAGGAACGCTTCGGATGCTCAGCCCCTTCTCTTGTTGCGCTCGTATGAACACCTCCACCATCGGTGCCCGTTCGCTCGTGCGGACCGGCGCCGGATTCGCCGCCGCCTTGCTGCTGCTCGTCGCCGGTTGCGCCACCAGCGCCGACCCGAAGCCCACGACGCCCCAGCAGCGCGCCGACACCACGCCCTCGCAGGCCGACCAGTGGGCCAAGCTCGGATACCGCCTCGACTGGCGCGGCTTCCCCACCATGCTCCCCGGTGAGACGATTCGCTTTCTGGACATCCTCGGCGATGTCGTCGCCGTGCAGGAATCCGCCGGCGTCGTCAGCGTGCTCGAGGCCCGCTCCGGCATCACTCGCTGGTCCGACCAGGTCGCGGGCCGCCTCACCAAGTTCGTCGGCAATATCCGCGAGGCCGATCGCCTCCTTGTTTCCAGCGAGTCCGAGGTCTACTTCTACGACATCGCCACCGGCAACCTCAAGAACAAGCAGCGCCTCGCCCAGGTCGTGAACACGCGGCCCGTCAAGGTGAACGACATCCTCGTCTACGGCTGCGCCAACGGCCAGCTCCTCGGCCACTACACCATCAACGGCTTCCGCGCCTGGGGCTCCGGCCTCACCGGCTCCATCGAGACCGACCCGCTCCTCCTCGGCACCAGCGGCCGCATCGCGATCTCCTCCACTACTGGCGATCTCATCATCATCGACGGCCAGACCGGCCTCTCGCAGGGACGCGGCAAGATGTTCGCCGGCCCGGGCGCACCTCTCGCCGCGTCCGACGTCACGCTGTATGTCGCATCCTCCGACCAATCCCTCTACGCCTTCAATGCCGAATCCGGCGCTCAGATCTGGCGCAAACGCACCGAAGCCCCCCTCGCCCAGAAACCCGTCCTGCACGATGGCCGCCTGTACTGCGATCTCGGTGGCAAGCTCGGGCTGACCTGCATGGAGCCCGGCACCGGCAAGGAAGTCTGGCATAACGACAAGGTCACTGGCGAGGTCATCGCCGTCCGCAACAAGCGCCTCGTCGTCTGGAACGGCACCACCGCCGCAACCCTCGACACCCTCAAGGGCGTTATCGTCGAGACCGTGAAACTCGACAACATCGCCATCATCAAGGCCGACGCCCTCGTCGACGGCAACCTCTACGCCGCCACCACCAACGGCATCGTCTCCAAGCTCTCGCCGAAGTAACAATCCCACACGCGAGCACCCCGCCCGCGTTCTCCCTGCACGCCCCGACGACCCTGAGCGATCCGAGGCACAAGTCTCGGACGCTTCTGCTTCGCCCCGTCTTTCCATCACTCATTTGACATTCGCTCACATGCCCCCAGCCCACCCCATTAAGCGAGCTCTCCTCTCCGTCTCCGACAAGAGCGATCTGCTTCCATTTGCCGAAGCCCTCCGTTCTCGCGGCGTCACGATCATCTCGACCGGCGGCACCGCCAAGGCCCTCGCCGCCGCCGGCGTCCCCGTCACGCCCGTCGAGTCGATCACCAACTTCCCCGAAGGCCTCGACGGCCGCGTCAAGACGCTCCACCCCGCCGTCCACGGCGGCTTGCTCGCCATCCGCGATTCCGCTGAGCACATCGCCTTCCTCGATCGCCACAAGATCGAACCCATCGATCTCATCTGCATCAACCTGTACCCCTTTCAGCAAACCATCGCCGACCCCAACGTCTCCTTCGAGACCGCCATCGAGAACATCGACGTCGGCGGCCCCGCCATGCTCCGCGCCGCGGCCAAAAACCACAGGTACGTCACCGTCGTCACCTCTCCGTCGCAATACGACCGCGTGATCCAGGAGATGGACTCGCAAGGCGGCGCGACCAAGCCCGAGACCCGCGCCGAACTCGCCGCCGCCGCCTTCGCCCGAACCGCCGAGTACGACGCCGCCATCGCCTCATACCTTTCGCGTCGCGCCCCCACTGCTTTCCCGCAGGTGCTCGAGCTCCGCTACCCGAAGGTGGACCAGCTCCGCTACGGCGAGAATCCCCACCAGGAAGCCGCGCTCTACCGCGATCCGTCCTCCACCGGCCAGACGATCGTCAACGCCGCACAGCTCCATGGCAAGCAGCTCTCCTTCAACAACATCAATGACGCCGCCGCGGCACTCGAGGCAGTCAAGTCCCTCGCCCGCCTGCCGCAGGCAAACGGAGCTGCCGCCGCCGTCGTCGTCAAGCACACCAACCCTTGCGGCGGATCTCTCGGCTCATCCGCCGCTGACGCCGTCGCCCAGGCCATCGCCGGCGACCCCATCGCCGCGTACGGCGGCATCCTCGCCTGCTCGCACCCGATCGATCTCCGCGCCGCAGAGTTCATCTGCGACCCCAAGCACTTCCTCGAGGTCATCGTCGCTCCTTCGTTCACGGACGATGCCCTCAAGCTGCTCCGCGAGCGATGGTCATCCGTCCGCCTCCTCGCCGTCGGTGATCGCCGTCCCTCCTCGGCGCGCAAGCTCGACTACCGCTCCATTCCCGGCGGCATGCTCGTGCAGGACCGCGACACGCGCTCCACCGATCCCAACACCTGGGAGCACCGCGCCGGCCCCAAGCCCACAGCGGACCAGCTCCGCGCCGCGCTCGTCATGGATACCCTCTGCCGCTTCGTCACCAGCAACGCCGTCGTTGTCGGCGGCTCATCCGGCGGCGACTCCGTACGGCTCTTCGGCATCGGCTCCGGCCAGGTCGATCGCGTCAGCGCGTGCCGGCTCGCCGTCGAGAAAGCTGGCTTGCACGCTAAGGGCTCCATCGCTGTCGGCGACGCCTTCTTCCCCTTCCCCGACGGGCCCAAAGTCCTTGTCGAAGCCGGCGTCTCGTTCATCCTCCACCCCGGCGGCTCCAAACGCGACGACGAGACCTTCGCCCTCTGCAACGACTGCGGCGTCACCTGTATGACCTCCGGCGTGCGCCACTTCCGCCACTAGCCCGTACACCGCTGGCCACTGGCCACCATCCGCCATTTCACGCCATATTGCCCGAGCAATCGTCGCAATCCGCTCATCTTGACACGATCGCCATCGCCGCGGACGCGCCGAACTCGAACGCGACGGAACCTCTCCATCTAAATGGACGAATTTCATTGGTCATCCGCCCCGGGGAGTTCATGGTGTCCATGTGAAGTACCACACATTCTCGTCCACAATCTTCGTGTTGATCGCCGCACTGGCCGTTGCGCTCCCCGCCGAAGCGACTCCCCCCGCGCGCTCCAAACTTCTCACCTCCGCCGTCCCTCTACCAATCTGCATCGCCAATACCCCAACCGACCCGCAGCACCTCTACGTCTGCAGCCGCGTCGGCACCATCCGAGTCATCGACAAGGACACCGGCACTGCCTCCGCCGGATTCTTCCTCAACATCTCCGCACAGGTCAGTCTCCAGCAGGACAACGGCCTTCTTGGCATGGCCTTTGATCCCAACTACGCCACCAACGGCTTCTTCTACATCAACTACCGCCACACTGACGGCAACATCGTCCTCGCCCGCTACCACGTCAACCCCGGCGCACCCTCCGCCGATCCCGCCAGCGCGTACACCATCCTCCGCTACGCCCGCAATCTCGGCCACAACGGCGGCTGGATCGGCTTCAGCCCGATCAACAATCTCCTATACATCACCTCTGGAGACGGCGACCTCGGCGGCACACTCGACTTCGCAGCCCGTGCCCAGAACACCGTCAACATGCTCTGGGGCAAGATCCTCCGCATCGATCCAAGTTCAGACGACTTTCCCAACGATCCCGATCGCAACTACCACATCCCACCCACCAATCCCTTCGTCAATGCTCCCGGCGACGATGAGATCTGGGCCTACGGTGTCCGTAATCCCTGGCGCGCCTCCTTCGATCGCCTCACCGGCGATCTCTACTTTGGAGATGTCGGCATGGACGGCTGGGAGGAAGTGAACATTGAGAATGTTCTCAGCCCCGGCGGCCGCAACTACGGCTGGCCCTGCATGGAGGGCACGCACTGCACCGGCTCCACCCAGTGCACCTGCAACGACCCGGCCCTCACCGATCCCGTGCACGACTATCCCCACCCCCTCGGCGGTTCCGTTACAGGCGGTTATGTTTATCGCGGCTCGGCAATTCCTGCGTTCCAAGGGCTCTATTTCTTCGGCGACTTCCTCCGCGCCAAGATATGGTCCTTCCGTCCCGTCAACGACGAGGGAATTGCCGAGCTGACAGATCGCTCCAGTGATTTCATTCCGCCGGGCACCGATCGCCCCATTTCCTATATCGCCACCTTCGGCGAAGACGCGGCCGGTGAGCTGTACGTCGCCGACATCTTCGCGTCCAAAATCTACAAGATCGTCCCCTACCCCTGCCTCCCGGTCATCGATGTCGCCCCCGTGCCGCAGGACCGACCCGAGCGCTCCACCGTCACTCTCTCCGTTGTTGGCGCCGGAGCCGACCCGCTCACATTCCAATGGCGCAAGGGCACAACAAACCTCGTGAGCGGCGGACGCATCTCCGGCGCGGCCTCTCCCATCCTCACCATCACCGGTGCCCAGATCTCCGACACCGGCCTCTACTCCGTCGTCCTCACCAGCCCCTGCGGCCCCACCACTTCCGCCGATGTTCTCCTGACCATCAATCCCTGCGTCACCGCGGACTTCGACCACAGCGGCATCATCAACATCGACGATCTCTTCGCCTTCCTCGGCGCCTGGTTCGCGAGCGGCCCCGGAGCCGACTTCAACTCCAGCGGCGGCATCGAAGTTCAGGACATCTTCGACTTCCTCACCGCCTGGTTCATCAACTGCCCGTGATCTCCTCCTCCCCGGCCCCGACAGGGAACGTGATTCGATCGCAGCGAGAATCGAAGGGGGTACAACACCCGCCTCCACCACACCGGCCGCACTTCACTTCGCGATCGGCGCCAGCCGCACATCCCTGAAGTAAATCGGCGCGCCCTCACTTTGCAGCGCGATCCGCCCCGCAAGCTCGGCACACTCCGTCGCGCGGTTCAGCTCCTCGCCGTTCACGTTCAGCACGATCGTCCCGCCGTCCACGACGATCTCGTACTCGTTCCACTCTCCCTGCGGCCGCTCGTTCCCCTTCAACTTCGCTACGTGCCGCCCCTTCGTCCGCGACGGGTCGCCCTTCATCGGAAACTCACCGATGGAATAGAAATCTCCGGCGTTCCCCGACATCAACTGCCCCTCGATCGACTTTGGCCACACATTGTCCGGCTTCTGCACGCGAAGCAGCACACCGCTGTTTCCCGCCTTCGCGACCTCCGGGGCTTCCCACCGCCACGAAACGCGCAACACGTAGTTCGTGTATTCCGCGGCCGTCGAGATGTATCCGCCCGGCGTTCCCTTGTCCGCGATCACTCCGTCCTTGACGGTGAACACATCGCCGATCTTGGAATCACCCTTCTCACTGGTGAACCAGTTCCACCCGGTCATGTCCTTGCCGTTGAACAGCACGACCTCTCCCGGCATCGCCGCCTTCAGATCCCGCACCTTGATGTTTCGGAACCACACATCATCCCCGTGGTCCTGCAGCGCGATGTGCCCCTTGCTCTCGAGCCCGAACCCCTTCATGTCCTTGAACTTGCTCTTGGCGATCCGCTCCTTCCATTCCGCCCCATCCACGCGGCACTCCGCCGTCTTCACCCCGTTCACGAAGTGCGTCAGCAGCCCGTTCGACAAACGAATCCGCGCCGCGTTCCACTGTTCCGCCGGCGCCAGCCGCGGCTTCCCCGCCTCCGTCGCAGGCGGCGCGATCATGTCATACAAAGACCCGGCCCGATGCTTCGGATCCTTCCCATCCGAGTGCTTCTCATCATCAAGCACCTGAAACTCCGGTCCCGTCTGCCACGGATAGTCCTTCCCGCCCGCCACGCGATACATCACCCCGCTGTTCGCACCCGCCGCGCACTTGAAATCAAACGCCATCTCAAAGTCCGCGTACTCCGCGCTGGTCATGATGTCCCCGCCTCCGCCGCCCTTCACGCACTTGATCGCGCCATCCTCGATCACCCACCCCTTCGCCGGGAACTTGTCCGTCTTGTACCCGCGCCACCCATCCGTGCTCTTGCCGTCAAACAACACCGTCCATCCCGCGGCCTTTTCCGCAGGGGTCAGCGTTGTCTGATCCGCTCGGACCGACGCCGGAATTACGATACTCAGGACAACAGCCGCGCAAGTGGAGTGTTTCATCATGCCCATATTCTACAAACTCTTCGCCTTGGCCGCCCATGCCCCCCGCCTCTCTCGCCACTTTCCGAGGGCTCTCCTCCACCACGCGTGAAAGGTGGTTCACGGCACCACCCTCTCCCTATGGCCAAGAGTCGCCTCACGGTCCACAGGATCTTCACGGGCCTTTTCCACCTTCCATCCCGTTGACCGCCTCCCGCTCCCTGTTTTACTGGCCGGTCCTGGTAGCTTTCTGCGCCTTAAGGGATGAGACCCGAAAGGACCCGCTATGACGACTGCCAGTTCCCCCTCCCCTTCGTGGCCCCGACGCCACATCACCACCCTATCCATCACCCTTGCCGCCGCACTGCTCACCCTCCTGCTCCCGGCCCCGCCCGCCGCGGCGCAATGCGGCAGTTTGGTCACCGGCCGTTTCGGCGGCGAGACCGGTGCGGTGGCGCAGATCAATGTCAGCATACTGGCCGTCGGCCGCGGGTCGACGATCGAGCTCGTGGACATTTCCAACACCAACCTGCCCGCGTGGTTCAGCCCGAGGCGATTCGTCGGAATCGATGCTCCCGCGAAAAAGCTCGCCTATGCGGCCGGCTCAACGCGCCTGTTCGCGATGCTGGAGAATGGGAACGTCGCGGTGGTCCCATTGTCGTTCGGAGGGGCGGTTACGCTGGGAACGCCGGTCACGATCCACTCGAGCGATGCGGTGGACATTGTCGCCGACAGCACACGCGTGTTCATCGCGAAACAGCACGAAAACAGCGACATCGGGTACATCTCCAGCTACATCGACATCTACGAGACATCCTCGGGCACGCCGACTCTGATCGATTGGATCTCCCCGTTCATCGATGAGTACGGCTTCGATCGGATCGTGAAGATCGGCAACGTGCTCTGGGCCGGCATCCACGAGTTCGAGTCCTCGCTGCTGGGAGTCGAGGCGTACGACATCTCGAACCCGGCCTCGCCAGTGCGGGTAACGACCAGTCTGAACAACGCGCCGCTGGGAACATACACCCGCGTGTCGGCTATGCACGCGATTGGCAACAAGCTGCTCCTGAGCTATCTCTACGACACGCCCTCACAGTCCCCCGAGGACTGGATGCGTGCCGTCGATGTCTCGGTCCCAACCAACCCGGTCTGGCACCCGCCGGTGGACCTGAATGGCTACGCCGGGTGCATGGCTTCCACTGGCAACCTGCTGCGGATCAGCATTGAAAACAGTGGCATCGGCACATGGGACACAAGCAATCCCGCCGCGCTGATCTGGCTCGGAGCGTACTTCGACACCTTCCCGCAGGTCGGCCAGATGATCGCGATCGGCGCAATCGATTACTGGGCCGCCGGGCGCGGCGGACTGATGACCATGCTGACCGCCAATCCCGCGGCTGTCTCGGTCCGCGCCAACCTCACGGCCCTGCCGATCGGTCCCAGCGTCGTACGCCAGACCGGCAACACCACCGTGGTACTCGACTACACGCTCAACACGCTCCGCCTCTACGACTACACGCTCCCCGAGGCGCAGCAACTCCGGAGTTCCACGTCTCTGCCCTTGTACTCCGAGCTGGTGGAGCTGGGTGTCGGCGCCACGGGGGCACAGACACTCGCGTGCGTCGCGGCCAAGCGGCCCGGCACCGGCGACTCGATCACCGTCTACGACATCACCAACCCGGCCGCGCCGTTCATCCGTACAACCATTACCGGCTTCGAAGCCCATCTCATGTCGGTGGTGAACTCCCGGTTGTACCTGATGACCACCGCCCGCGAGTTCAGGATCTATGAACTCTCGCAGACGCCGCCGCCGCCGCCACAGGAGTTGGTGCCCCGCAGCGTCACGCCCTTCGGCGGGAGTACGACGGACTACACCTGCCTGACCGGCTGGGAGGCCGGCGCAACGAAGGCCGTCGCCCTGGGCACCAATCCCTTCGGCCTCTGGATCATCAACGTCACCGATGCCATCAATCCGCTGGTCTCGTCGATCTACAACCCGGTCTCCAACTATCGTGTGCATTCGGTCGCCAAGGGAAACAACTATCTCTACATCAGCGCGCGGATCGAGGGCGCTCTCCCCGGCTCGACCATCGCAACCCGTCTCGAATCTCTCACGGTCACCAACCTCGCCTCCCCCGTCTCCCGGTTCGTCGTCGATTACGACTCCGGTGCCGCATACTCCGCAGTCCTGGACGATCTCGCGTACATCTCCGCCCCGAGCGGAAAGTTCCTCATCGGCACCCGCCAAGACAACTGGGATGGTCCAATCGGCAATCAAGTCGCCGTTTTCCACCTGCCGCCGGGTTTTCTGACCAACGAAGGCGTCCCCTTCTATCTCTCCTCGCATGACCTGCCGCACGTCGCCGGCCGCGCGGTGCCCAATGCCGACGGCTCTCGCGTCATGCTCTCGGGCGGTGCGGCGGGGCTGTACCAACTCTCCATACCCGTGCAGTGGGCCCCCGGCTACGGAATCCAGAACTTCGATCAGTCGGTCTGCTACGGCGCATCGGCCCAGTTCTTCGCTTTTGTCTCCGCAAACCCCGCCGACGCGACCTTCCAGTGGTACCGCTACGGCCCGCCCACGCCGGGCGCCCCGTGGATCTCCGCACCCCTCGTGGATGGCTCCACCGGCTGGGGTTCCACCATCTCGGGTGCCGCCGACTACGCGATGACGATCTCGAACGTGCACTCGGGCGACCGCAACTTTTACTACTACGTGGTCGCGACCAGCTCCTGCGGCGCCACCTCATCGTTCCAAGCGGCTCTGCGGATGTGCCCGGGAGACTTCAACTGCTCGGGCTCCGCCACAGTGCAGGACATCTTTGACTTCCTCAACTCCTGGTTCGCCGGCGCTGCGGCCGCGGACTTCAACGGGAACGGCACGGTCACTGTGCAGGACATCTTCGACTTTCTCGCCGCCTGGTTCGCCCCATGCTGACCGCTCCGCCGCTGCGCTTCTCTCGCTCAGTAAAGAGGAGTCCGGACGCCTAGCACCCCGCAACCCACACCGTGAGGAAGTCAAAAACATCCGCCGCGTCGATCTCGCCACTGTCGTTGAAATCTCCGCAAAGATCAACGGCAAACCACGCATTGAGGAACGCAAGCACATCCTGCACATCCGCGCGGCCGGAGCCATTGAAGTCCGCGGCGCACAATGCGACCAGCGACGTCGAGCAAGGGCTGGGATTGCACGATCGCCCGCTCATCCACGTCCCGCCAGCCACCATGCAACGGACCTCGGTGAGCCGGCGGCAGACGCCCGAGATCGCATTGCAGCACGCCGCGGGAAGAGCACAGGCATTCGGAGAACAGCTGCCAGCCGCAACCCAGTCGTGCGCCGCCGGAGCGCAATCGGACTGCGTGGACATGGCGCAGGTTCCAACAACAACATTGCAGCACGCCCCCAGAGGCATCGAACACGGGCTGGGAGCGCACACACCCGACGCAATCCACACACTGCCCGTCAAACAACGGTCTTGCGTGAAGCGGCGGCACGCGCCGGTTGCCATATTGCAACACGCCCCGGTCACATCGCACGGATTCGGAGAGCAAACTCCGCCCGGCATCCAGTCATGCCCGCCCGGCGCGCACGCCGTCCGCATCGACATCTGACACCCGCCGGTCACAACATTGCAGCACGGCCCGGCAAGCTCGCATGAGTTCGGCGAGCACGCTCCGGTCGCGCTCCAGATACTCCCCGCCGCGCAGCGTGCTTCCGTAAACCGCCTGCACGCCCCCGTCGCTACGTTGCAACACACGCCCGGCACCGCGCACGGATTCGGCGAACAAGTCGCGCCCGGCATCCAGTCATGCCCGCCCGGCGCACACCCCGACTGCAACGTTGTCTGGCACGCACCCGTGACGACGTTGCAGCACCGCCCCGGCACCGTGCAAATCGTGGGCGAACAGGTCCCCGTCGGTGCCCACGTGCTGCCGCTCAAGCATCGCGCACGCGTGAATCGCCGGCACGTTCCCAAAGCCGTGTTGCAGCAGATGCCCGGCAACTCGCACGTGTTCGGAGAACAGCTCCCACCCGCAACCCAGTCGTGCGCCGCGGAGCCGCATCCCGCCTGCGAAGACACGGCACATCCCCCCGTGACAACATTGCAGCACGCGCCCTGCCGCGGCGGGCACGCGCTCGCCGAGCACACGCCCCCGGCGCTCCACGTATGCGTTGATGAACTACAGCAACTCAGCGGCATGACGTAGCACGCGCCCGTGAGCATGTTGCAACATCTCCCGCTTGCTTGAAGAGCTGTTGACGGACACGGACTGGGCGAGCACGTGCTCGCCCCCGGCGATGCGAACGTAAAGTTCGTCGGACAGTCCTCGCTCGGCCCGACCACTACGCACAAGCCATTCGTCAGATCGCAGCACGCCCTCCGCTGCGGGCATGTGTTGCTCGGCGAGCACGCCGCAGCCGGAGTGATCCGGCTCCCCGACGGGCACGGGTCGTTGTCCGTCGTGACACGCCCCGCCGCATCCAGCCACCCTTCATGTTCCGTTACCAAAGACGTGATCACCCCACGATTGCCCCCACCACTGCTCTCATACGAAGCCGTAAATCCGCCCACGCCGTGAAGCCACAGCCCCAGCGCAAGATCGAATCCGCTCCCATGCCACGGGCTCGCCGCCGGATACAGCGGAACATGCGAAACAATGTCGCTCGCATCTATGTCGAAGCTCAGGTGCCGACGCGCCTGCCCCATCACCATGATGTCTTCCGCAACGATCGCGTTGATATACGACGTCTCGTGCACTCCCTTGATCAGATCTCCCGGCTGATCTCCCGTCGTCCCAGGATCTCCATCGCTCCATGACGTGGCCGCGTCCGCCCCGTTGAAGGCGTACACACTCATTCTCGGAGCTGCCAGCGTCGTCGCATCGAAGTAAAAGATCGCCAGTTCGCCGGGATGTTGCTTCGGGTTCGGACCGTTATCCAGCACGAGCCAGAAGCCCTTGGTGAACAGCGGCCCACCCGATGTCGCGCCAAACGTGACATCAAACACCAGTCGCTTCGTCGTCGCGCTGAACGTCGCCGCGATCGTCTCCACCGTCCCGCCCGCATCGTTTCTCGCATAGCCCGACGCCCCCTCTGTGTAGCTGTATGTGTACACCACGTCACTTGGCGTCTGCACGACCGAGCACGCGCCCGTAGTCGCATTGCAGCACGCCGTCACCGGCGGGCATGGGTTCGCCATGCACGTAAAGTTAAGCGCCCAGAGGTTCCCGCTTCCGCACGCGGCCGCCGTCGTCGTCGTGCATCCGCCCGTCGCGCCATCGCAGCATCTTCCCGTGGGCAGCGGGCACGTGTTGGGTGTGCATGTCCCCGTGAGCGTCCATGTCCCGATTCCCACACACACCGCCTCCGTCAGCATCGAGCACCCCGCCGTCAAGTTGTTGCAGCACCGCCCCGTCGGCTGCGGGCAGTTATTGGGTGAGCACGTCAGCGCAATCGTCCAACTGCTCCCCGCCATGCACGCGGCCTGCACCGTAACCGTGCACTCCCCCGTCGCACCGTTGCAACACCGGCCTGATGGCTGAGGGCAGATATTCGGAGAGCACGTGCCCGCCAGCGTCCAGGTCGTCGCACAAGCGGACTCGAGCTTGACGGTACACGTGCCATTGACCGCGCAGCACGACCCCGTCTGCGGACAAACATTCGGCGCACACGATCCTCCCTGCATCCATGTCCCCGTACAACTCGTCTCCAGCGTGATGCTGCATGCCCCAGAGCTCGCGCAGCAGAATCCCGCGGGCGGACACGGCGTTGGCACGCAGGTTGCCCCGACAATGAACGAGCCCGCGCACGCCGCTCCGCTGGAAACCACGCACACACCCGATAGATCGCAGCACGCCCCGGTATCCGACACCGCCACCGTCACCATCGTCGGCGAAACCAACGTCGAACGGTTGACGTTATCCGACTCGCCCCACGTGCCGTTGGCAAACCCCAGTGTCGTAAATGTCTGCGCCGCGGCCGTATGAACCTCAATCCGCAGCGTCCGCGTCGTGAGATTGGACACCGTGTACCGGAACCGATACACATCGATCCAGTTTCCGCCTCTGCCGAAATATGTCGCCCCGATCGCCGGGTCTAGCGGCGCAGTCAAGCCGGTTCCCGGATACGTATCCGGAACTCCGTCCTGATCCACATCCATCCCGGGAACGCCCAGCAGCGAGCTGTTCGCACTCGCGCCGGCAATCACACCGATCTCCTGCTGCGGCGTATTCGTGAACGTGCCCCCGGAAACATTGATGAGCCCATTGAAGCTGCCGCTGAATCCGGCGAAGAAGGTGTACTGCCGCGCCAGCCCCCCTCGCCCCACGGTTGAGTTGATACCGATCCCCGCCGCATACGTGCCATCCAGATTGCTGATCAGTCCCTTCGCCAGCGTACCGAAAGACTCGGGCTCATCGATCATCACGATGTCGAAGGAAAATCCGCTCAGCGCAATCCCCGCCCCTCCCCCCACCACCCGCGCCTGCACCGCCATGTTCAGCTCGACATCCGCCGAACTGCTGATCGCCGTCTGCCCCTCGCGCTCAACGATCCGAAACTCCACCGTCTGCCCCGCCGCGACGCCGCACCCCAACCACCCCACCCAACCCGCGGCCAGAGCAACAGCAGTCCTTAGCAGCATCCTCATGGCCCGGCCTCCTACTCAGTATCCCCCCATCCCTCCCTCCACAACCCACGCCGCAGCATCATCGCCACTGACATGCCCCTGTTGTGTACGACCCAACAGTACGTGCATGGCCGCAGGACCAGTTTTTCATCGCTCTCGGCGCCGCTCGCAGCGAAATTCTCGGCGCGTCCATCACCACCCACCGACCGCCCCCCGCTCGGCAGCGCGCGCAGTCACATCCACCAACTCGCCCCGCCCGTCCAAGCCGCCCCCTACTCCCCCACCGCCCGCGTCAACGCCTCGCTGTCAATCTTCACCATCATCATCATCGCCTGCATCGCCTTCCCCGCCCTCACCGGGTCCGGATCCGAGATCATCTCGATCAGCATCTTCGGATCGATCTGCCACGACACCCCGAAGTGATCCGTGATCCACCCGCACGCCACCGGCGTCCCCCCCGCCGCGACGAACTTCCCCCAATACTCATCCACCTGCTGCTGCGTCTCGCATATCACCGCGATCGAGAACCCCTGCGTAAACGTAAACGACGGCCCGCCATTGAGTGCCGTGAACTCCCGCCCATCCAGCACAAACTCCACCGTCATCACGCTCCCCGTCTTGAACGGCGACTGCGGCCCCAAATCCGGATACCGCGTCACCCGCGTGATCTTCGAGTTCGGAAACACCGACACGTAAAACCGCGCCGCCTCTTCCGCCTGGGTGTTGAACGTCAAAAACGTGCTGATCTGCGGCATGGGAACATCCTTGAACTACCTGCTTCCAATCGCTCCGCGCCTACTTCTTGACGTTCCCAGGACTCGCCACATGCTGATCAAGCAGAATCGGATTCCCATCCGGATCCATCAGCATGAAATACGCAGGCCCGGTCGTGGATTCATCCGCCGCGGGCGTCGGCGTCAGCCCGCGTGCCTTGAGTTCCTTCTGAATCTCCCGCACATCCTGAAAGTCCGTGAGCGTGTTCTTGTTGCTGTCCCACCC
>JBGANP010000008.1:0-75605 GCA_044222255.1 Phycisphaerales bacterium
TCTTCACCTTCAGCGTCTCCTCCTCCCCCGCGCGGCACATCCACACCGCATACACAAACGGCAACCCCGTAAGTTCCTTCCACGCCGCGCCCAAATCCATCTGATACGGATACTCCGCATCAGATGGCGCATCCGTCACCACCTTGTCGCCAATCAGCAGGATCGCTTCTTCTCCGCTCGCCTCCTCCCCCGCTCTAGCGGGGGAGGTGATTCGAGCAAAGCGAGAATCGGAGGGGGCGTGGGCCGCACGTTTCACCATCTCCCGCACCACCACCTCAACCCTCTTCCCAAACTTCTTCCACATCAGCACCTGCAACAACACCACCGACGTGTGACTCTCCGCATCCACCACCACACGCACCATCTTCTCGATCGGCACCTTCGAGAACACCCGCACCGTCAACGTCCGCCCCTCGCACCCGATCATCCCCACCGGCAGCAATACCACGCCACCTTCCGAATGTGCCATGTTGCCATGTGCAATGTGCTCACGTGCGCCCGCAGCATCAATCACCGAAGCCAGCGCGACATCCACTTCCCCCCGATTGAGCATCCCAATGAGCCCGCTCGGCGCACTGGTCATCAGCTCACACCCCCGCCACGTCGAAAGCCCCTCAATCAGCGGCAGGGTGTTCAGATACTTCACGCAACCGATACGAACGGTGTCCATCATCAACAATAGGTTCCTTTGTATTCTCGCTACGGACCCGGCCTAAAACGGATGGATCCACCTCGCGATGGCCGTGCCCGTGAACGTGATGATCATGAAGCCGCTTGCCATCACGAACGCGAACACGCACACCGCAAGCACGAAGTACATGGCAACCAATGCGGGCTCACGCAGCCCGTATTTTCCTCGAAGTCCGTTCCATTGCCGCGCCCAAACCGCGATCGCCACTATCAGGCAGACAATCCACGCGGCGGCCGCGTACGACGCAAAGCGAATGCAATCGCTTGACGCGCTCGATGCCCCTCGTGTTTCCTTGCTGATCAGGCCAGCGAGTGCCAGACACGCGCCAAACAGTGGAATCGCGAGCCACATCACATGCAGAATCCAATGCGACTTCAGCCACGCGAGCCGCCACGCCCCGCGCAGTTGTCGCGGGCTCGCCAGCGCGCCCACCCACGCAATCCCCAACGAGCCGAGAACACAAAACGTTCCGACGAATCCCGCAAGCACACCAACTTCGAAGTCGCGAGCGATCGCTCCCAGCCACGCGGCCAGAAAGAGAGTCACCGCGAGACCTGCAGAAAGATGCACTACCCCGCGCTCTCGCGACGATTCATCCGTCCCCAGCCGAGCTTCGAACTGAACAACATCCACATCCTCCACCCGATGTCCGCATTCGGGACATCGCCGTAATTCTGCACCGCTCAGGTCATAGCGACACTGTGGACACTCGAAGCAGACTGGAAGGCGACGGTCGTCCATGCGTATCTGCGCGGGCTTGCTCCCCGAAATCATCATCTCACATTCGCTTGGTCCTCGCTCCCCACCTTTACTTGCTCCCGTGACTCAGCGTACTCCCCTCCCCACCCTCACCCCCGTCATCTGCGGCCCCACCGCCGGCGGCAAGTCCGACCTCGCCGTCGATCTCGCCCTCACGCTGCGCGACAAACACCACATCCCCGCCGAAATAGTCACCGCCGACGCCTTCCAGATCTACACAGGCCTCGATATCGGCACCGCCAAACCCACCATCCCCGACCGCCGCGGCATCCCCCACCACCTCATCGACATCGTCCCGCCTCCCCCACTGCCCACTCCCAACTCACCACTCCCTCCCGCCTTCACTCTCGACGACTGGCTCGCCCGCGCCAACGCCACCATCGCCAACCTCCGCTCCCGTCACATCCTCCCCATCGTTGTCGGCGGCACCCACCTCTACATCAAAGCTCTCCTAGAAGGCATCTTCGAAGGCCCCGAGCCCGACCCCGAACTCCGCGCCGCGCTGAGCGCGATGGACCCTGCCGCCCGCCGCGCCGAACTCGAACGCGTCGACCCGCTCGCCGCGCAGCGCATCCACCCCAACGACATCCGCCGCACCATCCGCGCCCTCGAAGTCTTCAAACTCACCGGCCAGCCAATCAGCGCGCACCAGAAGCAATGGGACCGGGGCGGAGGCAGTGGGCAGTCGGCAGTGGCCAGTGGGAAGGGCATCGAAGGTCAAGAGGCCGAGTCTTCCCCACTGCATACTGCCCACTCACCACTCCCTTTCCTCCTCATCACCCTCGACTGGCCCTCCGAATCCCTCAACCTTCGCATCAACGCCCGCGTCCGGCAGATGATGGAGCAGGGTCTTCTCGAAGAGGTCCGTTCTCTCATCCTCTCAAACGGTTTCACCTCCCAATCCGCCGAAGCCCTCGGCTACAAGCAACTCATCCCCATCGTCCGTGCTGCGCTCGTTGCCAACACCTGGCCCCCGCCCGCGGCCGCCCTCTCCGAAGCCGTCGAAAAAATCAAAATCGAAACCCGCCGCTTCGGCAAAAACCAACGCACTTGGCTCCGCCGCCTCTCCACCACCCCCGGCTCCCTCCACCTCCCTGGTCCGGACCTGATGGTGAGCCCGTCAGCCCCCACTTCCCGGGCCGACCGGATTCAGCAAACACTGAACGCCCTGAATCTGCCGACTTGACGGCCATGATATCCTATCATATACCTATCAAGTATCGCTATCTGCCATTTGATCGGTATACGATTGGTGTTTTTGCCCCCAACAACCCGGCATCCCGCTTGACTCAGTCTCCTCCCGCCCTCTATCCCTCCTCCGCACTCGTTCCCGACTTGTCCAATGACAGGCCCTAGAACCAGCCGATGAGGGGCCGACGTAGGGCCATGCAGCCAGTTTGCCTCCCGCCTAACCCGGACTTTCATGCCCAAGACCCCAACAAAACCCCGCAAGCCCGCCGCCGCGAAAGCTGGTGCTTCCAAAGCTGGCACTTCCAAAACCGGCGCCGCCAACGCGGACACCGGCCGGGGTATCCCTTCGGGCCCAAAAGCCGCCTCCGCCTCCGGCAAGCAACTCGTCATCGTCGAGTCACCCTCCAAAGCCAAGACCATCAATAAATACCTCGGCAGCGACTTCATCGTCCTCGCCTCCGTCGGCCACGTTCGCGACCTCCCCGAGAAGAACCCCAAGGGCGTCAAGTGGCCCGTTCCGGGGGTGGATCTCGAACACGACTTCGCCACCACATATAAGGTCCTCGAAGGCAAAGAGAAGACCATCAACGATCTGAAGCGGGCCGCCAAGCAGGCCTCCAAGATCTGGTTCGCAACCGACTTGGATCGCGAGGGCGAGGCCATCGCCTGGCACCTCGCCGAAGAGCTCGGCGTTCCACCCGCGGAGGCCAAGCGCGTCAAGTTCGCCGCCATCACCAAGGACGAGATCACCCGCGCCTTCGGCAACCCGCATCCAATTGATATGGATCGCGTCTACGCCCAGCAGGCGCGGCGTGTCGTCGATCGCATCGTCGGATATCAGGTTTCTCCTCTCCTCTGGAAGAAAGTCGCCCGAGGCCTGAGCGCGGGGCGCGTGCAATCCGTCGCCGTCCGCCTCGTCGTGGAGCGCGAGCGGGCCATCCGCTCCTTCATTCCCGACGAGTTCTGGAACGTCCTCGCCAACTTCGCGCTCTCCGACGCCGACCAAAAGAAGCTCGCCGCGGCGTGGCCATCCTTTATGTCCGAGAAGGACGAGAAGGGCAACCCCCCCACCGGCAAGGCCCAGCTCCAGTGGCTCGCCGATCACAAAGCCATCCAGGCCGAACTCATCGAGGTCGCCGGCACAAAGTTCGAGCTCGGCGCGACCGGCGACAAGCTCACCGATCTCACCGGTAAGGTGCGCGATGTGGCAGCCCTCGCCGGTCTGAAGATCACCGCCATCGACACAGCCGATGACGAAAAAGGCCGCGGCCCCGCCAAGTTTCGTCGCACGGTCCGCGGCACGGTCGATCCCGCCGCCAAATACGCCGTCTCCTCCATCGAGACCAAGCGCACCACCACCCGCCCCGCGCCCCCCTTCATCACCTCCACGCTCCAGCAGGCCGCGTCCACGCGGCTCGGCTTCGGCGCACGCCGCACCATGCAGGCCGCGCAAGCGCTCTACGAAGGTGTGGACATTCCCGGCGAAGGCCCGACCGGTCTTATCACTTACATGCGTACCGACAGCACGCACATCTCCGGTCCCGCGCTGGAGATGGCCCGCGAGTACATCCATCGCAAGTTCGGCGACAAGTACCTCCCGGAGAAGCCCAACTTCTTCACATCCTCCAACAAGGATGCGCAGGAGGCCCACGAGGCCATCCGCCCGACATCGCTGGAGTTCCCGCCCGAGCGCGTCCGCAACGCGCTCCGTCCCGATCACTTCCGGCTCTACCAGATCATCTGGGAGCGCTTCGTCGCCTGCCAGATGACGCCCGCGCAGTGGGACTCCACCACCGTTCTCATCGCTGGCGGCACCAACTCCGCGAAGCCCTGCACCTTCAAGGCCACCGGCCGCACGCTCGTCTTCGACGGCTTCTACAAAGTCGCCGGCGTTCCGCCCGCGGCGGATATCGCCACGCTCCCCATCATCAACGACAAGCAGTCGATGCATCCCTTCGCCATCGATGCCCTCCAGAAGTTCACCTCGCCTCCCTCCCGCTACTCCGAAGCATCCCTCATCAAGGAGCTCGAGTCCGAGGGCATCGGCCGCCCGTCCACCTACGCCTCCATCATCCAGGTCATCCAGGATCGCAAGTACGTCGAGCAGGTCGATCGGCGCATGTACGCCACCGATCTGGGCGAGGTCGTCACCGACAAGCTCGTCGAGGGCTTCCCCAAGATCATGGATGTCGGCTACACCCGCGACATGGAACTCGAACTCGACAAAATCGAGGACGACCATCTCGACTGGGTCGACATGCTCAAGCGCTTCTACGGCCCCTTCACCAAGGCCCTCGCGCTCGCCCACGACACCATGACCCACGCGAAGGCGGAGACCACGCCCGCGCCCAAGGAATACCGCTGCCCGCAGTGCCAGTCCGACCTCGTCTACCGCTTCGGCAAAAACGGGCGCTTCCTTTCCTGCTCCAACTATCCCACCTGCACCTACGCCTGCCCGATCGATCGCGAGGGCAAGCCGCGCCCCGCCGCGCACGTCAACGTCGCCTGCCACAAGTGCGGCGGACCCATGATCAGCCGCACCGGCCGCTTCGGCCCCTTCCTCGGCTGCGCCAAGTTCAACAACAAAGAGACCGACCCCGCAGGCAAGTGCGATGGCATCCTCAACATCGATAAGAAGAAGCTCCAGGTCAAGGCCCCCAGCCAGCCCGCGCTCCTCACCGATATCCCCTGCCCCAAGTGCCAGTCCCCCACGAATCTCCGCGAAGGCCTACGCGGCCCATGGCTCGGCTGCTCCAAGTTCCCCAAGTGCAAGGGCCGCTTCAAGTGGGCCGAAGTTCCCGAAGCCAAGCAGAAGGAACTCGAGGCCGCGCTCGCCATCCACGCCAAGAAGCACCCGATCCCCATCATCCGCACCCTCGACGGCAAACCGCTGACCGACAGCAACGGCAAGCCCCTCCCCGATGCGCCCAAGATCGACCAGCTCGGACAAGGCGAGGCCTACCAGGGCAGCAGCGCCCGCAACGCCGAGGCCGAGCAGGAATCGCGAGAAGACCTCGAAAACGCGGCCTGAACACAGGCCGACAACCATGTGCTGGTTGCTTCGGTACATACCACGCGGTTCGCCACGCCCATTCTTTTTCCCGCCTACTCGGCACAACCCATCCAGCTTCACCCTGTGTGGCCATACGCCACCACTTCGTCTCGCGCGAACACACGATTTGATAGTGGAATCTTCCGCATGGGGCATACTCCCCTCGCACCACTCCGTATACAGATCTGCCCCAGCGATCCCATTCTCCACACCATGAACGTGCCCCGCCGCATCACCCTCCTCGCCGCGCTCGCGTGCCCTTGGCTTGCCTCTATCGCCGCGGCCCAGCCGCTCGGCAGCCCCGTCTCTCCCACCCTTGACAATCCAAACCGCTTTGCCGTCGCCGGCGTCGCCACCGCGCGCCGGTTCTTCGACCTCGCCGCCACGCGCCGCGTCGACTGCTGCATCATCGGGGACAGCAACACACGCGCCGGTCACTTCGGTCACGAGGGCGGCATGGGGCTCGCCCTCAGCGCCCGCTTCGGCACCTACGCCACCGCCGTCACACCCGCCTCTGGTTCCGCCTGGTGGGGCGATTCCATCGCCTCCACCAGCAGCGTTCTCTTCGCGCCATTCGTGCAGGAGGGCGCACCGCTGAATGTCGTCATCTCCGGTTTCCCCGATGACGGCTTCCCCATCGGATACGCCGCTCTTCCCGACGGTGTGCAGGCGCCAACGTCCTTCAACACCGGTCTCACCATTACACCAGACGCCCCTTTCGACATCACCGGCCCGCTCCGATACCACGCCACGCAGTGGATCTTCGGCGCTACATCCACCGGCTATTGCAATCCCTCCTGCCGCCCCGCGTGGCCGGGAAGCCCCACGGTCAACTACGCCGCCGGCCCCACCGTCAGCAGCGCAGGCCCCACGCGCCGCTTGCAAGACTTCTCCTTCGACGTTTCCGCAGGCCCGCGCGATCCGAACGGTCTGCTCTTCTGCTTCGCGGATTGGGCCGGAGCCCGCGACGCCCGCGGCCCGTTCCTCATCACCTGGCATCGAGTTGAGAACACGGCGCGATCCTCCGGCATCGCCTACTCACCGCTCTGGGGCAAGGGCGGGCAATCCGCCTACCACGCCACGTTCGCTCTGCAATCATCACTCAATGCCAACCGCGAGTGGATGCGACAGGCCACGCGCCTGCAGAACGCCCCGCCCGTGCTCCTCGTGCAGATCATCCACGGCGGCAACGACATCAACTACCATGCCGGTTCTCTCGGCCCTGTCGGCGGCATCGACTCCGCAACTCCGGCGGGCCACGCCGACAACATCCGCGGCATCATCTCCGCTCTGCGCAACGCCTGGACGCTCAGCGGCAACGACCCGGACAATCTATTCTTCCTCCTAGGCCCCTATCACCCTCGCCCCGACATCGACACTCCCATCCCCGGCTACGAGCAGCAATGGCGCGACATCGCCGCAGCCGACCCGCAAGTCTTCACCATCGCCGGAACCATGCTCTCCACCACCACGCAGCTCGCGCAGCGCGGCATGCTCTCCGGCGGCTCGGACCCCTATCACCTCTCACAGCCCGGCTTCATCACCTGGGGCCAGACAGCCATCAGCGCCCTCACCCACGCGATCTGCCCCGCCGACTTTTCCGAGAATGGCTCGCTCGCCATCTCCGACATCTTCGCCTTCCTCGACGCTTGGTTCGCCGGATACATCCGCGCCGACTTCAACTACTCCGGCACGCTCGAAGTGCAGGACATCTTCGACTTCCTTGGAGCATGGTTCGCGGGATGCAGCTGACTCCGCCGCCGCTCGGATGCACCACCCTGCTTTCACATTGCCTGCGTGATGACCGCCCCACACTCCGGACACACCGGCCTGGCCAGTCCGCGCAGCTCATACCCGCACCCCCAGCAAAACCCCTTTCGCAGCTTTGTCATCTCCGCCGCGCTCACGCCCATGAGCCCGACCTTCGCCCCAGCGCGCTGCAGCGTCGCCGTCACACGCTGATTCAGAAACAGCAGGAGCAGCAGCCCGGCGCACGGCACCACTATCGCAATGCCCCCGAGCACCGCGAGGACCGTGTTCGTTCCGTATGCCGTCGCCATGCGCACGATGAACACGATCGTCACAACCAGCAGCGCGAGCGCCACCACTCCATACAGGATCAATCCATACGGCGGCGGAAATGCCTGAATAACCGCAAACCCGCCGAACTCGACGCCGATCCGCGCCAGCACGCACCACAGCAAGTGCTTCTGCGCTTCGGCAAGTTTCACGAGATTGACGCGCTTCCCTCCCGCGCCCTGCCCAACACGCGCCTGACCAATCGTGGTGTCATCAACAATCATCGGCGCGGCGGGGCCATCATTCAGATCGCTCATGCGAACCTCCCGCGCCAGCATACCAAACGCCGCGCGTGCCGCCAAACGCTCAGTCCTCCTCCAGCGTCTTCTTCCGCCGCAGCACATGGTGATAGTGCTGCGCAAACCTGTGCGCCTCATCCCGGATCGCCTGCACCAACCTCAACCCCAGGTTCTCGCGCCCCAGCCGGATCGGCTCGCTCCGCTCCTGCACGTAGATGATCTCCTCCTTCTTCGCCAGCGAGATCACCATCGGCGGCTTCATGTTCATCTGCGCGAACGCCTCGATCGCCGAGTGCAGTTGCCCCAGCCCGCCGTCGATCACGATCACATCCGGATACAGCTCGTGCCCCTCGCCCGCCTCGCGATATCGCCGGCTCACAACTTCGCGGATGCTCGCGTAGTCGTCGTTGATTCCAGAAGGCATCGAGGCAGAAGGCATCAAGGCATCAAGTGAACCATCCTTCCCCGCGTTTCCTTCGTTGCCTCGGTGCCTCGATCCCTTGGTGCCTTCTCCTCCCCCTTTGATTCTGTACCGCCGATACTCATTCTTCAGCGGCCGCCCATCCACGAAGCAGACCTTGCTCCCCACCGTTTCTCCGCCCTGCAAATGCGCGATGTCGATCGCCTCGATGCACCGGATCGGCGTATCCATTCCGAGCGTCTTCTGCAAACTCTCCATCGCTTTCTTCGGATCAACAACGGTCGCCTCGGCCTCCGGCTGCCATCCGTCGCGCGTGCCGCCCTTCGCGCGTTCATCGAGCTTCTCGATCGCCTTGATCTGGTCGCGCAGTACCGCGGCCTTCTCGAACTCCATCGCAGCCGCCGCCTTCTCCATCTCGCTACGCAAGTCGCGCAGCATCACGCTCCGCTTGCTCTCGATCGAGCGCACGAACCGCTCGATGCTCACGAAATACTCCTGCTTCCCAACCTTGTCCGCGCACGGCGCGGTACACATCTCGATCGCGTGCAATATGCACGGGCGGAAGTACTTGTTTTTCGGGTCACCCTCCACGATGTCCAGCGAGCACGTGCGGAACTTGAACACCCGTTGCAACAGCGTCATCGCCTCGCGCAGCGCGCCCACCGCCGTGAACGGCCCGAACACCTTCGCTCCCTTCACCACCGGGTCCGTCAGATCGCGCGTCACCATCACCCTTGGGAAATCCTCGCGCATCGTCACGACCAGATACGGAAACGTCTTGTCGTCCGTCAGTCTCGCGTTGAAGCGCGGCCCGACATCCTTGATCAGCCGAGCCTCGGTCAGCAGCGCCTCCCACTCCCCCTCGCACTGCAAATACTCAAAGTCGTGCACCACATCCAGCATCGGCGCCTTCTTGTGCCCCAGGTCCGCGCTGGGCACGAAGTAGCTGCTCACCCGATCCGGCAATCGCGACGCCTTGCCGATGTAGATCACCACACCCTTGTGGTCCTTCATCAGATACACGCCCGGCGCATCGGGCAACTGCCGCGACTTGCGCAGCAGCCGCGCCAGACGCACCTCGCGCGTCTCGCTCCCCCACCCGGGAGGCGCATCAGCGGATTGCAACCCCTCCGCATCCGTCATTGGCACATCAGGATCGTCCGGCACGCACGATCATACGGAAGCCGCTACCCCCGGATCGCACGAATCGCCTCCATCGCCGCCACCCGCACGCCCTCATCCTCATCCCCAATCGCCATCCCCACCAGCATCGGCAGCGTCGTCGCCAGCACCCCCACCACCCCGACCACGCCGCGCTCCCGCTCCGCGAGCCGCGCCAGCGCCCACGCCGCCAGCCACCTCAGGTTCTCATCCGCATCCGTGGCCGCGGCAATCGCGGCCGCCGTCGCCGCGCGATCATCCCACACCCCACTCGCCAGCCCCAGCAGAGCGCGCCGACGCACGCCATCATTCGGATCACTCAGCGCGGCCGCCAGCACCGATCGCCCCTCCTCGCCCGCGCCCACAACCCGCATCGAGTCCACCGCGAGCTTGCGCACCAGCGGGCTTCGATCCGACTGCGCCATCGTCATCAGATGCCGGCGCACAAACGCGCCCTTCCCGCGGGCCGCATCTCGCCCGGCGCACGCAGCGCGAACGCCCTCCGCTCGCACCCGCGCATCCATGTCGCGCAGCATCCCCAGCACCGTCGCCTCGGACGCCTCTTCTCCCACGCTCGCCAGCACGCCCGCCGCCTCGCGCCGCACCGCCGCCGATTCGCCGCGCCCCATCGCGCTCTCGCAGGCACGCGCCAGATCGCGCCGCTCCCAGTTGCGCAGCATCCGCGTCTCCGCCCGCATCCGCAGTTCCGCGCCGATCGCGTCGATCGATGATGGCGACCATCGCAGCATCTGGATCAGCGCCACATTCGGCGCGGCGTGCGCCATCCCATACTGCGCCGCCTGGCTCGCCGGAAACCCAAGCCCCGCCACCACCAACATCGCAATCCCCGCCACCGCCAGCATCGCGCGCCGCCCCCGCTCCTTCCGCCGCGCACACACTGCGAACCCGCCGCCGCACTCCGGGCAGACCGCCTCTTCCAGCCCATCTGTTGAATAGCCACATTCAAGGCAGCACCCGCCGCACGTCCCCACCACCGGCGCCGCGGCCCCCAGCCGCGCCGCGCTCGCCCACAGCGCACCAAGCAGCAACACCACCCCCGACGCGCCCAGCACGCCCGCCAGCACCCAGATCATCCAGACAGAAGGAGGCATCGCATTCTCCTTCCGACCAGACGCCTCCGGGTTTCGCCCCAGTCCGGATCCTGATCACAATCGCAAGGAGACGGAACCTCATCCCACCCGTTCTTCACGAACGAGGGGTTCTTCCACATTTTTTCAAGAAGCCGCCGCTCAATCCCGCCGTTCGGGCAGCATCTGGTTGATCCCCATCACCAGCGCCGTCGCCAGCAGCACACCTCCGAGAATCTTCACCATCGAGTCGCCGCGGTGAATCCCCACAGAAAGCACGATGAATCCGGCGGGCACCAGCAGCATGATCACCGTCCACACCCAGCGTCGTGACTTGGCGACCTGCGTCAGCCGTTGCACGCTCGGATCATGGCCAAGCTCCACCGCATCCCAGTCGATGCTCGCGGACTCCACGCGCACCTCCTCCATCGCCTTGCGCGCCGCCTCCACCTGGTGTTCCAGCACCACCACCTTCACGCCGCTCACGCCGCTGATCGCCATTCCCCACGCCTGCGTCGTCGCGCCGTCAAGGACCCGCGCATCCACGCCCCGCTCGCGCAGCGCGGCCGCGATCGTCTCCGCCTCGAACGCCGTCCGCGTCTCCGCGATCACCACCGTACGTTCGTTGTCTGCTGTCATGCCTCAATCGTAGGGTGCGCCCGGCCGCGCCAGCAGATGCTCACGACTGACACCCGCCCATCCACTTCGTGAGAAACTCAAAGATGTCCTGCACCGAGAGCGTCCCATCGCGCAGCGTGTCCGCCTGCAAGTCTCCGGCAAACCAAGCGTTCAGGAAGGCGAAGATGTCCTGCACGCTCAGCCCGCCATCCCGGTTGAAGTCGCCATCGCACGGCAACAGCAGCACCGGCCGCGGCCGCCCAATCGCGTCCACGCCCCACGCCGCGATCCTCCCCAGCTCATCGACCCCGCGTGCCGACACCAGAAACCAACCCGGCGCCGCGGGCACCAGTCCGTTGAGATCGCGCATCCCAGCGCCAAGGTCCACGAACGCGCGCCCGTTGGACTGACCGACCACCACACCGGAGTTGTTCACCCCATACGCGTAGCTCCACGCGCCAGCACCGGGAACACTCGTCGGCAACACACCCATGTTCACGCGCGACACCACGAACCCGTTCGCATCCAGCACAAACTTCGTCGCGCGATTTGTGGGAAGCGTGCCGCCCGCATCCGACCATCCGACCGCCAGATTCGAATCGTTGATCGCGTACGCCGCGCTCGTGCTCCCGCCAATCGTTCCAAGATCGATCCGATTCCCCTGATACCAGAGCGCGGCCCGTGTTCCCACATCCGACACGCCGTTGCTCACGCCGACGATCTGCCCGCGCGTATTGATCGCGAACGCCTGGCTCGTGCTCGACCCGAACAGCGTTCCCAGATCCGTCGGCGCCGGAGCGCCAAACGGCAGCACGCACGCGTGCTCCTCCCGCAAGCCGAACGAGTCCGTCACCGCGAGAAACCCCGCGATATCCCCGCCCGCGTTCACCGCTCGTGGCGTGAAATCTCCCAGCGATGTCACCACACCCGCGTTCCAACGAAACGCGTGCACGCTCGGCTCGCCCAGCGAGTAGGACACCCCCACCACGCGCCCCGATCCATCCACACCGAACGCCGCCGACTGCGTATCCGTTCCGATCGGCACGATCGGCGCGAGCACCGAACCATCCCACACAAACGCGATGTGATGCGAATCGGTTCGCGTCGCGAACCCCGCGACCATCGGGCCCATGCCCGCGATATCGAACGACTCCGTATCACCGAGCCCGCCCAGCGAGCCCAGATCCCGAACGTGGAACGTCTGCGCCCCCGCATGCCCCGCCATCGCCAGCAGTCCCGCCGCCATCGTTGCAAGTGTTGCCATTCGCGTGTTCATTGGCCACTCCTTCATTCAATCGATCCGTTGCCGCTCCACTCCGCTCACATCGGACACCTCGCATCGCTCTCAATCTCGATGATGCTCGAATGGCCCCGGCGGCGTCGTGTGACACGCCGAACACGACGGCGTCGGCGTTCCTCCCGCCGCCAGCGGCCCGCCGATCGGACCCGCGTGCCCTTGCGCACGAATCGCCTGAAGATTGTCCACACTCGTCGTTGTCGGCGTGATCGCGTGCGGCGAACTGTGACACGTCACGCACTTCACTCCGCCGTGCCCCGTCGCGTTCTTGAACAGCACGCCCGCCGGCTCAAACTCAAACTCCGGCTTGCGGGCCTGATGGCATGTCGCGCAGCGCGGCTCATCCTGCCACGGCCGCCGCGCCGGATTCCCCACATCCGCCATCTGCCCGTGGCACGAGAAGCAGTTCATCCCCGCCGCCGAGTGCACATCCCGCTGGCACTGCGTTCGCACGCCCGGATGGCACGCGTAGCAGTTCACTGCAAGATTGGCCGCCGCCATGCGCGGCCCGTGCGCCAGGTGCATCGCGCTGCTCATTGATGACACGCCCGTCTGACCGGGCGCGCCCAACGCCGGATCCGAGTGGCACTGCGAGCAGTTCACCGGCGTGTGCGTCGCCAGTTGCGTGTTGTGCAGCCGGTCGTGCGCGTGCAGGATGTTCATCCCCACGCTCTCGGTCGCGCTCGTGTGGCAGATGTTGCAGGAGATCTCCCAGCTCACCGGCACCACGAACTGCGTCTTGGCGAGCACCCCGCCCGCGTTCTCGACCTGCACCGTCGCCAGCGAGTACGGATTCTCCCGCCCGTCATCCCCGATCGGCGTGATCGGAATCCCCGTCGCCTCCCAGTCGTTGGCCGCGGGCGATCTCGAGACCATGTTCCCCTTGAGCCCAAACCCCGCCAGCCCGACATCCGGCGGAATCGAAGCGCCGAACAACTGATACGAGTACGACCAGAAGTTTGTCTTGTCGCTCGAGTGCGTGTTCCCGGGAACCCAGTACCGCAGCGACACCCCGCTCGTCAGGATCTGCGGCTCGCGGCCCTTGCGGATCACCTGCGCCCTGATGCTGTTGAATGGCGGCAGGATCATCATCTCGCTGAAGTCCTGGTTCATGCAGTGCATGCCCAGTTCGTTGTAGCCGAAGACCGCGTACGTGCTCGCCGGCTGCTCCGCCGTCCAGCCCCCCATCGCCGCCACGCCGCCCGCAATCAGCACGATCGCGCCCAGCGTGCCGCCAATCAGCCGCGTCGCCCATGCCGTCCGACGAGTTCCGCCGCGCAAGCCGCCATCACGAGTTTCCATGGCCTGGCCTCCTTGGACCACACACCCCCGTAGGGGATCCGAAGCAAAGCGGATGCCACAGTCCGCAATCCATCATCACGCTTCCAGATCGGCAATTCCATCGTATTTCCCAGCGCGGCGATGGCCTCCCAGCACCGCGCACGCGGCGACTCATGGCCGAAACGCTGGCTATTACTTCAACGCATAGCTCAATCCCAGTTGGGCTCAAACTCCGCCGCCGTCTCCCAGACCCCGCGACTCCGAGTTGCCGAGTTTCCGCCCGGCGCGCGCCGATGATGTTCTTTCCCCCTCCGCCACTCTTCAATACGTGCCCACAACACATGCCCAACGACACGAATCCCAAAGACCCGACCGTAAAGCCGGATCACACAAAGGGACCCGAAGGCGCCGCTCCCAAGCCGCGGTTCATCCTTGATGAAGGCCCGCCGGACAAAGAGACCCCGCCAAACAACGGCCTGTGGGGAAAAGCGACTCGCAACGTCGAGGAAGGCGAGTTTCTCGAGGGTCCGCAGACGCGCCGCTTCGAGTTCTTCCGCGTCGTCCGCATCGCGCTGGAGTTCATCAAGGGCTTCCGCGCCCTGCACTTCGTCGGCCCGTGCGTCACCGTCTTCGGCTCGGCGCGGTTCAAGGAAGACCACCACTACTACCACTTGGCCCGCGAGGTCTCCGCTCGCATCGGCGAGCTCGGCTTCACCATCCTCACCGGCGGCGGCCCGGGCATCATGGAAGCCGCGAATCGCGGGGCCCGCGATGTGAAAGCCCCATCCATCGGCTGCAACATCGAGCTCCCAATGGAGCAGGAGCCCAACCCCTGGGTGGATAAGTTCGTCGAGTTCCGGTACTTCTTCGTGCGCAAGGTCATGCTCGTGAAGTACTCGTACGCCTTCGTCGTCATGCCCGGCGGCTTCGGCACGCTCGACGAGGTCTTCGAGACCATCACGCTCATCCAGACCGGAAAGATCAAGGACTTTCCGGTGATCCTGATGGGCGTGGACTACTGGCAGCCGCTGATGGAGTTCATCCGCACGCGCATGATCTCCGAGCGCACCATCAGCCCAACCGACCTGGACCTGCTCTTCCTGACCGACTCACCCGCCGAGGCGGCGGAGCGCATCGCGGATGTGACCCAAAGCAAGTTCGGGTTCAGCTGGAGCAAAGCTAAGACCCCGCAGCGCAGCTCGCTGTTGATGGAACAGGGCGCACCGACGAAACCGGCGTGACGGCATCTAGCAGTATTTGTTTGTATATTGTTTGCTCATGCAGCGGGGAGCACGATGGTCGTGCTCGTCCCGCGTCCGAGCGCGGACTCAACGATGAGCCAGCCACCAGCTCGTTCGACGAGGCGCTTCGTGATGACCATGCCAAGCCCTGTGCCGCGGTGGTCGCCGTGCGAGTTGCTATCGAAGGGTGTGAACATGCGTGCGAGTTGCTGAGGTGACATGCCGCAGCCGGAATCTCGGATTGTGATACACACCCACGCACCCTGCTGGCTCGTCGACTCGTCAGCGGCGTTCCACGTGGAACGATTCGCTGATCCAACGTCGGACCTGGCGACTGTCCACTCCGCCGCGGGGGTCGTCGGCTCCTCGATCCCGCGTGCCGCGGAAATCTCCAAAGTGCCGCCTGCGTCCATCGCGTTGCGGGCATTCAAGATCAGTTGACGAGCACCCGCTGGAGCGCGATCGGGTGAATCGCCGCGGCGAGCCCATCGGGCATATGCACCTTCGTTCCAACACAGTCCCGCCCGGACTCCTTCGCGAGACAACTGATGGCATCGCGGACGACATCGCCGACGCGTGCGTGCTGCCCGCCCTGCTGTTCCACGTGGAACAGATCGCCGGACTCAGAACCTTCATCGCGAACGAAGCTCAGGATCGCATCGGCGATCTTCGCGGCTCGTTCGGAGCCAGCGAGCGTGCGGGCGAGTGCCTTGTGCGTGAGCTCGCGATCCTCGGGGGCCGCGAGGGCCATCTGCGAATAGCTCATGATCGGCGTCAGGATGTTGTTGAACTCGTGGGCGATCATCCCCGCGATGGTGCCGATCGATGCGAGCCGGTTCAGTCGCTCGAGTTGGCTGTACAGAGCATCGAGCTCGTGTTGCGTGGAGACCAGCTTGGCCGCGAGCGCATCCAAGCCATCACCCCTCGCCGCTGGGGCGCGGCCGGTGGTCGGAGCCGGATGTGGACGGGTCTTCGTGCGCATGGTCGATCCGGGAGCACGGAATCGCGGCGTCTGGTCATGGCCGCGAGGTGCTCACTTGGAATCGACTGAACTGGAGCGCAAGTGGGGAGGGAGCGGTGATCGGGCGCAGCGGTCCGCGCGGGTGGGACGGGTGTTCCGGTCAGTCAAGATGGGAGATTGGGCCCGACCATGTGATCGGACCCACGTTCCACGTGGAACAGCACTGGTCCGCGCCCGCAACCCCATCCCCGTCCCCCCATCCGTGACCGGTACGCCAGCCCACTCAGGATTGCATTTCGCTGACCCACTCAGCCCCTTGTGTCCCGCTGCCGCCCAGCGTCGCGAGCCATGCTTTCGCAGCGACGGGGCGGATGTCGGTCTCTGGGACCGCTGCCAGTTCGACCCAGGCGAAGTCGATCCAGTCCTCGCGGCTCTTGATTGCGGGGGGAAGATCCAGCTTTGTACCGGTTCCCGGCTTGGATCGGGCCTTGGATTCACCAGCGACCTGTTCCACGTGGAACACAAGATTGATCTCGTGGTGCCAGCGTTTCTTGGTCGGGAAAGCCCCTTCGCTCACGAGAGCGAGGTCCCCCACCCGCACCCGCAGCCCGGACTCCTCAAGAAACTCTCGTGCAAGAGCTCCCGCGGCCGATTCTCCGAACTCGACGTGACCGCCGGGGAGGTAGCAGTATCCATGCTTCACATTGCGGCAGAGCAGCACATGCGATCCATGCAGCAGGCATCCACGAGCGATGATTTCGATGTCATGCTCGCCCGCCGTCAGGCCGGACTGTTTGGCCGCGGCAGGGTCGTTGGCGTGCGTGGGCTTGGCACGACGTACGGTTCGGCCTGTTCCACGTGGAACAGGTCGCTTCCCACCGGACCCCGCCGCCGCGCTCTTTTTCGCACCAGTTGACTTTTTCGATGACTTCTGCTTTGACAAATCGCACCTCGTTGATCAATATATAGTAGGATCGTTCGCTAGGTTCAATCGGTCGGGCCAAACAAAGACAGGCCATATATGAACAAACAACAAACAAGTTCCGCCTCCTCCGACCAACACCAGAAGCCCCGTCGCCTCGGTCGCGGCCTGAGTGCCTTGTTGGGCGAGCCGGTTGCGATTCAAACTCCGGCACCTGCCGCGGCATCGATCTCGATGCTGCCGGCAGCGTCCGAACCGATCGCGTCGTCAAACATCGTCGAACCCAAATCCGGAGCGACGGCCACGGCCCAAGTTGCGACCCCGCGAGCCGATCCGATTGCCGAAGCATCGGGAACTCGCATCGTGCAGATTCCACTGCATCTTGCGGAGCCCAATCGCTTCCAGCCGCGTCGGACGTTTGATGATGCTCAGCTCACCGAACTTGCGGCCTCGATCAGGAGCGCGGGCGTCGTGCAGCCGATTCTCGTTCGTCCGGGCGCTTCCGGAAAATATGAGATCGTTGCCGGCGAGCGGCGCTGGCGCGCCTGCAAGCTCGCGGGGCTCACACATGTTCCGGCGGTGCTCGCGACGCTCACGGATGAGCAGTCCGCGGAGTGGGCGCTGGTCGAGAACATCCAGCGCGCCGATCTTTCCGCGATGGAGCGTGCTTGGGCGGTGCGCGGCCTGGCGGAGCGATTCGGCCTCTCGCACGCGCAGATCGGCGACCGGCTCGGCATCGATCGTTCCAGCGCGGCGAATCTGTACCGGCTCACCGAGCTGGAGCAGGAGATCCACAAACTGCTGGATTCGGGCCAGATTTCAGCGGGTCACGGCAAGGTGCTCGTTGGCATGACGCCCGGGCCGGTGCGCGTGGGGCTCGCGAAGCAGGCCGCGGGGCAGGGGTGGTCGGTGCGGCGATTGGAGCAAGCCGCGGCTCGCGCTGCGGATGCGCCGACGGGTGCGGCGCCGGAGGTGAAGATCGGCGAGGGCGCGATTGCCAAGGCCGCGGCGATGAAGGACCTGGAACGTCAGCTCAGTGAGCATCTGGGCACGAGCGTGCGCATCCGCGCCAGCGCGGGCGGGAAGCGCGGCTCATTGGTGATCAAGTTCTTTGATTTGGACCATTTCGACGGGCTCATGAGCAAGATCGGATTTGTGCTCAGGTAGCACTGGTTGTCATTGTGACACGCGAACCCTGACACAGTCCTCACGAAGAGCTCGCTCTTGCGGCACCTATGCCCCACTCGGGGCATAGATTCTTTCCCGGCCAGAGCAGGTAGTATGAACAGTTCATAAGCGTGCCGGCGACGCGCATGGGCGTCGAGCGGTGCGATCGTTCACCATAATGGTCCGTCCACGCTCGACGGATCGAAAGGATTGTGTCATGGCCAAGCGTTCCACAGGGGGACTCGCGGGGGTTTCTGTCACCGATTTGCGGCGCGAGCTTGCGAAGCGCGGCCGCCGCGTCGGCACGCTCGAGCGCAAGCGCGATCGTCTGCTCGAGAAGGTCCACGCGCTCAACGCGCAGATCGCCGAGTTCGGCGGCGCGACGCGCGCCCTGGCGCTGGGCGGGGCGGGGCGCAGCCGCCCCCGCAATGAAGCGAATCTCGTCGAGTCGCTGCAGAAGGTGCTCACCGACAAGGTGATGTCCGTCACCGAGGTTTCCGAGGCGGTTCAGAAGGCCGGATATGCAACGACATCTCCCAACTTCCGCACAATCGTGAACCAGGCCCTGATCGCCAGCGGCAAGTTCAAGCGCGTGGGGCGTGGGCAGTACACGTCCAAGTAATCGCTCCCGATCGACGCTGCAAAGAAAGAAGCCCGACGCGTTGCGTCGGGCTTCTTTGTTGTTTGGCATGCGAGTGATCGGGGTCATCGAATCGCGCCTATCGCGTGATGACGATACATGACATGACTCATGGACGCAGGTGCGGGCCGCGCGACAGACGGGAGGGACGATCGAACATGAACAGTCGCCCCATGTCCTCATTGAACATGCGCATGTTCTCGTCGGCGGTGACGGTCATGGCATTCTCCATGTCCTCGGGGCGCTCGCTCATCGTGTCGATGTTGGGCGACGGATCCCAACGGACCGCGTCGAGCCGCTCGTTGCCGGTGTTGCAGCAGCCGGAGAGCAGGCCAACGCCGGAAAGGGCGACGATGCCGAGAACAAGAACTGAGCGACGGGCCATGGGCGAACTCCTGAAAACCAAGCGGCCGAGGACGTTTGGCATGTGGTGACGAGGACGGAGGGGACCGGAAGGGACGGCTTCCGGCGTTCCGGGGGTGGTGGTTGTACCGTGGCAGGCGGGAAGCGTCAAGCGAACTGGGGCGAAAGGTGAGCGTTGGGGGGCTGGTTGGCCAGTTTTGACCCACCGGTGGTCCAAAGCCCATCGCGGGATTGCTCCCGAACAGACCACGATTGAGTCGCCGCCGGGGTCTGGACGGTCGATACTCAGAGGGCATGAGCAGGTACGAGCCAAACAGGTCGGTGGATGCGGCGACCGAGCAGGCCGCGCTGGAGCTGGCACGGTCCATGAAAGATGACCGGGTGACGCGGCTGCGCGCCGGGCTGAGTGGGGGGCCCGGCGGTGGGGATGAGCTTTCGTCCTGGGCGGGGATCGGGCCGGGCGGCGGCGGCTTTCGCGCGGCGGATGTCGCCCGGATGCGAGAACTGGTGGACGACCTGCGCCGCGTGATGTTCCCCGGGTTCTTCGAGCAGGAGCCGCTGTGGGATGGGGAGCTGGAGGCGCACGTCACTCGCGTGTGCGCGAAGGTGTCGCGCGTGCTGGCGGAGGAGGTGCGGGCGGTGTTGCGCTACGGACGACGACCGGCGCAGCATGGGTTTCAGAGCTTGGTCCCCGCGAGCATCACGAATGATCGGTACGTCGAGATTGTGGTGATGGAGTTCATGCGCCGCTTGCCCGAATCGCGGCGGCTGCTCGGACTGGATGTGCAGGCGGCGTACGACGGCGATCCGGCGGCGGAGCACACCGACGAGGTGATTCTCTGCTATCCCGGGCTTGAAGCGATCATGACGCATCGGCTGGCGCACGTGCTGTATTGCCTGGGCGTGCCGGTGTTGCCACGAGTGATGAGCGAGCAGGCGCACTCGCGCACGGGGATTGATATTCATCCGGGCGCGGTAGTGGGGGAGAGCTTCTTCATCGACCATGGCTCGGCGACGGTGATCGGCGAGACGAGCGTGATCGGGAAGCATGTGAAGGTGTATCAGGGCGTGACGCTCGGGGCGCGGAGCTTCCCCAAGGACGAGCGCGGGCGCGCGATCAAAGGGATCAAGCGGCATCCGACGATTGGCGATCGCGTGACGATCTACGCGGGCGCGGTGATCCTGGGCGGAGACACGGTGATCGGCGATGACTGCGTGATCGCGGGCGGTGTGTTCGTGACCAGCAGTGTCGCGCCCGGACATGTGGTGCAGCAGACGCGCCCGGAGCCGGTGCTCAAGCCGCATTCTGGGCCGCACACGGGGTCGAAGTCGGCGGAGAAGCCGGCGCTTGTTGCGCGCGGCGGCGGCGTCGATCTTGGCTGGCTGGACGATGGCGCAGGAATCTGATGGGGCGGCGAATCACCCCGTTGCGGGTTGGTCCACCATCGGTTATCAATGAGTTCGCAACGGATTCAGCCGGCACGCTGCGGGAGGGTGGGCGTGCGCGCCGATGACGAGAGCATGGACATCGCCGCACTCGCCACCAGCATCAAGCAAATCGAAGTCTCGAACAACATCTCCGTGGCTGTCGCGCGCAAGGCACTCGACGCTCAGAAGCAGCAGGGAGATGCCGCGATCCAGTTGCTGGAAGCGGTGGCGCAGACGGGGCAGGGCGGTGCGAGCCCGGATGGGCTGGGCGCGGCGATCGATGTTCGCGGCTGACCATGCGTCGACGATTCGTTCGGGAACAACTTGCATGTCTTGATTGAAGGGCTGCCGAACTGGCAGCCCTTGTGCGTTTATTTGGGCGCAGATGGGGTGTGCGGGATGGCGCGCGGCTTGCATGGATCGCGTATGGCTACCCGACTGTCTCATCGGAGGCGGTCAACCGGCGCACCATGACCCTGTGTGCCGAAAGTGGGTGGAGGGGGGGGTGCTGGCTTGCGCCGGCGGCCTCCTCTTTGGGATCTTGTATTGAAATGAGGGAAAGTTGCGGCGTTGCGATCACGACACGCCGGCCGATGCTTGGAGTTGCGGACTCACGCGGAAATGGAGCTGACACATGCGGATGGATCGACTGACGACGATGGTACAGCAGGCGCTGGCGGATGCACAGAGTGATGCGATGGCGCGCTCGAATCCGGAAGTGAACGGTCTGCATGTGCTCAGCGCGCTGCTGAAGGAGAAGGGTGGCGCGGCGTGGTCGATTCTGGACAAGGTCTCCGGCGCGGCGGCTCGCGTCGCGAGCATCGCTGAGAGTGAGATCAAGCGGTTGCCGACGGTGAGTGGGGGACAGACTCAAGCCGGACGCGCGATTATGGAACTGCTCACGCGCGCAGAGCAGGAAGCGAAGAAGCTTGGCGATGAGTACACCTCAACGGAACATGTGCTGCTCGCGCTCGTGGATGTGAATGGTCCTGCGAAGGAAGTGCTCACGACAGTGGGGGGCGCGGATCGCAAGAAGATCGAGCAGGCGGTGAAGCAGATTCGCGAGCAGAGCGGCGTGCAGGGCGTGAACGACGCCAACGCGGAGACGCAGTACGAGGCGCTCAAGAAATACTCGATCGATCTGACGGAGAAGGCCCAGCAGGGAAAGCTGGACCCCGTGATCGGGCGCGACGAGGAGATCCGGCGGTGCATGCAGGTGCTCAGCCGGCGCACGAAAAACAATCCGGTGCTCATCGGCGAGCCGGGCGTGGGCAAGACGGCGATCGCGGAGGGGCTGGCCCTCCGCATCGTCAACGGCGACTGTCCGGAGAACATGAAGAATCAGCGGATCGTCGCGCTCGATGTCGGGCAACTGCTCGCCGGCGCGAAGTTTCGCGGCGAGTTCGAGGAGCGTCTGAAGGCCGTGCTCCGCGAGGTGCAGGCGAGCAAGGGATCAATCATTCTTTTCATCGATGAGCTGCACACGATCGTCGGCGCGGGCGCGGCGGAGGGGGCCGTCAGCGCGGGCAATCTGCTCAAGCCCGCGCTCTCACGCGGCGAGCTGCGCTGCATCGGCGCGACGACGCTGGATGAGTATCGCAAGCACATCGAGAAGGATCCGGCCTTTGAGCGGCGTTTCCAGACGGTATATGTGGATCAGCCGAGCGTGGAGGAGACGGTGGCGATCCTCCGCGGATTGAAGCCGCGGTATGAGGCGCACCATGGCGTGCGGATTCTGGACTCGGCGATTCTCGCCGCAGCGACATTGAGCAACCGGTACATCACCGAGCGATTCCTGCCGGACAAGGCGATCGACCTGATCGACGAGGCGGCGAGCCGGCTGCGGATGGAAAACGACTCGATGCCGACGGAGCTCGACGAGCTGCGCCGGCGGATCATGCAACTGGAGATCGAGCGCGAGGCGCTGAAGATCGAGCATGGCGACAAGGGTGTGGGCGAGGGAACGCGGCGCGAACTCGACCGCGTGGAACGCGAGCTGGCGGAGCTGCAAGAGAAGAACCGCGCGCTGACGGCGCGCTGGGAGAGTGAGAAGAAGGACCTCGACGCGGTCAAGAACATCAAGGGCGAGATCGACGCGAAGCGGACGCAGCTGGAGCAGGCGCAGCGGCGCGGCGATCTGGAGCAGGCGGCGCGGATTCAGTACGGCGAGATCCGCGAGCTTGAGAAGCGGCTCGCGGTGGCTGAACAAACGATGAGCGAGCGCGAGCAGAAGGGCGATGCGCTCGTCAAGGAAGAAGTGGATGATGAACTCGTGGCCCAGATCGTCGCGAAGTGGACGGGCATTCCCGTCTCGCGGCTGGTGGAAGGCGAGCGCGAGAAGCTGCTGCGCATGGAGCAGGAGCTGACCAAGCGGGTGGTGGGTCAGGAAGATGCGCTTCGAGCCGTGGCGGATGCGGTCCGCCGCGCCCGCAGTGGGCTCGGCGATCCGAATCGCCCGATCGGCTCGTTTCTGTTCCTGGGCCCCACGGGCGTGGGCAAAACGGAGACGTGCAAGGCGCTCGCGGAGTTCCTCTTCGACACCGAGGAGGCGATGATTCGCATCGACATGAGCGAATATATGGAGAAGCACGCGGTGTCGCGGCTCATCGGCGCACCTCCCGGCTACGTCGGATACGAGGAGGGCGGTGCGCTCACGGAGGCCGTGCGGCGGCGGCCGTACGCGGTGATCCTGCTCGATGAGATCGAGAAGGCACACCCGGATGTCTTCGGGGTGCTGCTGCAAGTGCTCGACGATGGCCGCCTGACGGATGGTCAGGGGCGCACGGTGGACTTCAAGAACTCGATCGTGGTGATGACGAGCAACTTCGGCAGCCAGATGATCCAGGAACTGGCCGCGGGCGGCGCGGAGGATTGGGAGATCGACGCGGCGGTGCGCGATCTGCTCCGACGCGGCCCGGCGGGTGTTGCCGTGGATGAGATGGGCAAGGCCGCGGGCATGCCCGTGAAGGTGCGCGATGCGATCCTCAAGGCGCAGCAGATGATGCAAGGAGGCACGGGCTTCATGCGCCCCGAACTGCTCAACCGCATCGATGAAGTCGTTGTGTTCCACCAGCTCAAGCGCGACGAGATCGGGAGGATCGTGGAGATCCAGCTCGGGCGCCTGCGGAAGCGGCTGGCGGATCGCGACATGACCATCGAGCTGACCAAGGAAGCGGAGCAGCAGATCGCCAGCGAAGGGTGGGATCCGGCGTTCGGAGCTCGACCTCTCAAGCGGACGATTCAGCAGCGGATCGAGAACGCGCTGGCAAGCCGCATTCTGGGGGGTGAGTTCGGGCCGGGAGATCACATCCTAAGCGACTTCAAACGCGGATCATTTGTGTTCGTCAAACGCGATGAAGCCCCGAAAACTTCGTAACGCGGCCCACACTGGCCACAATCCTCACGTCCGCCTCAGATGCAGTGCACCAACCCTTCCCAGATTCCCCGGCTTCCCCGGGTTTGGGCGGGGTTTTTATTGGCACCGGCCTGAGGATTCAGTATGCTCTCACTTCCAAGTCCTTGGTTTTCCGGACGTTACCAGAAGGAGCGGCGCGGTTTCATGCGTGTACACGACAGGATCATCAGCGGCGTTTGGGCCGCGGCGGCGTTCGCGTTGCCGATCTTGGGGTGCGCACTCACGGCCGAGGCCATGCCCCCCACGCGAGTGGTTGCCGCGGCGGGGATCGGAAACTCATCGACCCCGGGCAACTTCGGAGGTCAGTTCAGCGTGCTTGGCGCGCCGCAACTGGATAACTCCGGCGGATTGCTGGTTACCTGTCGCTTCGGGGGCCCTGGCGTCGCGTATGCGGAGAACGATCTCGGGCTGTTTCACTTTAATCGCTACGGCGTTGGCAAGCTGCTGGCCCGAACGGGCGTGAGCGGCGTCGAGGGCGCGGCGGACCTTGATGTTCCCGGCGCGACCTTCAGCGCGACGTTCTTTCCGCGGTTGCGCGACAACGGCGGCATCGCAACGGTCTGTTTCCTCGCGGGCTCGGGCGTCGATGGCACGAACTCCACGGGATACTGGACGGGCTCGCACGATGGCGTCGGACTGACGGTGCGATCCGGCTCCTCGGCGGTGCCGGGCGTGCCCGGGGCGCAGTTCAACGGGTTCATCACCGGGTTTCCGTGCGTGCTCTCGGCATCCGGAATGGCGTTCGGCGCGCAGATGGCGGTGGGACAGGGCGGGGTGACGATCGCGGATTATCAGGGGATATGGGCGCCGCGGCTGGGAGTGAGTGGATCGCTCGATCTCATCGCACGCCCGGGGATCATCGGCGGAACGGGGCTCTTCGGCTCACCGCCGGTTACGCCAACTCTGCTCGCGCCGGCGTATGTGACGTTGAACTCGCGCACGCTGGTTTTGAGCGCGAACGGACGATTGGCCTTTGGCGCGCTGCTCGCGCCGGGCGTCGGCGTCGATGCGTCGAATGACAGCGTGATTGTGGAGCGCGGGTCCAACGGCGTGCTCGGGTATGTGGCTCGCGAGGGCGATGCGGTGCCGGGGATGCCGGGCGTCGTGTTCAAGTCGCTGGACGTGAGCGCGTTCGTGCAGGCCGGTGGCATCTCGCTGAACAGCGCTGGAGATGTCGCCTTTTGCGAGATTGATGGCGCGGACGTGCCGCAGACCGGGGTCTCGCGGCTCTGGCGTCGGCGGGCCAACGGGCAGATGGATCTTCTGGCATCGCGCTCGACGGCGATCGGAACCGGCGCGCCGGTTGGGATCGTCGGCACCTTCGGCACGCTCGAGGCCCCGGCGATCAGCAGCGCGGGGACGGTCGTGTTCGCGGGAACCGTAAACACGCCCGCGGGAATGCAGGTATCGGGGCTCTGGGTCTGCGAATCCGGAACCGCAACGCCTCGGCTGATTCTGCGATCCGATGTAGCGGACACCGGGCGTTCGCCGCCCGGGCTGCCGGGAGCGCTGTTCTCAACGGAGCTTCCCCCGAGAGGAACGTATCGCATCAACGCACGCGGCCAGATCATCTTCCGCTGGAAGCTGCAGGAAGGTCCCGGCGGGATCACCTCCACCGGCACTGATGGATTGTGGGCGTATGACCCCGCGCTCTGGCTTGTGGGCGTTGCGCGGGCGAGCGATGTGGTGCAACTCGCACCCGGCGTGAGCGCAACCGTCCGCTCGATCGGCGATTTCCTCGGGCCCTCGGGCGACGATGACGGGCGCATCCGCGACCTGAACGATCTGGGCGAGGCGGCGTACACCGTGCAGTTCTCCGACACCTCCGGCGCGCTGCTGGTCTCGCAACTCCCCGGCAGCGGCGCGTGCTGCCGCGGCGGGACGTGCGTGGTCATCGCCAACTCGCAGTGCCTCGGTCCCTACACGCGATTCGCGGGGCTGGGGACAACGTGCACCGGTCCGACGGCAGCGTGCTGCATAGCGGACTTTGATCAGGCCGGCACGATCGACTCGATGGACATTTTCGCGTATCTCGAAGCGTGGTTTTCCGGCAATCCGGCGAGCGATATTGATGGGGCGCCGGGACTGAGCTCGGACGATGTCTTCCGATTCCTGAACGCGTGGTTCGAGGGCTGCTGAGCCCGCGGCATTCAGAACCGACGGGCTCAGGCCCTCGGTCAGTTCACCTTCTTCGGATGAGTTCAGACCCAACCGGCGCCGTGCCGCGCGGCTCTGCTGGAATATCATCGAACATGGCCGACGGGGAACAACAGGGGTCCGAAAGACGCTCGCTCAAACTCTCCGGCAAGGGCGGCGATGTGGTGCCGGGCCGGCCACGGCTGCGCCAACCTCCGGATGAGAACCCCTCGGCGGATGACATCGAGCGCTTCGGCGATGTGACGCGGGTCTGTCCCGAGTGCAGGAAGGAAGTCTTCGACGACGCGGCCGTCTGCTACCACTGTGGGCACGCGTTCGAGCGAACAACGCCCGGTTCATCGCGCGGGCCGATGTGGATCATCATCACGATCCTTGTGCTCATCGCGGCGTTTGTGGTCACCACGCTCTGGAGCGCGTTCTGATCACTCGCTTCTGATCAATCGTTGATGCCGAGGTCTCGCTTGGTGAAGAGCGCCTCGAAGGGAATGCCCGCGGCGGCCATGTTCTCCGCCGCGCCTTCCTGGCGATCGATGGTGGCGATGACCGCAACCACCTCCGCGCCCAGATCGCGCAGCACCTTGGCGGCCTCGAGCGCTTGGCCCGCGGTGGTGGCAACATCCTCCAGCAGCACAACACGATCGCCCTTTTCCAGCTTGCCCTCCAGCTGTTTAGCGGTCCCGTAGTCCTTCTTGGCGTTGCGGATGAAGAGACAGGGGAGCCCGGTCTTCAAGCTGGCGGCGGTGACGAGCGGGATGCCGCCGAGCTCCGCGCCGGCGAGGCGGGCGATCGGATGGCCGGCGTGCTTGGTGATCGCCGCGATGCGGGCGGCAAAGAGGTCGGCGAGCGGGCCCAGCACTTCCGGGCGCGTTGAGAACAGGTACTTGTCAAGGTAATAGCTGCTCGTTCGTCCCGAACGCAGTGTGAACGTGCCCCGCAGCAGCGCGAGGTCGGCGATGGACTGGGCAAGGGGGCTGAGCGGCTGCGAGGTCGTGTGGGCGGCGGTCATGGGCGATGGTATGTTTGATGGACTGGATTGGTGCAACCGCCGGGGTCGAACGCCCAATGACTTTCACGAGTTCAGGAGATCCGGCATGAACCGACACGTAATTCTGGTAGCGGTAATGGTGGGCCTGACGAGCGCGGAGCTATTGGCGCAGCATCAACAGCCGCAGATGCCGGGAGCGACGCCGGGGGCGCCGCCCGCATCTGGCTCCGACGCCGATGCGCTACGCGGGCCGACGCTCGCGAAGCACCCAGACCGGCCGGAAAGGTCCATCGTGCAGCGCGACTTTCAGGGTCGGCTCAAGAAGCTGGAAGAGAACCCCGCGCTGGTGGGGCTTGGGAAGCTCACCCTTGGCGAGGAAGAGCGCGTACGCGTGGACAAGGTGATCGCGGATCGTGCCGCGGCGCTCGACACGCTGGTGCGTGACAATCTCAAGCTGCTCATCGAGTATGTGCAGGCAAAGGAAGCAAAGGAGAGTGAGGCGATCAACCGGCTCCAACCCTTGGTGCTGGAGAAGGCGTCGCCCTACTTCCGGCGCGGACCGCTGATAAACGAGGTTCGGCCCGCGCTTACCGATGAGCACGCGGCGGAACTCAAGCGCATGGTGGATGAGTACAACGCCGTTGCATCGCAGGAGCGAATGGGCGACCCGATGAGCGGGCCGAAGAAGGAGAATAAGCTCGGGGTGATTCTCGCTCAGGGGTTCGAGGGATTCGCGGCGGAGGTGCGTGCTTCGTTCGATCGAGTCATCAACGGGGGCGGCAAGGAGTTCGACCAGCTTCTTGCCAAGCTGCAGCTCACGCCGGAACAGGAAGGGAGGATTCGTCAGAAGGCAGGTGATCTGTTCCAGAAGACTTATGGCAAGCCGACGAAGGCGCAGCAGCTGGGACTGTTCATGGACATCTACGCGGAGCTCGATGTTGAGCAGCGGCACCGGCTCGCGGAGCACATCGGCGAGGAGAATCGGGTGAAGCGGGGGGGCGCGAAGAAGTCTTGACCGGGTCGGGCATGGTGCGAGCACACGCTCATTCGCTTTGATTCCCTATCCTGCGGCATGAATGGACGCGCGATCATGGGGATTCTTGCCGCGGCGGCTTGGGCGTTGAGTTGTCACGCGCAGCTCATCGGGCCGATTCCGCCCGCCACGCCGCCAACACCGGCATACACACCGCCAGCGACCATTGATCCGCCGGTGGTCGAGCCCGCCGTGGTGGAACCGCCCGCGCCGTCGATCGTGGCGCGCGATGAGCGCGGGCGGCTCAAGCCGATCGTCGGCACGCCGGAAGAAGCGGCCGTCGCTGCGTACGCGTTCGACGCGGCCCGTCGCGGGAAGATCGCGGCATCGGCCGCGGCTCGCAAGCTCGATCTGGATCGCTTCGTGGTCACCAACCTCGACAAGGCGCTCGCCGCCGAGAAGATGCAGGAACGCGTACGCACCGAGAGCGAGTTCGGCAAGCTCTTTGAGGCCCGCGATCTGACGGTGGCGATGCGCTTCGAGCGACTGATCGACCGGCTAGAGCGCGACCGGGCGATCACGGCGGCGCAGCGGGTTCGGCTGGACGAAACACTGCTCACCTACGAGCGGGCGCGGCAGGAGGACATCGACGCGGAAGCCGGAAGCGATCCGACGCGGAAGGGCGTGCTGAATCTGCGGCAGACCTTTGCGGATGCGATGAAGGAGCCAATGGAGTCGCTGGAGCGGCAGATGCGGGATGTGGCGGAACATCTCTTCGATCCCGCGAGCACGTTCAAGCTTCGTCCCGAAGTGGAGGCAACGCTTGCGGCCCTTCGTGCGGAGTCGCCAGCATCGAAGGAGAACATCGACAAGCAGAGGATGAAGATCGTGCGCGAAATGCTGGATCTTGAACAGCAGCGGGCGGCAATGACGGCTCGGCTGACGGCTCGCACGTCCGCCAAATAGCCAGTTGTTTGTATCCGCGGGCTTCGCTCGCGGACCCGCTCATCCCGGGCGGCCGTCGGGCGCATCACACCTGGCTCGCGCGATCCTTCAGCCGCTCGCGCCACCCGTCCACAACCGACTTCTTCGTCAGGTCGTAGCGGAGCGGCGTGACGGTGATGCAGCGGTTCCAGAGCTCCTGCGCATCCGAGCCGGAATCCGTGGTGCGGAAGTCCAGGCCGTTTCCCGCCGACCAGTAATAGACCTGCCCGGTGGGGGAGAGCCGGCGCTCGTACTTGTCGTTCAGCCCGTGCGTATTCATCGGACAGACCTTGATTGGGTAGCGGTGCGTGCGGACTTCGGCCGCGCCGATCTCGGTGACGGGGATGTTGATGCTCAGGCAGGCGTGCTTGTCCGGGAGGCCCTTCTCGATGACCAACTCGATCGCGCGCCGGGCGTGGCGCGCGGCGAGCGCGAAGTCGGGCTTCGAGCCGCCCAGATGCAACGAGACGGCGATCGATGGGATGCCCAGAAAAGCGGCCTCAAGCGCGGCGGCCACAGTGCCCGAGTAGATCACGTTGATGCCGACGTTGGCTCCGGCGTTCATGCCGGAAATGACCAGGTCCGGGCGGGTGTTCGCGCCGAACTTGTCGGTCCACAGATTACTGATCGCGAGTTTCACGCAATCCGCCGGGCGGCCATCCACGGCGATGCCTTCCATGCGCTCGTTGACGCGCTCCTCGGTCACCATCAGCGGCGTGTGGACGGTCAGACCGTGGCCGGTTGCGGATTGGACTGTGAGCGGGGCGATGGTGTAGACCACGGAGCCCAGCGGCTTCGAGAATGGAGCCGCGGAAGAGGTGAGGGCGTCATAGAGAGCGCCGATGCCGGGCGCGCGGATGCCGTCGTCGTTGGTGAGGAGGATCTTCATCGCGCAACCATAGTGCCGCGCGGTCACTTGGTCGCGGGGGGCGGAGCTTCGTGCGGCGGCGATGCCTTCGCCGGCACTGCGGCGGCCTTCGCCTCCAGCGGCGCGAACACGCCCGGGCTGAACGGCGTCGAATCCACTTCCTGATGCGACTTCCACGCGCCGTCCCTGCCGATGCCATCGCGTTGCACACTTCCCTTCGCAGAGGAGGGTGCGATCTCATCGAGAGCGAAGCCGCTGCCACCGGACTTCTCGTCCGCCTTGCCCCAGCGGACGCGTTGGATGAAAGCGCCGCTCGGCGATCTCAGACACGCGGCATCTCCCGCGTTTGAAAACGACACGCGTGAGCTGGCAATCCGCGCGGTGAAGATAATGCCCTTGTGGAAGTTCTCGTTTACGCCGACCGGCGCGGCCTTCGCATCGCCCACCGGGCCGGGAATCTTGGCATCATGGCCGTTGAAGACGACAACCACGCCGCGCGGCGGGAGCGACATCGCGGGAAAGACGAACTTCAGCGTCGTCTTGGCGGTCGGCGAGCCATCCGTGAGCGTGTAGCCCTTGAGATCGATGGGGCGATCGTGCGGATTGACGATCTCGATGAACTCATCGCCGGAGACCTCGCGCTTGCCGCTCTTGTTGGCGTCGTTGTCGCCGGTGGTCGGGACGGCGAAGAGCACTTCGCTGATGAGCGGATGCGGATACGCCACGGCGGGGGACGCGGCGACATGGCCGGGGTCGGACTTCGCGGGCTCCGACTTGGGGGGTGCGGTCGTCGGAGTGGCACTTCCACCGGACGAAGCCGTGGGCGGTTCGGCGGCGATCAGCATCAACATCGGAATCAGTGTGAACATTACCTGCATGGATACCACCTCAGATTGGTTCTGGGCGGGCATCCATGCCGCGGAAACGGGGTTGCGATCGCGTTGGCCTTACTCCCAGTTCTTGACGCGCTTTCCCTTGGACTGCTCACGAGCGGAGAGGCGGTTGCCGACGAGCGTCAGGTCGTACACACGGTCGTTCTTGTCGGGCAGGTTGAGCATGATCCAGTTGGCATCACCCACGGTCTGGCCTTCGAGCATCATGCGGACCCGCATGCCGGGGCGACGCTCCTCGGAATCCACCTTGTTCTTGAAGGCGCCGCCGGGCCCGAGCATTTGGGTGGAATAGACGGTCATCTCGCCGGTCTTGCGGAGCTGAAGGAGCTCGACGCGGACGATGCGGTCGGTGGTGTTATTGATCTCGACACCATGGACGCCGCCGATGGAGCACCCACCCAGCAATGCGCTCGCCCCCAGCAGGGACGCGGCGGGCAACATCAGCAACGCGATCGATCGGCGCATGGTCGTCTCCACGGGCAGCCAGAGGGCCCGACTAGGACAACAGGATAACACCTTCGGAGCCGAGCGGCGCACGTCCCGGGCAGGTTCCGCCATGGCGGATGAAAACGCAGGAGTCGAGCGGGACCTGGGGCTTGCGCCTCTCGACACTGATTCAGCAGCCGGAGAACCAGGCGTTCAGGAAATCGAAGATGTCCTGCACACTCACGCCCGAGCCATTGATGTCGGTCGCGCCGTCGAGCGTGAACCAGGCGTTCAAGAAGTCGAAGATGTCCTGCACTTCCAGAACGCCGTTCTGGTTGAAGTTGGCGAGGCAGCATGGGGTGGTGGTGTTCCCGACCGTGTTGCAGGCGGTGGACGCACCGGCAAAGCTGCGATTCGCGCCAACACACGCGGCGGCCGTTGTCACCGAGCAGGTGCTGCCAAAGCAGCACGCACCGGTCGGGACCGGACAGGGATTAGGCATGCAGACGGTTCCAAGCCCCTGGAACGTCGCGGCGCAGCTGCCGGCATCGGTCTCGGTGCAGGTTCCGTTCGCGGCGCAGCAGGCACCGGTGACCGCGAGCGATTCGACCGTAAAGACTTCGATGCCGCCGCCGGAGGAGCCGAGCCCGTCGGAGTTGGTCACATTCACATCCCGCGCCGTTCCCGCGGCATTGGAAGCCAGCACAAACGAGAGCCCGGTGATCCGCGTCCCCAGCGCGTTCACCGTCGGGGTTCCGGTCACAGTCACGCCGCCGCCGGAGACAGTCACCTGCGACGCACTGGTCACACCTTTGAAATTTGTCCCGATGATCGTCACCGGCACAGTTGCGCCAGCCGTCGCCGAAGACGGGCTGACGCTCGTCACGCTCGTCGTCGCGCCGTACACCACGCACTGCACGGTGTCGGCGGCGGTCAGACCGTTGCTGTCCGTCACACGGAGCGTCACGTTGAAGGTGCCGTTGGAGCGATACGTGAAGCTCGGCTGCGGCTGCCCAGCGCCAGCGCTGTCGTACACACCGTCCCCGTCCAGGTCCCACGCGTAGTTCGTCGCGGGGATCGTCGCGGCGGATTCCGTCGCGTACGAGTTGTGATTGCCCATGAAGTAGCAGAGGGTGTCCGCCTGCACGCGTTTGAGGTTCAGTCCCGCAATAGCCCGCGGCGGAGCCTTGGAGATTCCCACCCGGATCGTCAGGTCATACGTCTGCACGATCTGGTTTGCCGATGATGCGCCGCCGAAGTCCCAGACGCGGACGTAGTACGTTCCCGCCCCCAACGCGGCCTGGGCGATCTGCTCGGTGATGCCGAGGGTGTTCGAGTTTGACAGCGCGAGCACGGTCGTGCCATCCGCCGCTCGTAGTTCGAGAGCGAGGTTTCCCGCCTGCGTCGCGTCGGTGGATGTCAGCGAGCCCGAACAGCCGCCACCCTGCTGCCCTTGGCACCAGTTCGGGTCCAGCCCGCTGCCCGAGCAGGTCGTCGGGTTGGTCGCCGCGGAGCAAGGGGAGGGCGAGCAGGAACCGCGGAGCACGAACGTGCCTCCGGATGCCGCGCACTTGGCCTGTGTCGTCGTGGTGCAGACGGCCGCGATGCAACACGCACCCGAAGGTCCGTAGCCCGTCGGATCGGCGGTGATGGTGACGGCCTGCGTGGAGCCGATGGTGAACTTGAACCAGTCGTCCTCGGAAAGAAACGTCGGCGGGTTGCCGTTCACGACCACAGCGGTGCCGTTGATTCCAAGATCGCGCTCGATCACCGAACGCGTGGATGGGGACGTCAGATTCCCGAAGTCCTTCGCACCCGCGGCGGTGTGGTTGCCCAGCGGCGCGAAGCGGTCGCCGTAGTTGCGGATCGCGCCGCGCACGTCATCGGGCGAGAGCAGAAACGTCCCGGTGCTGATTGTCGGCTCCATCAGCTTTGTCTGATTGCATGGGACCGAGTGCAGAAAGCCCAGACCATGGCCGTGCTCGTGGGCCACCGAGTTTCGGAAGTACAGGAAGTTACCGGCGGGGTTGGTGAAGTAGAGCGAGGTGAAGTAGTTCGTGTTGATCGTCATGTCGCCGCCGGAGCAGCCGGAGGTCGCCGCGCCCGGGAAGGCGTTGTACGCCAGCGGCTGGCCGATGGGCGCGAAGCCAAGGCCGCCGAAGCGGATGTCGCCGCGCGTCGAGATTCGGGGCGTGGCGGTGTCCTGCGGAGAGTTGTTATCCGCGACCTCGGTGTACGTCAGCCCCGCGACGTTGCGCCACCCCGCGACGGAGGAGCGAATGAACTCTCGCCCGCGATCCAGCGAGCCATACGCCGTCACGAGTTTGGCTCCAAGGTCGTTGCCGCCTTGCAGGTATCCGGCGCAGGTGAGCCCCCAATGCACACCATCATCCGGGAATGAGTATGTCAGCTGGGCCGGTCGCGAGGTTCCCGCATCGCCGAGGTTGGCGGCGCCGAGCCAACAGGTCGTGTCTGCAAAGTAGCGCGGCGTGAACGGCCCGGCGTTCGGAGCAGTGGGGGGGAGGAGCTGCGTCTGCGCGATCAGGTCATCGAGCTGCTGTGGCGAAAGGTCGTGCGGATAGCAGGCGTTTGCGAGTTGCAGACGGGCCAAGATGTGCAGGCGTGCACGCTCGGGTTCCTTTGCGCGCGCCGCGGCACGGTCCACCGCGTCCATCAGCGGCGATTCCGACATGGCCACAGTGAACGGGCCGCGCGGAGATGTCGCGGCGGTCTGGCCCATCGCGCTCCCGGCGCAGAGCGACAGCGCGGCCGCCACAGCCGATGCACCCGAACAAGCGCGCCGCATCCCACGCATCCGGAATCCCTTTCCTGAGTCCGGCGCTCTGCCGGACCCTCGATCATGCCCTTGCTTTGGTGACTTCCAAACAGAACGAAGCATCAAAGACATCCCCACCCGTCCGGAAGACGCACAGACCGCACGCTCCGAACGGCCGGAACTATTCGCCCCAAATCAAGGGGAGTTCCGCACCTGCAAACGCAGCGGGCCGAGGATTGTTCGGTTCCCGCCCATTCCCCCATGAGCAGTGCGAGAAAACGCCCCGCTAAGGTCGGTTGGGATCCTCGGCGGGGCGGTGTGGATGGGCTTATCGGAACAAGCGACTCCGCGAGGGCGAGTCCCTGAGAAAACTCAGCACCCCGCGAACCACGCCCCGAGGAAGTCGAAGATCGACTGCACCGTCGGCGCTCCCGCGCCGTTGCCGACGAAGTCGGTCGTCGGGCTGCTGGCGAACCACTGCCCGAGAAAGTCGAAGATGTCCTGAACGGTGATGCCGTTGGCATGGTTGAAGTCCGCGCGGCAGCAGGGCGTGGCGTTGTTGCCTGTGCCGTTGCACGCCGGGGATGCAATGAACAGCGTGTTCGTGCCCGAGCAGTTGACGGGCGTACTCACGCGGCAGGTCACGCCGGCGCAGCAGATGCCCGCCGCGGGGGCGCACGGATTCGGATTGCACACGCCCGCGAGCGTGAACTGACCCGAGCAGGAAACCTGCACGGCGATCGAGCAGACGGTCCCCACGCAGCAGGACCCGGGCGGAACATTCACCGAGCCGCTCGCGCCCGCGAAGTTGCGCGGCGTGTTCACCTGCGTTCCGCCCGCTGCGGTGCTGGAGGTCTGGCCGTTAGTAGACATGGCTCCGTAGTTCACCACATGCACACCACCGCCGAAGTTCAGCGTCCCACCCGAGGTGAACAGGAAGCCGGCCGGAATGGTGTAGTCCGGCGTCACGCCCCCGGGTAGCGCGGCGAAGTTGCTGGTCGCAATCAGAATGTCCTTGTTCGCCGTCGCGGTTGAACCAAGGTTGCTCGGGAAAGTGAAGGTGTGCGTCGTGATCCCGTCGCTGCAGGTAATCGTCTGCCCGCCGACGATGTTCTGAAAGCCAGAGCCGAACGCCTCGTGCAGCCGAATGAACTGCACCGAGCCGTCCGCGCTCGAGAAAAACTCCGCGATGCGGAACAGGTGGAACGCCGCGCGGGCCGGAGTCGCCATCGCCGCCAGCACCACCACCGCCGCCAGACAGGTCATCAGTCGCCGCATGTTCCAACCTCTCGACAAAGCAAACACGTCCGAAAAGCGTCGATCACCGGACGCACGTGCCCCGCCCCCCGATGGCGCACCGACGCTCCGCATGCTCAATGTCGCCTACAGCCCGCGACATTGCATGGAATTCGTTCATTCCAATCGGCTGGTTTTTGGTATTCCGACCGTTCAGCCACTTGCGGCCCGCCCAGAGCGCAAACATACAACCCCCGCATCCGCCGCAGGATCGCGCCAACTGGCGAAATGGGCAGTTGCCGGCTGCTCTGAGAACGGAGGTCTTACTTCACTGAAGGGGTCGCGGGCTCGCGCCAGACGATCTCCGAGCCCGCCATCGAGAGGTTCACGCCCAGGAACCCGGCGCACTCGATCCCCTGCGTCCCCTTGCTCCAGACATCCGAGCGGATCACGCAGACATCCGGGATTCCCACGCCGGAGAGCAGATAGGGCATCCGATCCGTGGCTCGCATGCCCGCGATGCCGGTGCCGCCGATCAGGGCGTACATGCGGGTGGAGCGCTCGCCGCTCTTGTCGCCGGTGGTGAAAGTGCCGACGGAGAGCACGCCCAGATCGTCGCCTTGCAGGGCGCGATCGCCGAGAGACGCCTTGCCGCGTGAGACGCTCGTCGCGCCGCTCGCCGTCAGGCGTGCCGCGGCCGTGTTGCTTGTCGCGTTGCCGTAGAGAATCACGTTCCCCGCGACCTCGCCCGCGTCGAGCTTCTTGAGGAACCGCACATCGGAGATCAACACGGCGCGGCCGTTCCCGCGATACCACCACTGCTCCGCGTCGAATCGCGCCCGGGCCAGCGACCACGCGTTCTCCTCCGCCGTGCCCGCCGTGGAATAGACCTGCACGAAGTGATTCGTGAACGCGTTCTTGAACGGCCCGACTGCCGGCGCGGCATCACCCGAAGACGACGCCGAGGCGTTCGGCCCCTCGCTCGCATCCACCCAGCGGCCATCCGCGAGCTTCACGACCGAGACGCGCGTGCCGCGTTTGGCGGCTTTCGCGGGCTTGCCATCGATCTCGAATGCACATGACGGCACATCGCCGTAAACCTGATCGCCGAGCGTGATCGCCGCGGCGTTGCTGGTCGTGATTGTGATCTTTCCTGCTGCCCGATCGACCTGCACATCCGCCGTCGCCATCTGGCCGGCGTGTTCGGCTCTATCGATGCGGACGCCATCTCCCGGCGGGAGCGCGACGCCCGGCAGCAGCGTGCGGGCGTGCCACTCGGTCTGCTCGCCCGGCTTGGGAAGCGTGCGCGTGCGGAACATCTCGAACATCGGAACCCAATCCACGCACGCCGTACCCGGGCCGTCCTTGTCCCACCAGTGGCTGACTCCCGGTTCCTCGTGATAGTCGAACGCGATGTCGAGCTTGGTGAGTTCTTCGCTGGCGCGGCGGGCTTCGCGCACCGGCACGTTGTCGTCCGCATCGCCGTGCAGGATGTATACGCCCTTGCCCTTGAGGTTCGGCATCAGCGCGATGGTGTCGCTGGATGAACCGGCCCGCCGGAACATGGAGCGGAGCTGCGTCTCGGTGGTCTCGGTCGGCTCGCCGCGGCGCTCCGCGTAGGTGTCGAAGCTCAACCACCCCGCGCTCGGCCCGATGGCCGCGAAGCGATCGCTCAGCAACACACCGAGTTGCCACGTTCCGTGGCCGCCCATGGAGTGGCCGGTGAGATACTGCCTCCGCGGATCGGTGTTGAACCAGACCTTCGCGTTGTCCATTGCCTCGATGGCGTCCACGCGTCCCCAGTCCTCCCAGTCAAAGCCATATGGGCGGCGGTTCGTGGGGCAGACGATGACCATGTCCGGCTTGGGGGCGTAGCAAGGGGCCTGGCTCGCGGCCTCGACAGATGCCCCGTGCAGCGAGAGCACCAGCGCTGGATGCTCGATCTTTCCCTCAGTCGCCTGCGGCGTGATAGCCGCGTATTGAACACTGCCGTCGATCGCACTCACGTACGTGCGATGATGCACCTGATCGGGCGTGCGGGATCGCAGCGTGATCCGCGCGGGCTTGGCGAGTTCATGCTTCGAGTCGCCGGCATCGCGCACGGTGATGGTGACGGCAACCTCGGCCTTGTCCTTCACCGACGCCGCCATCACGCGCAGCGCGGCCTTCTGCGCCATCGCCGGAGGCAGCTCGATGCGCTCCTCGCGGGCCGTGGCCTTCTCGCCCTCGACGGCCGCGCTCACGATCAGAGTCTTCGTCGCCCCCGTCGCATTCACCACCGGCACACCGATCCAGTACTCCGTGGGCTTCTCGCTGAGCACATCCGGGAGCGTGACATCGTCGGTATAGACGACCACATCCGATGCCGGCGCGGCCAGCTTCGCCTTGAGCCCGCCACGCCCCGCGTGCGCGAACAGGATCTGATTCGTCCCCTGCTTGAGCATCACCGGCAGGTGCAGCTTGCCGTTGGAATACGGATCGCCCGCGTGCGGCTCGCCGTTGACATACACCATCGAATCGCCGACGGCATCGAGAATCATCACGCGATCCGCGTCCGATGTCACGGTACAGAGCACATACGCCCCGCGCCCGAGCCGATTGAACTCCCCGTTCTCCCCTGCCTTCACGGCCTTCCAGGATCGCTCCCCATCGCCCAGCGCGGCGGGGCGCTTGAAGACATCTCCATCCTTCGGTTCACCGAGCGTGCCCCGCGCCATCGCATCGGCAACAGCATCGATGTTCACCACCCTCCGCCCCCACGCGCCAACATCCGAGATCGCCAGCCCTTCTGTGAGTGCGACCTCGGGAGCGTCCTTGGTCACGGCTAGGTCCGCGCGAGCACTGCTCGCTGCACCCGCTGCCGCAAGCACACACGCAGCCGCCCCGACCGCCACGCGCGCCCGAAGAGCCCCACCCCGTCCCATACCCGCACGAAGAGAAAGATCGAATCTCATGCAACCCTTTCCACCAAGAGGACTTGCAGGATAATGCGCCAGCCGCCGGGCCCTTGCACCAAATTGCGTTCGCGGAAGGTGAGATTCACAGAAGGCCCGATTCCGTGAATGAGTGTTCATTCAGAGATGGTGGTTTACTTGGGTTTTCCTACAGAATCGTTGGAATCGCGTTGCCGAATGCGCTCCGCTGCCCAGTCACTCACAGGGGTCGAAGCTCTCGCCGCCCAAACCCCAACTTCATCGCCTCCTTCGCCAAAATCAGCGTCTCCTCCGCCACCACATTCGCCTTCGCCACGCCGCGGCGGATCACATCCTGCACGATCGCGTCTCCCTCCGGCCCATCCAGCTTGGCGCGCCGCTGCCGCATCGGCTCCAGCAGCGTGTTGATCGCCTCGCCGAGTTCTGCCTTGATGTGGCCGTGCATGACTTCCTTGTCCGTCGCGTATTCCGCCTTGATCGCCTCCGCCCGCTCGCGCGGCAGGAACGCCTCGCAATACTGCAAGAGCACATGCTCCGGCGAAACCTTCCCCGTCGCGGGGTCCGCTGTCACGGTGATCTTGTTCACCTTCTTCTGCACCTGCTTGGCATCGTCATAGAGGAAGATCGCGTTGCCGAGGGACTTGCTCATTTTCTGCACGCCATCGAGCCCGACCAGCCGCGCCACGCGGCCGATCTTCGCCTTCGGCACCGGGAACAGCCCTCCCGCCTTCACATGGTCCTGTGTCTCCACGCGATTGCCCACGCCGCAGTAGAGCTGGTTGAACTTGCTCGCCACATCGCGGCACATCTCGATGTGCGCCTCCTGATCCTCGCCGACAGGCACGAGTTCCGGCCGGAATGTCAGAATGTCCGCGCACTGCCCGACGGCGTACAGCGGGAACCCGAACGGGTACGTGTCGCCCAGCCCCTTGCTGTCGATCTCCGTCTTCAATGTCGGGTTGCGCATCACCTTGTTGAACGGGATGAGCATCGAAAACAAAAACGTCAACTCCGCAATCGCGGGAATCTCGCTCTGCAACACAAACGTGCTGCGCTCCGGGTCCAGCCCGACCGCGAGCCAGTCCTTCACGATCCCGATCGTGTTGGCGCGAATGTCCGCCGGCTTCTCCGCGAGCGTGGTAAACGCATGCACGTTCGCGATCAGGAAGTAGCAGTCGTACGAGTCCTGCAACGCGAGGCGGTTCTCCAGCGAGCCTACGAAGTGGCCCAAGTGCAGGCCCGTGGATGTCGGTGTGTCGCCGGTCAGGATGCGTGGCTTGGTGTTCATAGTTGGTGCCGCGGCCGCAGAACCTGCCGAGCAGGCGGGAGGGTAGGTATTCGGCTGGTGAATCGCGGTTTTTTCGCCCAACTCGCCAGTTTGGATCTTCACACTCGGTAAACGGCACCGTCCGCAACACCCTTTTCATATTCGGACCCGCCCCGAGAACTCACATTGCTGGCCTCCCGTATCACCGCGAGCATCATTTCCTCTGCCCTGCAAGAATCACCACGCATTCCCAATACCGTCTGAAGCCAAAGAGGACGACACGCGCATGGCCTGGTTCAAGCTGCTCAGCCGCTCAAAGTCCGAGCCCGTCATGTCCGATGCCGCCGCCCAGAAGCAGGCCGCGGCCGACGCCCGCGCCGCACGCTCGCCCTCGCACCGTTTCCTCCGCGAGTGGATCCTCCCTATAGGCGTCGTCATGGCGATCATGGCCCCCATCCGCTCCGTCGTCGCCGATTGGAACGATGTCCCCTCCGGCTCCATGCGCCCCACCATTCTCGAGGGCGACCGCATCTACGTGAACAAGCTCGCCTTCGGCCTGCGGCTCCCCTTCACCAACACGTATCTCGCCCGCTGGGATGAGCCCCGCCGCGGCGACATCGCCACCTTTGCCTCCCCCGCCGATGGCATCCGTCTCGTCAAGCGCGTCATCGGCGTTCCCGGCGACACCATCGAGCTCCGCCAGAACCGCCTCTTCGTCAACGGTGCGGAGGCCTGCACCAGCATCGTCTGCACCTCCGACCAGCCCCTCCCCACCGGCGGCAGCATCCCCGCCACTCTTGCCCGCGAAAACCTCTCGGGTGTGGACCACGCCATAGAGATCATTCCCGGCTTCGCGAGCCGCTCCACCTTCGGTCCCGTCACCGTCCCAGCCGGCAAGTACTTCGTCATGGGCGACAACCGCGACATGTCCAACGACTCGCGCTACATCGGCATGGTCCCGATGGACAGCTTCTACGGCCGCTGCCCCGGAGTCGCGCTCTCGCTGAATCCGGAGAGCAGTTACTGGCCGCGCTGGGATCGCTGGTTCAGCGCGCTGCGGTAATCCTGCGCTCTTCCCGCTTCGTTTTCGTCTCTCACACAACGTTCATGCAAACCCGAAGCCGCGCCCACATCGCGCTCTCCGGATGCACCCACGCAACATCGAATGGCAGCTCATCGCGCGCCGGATCAAACTCCCGAAGTACCAATCGCCGTACACGAACCACCGCTCGCATCGCGCCGAACTCAAACGCTCGATACCCGCGCGTCGCCATGAACTCCATCACCTCTCGCCCCGTCGTTCCCGCGCGCCGCAGCATCTCTACATTCAACTCGCTTACCACCAGCGGCCGATGCCGCTCAATCAGCGCGGCCATCCCCCGCAGCGCACGCATCTCAAACCCCTCGATATCCAGCTTCACAATGAGCTCGCCGCGCACGGCAATCTCGGCGCACGCATCCGCGCGAACGAGCCGCACCATGCACCGATGCTGCACTTCGCCCCCATATCGCTCCGGCAGCGGCGCGCACGTTCCCGCGCCAAGGTTGTCTCTTCCCGGCACACAGAGTTCCAGTTCCTCATCCCGATCGCTCAGACCCATCGGCAGAGCGTGAACCTGCGCGAGCCCGTTGCTCTCCACATGCCAGCGAAGCCGCTCATACACCCGCGGATTCGGCTCCATCGCGAAGACCCGCCCTTCCGGACCAACACGCCACGCGGCGACCATCGAGACCAGCCCGTTGTTCGCGCCGCCATCGATGAAGGTATCCCTATCGCGCAGCGCGCGCCGCACGAGCAGTTGCAGCGGCACCTCGTGATATCGCCCGAGGTAGTGAGCAAACCGCTGGTAATAGTCCGAGAGTTCCTGCCGCAATCGATAGCCGTGCCAGATACCCCGACACTCCCGCTCGCCATCGCGCGCCCAAGCATCCGGCATCGCCGCGATCCCCGCCTCCAGAAGCCCGACTCCGCGCGGCAGCTCCGCCCGCGCGTACGTCACCAAGCCCCGCCGCACAACCAGATTCATCGCCCGCGCCGCCATCGGATAGCGGCGGGAAAACTCCCCATGCCACGCCGCCATGCGTCGCACGCGCGCCCATCGCTTCTCACGGATCTGCTCGCCGCTGAACTCGGCCACATCCACACCCCTACGCACGGGTCTCGTTCGCCCCCGCGAGCATCGCCACCACCAGATTTCCCGCGTTGAAGAGCGCGTGCATCGTGATCGGCACCAGCGGCGAGCGCGTCCGCTCATACGCGATCCCCAGCGCGAGCCCCAGCACGAACAACGGCGCGACCGCGTGCGCCGGCACCGTCCCCAGATGCACCGCCGCGAAGAGCCCGCTGGTCACAAAGATTGCAGGCCACGTCCGCCCCAGCGCCCGCAGCAGGCACGACTGCAGCAGCACGCGATACATGATCTCCTCCACGATCGGCGCGCCGACCACCGCCGTTCCCATCATCACCCACGCCCACACCGATTCGCGGTGGCCCATGATTTCCTTGAGCCCCTCGTGCGCCAGCTTGTCCGGCGCCGTCCCCTGCACAAAGTGTGCGATCTCCGATGCAACATACGCCACGCAGATGTAGATCGGCGCCACGATCACGATCGCCACGGCCCCGCGCCCCAGATCGCCCCAGCCGCACCGCAGCCCCGCCTTCTCGTTCACATGCTCGCGCAGCATCCAGATCATCCCCGCGCCCACCAGAATTCCCGCTGCGTGCCCGAACACGCTCGTCATCGCCGCGTTCTGCGTCGTCCCCGCTCCCCCGATCACGCTCGCGGGCATCTGGCTCGCCAGCATCTGCCCAACCACCTGGCCCAGAAACACCAGCAGCGCCCCCAGCAGCCAGACCACCGCAGGCGCGCCCGAAACATCTCTGACGTTCTTACCCCGGAATGATCCCGGCCGCACAACATCCCATCGCCACAGGCAATGCCCGATCACCGCGGCTGCCGCCGCGCTCGTGCCTACAAAGATCTTTTCGTCAAACGTCACATCGCAATCGTCCGCCCTCCGAGCCCCCGCTTCCAGTTTCTCCGTCCAGCCCGCCAACAATCTCCCCCGCATGGACGACGTTCTCACCCAAATCATCGACCACAAACGCACCGAAGTCGCCGCCCGCAAGCAGCACACCTCCTTCGAGGAGCTCGAAGCCCTCGTCGCCCAGCAGGATGCCCCGCGCAACTTCTTCGGCGCGGTCTCGCATCACCCCGACCCCTTCCACATCTCCGTTATCGCCGAGATCAAGCGCAAAAGCCCCTCCGCCGGGTGGATCCGCCCCGAGTACGAGCACAACTTCGACCCAACAACCATCGCCCGTCGCTACCACGCCAACGGCGCGGCCGCCATCTCCTGCCTCACTGACGAAAAGTTCTTCGCCGGCGATCTCCGCTTCATCGAACGCATCAAGGAAGCCGTCGCCCTCCCCGTCCTCCGCAAGGACTTCATCATCGACCCCTGGCAACTCTGGGAGTCCCGCGCCGCCGGCGCGGATGCCGTTCTCCTCATCGGCGAAGCCCTCACCATCGCCGAGATGGTGGACATGATGATCCTCGCCCAACGCCTCGGCCTCACCGTTCTTCTCGAAGTTCACAGCGTCGACACCCTCCTCCGCGTCCGCCCGCATGTCGGCTTCCCGCATCCTTCGTACTTCCTCCTGGGCATCAACAACCGCGATCTCGCGACCCAGACCGTCAACATCAACCACACGCTCCGGCTGCTGGACATGGTCGATGACCCCGCCGCGCTCGTCAGCGAATCCGGCATCAAGTCCAACAAAGACCTCACTTGGCTTCGCCACCACAACGTCCGCATCGTTCTCGTCGGCGAACACCTCATGCGCGCCCCGGACCCCGGCGAGGCCCTCGCCACTCTCCTCGGCCAACCCGCCCGCTAGTAGTGGCGGGGGCTTACCAGCCCCTGTTTCGGCTGCCTCGGTCAAAGTGCCTTGGCTGCCATTCTGTTGAAGCACACGCCTCCGGCCACCCCCAGCCAACCACGTTTCCCACCCTTCCCCCAGCATCCCGGCACCACCCCTTCCGGTATCACCTCCCGGCGGCCCCCCAACCAATGTGCGTTTTACCCACCTCTTTCGGTGGCCATTCAGCATCCCCACCCCGCTACTCGCAAATCCGGGCAACCCTCCCGGTCTGAGCAACCGATACTTCCCCCCGAGCGGCCGCGCTCGCCGTCCGTACAACCTTCGTCTGGCGGGCCACTCCGTACGGGCCTTATTCTCGGACCTTCTGCATACCCTCTTACCCCTTCTTTTCCGCACGGGCCGACGCCCAGCGGCTGAATCAAAGAACCCTTGCGGCGCACCCGCGCCACACACTTTCAGGAGCGATCGATCATGCGCACGACTTGGTTTGCCGCCGCGGCTCTGTGCACCACGGCCATCTTCTCCCCCGTCCTGGCCACTCCCGCATTTGCCCAGGTGAATGACGACGCCAAGACGATCCTCACCGAGTCCGCCAAGGCCATCAAGGACGCCAAGGGTCTGACCTTCTCCGTCAAGACCTACGCCACCGGCATGCTCAAGGACATCATCGACCTCTCCGGCGATGTCAAGGTCTGGCGTCCCGAGGGCGCCACCGCCGGCACCTGGATGGTCAATGGCCGCGCCAAGAACCCCGGCAAGCCCGACCGCAAGCTCGTCGTCATGTCCGACGGTTCCAACGTCACCTGGCTGAGCTTCGATGACAACAAGCGCTACACGCGCCCCTCTTCCGACTCCATGGCCATGGAGATCACCAACATGTGCAAGGAGCTCCTGCTCCCCGACATGCTCAACCCGACCTTCCAGGAAGAGCTGAACAAGCCCATCCTCACCAAGACCGGCATCAACAACGTCGCTGGCGAGGTCTGCGATGTCGTTGAGGCCATGCCCGCCGGCAAGGACCGCAACCGCACCTGGTCCATCTCCGTCAAGGACCGGCTCCCCCGCCAGCTTGAGCTCGGCACCGGCAATGCCGCCCAGAAGATCACCAAGGTCTCCGATGTCTCTAGCGTCAAGGTCGTCACCCTGACGGCCAAGGACTTCAACATCGAACTCCCCAACGGCTTCACCGACGACAAGATGGCCGCGGCTCCCGTCCCCGCCCCCGCCGCTCCGGCCGCCAAGGTCGAGCTCGGCCTCGCCGCCGGCGCTCCCGCACCCGCCTTCGGCACGGGCGAGATGTCCCTCGCTTCCATGAAGGGCAACGTCGTCGTCCTCGAGTTCTGGGGCACGATGTTCAAGCAGTCCACCGCCCACGTAGCCGACATGAAGACCCTCGCCGGTTCCTTCAAGAACAACGTCAAGATGCTCGGCGTCGCCTGCCGCTCCGATGAGAAGGCCGCCAACGATTGGTGGTCCAAATCCGGCCCCGGCTATCCGCTGATCGCCAAGGGCGATGCCATCGCCGCCGACTACAAGGTCATGGGCTATCCGTCCTACTACGTCATCAACGGCGAGGGCAACGTCGCCGCCTTCTTCCAGGACTTCCCCGGCACCGATAAGCTCAAGGGAGCCATCGAAGCCGCGGGCGGCAAGTAAGCCGCTCGTTTCTTACATCTGATTTGGCAAACGCAACCCCCGCGACCATCGCGGGGGTTGTTCTTTTCGTGGCACAAGCTGAGCAGCCCATGTTCCGGGCGCCTCGCCCGGAGTTCGCGCACGACAACCCGGCCCCTTCCGCTTTCCATTCACGATGTGAAACCCGCACCCCGCCCTCACATCCAACATCCCTACGCCGCCATCCGCATCCCCCGCGTCCGCACGCTTATCGCCGCCCCCATCGAAGCCCCCACCATCAACTCCGCCAGCGCGCGGGCCGGCACGACCGCCAGCACGCCGCTGTTCGCCTGCCGCGCCACCTCCGCCAGCGCGCTCGTCGGCGCCATCGCCGGACGATCCGCCCGCGCCGACACCAACCCCACGAACACATCCGCAACCGCCGTCACCCGCGCCAGATCGTGGATCTGCTCACCCTTCACCCGCGCCGGATATCCGCTCCCATCCTCTCGCTCATGGTGCTGATACGCCGCGAGCTGCACCTCCTCGGGGATCGATTCCTCCACGCTTCCGGGTCGCAGCATCTCCAGCATCGCCGCGCTGTACGCCGTGTGCCGGCGCAGGGCGTTCTGCTCCACATCCGTCAGCGGCCGATTCGGCCCGCGCACATCCCAGGCCACCAGCGCGAGCCCGCAGTCGGCCAGCAACCCGGCCAGCGCGGCCGCCCGCACCTGCTCCCGATCCCACCCCACCCGCGCCGCGATCGCCGCGCCCACACATCCCGTCGCGTATGCGTGCTGCTCCAACGAGACTTCCATTTCCGCCCCCACACCCTCGATCGTCGCTCGCAGCAGCATCTCCGGCCCGCTCAGCGCGGCGCCCGTCATCTCCTGCGCCAGAGCGTGCGCGATGCCCGCGCCCGTCGGCTCTCCGGCCGCGAGCCGCGCGAACATCCGCGCCACCAGCCCGAATCGCTCCGCGCTCCACAGCGTCTCGCGCTCGCCAAAGGCCTCGATCGCGTCCTGCGACAGTTCCTCCTCCCACGCTCCCGTCCGAACGCGCCGCGAGAGCCGAGCCCAGCGCGCCGACCGATGCGCGATCACGCCGTCCGCTGAGCGCCGCATCGCCGCGCGAATCCGCGCCCCTTCTCGTGCATCGCGCTCGCTCACCGCCGGCTCGTCGGATTCTTCATCATCCGCCCGCACATCAACCGTCTGCGCCCCGGCTCCCGCCATGAGCCACGACCGCCGCGGCTCATCCTCGCGCCGCACGTTCTGCGGCAGCGAATCAATGCTCCGCAGCGGCAACTCTGTCACATTCCGCGATTCCAGCGCGCGAATCACCACCTCCGTCAGCGGCCGCCGCGCCGCGAGCAGCAACCGCCCGCCGGCATCACGCAGGTCATACGCCAGCCGCATTCCAGGCCGCAGTTCGCTCACAGGGATCGAAGCCATCGCGCATCTCCAGAGGTTCTCGGTCCTCATCGTCACAATCTCGGACCATCTGAAGGTGCCAAAACCCTTCCATTTCCCTCACTAAGCCCGCTTCCGAATCTCTCCATCTTCACGCCCGAACGCCATTCCTCTTCATACCCTTCGCATATGTTCCACATCACCGTGGACCGTGAGTTCTGCGCCGCACACGCTCTCCTCATCCGCGGCGTCCTCGAACCCCTCCACGGCCACAACTTCCATCTCTCCGTCACGCTCCGCGGCCACTCCCTCGACGCCGATGGCCTGCTCCTGGACTTCCACGCCCTCGACCACGCCCTCTCCGACATCCTCCGCCCCTTCACCAACGCCAATCTGAACACCACGTCCCCCTTCACCACCCTCAACCCCTCCGCCGAGAACATCGCCAAATACCTCGCCGATCGCATCTCGCAAGTGCTCCCAAGCATCACACCAAGCGGCGCGCCAATCCCCACGCTCCACAGCATCCGCCTCACCGAAGCCCCCAACTGCGCCGTCACGTACTACCCCTGACATGCCCCTCCTCCCGACTGCCCACTCCCAACTCACCACTACCTCTTTCTTTCAACTTATCCGGACCCCCCATCCACCCGATGACGCATTGAATCAAGACCCCCGCCCCCGCCCCCACCCACCCATGTCACTCGACGCCTCGCAGCCTGACTCTCTCCCGGCGCATCTCCGGCCGCCGCCGCCGCGCGCCCTCGCTCCGCATTTCCGGGCGTGCCGACTGCCAATGGCATCTCGCCCGGCGGCGCGAGCAGTGGGGGAGGTGGTTCCAGCGCGGCCGAATCGCCCCGATGTCTCCGACACCTCGCGCCTCCTGAATCGCGATCTCTCCTGGCTCGAGTTCAATCGCCGCGTGCTCCAACTCGCGCAAGACGAGCTCACGCCCCTCCTGGAGCGCGTCCGCTTCCTGGGCATTTCTCCAACAACCTCGATGAGTTCGTGCAGAAGCGCATCGGCGTGCTGCACCGCCGCATCAAGGACGGCACCACCGCTCCCGAGTTCGACGGTCTCAAGCCCACCGAACTCCTCGCCGCGCTCCGCGCCACCATCCGCGAGTTGCAGGTCCAGCAGGCCGAGTGCTTCGAGGCCTCCGTCCGTCCCGCGCTCGCCGCGGAGGGCATCGTTCTCACCGACTTCCAGCATCTCCCCGCCGAAGACAAGCGCTGGCTCCGCGTCTGGTTCCGCAAATACGCCTTCCCGATGCTCACGCCGCTGGCGGTCGATCCCGGCCACCGCTTCCCGTTCATCTCCAATCTCAGCCGCAACTTCGGCGTGCTGCTCACCGAGCCCGGGGCCGAGGCCGCGCATCCTCGCCCGCCTGAAAATCCCCAACACCGTCGCGCAGTGGATCCGCCTCCCCGATGATCTCGGCCCCGGCACCGGCGCCTCCACCCCAGAACCGCCTCGCGCGGCCGCTTCGTCTCCGTCTCCGACATCATCGCCGCCAACCTCGACGATCTCTTCCCCGGCATGCAGATCCTCGAGATCACACCCTTCCGCATCTATCGCGATTCCGAAAATCCCGGCGAGCAGGCCGACGACGACGCCGACCTCCTCGAACTCGTCGAGCAGCAGCTCAAGCAGCGCCGCTTCGCCAGCCCCGTGCGCATGGAGACCGGCCCCAGCCCCTCGCCGCAGATCGTCGCGCACCTGCTGGATGAACTCGAACTCTCCGCCGCGGATACCGACGAGCGTTCCGGCAGCCCCATGGGCGGCGGCGCGGCCGCCCTCCTGGACTACACCACCCTCTTCGAGATCGCCGATCTGGATCGCCCCGAGCTGAAGTGGCGCAAGTGGACGCCCGTCATGCCCGCGCGCCTCAGCGCGAAGAAGCAGAGCATCTTCGAGGCCATCCGCCAAGGCGACATCCTCGTCCACCACCCCTTCGAGTCCTTCGAGCACTCCGCGCGCTTCATCCAGGAAGCCGCCCGCGATCCCGATGTCCTCGCCATCAAGCAGACGATCTACCGCACCAGCCGCGATTCCCCCTTCGTGCAGTCGCTCATCCGCGCCGGCGAGCAGGGCAAGCAGGTCGCCGTCCTCGTCGAGCCGCGCGCCCGCTTCGATGAGCAGGCCAACGTCCGCATCGCCCACGCGCTGGAAAAAGCCGGAGCCCACGTCGCCTACGGCGTCCTCGGCTACAAGACCCACTGCAAGGCCGCCATGGTCGTCCGCCGCGAAGAGGGCGCCCTCCGAACTACGTCCACCTCGGCACCGGCAACTACCACCCGCGCACCGCCCAGCTCTACACCGATCTGGGCCTCTTCACCTGCGACCCGAACATCTGCGACGATGTCACCGAGCTCTTCAACTTCCTCACCGGCCGCTCGCGGCTCGACACCTACGAAACCATCCTCGTCGCCCCCATCAACATGAAGAAGCGCGTCCTCGCGCTCATCGCCCGCGAGACCGCTCTCGCCGAATCCTTCCGCAAGGGCGAATCCCCCGTCGGCGGCCGAATCGTCGCCAAAATGAACGCCTTCGCCGATTCCGAGGTCGCCGAGGCCCTCTACGCCGTCAACGCCGGTGTAGATCACCCTGTTCGTCCGCGGATTCTGCTGCCTCCGCCCCGGCGTCCCCGGCCTCTCCGAGAACATCCGCATCATCTCCGTCCTGGGCCGCTTCCTCGAACACTCCCGCATCTTCCACTTCGGCGCGGGCAAGGCCGATCCGCTTGAGGGCGACTGGTTCATCGCGAGCGCCGACTGGATGCACCGCAACCTCTGCAACCGCGTCGAGTCCGGCACGCCCGTCCCTGCCTCGCCGCCGCCAGGAAAGCCCTGCACATCCTGCAGGTCATGAACACCGACCGCCGCGGCGCATGGGAACTCCGCGCTGATGGCCGCTACGAAAAACTCCAGCCCCTCTCCGGCCTGCAACCCGAAGCCCCCGAACTCTCGGTACCTTCGAGACGCTCGTACGCGAACGCCCGCGCGATCTGCCGTGGCATGGGCCGACAATCCCATGTTCTGGCCGCCGCGGCCCGAGCGTCTTTGCTTAACGTCCGGTATGCGTCAGCAACTTGATCAGAGAAGACGAGATTCGCCAGCCGCTTTTCGTCGCCGCGTATTAGACACGCTCAACACAACGGCAAGCAAGCCACTCGTCGCTGGCGCGGGGACAGATGATGCGATGCGGAAACCGTAGCCCTGCTCCCGGCCCGCGGGCCGCGTTCCTTGAAATGAGTTATAGATCGCGTCGTACGCAAACGAACTAGAAGAGTCGCTCAAGCACTTCCCTCTATGCGTCGAAGGAAATTTGTGCCGATTGTTCCCTCCGTCCATTCCGACATCCCTCCCGCCAAATCCAGCAATCGCCACTTGCACCGCCGGATATGCCTCGAGCGGAATAGTCGGCGACCTGACCCCGTAGTTGGCCTCTCCCGTGCCAGGCGGAGCGGGAACCACCGAAGTGCGTGAGCGTGTAGTTGCCCACCCAGTACCCCGCCTGTCCCGGGCCGTTCCGGTTCGGATCAAAGTGCGCCGCCTTGATGTACTCGTCCCAGGTCGGAATCCAGTATCGCGCGCCCGCATTGTGCGTGAGCTGATCCGAGAAGCCCGTGCCCAGGTCGGAAAACGTGCTCACGTCGTACGCACCGTTCATGAACGCCTGCACATCGGAACTCTTGTTGTTGTTCAGCCAGTTGCAGTACATGGCGGCAGTACGCCATGAGATTCCTCCAACAGGCCGACTCTCGTTGCCCGCGGGCACGCTCCATCGAAACCCGCCGGAGTTTGTGGGCGCCGTCGAAACAGCACCCCACACCGTCGGAGCGTGCAAGAACGGAGAGTTGAGCGGAACGGTGCGGTCGTACGCCGCGTTGAAGAACTCTGCCCATTGGGCAGTCGTCACCTCCAGCCGCCCCATGCTGTACTCGTATCCCACCGACCCGCGCCCGATGGCCTCGTCGCCAAACTGACCATTGCCCATCCACGGCGCGTTTCCAACCCAGCCAATCCGCACCAGATCAATCCCGCTATTGGGATCGACATCCGCGCTCGCATCCGCCACGCCCAATACAGCGCAGGCCGCACAGGCAAGGATCATCGAAGCCAGTGGCAAGCCGCGTAAGCGCACAGAGATGCCCTCCTTCCCTCTCGCTCCGCAGATGCCCCAGTCTGCCCCCGATTCCGCTCTTCACCACCCCAGCCCTACCCCGCGGCCACTATTCGCCGCCCGCTCGCAAATCACCGCCAGCCCCTCCCCCAATTCGCCCAATTCCCACCAGAATCCTCTTGCCTCGCAAGTGGTTATCTGCCATCCTGTTAGCATCGTTACCGGACCCCGCCCCACGGCCGCTGCGGCGTCCCTTCTGCCTTCCCCAAATCCCGTCCTCACACGAGCAAATCTGTTATGCGTTGCGCTCTCCCGACACGCCGTGCTTGTACCGCCCTCATCGCAGGGCTGCTTGCCCAAGTTGCCGCCATTTTCGGGGTGTCCACAACCTCATTTGCCCAAACTCCCATCGTTCAAGCGCCCCCGGTGCGCATCTCGCAGATCTTCCCCTACGGCGGCCTCCTAGGCACCCAGCCCCGCGCCACGTACGTCGAGCTCTACAACGGCGGCACCACCGCCGTCTCCCTCACCGGCTGGACCCTCCAAGTCGCCAACCCCGTCAACTCCATCTGGCAGAAGGTCGCCCTCTCCGGCATCATCGGCCCCCGCGGCTACTACCTCGTCCAGATGGGCAATAACTTCACCGGCACGCCTCTGCCCACACCCGACGCCGGCCCCTTCAACGTCACCATGCCCCAGGACGGCGGCAAGGTCGCGCTCGTTCTCGACTCCCTCACCATCTCCGGCCGCCCCGCCTGCCCCTTTCCCGAAGACATCGTCGATCTCGTCGGTTGGGGCGATGCCGACCAGCGCACCCCCTGCTCCACCGCCACGCCGACCTTCAACAACGCTCCCGTCCCCACGCTCACCACCGCCCTCTTCCGCAAGTGCGGCGGAAAAGCCGACATCGGCTCATCCTTCGACACCTTTGCCCTCGCCACACCCGCGCCGCGCAACACCAGCTCACCCGCCAACTCCGCCATCGATGTGAGCATCTCGCCCACGTCGCCTTTCATCGCCGCGTATCCCGGCGAGACCATCACCATCACCGCCACCGGCTCCACCAGCTCCTGCGCCGGCACGACCACCAGCGCGTTCATCAACCTCGGCCCCATCGGCGGCGCGTTCGAGGTTCCGCTCAGCCCCATCGGCGGCGGGCAATATCGCACCACCGTCAACCTCGCGCCCTTCAATCTCCCGCCCGGCTCGTACATCCTCGACCTCACCTCCACCGCCTCCCTCATCTCCGAGCGCGGCACCGGCAAGCTCACCATCCTCATCCGTCCTCCGAATGACGACTGTGCAAACGCCGTCGGCGTCCCCAGCACCGGCCTCCCACTCACTTTCACCGTCAACAACGACGGCGCGCAGCCCGATGTCGATCCCGGCACCTGCACCATCAGCTCGCAAGGCGACAAGGGCGTCTGGTACACCTTCGTGCCAGCAGTCCCCGGCGTGCTCCGCATCGATCAGCTCTCCGCGCAGGATGCCGCCGTCGGCGTCTTCCAGAACACCTGCGGCCCCACAAACAACGTTCTCTGCGCCGCCGACAACGCCGCGGCCGTCTCCGTCGTCGCCGGCAGCTCCTACAAAATCCTCATCGTCCGCCGCAGCGCATCGCAACTCCTCGCCCCGCCGCTTCAGGTCCGCTTCGGCTTCACCACCGTCGCCCCGAACGATTCCCCCTGTACCGCCGCACCGCTCTCCCTCGGCCTCGCGGTTGATTCGACCAACGCAGACGCGACCTCGCTTGCTGATGGCCCGAACGTCACTTGCACCGGCAACACCATCTCGCCCGTGAAGTCGGTCTGGTATTCCTTTACGCCCGCTGCCACCGGCCTCTTCCGCATCTCCACCTGCGGCTCGCCGATCGACACCGATCTCGCCGTCTTCACCGTGAACGGCTGCCCCGGCACCGCCGCGTTCACCTCGGTCGCGTCCGCCTGCGATCGCCTCGCCTGCCCCGGCGGCGAGACCGGCCCTGGCCCCGGCACCGGCCACCCCGACGCCGCCGTCATCGAGTCCGTCACGCTCACCGGCGGCACACCGTACTTCATCCGCGTCTCCAGCGCGGGCACTCCCGCGGGCGGCCCTTTCCGCATCCTCCTTTCCGCCGTCATCACCGGCGCGTGCTGCGATTCCCTCTCCGGCGCGTGCGCCATCTCCACCACCGGCTCTTGCCCCGGCGGCCAAACCTACCTCGGCGTCGGCACCACCTGCGCCGTCGGCAACTGCATCGCCGCACCGACCGGCGCGTGCTGCAACTACACCAACAGCTTCTGCACCATCCTGCAATCCGCCGCCTGTGATAACGGCCGCACCTTCCTCGGCGTCGGCTCCTCCTGCACCGTCGGCATCTGCATCCTGAGCAACGACGAGTGCGCCAATGCCACCCGCATCTTCGCCGCCACTCCCGTCTTCGGTTCCACCACCACCGCTTCCACCAGCGCGTCCCTCACCCTCGCCGCCTGCGGCACCAACAACGGCTCCGACGGCGTGGACGTCTTCTTCATCTTCACGCCCTCCGTCACCACCATCTACGAAGTCTCCCTCTGCGGCTCCGACTTCGACACCACCCTCGGTGTCCACTCCGGCTGCCCCGCCACCGAGTCCAACCGCATCTTCTGCAACGACGACTCCGGCCTTCTCTGCAACACCCCCTTCTTCTCCCGCGTCTCCCGCCTTCCCACCGCCCTGCTCATCTCCGGCCAGAACTACTACATCCGCGTCGCCGGCTTCAACGGCGCGACCGGCAACTTCAACCTCGTCGTCAACGCCACCGGCGTCTGCTGCCGCGGCACCACCTGCACCACCACGCTCTACACGCCCCTCTCCTGCGCCGCCGTCGCTACTTCTACCGTCTATACCAGGTTCGTCAACGCCGTCACGAACTGCAACCCTGCCGCCAGCGCGACATTCCCCTGCTGCTACGCCGACTTCAACCACAACAACATCATCGAGACCCAGGACATCTTCGATTTTCTGAACGCCTGGTTCGCCGGCTCTCCCTACACCCGCATCGGCGGCGACGGCTCTCTCCCCACCCGCGTCGAGGACATCTTCGATTTCCTCAACCTCTGGTTCAACCAGGGCTGCTTCTAAACCCAAACGAAAAACCCCGGGCACGCGCCCGGGGTTCTGATTCTGCATTTCTGGTGTCTCGTGCCCAATGCCGAGCGCTTTCCACCTCACCGCTTGCGGCGAATCGCCAGCAGACCGCCCATCGCCATCAGCCCAGCCGTGCCCGGAGCGGGGATCACGCTGTTCCACTGCCACGAGTCCAGCACATGTGCCTGGGCGTTCGCGAGACCGCCCGTGGCGCTCGTCACGCCGACCCACGCCGTCCCGTTGTCCAGCGCGAGCAGCGTGGAGAGATTCACCGAGGCGCTCAGCGCGGGGTTCAGCGAACCATCCAGATACACCGACATGATCCCGCTGCTGTACACCACGCGGATCGTGTGATTCGAGCCGTCCGAGAGATCGGAGATGCCCGCGTTGGCGATCGAGGCCGACATGTCCGGAGTGTTCTCGAGGAGACCATTGGACTGGAACGTCAGGTGATTGTCGCCCGGCTCATTCCACTGAGGATTGTTGTTCCACATGTCCACCGCCACCGCGAACGAGTTCGTGATGCCCGGCTGATTGAACATCAAGTTGCGGGCATATCCGATGCCGCCGCCCGTGCCGCCCAGCGGCGTCGGTGCCGCGTTCTGGATCACCAGCGCCATGCCGTCGGCGCCCGCGCCGTTCTTGTTCTCGATGTGGATCGTCATCGTCGTGTCGAATCCGATCGACACATCCTGCTTCATCGCGGCCCACACAGCGCCCGCGCTGCCGCCGATCGAGGGGGTCACCAGGATGCGGTTCGCGTCCTGCTTCGCCACGCCGACGAGGTTGAGCCCCGTCACGGAAGAGAAGTCGGAGTAGTTGAAGTCGGCGAGGGCCGAGCTTCCGGCTCCGGCGACAACGGTCAGGGCCATCACAGCGTTACGAACTTGAGCGAGCGTCTTCATGGTGTATCTCCAGTCTTGTGGTGCTTAATCGTTCATACTCTCGCCGAGGGTGCCCCGTCGGAGCTCCGCGGCCGGCTCACCGGGCATACGCCGCCCGGCTCACCGATATCTCCTCCCGCTCGCCCGTTCGCACTCGCCGCCTCTTGCGGCACCGATCGCGACGGTTGAGCCGAAACTAGAACATGCACACAGCCACGCGGCCAGACTCCGGCACGACCCAAGTCGCTTACCGGGCGTCATCCGCCGCACTGCATCTCCAGATTCACGCAGAATCTCTCTCTGCGACTCTTTTCGGACTGTATCAAACCCCCATCCTCACGCAAGCGCTCTGCCGGAACATTCCCCCGCCTCCCGCGGGTTTCATGTCCAGATAGGCCTTCCCCGGCCAGTTCACGCCATTCCCGACCGTCTCCAACTCCCGCCGCCCACAGCCCACCCGACCTCCTCCCTATCAGCAACCTCGCCATCCAGCCCGGCCGCCGCCCACGCACGCCTCAAAGCAAAACGCACAACGCCGACCTTTTGGGTCGGCGTTGGTGCCTTCGTCTGGTTTGCTCGCGTCTTGCGACGCGTGCGTTCTCCGCCAGCGGGGGTTTGTTCCTCAGCGCATCATGCGGCGGCGACGGGCGGCCGCCAGACCGCCCAGGCCCAGCAGGGCCGCCGCGCCGGGCGCGGGAACGACACTGCCGAAGGACCAATCACGAATCTCGTGCCGCTCGACGTTGATCAGCGCGCCCGTGCCGGCCGTGAAGCCCACGAACGCGTTCTCGCCGCCGATGAGGTTGAGCGTGTTGGTCAGATTGACCGGCACCGTCAGAGCCGGAGTCGCGAGGTTGTCGTAATAGATCGCCATCGAGCCCGGCGTGTAGATCACGCGGACAAGGTGCGTCGCGCCGTCGTTGAACGCGCCCGAAACCGCCACGCCGCCGAGCGAGTCAATGCTCGAGGGGGTGTTCGGCGAGCCCGCGCCAAGGTGCGAGCTCTGCACCGTGATCACGTTCGCGCCGGGAACCGTCGGCCAGTTGGCGCTGTTGTCCCAGGTGTCGAAGACCACCGCCAGCGAGTTGCTGATGCCGGTGTTCGTCGGAGTCACCGGAAAGGCCAGATTCGTCCCGAATCCGATCGCCCCGCCCGTGCCGCCCAGAGCGCTCGCACCCTGGCCCTGCACGATGAACGTGAATCCGTCCGAGCCCGTGCCCGCACGATCGCGGACGCGGAAGTGGAAGTCCGTTGTGAACCCGAGGTCCACGCGCTGCGCCGTGCTGTGATAGAAGGATCCGGCCGACGCCCGCACCGGCGGCGTGATCGAGAGCGTCATCTGCTCCCCGCCAAGTCCCGTGCTCTGCGTCGCCACGCCATTGAGCGTGAGCCCGCTGACGTCATTGAAGTTCGTGAACGTGAACTGTGCGTTCGCGTTCGTGCTCGCACCGGCGATGCCCGCCGCTGCCACCACCGCAAATACGCCCATCTTCATTGTGCTGACCATTGGAAGCTTCTCCCAACCGCTCTGAGTGTGTATGTGCCGCTTTTCCGACCTCGCCCCCTTGGGCCAGCGCGCAACCACCGCGCCGGGGGCTTGCGCCCTTCTTCTCCGAGCACATCCGCCCCATGGCGATCGCGCTCCGCGTGCTCCCTGCACGCGCCCGGTCCGACAAGGACCGGCTTCCTAATTTGTCGCGGCGATTGACCGGCACCGCGAGAGAGAATCCGCGCCGGGCGTGCTTCCACGCCAGACCAGTTTCCGTCTCTCACTCGCCTCCACCACTCCACACCCGCTCGCTGTTTTCCCACTCTCTTTCGAGCGCAGGACCATCGCGAGAACGCGGCACAAATACCGCGAAAACCAACGAGAAATCGCGTCCCTCACGCTCTCGCGTGAAGCCGCCAACGTCTCTCATCTTCTCCTGAATGACCCTGCCCGGCCGTCTCCCGCTTCCCCGTCGCCGGAACCCGCCACGCTTCAGCCCGCGCGGCACTTCGATCGCACACAGTAGACCACATCTTTCCGGGAGTGCAAGCACCTTCCCCACAAACAATTACGTTTCATCCGCGTTTCAACCCCTATCGGCCACCCCTACCCAGCCCTGCGCCGCACAGATTACCCATATCTCCCTCCATATCGCATGTACTCGTAGACGCTGGCTCCGTACCAAACCGTTCCCGTTCAGCATCATCACTCTCACCCGCTTCCGGACAATGTGCCTGCCTCTGGCTCCAACGACGCGATTGGTCAAGGCGAAGGCCTCGGTTCTTCTTGTCCCTTCGGGTGAGACAGATGAAGCAGTCTGCGCTCCCAGCGTCATGTGCAACGCGCACCGCTTACTCCCCCTCAAGACTCGCGACCAGCGCATCGGCCAGCATCGCCTCCGTCAGCGGCTTGTGCACCCGCGCGAAGCTCGCGAACTTCGGGTTCGTCATCGCCGGACTGAGATACCCCGTCACGAAGAAGAACGGCACGCCGCGCTGCATCAGCCCCGCCGCCACCGGCTCACTGGACTCTTTTCCGAGATTCACATCCAGCACGCCCGCGTCAAACGAGCCCCGGTCCACCGCGGCCATCGCGTCCGACACCGTCGCATACGGCCCCACCACGCGGCATCCCATGTCTTCGAGCATGTGCGCGATCGACGAGGCCACCAGATACGAGTCCTCGACAACGAGAACGCGCTTACCCGCCAGCTTTGGTTCCGGGTGATCCACCATGGCCTTGCTCGATGGTGATAAACAGAATGTCGGGAAAATGACGCAGCTGCGGAAACAGCGCCGCGATCATGGAGGCCCGAGCAATATCCCACACCGCCGCCGGCGCGTCAAGGTGATTCTCAAATCGCCCCCATTCAGGGTGAGAGCCCGGGCGTCCGTTCCGGCTCCTCCGCCACCGGCCCGATTTCCTCGACCAGCGGTACGACCATCGTGCAAACAACCCCCGTCGCGGGAAACTCCGTCCGAACCGTGCCGCGAAGCTCATACGCGATCGTCCCCTCGATGAGCTGGGTTCCAAACCCGCGTCGCTTGGGCATGCTCACCGCCGGCCCGCCCCGCTCCTCCCAGCGCATGCTCAGCCGGCGCTCCCCGCCCTCCTGCGCCACCGTCCACACCACCGAGACAGTACCCGCCGCCGTCGAGAGCGCGCCGTACTTGGTCGCGTTGGTCGCCAACTCGTTGAGCGCCATCGCCATCGCCTGCGCCGCCCGCGGGCCGAGCATCACGCTCTCTCCGCCCACGCTCGTCTTCCCCGATGAGCCCGAGCCAAACGCCTCCAGCGTCTGCGTCACCAGCGTCCGCAGATCCGCCCCCTGCCAGCGCGATCGCGCCAGCACGCTGTGCATCCGCGACATCGCCCGCACGCGCCCCATGAACTTGTCCAGAAACTCCTTGTAGTCCGTCGAGCCGCGCCCCGTCTGCTCCGCCAGCGAGATCACCGCCGCCAGGTTGTTCTTCACCCGATGGTCCAGCTCGGCCATCATGAAATCCTGCCGCTGCTGCGTCAGCTTGCGCTCGGTCACGTCCTCCACGACGCTCGCGATGCCGATCACCTTGCCCGAGGCGTCCACAAGCGGGCAGTTGTACCACTCGCAGTACAGCAGCGTGCCATCCTTACGCACATTCTGGTTGGATCCTCTGAATCCGCCCGTATTGGCCATCAGCCCGCGCAGCAGATCATTCACATACCGGCGCGCCGGCTCTGGAACGATGAACGTCGCGTGCTTCCCCCGCGCCTCCTCTTCGCTGTAACCGAACATCTTCTTCGCCGCCGCGTTCCACTCCGTCACCCGAAACTCCGGATCCCAGTACACGACGCCCAGTGGCGTGTTCTCGACCAGCAGCCGCAGCCGCTCCTCGCTCTCCCGAACCCGTCGCTCCGCGCGCACCCGATCCGTCACATCGCGCAGCAGCAGCAGCACTTCTCCCTCCCGCCCCTGCACCATCCGGACCTCCCACCATCCCCGCGCGCCCTCGCTGCGCTGCACCTCGTACTCGTACATCTGCGAGGCACCGGTGGTGAACAACGCCTCCAGATGCTTCCGGCACTCACGCGCCCGCTCCGTCGGCAGCACATCCTCCATCAGTCGCCCCATGAACTCCGCCGGCGGCACGGCCAGCCGCGTCGGGTCCGGCGCGTGATACCCCACGTACCGACCCGCCCGATCCATCCGGAACATCATGTCCGGGTTCGCCGCCAGCAGCGCGCGATTCGTCGCCTCGCTCCGCTCCCGCGCCTCCTCCGTCCGCGATCGCTCCATCGCGATCCCCGCCAGATGCGCCGCCGTCGTGATCACGCCGATGTCACGTTCCGTCGGCCGGCGCGCCTCCTTGAAATACATCGCCAACGAGCCCAGCACGCTCCCATCACCGGCCACGATCGGCTCCGACCAGCATGCCCGCAGTCCATGCTCCAGCGCGAGCCCCTTGTACGGTGTCCACAGCGGGTCCGTCTCGATTTCCGTCACCACCACCCGACGCTTCTCCTGCATCGCCGTCCCGCAACTCCCCACGCCCGATCCGATCGCGATCCCGTCGATCGCAGTGCTGTACGCCGCCGGCAGCAGCGGCGCGGCCACCGTCCGCATCTTCCGTTCCTCATCCAGGCGCAACACCGACGCCATTGCCGGCGCCGCCTGCTCCTGGATCATCCCCACGATCGCCCCGATCGTCTTCTCCAGCGGCGCGCCCGACGCGATGATCTCCAACACGCGCCGCTGCCCCTCGTTCAGCCGCTGCGCCTCCGCACGCTCCGTAATGTCCTGCACCACCCCGATCATCCGTACCGGCCGCCCCGCCCCGTCGCGCTCAACCTCCGCCTCCTGGTGCACCCAGCGCACCTCGCCATCGGGCCGCACGATCCGATGATCAACGCTGTACGCCGGCCCGCCCGCGATCGCCGCCGTGCTCGCGGCATGCACACGCCCCAGATCCTCCGGATGCACGCACCGCTCGAACGACTCCACTCTGCCGCCGAACTCCGCCCGCTCCAGTCCGAAGATCCGGTACACCTCCTCCGACCATTCCAGCCGTCGGCCACCGCCTAGCTCCCACGCCCAGCTGCCGATCCGCCCCACCACCTGCGCCTGCTCAAGCACGCGCCGGCTCTCCGCCAGCTCCGCCTCAGCGCGCTTCCGGTTGGTGATGTCCTGCACCACGCTGATGAAATACGACGGTTTCCCGCGCTCGTCCCGCACCAGCGCCGCCGTCACCATTCCCCAGATCACGCCGCCATCCTTGCGGATGTAGCGCTTTTCCAGCGAGTACGTGTCGCCCGCCCCCGCGATCGACGCCTCGAACAGCCGCCGGTTTGGTTCCACGTCATCCGGATGCGTCACGTTCACGAACGTCTTGGAGAGCAGCTCCTCGCGCGTGTAGCCCAGCATCGCGCACAGCCGGTCGTTCATCATCACCCAGCGCCCGTCCGTCGTGACGTTGGACATGCCCACCGCGGCATGCTCGAACGTCGAGCGGAACATCACCGCCGCCGCCCGCGCTTCCGCCTCCGCCCGTCGGCGCTCCGTCATGTCCGTCACCATCGCCAGCGCGCCGCTGAACACCCCGCGCTCGTCCGTGATCGCGTTGGTCGAGAGTAGCGCCCGCAGTTCGCTCCCATCCTTGCGACGAAAGCAGAAATCGTGCTGCTCCGCGATCCCCTGCTCCCGCCGCTCCATGTTCCGCTTGCAGTCCTCCCTGCCCCGCTCGTCCATGAAGTCCATGAGGTGCCGCCCCAGCATCTCCTCGGCCGGGTATCCGAGCATCTCCGCCATCGCCGCGTTCACAAACGTCGTGCGCCACGCCGTGTCCACCACCCAGATCCCCTCGCGCGCCGTCTCCACGATCCGTCGATACCTCGCCTCGCTCTCCGCCAGCGCCGCCTGCGCCGCCACGCGCTCCTGCACATCCGTCAGCGACCCCGACATCCGGACCGCCTTGCCCCCCGCATCCCGGATCGCCCGCCCACGCGCCCGAAACCACCGATACGTCCCGTCTTTCAGCCGCAGCCGATAGTCCACGTCGTACAGCTCGTTCTTCTCCAGATGCGCCGCCAGAACCGCCTGCGTCCGCTCCCGGTCGTCCTCGTGCAGCCGCTCGGCCCATGTCACGATGTCCGGCTGGATCTCGTGCGGCCCAAACCCCAGCAGCTCCTCCAGCCGCGAGGACCAGAAGATCCGCCCCGACGGAATGTCCCAGTCCCAGATCCCGTCGTCGGTTCCCTTGATCGCCAGCTCATACCGCTCCTGACTCGCCTGCAACTCCCGCTCGGCGCGCCGGCGCTGCACGCGATTCACCACCAGCAGCCCGATCACCCCAAGCTGCACCGCGCACGCCGCGACGACCCAGCCCCAGTGCTCCCGAATCGGCGCATACCACGGCGGTACCGGACTCAGCACCACGGCGCCCGCCGGCGCCGCGATTCCCCATCGCTTCATCTCCGGCCCGTTCAGCACTGTCACCGACTTGTTGACCACCGGCCGGATCGATCCGGGCGACTCACCGTGCAGCACGCGAATCGCGATCTCGCCCGCCGCGCGGCCCTCGTTCGTCGGGCTCACTACACGCCCGCCCACCAGATTCGGCCTGAGATTGCTCTCGTACACGCCAAAGGCCGGCACCGGCCATTCCATTCGGAACGCCTCCGGTCCCGGCACATCCGGCGTCACTTCTCGAAACGCGATGTACAGCACCGCGGAATCCGGCTCCAACCCGCCGACCTCTTTCCGCAGTTCCTCCAGCGTGCGGGCCTTGGCCCATCGTACCTCCGGATGTTCCCCCATCGCCTTGAGCTGCTCATCCACCTCGCGCCGATGCTGATCCGCCAGCGCCATCCCGTACGACATCGCCAGCAACGTGCGCGTCCGCGGCCGCAACTGCCGGATCAGCTCCACCGTCCCGCCACCATCGATCCGCTCCAGCACGCCCGTCGCGTTCAGGTGCGCATCCGCGATCCGCTTTTCGTCCCACGTCAAACCGCTGAACACCACCGGCCGATCGCCCACCAGATCCCGACCCGGCCCCGAAAGCGCGGCCATCGCCAGCGTGTCGACCGCCATCACCAGGTCGTACCGCTCGCTCCCCACCTTCAACCGCAGCGATTGCGTGAGCGAGGCCAGCAGCTCCGGCCCGGGATCATCCGGCTCCTTCCGTAAGGGCGAGAGATATTCCGTGCGCACCCGCGCCCGCGGCAGATACTCATCCAGCACCGCGCGGATCGCGTTCTCCTGCGCTCGCGTGCTCGTGGCCGTCCGGTCATACGACGCCACGATCAGAATGCTCGGCTGCAAGGCCGTGTCCAGCTTGATGGCCCCGACCCCTCCGCTCCCCGCGCCGCCCGTCTGAGCCCCCGCGATCGATACGACCACCCACGCCACGCCCGAGGCACACGCTCCAGCCCGCCATCCCCTGATGCGTCCCATCTTCGGCACTTCCATCCCTCCGCGCCTCATGACGCCCGCCTGCCCTCACCCACATGTAGCGTACCATCTTGGCCATCCCGCGCGGCCGCCATTTGTCGGCCGCGGGCACACCAATTCGGAGTTTTCCATGCCCGCCCCAACCATCAACGTCGCCAACATCCTCGGCCCCGAAGCCCAGTCCCTGCTTGGCTACGAGTCCAAAACCATCTCCAAGTCCAAGCTCCACCTCCCAGGGCCGGATTTCATCGATCGTTCCTTCTCCCAGACGGATCGCTCCCCGGTGGTGCTCCGCAACTTCCAGACGATTCTGAACCACGGGCGTCTGGGCGGCACTGGCTACGTCAGCATTCTCCCCGTTGATCAGGGCATCGAGCACTCCGCAGGCGCGAGCTTCGCGCCGAATCCGGAGTTCTTTGATCCGGAGAACATCGTCAAGCTCGCGATCGAGGGCGGCTGCAACGCGGTGGCCTCGACCATCGGCGTGCTCGGCGCCGTCAGCCGCAAGTATGCGCACAAGATTCCGTTTCTCGTGAAGTTCAACCACAACGAGATGCTGACGTACCCGAACATGTTCAAGGAGTCGTACTTCGGCTCCGTGCGGCAGTGCTACGAGATGGGCGCCATCGCTGTGGGCGCGACGATCTACTTCGGTTCCGAGACCTCGCGCGAGGAGATCGCCTACGTCTCCGACATGTTCGAAGAGGCGCACGCACTGGGCATGGTCACCGTCCTCTGGTGCTACACCCGCAACAACGCCTTCAAGGTGAAGGGCGCGGATGGCAAATCCGTTGATTACCACTCTTCTGCTGATCTCACCGGCCAGGCCAATCACCTGGGCGCGACGATCAAGGCGGACATCATCAAGCAGAAGCTTCCGACCAACAACGGCGGGTACGCCGCGCTGAACTCCGGCGGCTCCTCCTACGGCAAGTGGGACAAGCGCGTGTACACGCAGCTCTGCGGCAGCGATGAAACCGGCAAGGGCGGCCACCCGATCGACCTCTGCCGCTACCAGATCCTCAACAACTACATGGGGCGCATCCCGCTGATCAACTCGGGCGGTGAGAGCAAGGGCGCGACGGATCTGCACGAGGCGGTGTGGACGGCCGTCGTGAACAAGCGCGCTGGCGGCATGGGGCTGATCTCGGGACGCAAGGCGTTCCAGAAGCCGATGAACGAAGGGGCCGCGCTGCTGCACGCGGTGCAGGATGTGTATCTGGATAAGACGATTACGGTGGCGTGATTTCGGGACTGAGTTTGATACGCAGGAAATGACGCGGGATCGGGCGAACGCAATCGCCCGGCGCCGCGTTTTTTCTTGCGCGGGCTATTTCCCGCTCGCCAGATCCTCGGTCCGCTGCATCTTCCGCGCCAGCAGGAAGGCGAGTTCCAGGCTTTGCTCGTAGTTCAGGCGCGGGTCGCAGGGGCTTTGATAGTTGCGGGCGAGGTCGGCTTCGTTGAGGCCGCGTGCGCCGCCGAGGCATTCGGTGACATCGTCGCCGGTGAGCTCGAAATGGACGCCGCCGAGGCGGGAGCCCATCTGCTGGTGGATGTCCCACGTCGCCTCGAGCTCATCGGTGATCTCGGCGAAGGAGCGGGTCTTGGTGCCGTTGGCTGTGGTTGTCGCGTTGCCGTGCATGGGGTCGCAGGACCAGAGGACGGGTCCCGCGCCGGGGTCGCTCTGCAGCGCGGCGATGAGTTCGGGGAGTTTGGCGCGGACGTGCTTCGCGCCCATGCGGACGATGAGGACGATCTTGCCCTTCTCGTGCGTGGGGTTGAGGGTTCGCAAAAGGTCGCTGACTTCGCCCGCGCTGGACTTGGGGCCGAGCTTGACGCCGATGGGGTTGCGGATGCCGCGGAAGTACTCGATGTGCGCGCCATCGAGGCCGCGTGTGCGCTCGCCGACCCAGGGGAGATGGGTGCTGAGATTCCACCAACCCTTGCGGCGGGGAACCTGTCGCGTCTGCGCGCTCTCGTAGAGGAGATTCAATCCTTCGTGGCTGGTGAAGAACTCCGCGCTGGTGAGCTGATCGACGCTGCGCTCGCCGATGGCTTCCATGAAGCGCAGGCCCTCGGCGAGGCGCTCGGTCATGCGCTGGTACTCGGCGCGGAGGTCGGCGGGCAAACCGGACTGGCCCATGAAGCCGAGGTCCCAGTATTCGGGATGGTGGATGTCGGCGAAGCCGCCATCCATGAGGGCGCGGACGAAGTTCAGCGTCATCGCGGCGTGCGTGTAGCCATCGAGCATGCGGCGCGGGTCGGGGCGGCGGGCTTCTTCGGTGAATGGCGCGCCGTTGACGAGATCGCCGTAGTAGGAGGGAAGCGTGATCTGCGCGCCATCGATGGTGCGCGTTTCCGTCGTGCTGGAGCGCGGCTTGGCGTATTGGCCGGCGAAGCGGCCGACGCGAATCACCGGGCGCTTGCCGGCGTAGACGAGCACGAGAGACATCTGCATCAGGATCTTGAGCTTGTTCGTGATGGCCACGGGGCGGCACTCCTCGATCCGCTCAGCGCAGTCGCCACCTTGCAGGAGGAAGCGCTTGCCATCTTGGGCTTCGGCGATCTGGGATTTGAGGCGTTCGATTTCCCAGCTGGTGACGAGGGGAGGGAGGACGCGGAGGCGCGCGACGGCGGTTTCGACGGCCACGCGATCGGGGTAGAGGACTTGCTGAGAGTGCAGCTTGGCCCGCCAGGAATCGGGAGACCAGTCGGAGGGAGTTGGAGGAACGGAAGTGGGCATGGCGGCGGAGCTGCTGGAGCACTGACCCGAACGGGGTGGAAGGGGGAGAAGTGGAGATGGTAGATCGTCGCGCGGGCGTTGCTGCTCCACCCGAAGGTGGGGTTCTCGCTTGAATATGCCCCAATTGTGGGGCCGCAAGCGGGTAGTAGAAAGAGTGCTTTGTGGAGGGGAAGCGGCGACGCGGACGATGATCCAAGGCAGACGTGCTTGGAAACTGGTACGCTGGACCACCTCCTTGACCGGCAGGTGTAGAGAGATCAACGACGAGCCGGGCCGCGTGCGAGAGCGTGGCCCGGCTTGTTTTTTGCGACGTCGTGGAGTTCGAGGAAGTGCGCGACGCTGCGGGCGATGGTGAGCGGAGCGATGCGCTCGCGAGCGGCGAGGGACATGCGGGCGCGGAGCGAGGCATCTTCGATGAGCGAGAGCGCGGCGGCGCACCAGTCGGCTGATGCGGCGAGCGCGAGGCCGGTGCGGTTGTGCTCGATGATCTCGCGTGGGCCGCCTTGATCGGTGACGATGGCCGGGAGACCTGAGGACTGGGCTTCCATGACGGCCTGGCCGAGGGTGTCGGTGGTGGAGGGGAAGAGGAAGAGGTCGGAGGAGGCGTAGATGGCGGAGAGTTCGGCGGCGTGGCGGAAGCCGAGGAAGTGGGCATCGTGCGCGGCGAGTTCGCGCTGCATCGGGGGGCGATAGGGACCATCGCCGACGATGAGGAGTTGGGTGTCGAGGCGGTGGGCGAGAGCCGCGGAGCGAAGACGCGGCCAGATGCGCACGAGCATCGGGAGGTTTTTTTCGATGCTGATGCGGCCGACGTAGAGGAGCTTGATGCTGGCGGGGCGGATGGTGGGAAAGGCGCGCCAGAGTGCGGGGTCGCGATGGCCGGGGTGGAAGTGGTTGGTGTCGATGCCGGGTTGCAGGGCGACGATGCGATCGGAAGTGATGCCGACTTCGGCGAGGCGCGGGGCGAAGCCGGGGCTGCGGACGAGGACGCGATCGAAGGGGGTGTAGAAGCGACGGACGATCACGGCGGAGAGGCGCGTGAATGCGGCATCGTCGAAGAGGTGATCGATGTAGGCGGGAAAGTCCGTGTGATAGGTGCCGATGAGTGGGAGGTTGTGGCGCAGCGCGAAGCGGCGGCCGGCGAGACCGACGGGGCCGGGGGTGGAGATGTGGATGGCGTCGGGGCGGAGCGCGGCGGCACGGGCGGAGAGATCGCGATGGTTGGGGATCGCGAGATCCAGGACCGGATAGCCGGGCATGCGGCAGGCGAGGAGCGGCGGGATGTTGTGGATGTTGGCCGCGGCGGGGACGGGGCGGCGCGTGCTCGTGAGGATGTGGATTTCGTGCGCGTGGGCGGCGAGCGCGGTGACAAAGCGGGCGACGCCGTTGATGTCGGAGAGGGTGTCGGTGAAGAGGGCGATGCGCGGCACGGGCGCAGCGTATGAGGAATCGGGAGCGGGATATCAATGCCACGGAGCAAAAACGAAAGTCCCTCGGACGGGGAGGCAAACCGTCCGAGGGCTTTCTGGAACACCGAATCCACCTATGGCGTCGTGTCGTCTCACCACAAGCGAGCACGGCACGACGCCGCAGAGAATGTGCAATTCAGGGCGCGACGCGGCGAGCGAGTTGTGGGAATGGGGAGAGAAACCGTGCGGAGTGTGACGTCCGCGCGGGGGGAGGGGGCGATGGGGTGATAATTGAGCGGTCAGCTGCCAGTCGCGAGGGCGGGGGCGTCGTAGACGCCGCCGGGGAGCGCGAGGGCGGAGCCGAGCAGGGATGTACGGGCGTAGAGGATCTCGGGATCACCCGTACCGGTGCGGAGAGAGAGGTGCAATGCGTCGCCGGCGTCGATGTGGATGTCGCCCGCATCGCGAGCGATGGCGGCGGGGATGAGGCCGGTGAGGGGGATCGTGTGTTGCTCGTTGCGGGTGAGCGTGAGGGCGAGTTCGGCGCGGGCCGCGCCCGAGCGAATGTGAACGATGAGTGCGGCGGAGAGGAGGCGGGGGGCTTCGCCGTTGAGGAGAGCCGCGGCGGGGGCGGAGGCGAGGAGGGCGGTGGCCGCGATCTCCCATCGGATCGAGAGCGCGAGCGCAGGCTCGGCGTCGGTGGCGTGGAAGGAGATGGGGCGGTTGATGACGGACATTGAGGGAGTGGGGATATCAGATGACTTTGGAGAGAAGCGTTGCGGCGAGCTTGAGGCCTTTGCCTTCGGAGCCGACGAAGCGCTCGCCGAGGCGATCGACGGTTTGCATCAGCGAGACCATGGCATCGAGGCGGTCGTTGTGGAGTTTGACGGCGTCGGCGGGCGCGGGAGTTGATTCAGGTTTGGCGATGCGAGTGGCGGCTTCAGCGTGTTCGCCGGTTTGGTCGCGGATGTCGTAGAGGGAGGCGAGGAGGGGGAGGATTTCGCGGCGGAGGCGCTCGCGGATGACGACGCGGGCCATGGACCATGCGTCGGCGTCGGCCTGGAAATACTCCTTGCGGTCGCCGCGCTGGTGGATGCGGGCGATGAGGCCCCACTCCACGAGAGCGCGGAGCGACATGGAAGCGTTGCCGCGCGAGATGCGGAGTTTGTCCATGACATCATCGGTGTTGAGGGGCGCGGCGGTGATGTACAGGAGCGCGTGGACCTCGGCCATGGTGCGGCTGACGCCCCAGGAGGGACCCATCTGGCCCCACGCCTGGACGAACTGCTCCTGCGCGGCGGTGAGTTGCTGCTGGGTGACGGGGGGGTTGGAGCGGGTGAGGCGGGGCATGGGGAAAATAGCAACTCGCGAATGAGCAAATAGCAAATTCGAACTGGGATCAGGACAAGATACGTTGCCCGGGGTTCATGGGCAACTGGATTTTCAGGAAATAATGAAAATTGAGATGCCGGGTTGATTTGTGGGGCGAACGGACCCCATCCGCCATCGCTTTGCTCGGCTTTCCGTTCGCTGATACAGGAGTCAGAGGAGCGTGAGATCGAGGATGCCGGAGGCGCCCAGGAGGCAGGAGACGATTCCGTTGATGGTGAAGAAGGCCATGTCGAGTCCGGCTTTGCCGCGTCGGGCGAGGATGGTGTGTTCGGTGATGAGGAGCACGGCGACGAGGGCGACGGCGGTGAGGAAGATGGGACCGAAGCGGGGGTCGGCGCGGGCGGCGAGGATGAGGAGCGCGAACGCGCCGAGGTGCAGGAGGCGGCTGATCCAGATGGCGTTTTTCCAGCCCAGCTGCGCGGGGATGGAGTGGAGTTTGACGCTGCGGTCGTAGTCGATGTCCTGCAGGGCGTAGATGACATCGAAGCCGGCGACCCAGAGGAGGACCATGCCCGCGATGAAGAAGATGGCGGGTGTGGTGGAGAGCGCGGCGGGGTTGATGGCGATGGCCGCGGCGATGGGGCTGGCGGCGAGCGCGCCGCCGAGGAAGATGTGGCAGAGGGCGGTGAAGCGTTTGGTGAAGGAGTAGAAGGCGATCCAGATGAGGACGGGGATGCTGAGGATGAGGGGCCAGGGATTGGCGAAAAGGAAGTAGAAGAGCGACGTGAGGGCGATGAAGCCGAGGGCACAGGCGCCGGCGATGCGTCGGCCATCGCGGCCGGAGAGTTGGCCGCTGGCGAGGATGCGGCGCTTGGTGCGGGGGTTGGCGGCGTCGATCTTGATGTCGGCGATGCGATTGACGAGCATGGCCCAGGTGCGGGCGAGGACCATGCAGACGATGATGAGAGCGAGTTGGCCGCCGAAGCGGGACCAGGGAGCATCCGAGATGCGAGCGAGGAACGCGCCGAGGAGCGCGAAAGGGAGTGCGAAGACAGAGTGGGCGAGTTTGATGTCGGCGGCGGCGAGGCGCAGCTTGGCGGGGAGGGAGAGTGGGAGTGAAGGGGCCGCGGACATGTGTGGGGATGGTAGAAGAGGGAAGAGAAGATCCGCCACAGATGAACACGGATGGGACGGATCGGAAGGGAGAAAGGGGTGAAGGGCCGGACGCACGTATCCGCGGGATTCGCTCGCGGACTCGCTCATCCCGGGCGTGGGAGTCAGGCGGGCTTCTTCTGCCCGACCTTCGGCTCGGTGCCTTTGAGTGTTCGCGCGATGTTGGCGCGGTGCTTGTAGATGATGAGGAGCAGGAGCGCGGCGGCAAAGCAGGCGTGAACGGTGGTGGCACGCTGGTAGATGGGAATGTGCGCGAGAGCGGCGTGGAGGGACGGGGGGGCGACATGGGAGCCGACGACGACAATCGTGAGCGCGGCGGCGGCGAGGACGCTGGAGATGCCGACCATGCGGGTAATCGCAAGGGCGAGGAGCCAGGCAACGAGCGCAACGATTGCGGCGAGGGTGAAGACGGGGTAGACGCCAATGAGCGCGCCGAAGCCGGTGGAGATGCCCTTGCCGCCCTTGAAGCCGAGCCAGGGCGTGAACATGTGGCCCAAAACGGCGGCCAGGGCGACAGCGAGCCAGACCGCGGCGGCAGCCGTGTCCGTGAGTGTGGCGAGGCGCGTTGGGATAATGTTGTTGAGCAGTGCGCCGGCGAGGAGGGAGGGGGCGAGGCCTTTGAGGAAGTCGAGGAGAAAGCAGAGAAGGCCGGGGCCGCGGCCGCAGACGCGCCAGACGTTGGTGGCCCCGATGTTGCCGGAGCCCTTGGTGCGGATGTCAATGCCCCTTGCGCGGGCGATGAAGAATCCGCAGGGGATTGAGCCGCAGAGGAAGGCGGCGAGGAGAAGGGATGCGATCAGGAGTGGGAGCACTGGGGAAGTGTAGTGAACGCGCTCGGCACCTGCATTGGCGTTAACGCGCTGCCGCCGCATGACGAACTTTGAATGCGGCGATCACAAGGCCGAGAAACGCCCCGAGATATCCGGAGGCGTGCAGCCACGCGACGATGACGAAGCCCGGGACATCGCGCAAGACGTATGCGTCGCGATAGGGAGCCCACCCAGAGAGATCGCCGCGGGACATAAGCAGGCCGATGAGTGCGCCGAGCGTGCCCGTGATGGCGGTGGAGATGAGGATGATGGCGAAGGCGCGGCGCTGCCGCGAGACGCGCGATTCGGGAGGAACGCGGTCAAGGCCGATGCGCGCCAGCACCCAGCCGGCGATGAGGCCCGCCCACCAGGTGGCGAGGACGCCGACGACTGATGCGAAGGCGCGGGGAGGGAGGCCGACGTCCGCCCAGTGGAACTGGTGGAACTTCATTCGGATGAAGTACTCGGGGGAGATGGCGAAACTGATTTGGTCGTGGATCGCGCCGTATGCGGCGGCGATCAGCGCGCCGGCAAGGGCGGTGCGGAGCATGGCGGGGAGGCGTGCTGCGGGGATATTGGGGTAGAGGATGTTCACGGAGCGCGGCGAGGCCGCGTTGGTGATACACCCGAGAGTGGGGTCAGATGCGAGTGCGCATGGCCGAGCCGTTGGAATGCCGATGGCGATACGAGTCAGCCCGGCGCACGAACCGGCGTCAGGTGCTTCGCTTTGTCCGCCATGACGCGCTGGACCTGTTCCCAGACGTTGTCCTGTGATTGGCTGGCATCGACGACGGCGTATCTCGCGGGGTCGTGCTTCGCTTGGTCAAGGTATCCCTGGCGGACTTTCTTGTGGAAAGCGGCGCCCTTGGCTTCCATGCGATCCAGCAGAGGCGAAAGGCGTTTAGCGGCGGAGATTTCGTCGATGTCGAAGATGAGGTAGAGATCGGGGAGAAGGTTGCGGGTGGCGATGCGTGCCGCCGCGGAGATGTCGGACATGGGGAGGCCGCCGGCGGCGCCCTGGTAGGCGAGGGTGGAGGCAACGTATCGATCGGCGAGGACCAGTTCGCCGCGGCGGAGGGCGGGGAGGATGCGCTTCTCGACGAGTTCGGCGCGAGAGGCCATGTAGAGGAGCATCTCGCAGCGGACGGACATTTCGAGCCCTTCGTCGGCCTTGGCGAGCACGATGTGCTGGCGAATGCGCTCGCCGACAGGGGTACCGCCGGGCTCGCGGACCTCGAAGTGCTTGACACCCTGCTGCTTGCAGAGGTCGGAGAGCTTGCGAAACTGTGTGGACTTGCCGGAGCCGTCGGGGCCCTCGAGAACGATGAAGCGTCCGGCGTAGGCGCGGATGAAGGAGGGGTCGGGGGTGGGTAGGGTGGGGGGCAAGGGGCGCGGAGTGTAGCGAATAGAAAGAGGCGGTTGGGGAGATCGTTGAGTGATGGCTGCAACATCACGGGCATCACGATGCCCGTGCCACCCGCCGCGAACGGCACGTGCTACTGTGGGCCATGACGGACCTTGAACGCAAGCGGTTGCCGACAGATACCGACGACGGGATGCTGCTGATCATCAGCGGGCCGTCGGGGGTGGGGAAGACGACGATCACGCGCGCTGTGGAGAGGAGCATCCCCGGGGCGGTGTTCAGCGTGAGCGCGACGACGCGCCAGCGGCGACCTTCGGATGTGGAGGGTGTGGACTACCACTTCGTGGAGGATGCGGAGTTTGACCGCATGGTGCGCGAGGGGGAGTTTCTGGAGTGGGTGAATCTGTTCGGGAAAAAGTACGGCACGCCGCGCAAGTGGGTGGACGAGCAACTCAAGCGCGGGCGGCTGGTAATCCTGGAGATCGATGTGGTGGGGGCGATCAAGGTGAAGGGGAAGATGCCCAAGGCGTTCGGGCTGTTCGTGGAGCCGCCGAGCGAGGGCGTGCTGCTGGAGCGGCTGCGGGCGCGGAAGCGCGAGGGCGAGGAGGAGATTCAGCGGCGGTTCGCGGAAGCGCAGCGGGAGATCTCGGATGCGAAGACGTGTGGCGTGTATGACACGTTCATCGTGAACGATCATCTGGATCTGGCGATTCAGCAGGCGATCTCGGCGGTGCTGGGAGCAATGGCGCGGCGGCGGATGGGGGGTGTGTTCGAGTAAGGGGATTCCAAAAAGCAAACCGCCCCCGGAGATGTTTGGGGGCGGTTGCATAGGGGAGGATGAGAAGTCGTTGTGTGCGTAGCTCTCGTATGTATTACGAGGATGGACGAACGCGGGTTCGTGCTTCTCGACAGATTTTTCTGGGCTTGTTTTCCGCCGAAAACGGGGTGTTTACAAGGAACCCAGAGCGTCCGGGTGGGCGGCCTCGGCGGGGGTCATGCTGCCGTACATGAACTCCTCCTGGATGATCTTGCCGTTGAGGACGGTGTAGACGCCGATCTCCTCCATGATGGTGCGGCGGCCGGTGGAGTTGTCCTTGATGTCCATGCGGAACTTCACGGAAAAGCCGGTGGCGCCGACGTAGGGGCCTTCGGCGTGGCCGCCAACGGGGGTGTTGCCCTTGGACCAGAAGGTGTTCTTGAGCTCGACGTTCTTGAGACCCTTCCAGAGCATGCCGCCACCCTCGATGCCGATGAGATCCTTGGACCAGAGCTTGGTGTTGATCTGCCACTTGCCGGCGTTGAAGTTGGCGACGAGCTCCTTGCCGATTTGCTCGGCGCTTGGGCCCTTCCCGGTGTTGATGGGCTCGGGGTTGCCGGGGTAAGCGGGCGCGGCGGGCTGCTTGGCGGTCGGTTTGGATGTTTTCTTAGAGGACTTGGGGGCGGATTTGGTGGCGGTCTTCTTCTTGGCCATGATCTGGGGCTCCGGTGTTTGGGTGGAGATGTGGTATAGCCCGTCGCACAGGTCGCGGCGAGGAAGATTGCGTGAAGAGCGTGCGAGTAGGCAGGATCAGGAGATCGAGAGCGTCGGGGCCGTGTGGCCGGCTCGCATGGAGGCGAGGGCGGCCTGGTTCTCGACATTGGTGACCAGCCGCGTCAGGGCGTCGGCAAGGGGCTTGTTGCGAGGCGAGGTGTCGGTGAAGTTGGCGATCGGGTCGCCGGAGTCGGAGTTCTGGCGGAGGGTGGTGTTGATGGGGATCGCGCCGAGGAAAGGGACGCCGAGGCGCTGAGCCATGAGTTGCGCGCCGCCCTTGCCGAAGATGTCGTACTCCTTGCCGTCATCACCGATGAAGAATGACATGTTCTCGACGACGCCGAGGACATCGATATTGAGCTGCTGGAACATTCGGGCGGCGCGGACGGCGTCATCCTGCGCGACCTTCTGCGGCGTGCAGACGACGACCGCGCCGGTGAGCTTGAGCGTTTGCGCCATAGTCAGCGCGATGTCGCCGGTGCCGGGGGGGAGGTCGATGATAAGGTAGTCGAGCTCGCCCCAGCCGGTTTGTTCGACGAGTTGCTTGAACGCGCCGTGGGCCATCGGGCCGCGCCAGATGAGGGGCTTCTCGGGATCGACCAGCTTGCCGATGGTCATGGCCTTGACGCCGTGGACGAGGAAGGGCTCCAGTGTTGAACCGCGGACGGAAGTTTCGAGGCCGCCCAGACCGAGCATGGTGGGGAAGGAGGGGCCGTAGATGTCGGCATCCATCAGGCCGACGGAGTGGCCCTTGCGAGCGAGGCCGATGGCGAGATTCACGGCGACGGTGGACTTGCCGACGCCGCCCTTGCCCGCGCCGACGGCGATGATGTGCTTGACATCGGGGAGGAGCGGAGCGCCCGGCGCGGATGGCGGAACGGGGATCGGGCGATGGCTGGCGGATTGGCCTGTGGGTTGTGCCGCGGCGGGAATCGCGTCTTCGGTGAAATCGATGTGCGCGTCGTGGAAGGTTTCGCCCGCCCGAGTGACGGCAGCGCGAGTGGCTTCGGTGAGCTGCTGGCTGATCTTGGCGCGCTGCGCGGGAGCCAGCCCTTTGCCCGCGATGCGGATGCTGGCGTTGCCGTCGCAGTAGTTGAGTTTCTGGATCGCACCGGGGGGAAGCGTCGGGGCGAGGGCGGCGAGGAGTTGGTCTTTGCTGAGGGGCATGGGGGAGGGTATGAGAAGAGACGGGGAATGTCAGAAGGCGCTTGGTACCGCACATCAACGGTGAACTGAGGCGAACCGGGGCCGCAGCGGCCAGAACATGGGGCAGCAGGTCTATGCGACGGCACTATTCGCCGATCGCGGTGCGAACCTGTTTGATACGGTCGGACCATGGTGGGCCGCCAAGGGTGGGATCGAGGAGTTCAAGGCGTTTGATTTGGACGCGGATGTCGGGGGAGCGTGCACCGCCTTCGTTTTGTGAGTGCTGGATGGCGATCATCTCGCTCCACGCGGCCCAATACGCGGGATCGCGCAGCGAAGAGCCGGGCGCGCCCTCGAAGTGGTCGGCGACTTCGCGAAAGGTCGCGAGGGCTTCGGCGTGCTGTGCGGCGGCTCGCTGCGCGCGGGCGAGGGCGAGCTTGTAGCGAGGCCAGAGCGGGGCGTCGGCGCGATCGATCGGGCCACCGGCGAGGCCGGTGAGCATCGACTTGCCTTCGGGATTGCCAGAGCCGATGAGCGCTTCGCCGAGCAGAAGCGTGTATCCGGGCTCGCGCGCGGGATCGTGCGTGCGGGACCAGGCGAGGGCGCGGGTGGCGAGTGGGATGACCCTTTCCCACTCGAGTTTGGCGATGGAGGGCGTGTCGCGCGTGGCCGCGTCCACGGCGGGGGCGCGACGGGCATCAAGCACGCGCCAGAGTGTGTCGGCAATCGAGGAAGATGCAGGGGAGGGGCCGGAGGTCGCGACGGCCGCGGCAAGTTCGAGAGCGCGATCGAGCGAAGGAGCATCGAGGGGTGGCGCGGCGTTCAACTCACGCATCACAAAACGCGCGCCGTCCTGACGCCAGCGGTCAAGTTGCGCGGAATCGCGACGGAGCAGGAGCGTGATGGCCTCGCGGAGAGCGGGGAGGCGTGCGAGCCAGGGATCGGGGAGCGCGGCAAGAGAATCCGTTGCGGCGGGATCGCGGCGGGCGAAGAGGTCCGCGATGCGGCGCGCGGCGGGAACGGCCTTCTCGGATTCCGCGTCGGAGCGGACGATGAGCGCGAGGGCTTCCAGTTCCGCGAGAGGGTCAGCGGCGGCGGCGATGATGACGGCGCGCTCCCATCGGGCCTGAGCGCGAAGCGATGCGGAGGCGTCTTCGCGGGCGGCGAGCTTGGTGAGCATGGCGACGGCGTCGTCGCGGGCGACGGGGTCGGCCGCGCCGGTGGAGGAATCGCGGATGCGGGCGATGGCACGGGCGAGGGCCGCTTCCGGGGGGAGCCGCTCGATCGGGACGGATGTTGGAATTGCGGCGGCGATCTTGTCATACGCGCGAACGCGGAGGGCTTCCTTGAGCTCGGGCTTGTCGCTCGGCGCGGCCTCGGCGATGGAGAGAAGCTCGCGGATGGCGGAGGAGATGAGCAGGTTGCGTCCGGCGGGCTCGCGGGCGGCACGATCGAGGAACGATGCGGCGCGGGATTCGGTTTCCAGGGCGTCGAGCTCGCGTTCGACGGCGGGGTCTGTGCCGCGGGGGCGGATGGGGACCAAAGCTCCGGAGCGGATGAGGGCGAGCCGGGCCTTCAGGCCAGCACCCGAGGATTCGGGAGCGCCGGGCTTGTATGTGCGGGCGATGGGGTCGAGCTGCGCCGCTGCTGCCTTCAGGGCATCGGGCGCGCGATCGCCGAGGCCGATGGAGGCGTGGATGAGCGCGGAGGCGAGCGAGAGGGCACGCGATTCGGCGAGCGGCCCGGTGGGCGGATTGGGTGGCGGGAGGACGCCGAGGAGCCTTGCGGCGTTCTGGGCGGTGTCGCGGGCGGGCTCTTCGATGGAGGCGGCGCCGAGGAGGAGCGTGGCGAGGGCCTTGAGATACGGGATGCGCTGGGCCTGTTCGACGTCAATGAGAACATGCAGGGATTGCTCAACGGTCTCGGCGCGGGCCTGGCCGCCGACAAGCTGTGCCTCCAGCCGCGCCACGTCAAGCGCGGCGGCGGCATCGGCGCGTTTGGCCAGATCGAGGGCTTCGGTGGCGCGGGCACGGATGGACTTGAGCTCGGACTGGGTAGGAACCCCGAAGAGAACACTAATGTCCGCGCCGCCGCCGCCAGCATCCAGCCCGGCAAGGTCCAACGCGGCGGCGGCGCGATC